>NZ_DATBTU010000019.1:0-97230 GCF_036559085.1 Amnibacterium sp.
AGCCCGGTTGCCCTTGCTGCGTTTCCGCCCTGGGGGAGTTGGCCTGGATGGCGCCACGCGGGGAGCCGGCGTCCAGTGTACGAGGCGACGCGGCGGGCGGGCGACCCGCCGGGGGTGGGTGTCGGCGTCCCGCGGCCGGTATGATGCTCTGGCCCTGCTTGCGCGGGGCACCGGAGGATTCGCCTAGTGGCCTATGGCGCACGCTTGGAAAGCGTGTTGGGTGAAAGCCCTCGGGGGTTCGAATCCCCCATCCTCCGCTCCCTTTGCCCGATCGGGTCGGTGTTCGAAGGGCCCTCTTCGGGCTCGGTGAGGATTCCGCCGCGCGAAGGGTGATGCAGTCCGCGCGCGCCTTCAGGTCCCGCAGGACCTCGTCGACGTCAGCCACTCCCACGGCTTCGAGCCCAGCGTCGTCGTTCTCGGTGAGGGCGATCTGGCTCGCTAGCCCGAGCAACAGGCTGTCGGTCTCAGTCCGACCGTTGCGGGCGACCGGGCAGGAGATGGTGTCACCCTGCGGAGCGTCTCGGCATCGGACTAGGTTCTCCGTCATGCGTTTCCGCGTCCGCCTCGGCAAAGGCATCACCTACGACGCAGCGGGCCCGCGGTTCAACCAGAAAGTCGGACCCGTCCACATCTCGACGGGCAGGTCAGGAACGTTTCTACGGTCGGCAGAAGGCCCCGTGACGTACCGAAAGACCCCCTCAAAGGCGCGGAACGCGACGAAGTCGTCCATTGTCGTGAGCGCGACTTCCTTGCTGCTCCTTGTGTTGAGTGGCTGCGCGGCCCCCGCCACGCCCGCACCGACGGGCACGCCATCCGGCAGCGTGGAGCAGTCCCCGGTGGCTGTCCCCACCAGCGGGGTTGCACTGGTGGCCGCGTCATGCCCTACGAATTCCGCCACGACCGCCACCGGTCGGCCCGTGACCGGCACCGTGTATTACGACAAGAACCAAAACGGCCGCCAGGACCCGGGCGAGCCGGGACTGGCCGGCATCCCGGTGTACCTGTCCAGCAGCGCAGACTCCGAGACCCCCGCGACGGAGAAGAGCGCATCAACGTGCACCGATTCGCAGGGGCACTACACACTGACCCCGCGGCACAAGTACGCGTTCCGTGTCCTCTTCCGCACTGGGTGGTTCCGAACCCAGTGCCCCGGGCTGACCTGCCCCTCCGGCGGCCCGGGTGACAACGTCCGCGCTGGCCCCGAATGGATCTACTCGCCACCCGTCACGGGCAAGGCAGCCCACCAGTTCGACGTTGGTCTCATCCCCGACGCCGGCCAGCACGTGATCACCATCCACTCCACGCGCTACACCGGCTACCCGCCCGACCTCACCAAGGCGCACCCCGTCGATCTCACCGCACGTTTCACCGATGACGAGGCCCAGGGCTGCAACACCACGGCGAACGGGGTCAGCTGCCACATCGGCCAAACCGTGGCACAAACCCTCTACATCGCCAACTCCGGCCTGACCTCTGTCTCTGGCATCAAAGGCGTCATGCAGCTCCCCTGGGGGGAAGAACACAAGACCCTGCGGATCCTGCGCAGCGGCTCCTCACCCCAGGTAACCGGCCTGTCAGATGTGAAAGTCACTCCGGCCAAGGGCCCCAGGCCGCCCGGCCAAGCCGCGACGGCCGACAACTACACGACCATCACCTTCACCATCCTCGGAACCGTCCCACCGGCCGGAATAGTCGCGGTCCTGTCCACCGATCTACTCGCCCACGGCACCCCCGGTACGCAGATCGTCGGCCACGCCGGCATCACCGCTGAGCAGAACGGCTCCTTAGACACCGACTCCGCATTCTGCACCGCCCCAGCCCTCCCCCAGCAGTGCCAGCACATCTCCAACACCCACTCGTTCCTCGACCTCACCGGAGACGACAACGACAGCGACCGCTTCAACGTGCTCTCCTGACTGGCAGTGGACCGGCGTGAGTCGTACACGCCCACCAGCTTCGGGAGACCCTCACGGTCTGCCAGGCGTGCATCGACGCCGGGATGCGGCCACCCCTGCTCACCGTCCACGCGGACGGGGTGGACGTGTCGGAGCGGCCGGACCTCTGGCCTGCGCGTATGCGCGACTACCGCCGGCCCGGCCGTCTCGAATGGATCGGCCAACTCGTAGCTGACGCGTCTGCGCGTGCCCAGCGCAACCCTCACCCGGTGCGGGTCGTGATGTAGACGTTCGACTGATCCGCTGAGTACACCTTGTGCGTCGCGCCGTTCACAGCCTGAGCGCCATGCGGCAGCCAACCTGTGGTTGCGTAGGTCGTAGTGCTGGCCGATCGGCGGTGCAGCTCAACCGTCGAGATCGAGAGGTCGACTACCGGATAGCCGCCGCTCGTGTAGGTGTACTTCGACGGGAGCACTCCGGTTGCCCCGTTGATCACGTCGAGGTAGCCGCTGCCCCTCCGGTCGTGACCTGAGTCGGACCGCCTCGCCGACGAGATCAAACGGCAAGCGCTGCGGGTCCGGGCGGCCTCGCAGGCCTCGGGTCTGGATGACGGGCCGATCAGCGTTCACGAGAAGATGCGGTCCGTCCGCCTGGAGCCGGTTCCGTGGACGGCGGCGCTGTCGCGGATCTTCCGTGACGCCGGCGTCGCGCGGGTCGAGCCGTGGAAGAAGCCGCGAGCCTCCTACCGCCGGTTCGTCTATCCGGCCCCGAACGCGTGCTGGCAGCTGCGAAGGTGAGGCGCTTGGGTGGAACGCCCATCGGGATCTTCCCGCTTCGCTGATACCGCCGCACATCCCCCCGTCCGGCGTGAGTGAGAGAGAAATGTCCCCGGACACCCGGCACTCGAGGGGCGGCAGCTCGTCCGGGCCTTCGACGTCCGTCAGGGAGAGGCACTTCCTTGAAACAGACGGACGGGGTTCGACCTTCTCCCCGCTTCGTCGATGGATGCTTGCACGTGAGGACCGTGCCCCTCAGGCACTCCACGGGTTGACCACGGACAGCCCGGTGCCGGAGAAGTCGCTCACGTTCCGAGTCGCGAGGAGATCGGCACCTGCAGATGAAGCCGTCGCAGCGATGACCGCGTCGGCCGAGCCGATCGGGTTGCCGGCGCGCTCCCTGGCACTCGCGATGCGCGCGGAGTCGATCGAGGCGGCGGAGTCGAATGGAAGGATCCGCCCCTCGAACAGCTCGTCGACGAGCCGCCCGACCTTCTCCGCAAGGTCCTCACGCCGTCTCCCTGAGGGCAGGCGAGCGACGCCGTAGAGCAGCTCCGCGGTCGTCATCGAGGTCAGGTACAGCTCACCGGCCTGCTGGGCGTTCATCCACTCGAGGACGGCGGGGTCGGGCACGGGCCGCATCACTTCCGACACCACGTTGGTGTCGAGGACGATCACGACTGCTCGAACGAAGCCGCTCGAGCACGCTGCTCGTGCCGTTCGACGCCTGGCCAGTCGAGGTCAGCGAACAGCTCGTGGATCCGGCTGCCCAGTCCCGTCCCGCCCGACGGCTTCTGACGGGCGCGAACAGCGTGGGCGAGGATGGCGCGCGCTTCCGCCTCCATCGAGCGGCCGTGCTCGACACCCAGCTCCTTGAGGCCGGCGCGGGTCTCGTCATCCAGATTGCGAACAGTCAAAACAGTCACGTTTCTCCCCTTCCGCGCCGATGCTAGCAAAACGCATGCAGTCTTGACCATCAGGCGAGCGAGCCGGAAGCGTCCTGCGCGAAGGCCGCATCACTGGCGACCCTTCAGCCCGCTCAGCCCCCACAGAAACTCCACAACCGCAGAGAAACCGCGTGCGCCCGAGTCATCCGAGGCAGTCCAAGATCCGCATGTCTTCGGGCTTTTTGCCTGGTCAAGGCAGTATTCCAAGGGGCCTCTTCGGGTTCGAATCCCCCACCCTCCGCTACCTTCGACCCCTGAGATCCGCTTGCTTCCGGGGGTCTTCGTCGCTGCCCGACGCAGAATCCCCCACAAGTTTGTGGCCCTGACGTCCTCGAGGCGTGCTGAAACGGCGTCCAGGTCATCGTCGAAGAGGTCCGCGTCGGTGTCGAGCGTCATCGCGGCGGAGGCGTGGCCGAGCATCCGCTGCACCGCATGCGGGACCGCACGTGCCACCGACCGGATATCCCCGGCCTCCGCTCCCCTACCCGAGGCGCGGATGCGTGACCTCTCCTCGTCGGGTGACACCCGCAAGAGCGTCGCGCGACGGCGGGGGCGCTTCGAACCTCAGTCGGAGCCCTCGCCGAAATGCGGCAGCCACGCGGCTGCCGAGACCAGTGAAGGCGCGGCGCGGCGGTAGTCGCGGGCGAGCCGACCCCACCGGAGCCACAGCCGGACGTGGATGCGGATGCTCGCGCCAAGTGCCGTCGCGAACCGACGCCGGTCGCGGCGATGCCAGTAGTACGCGGCCCGGTCACCCGTCGGCACGAGCACGCTGTCGTGGTGCGGGACCACCCACCACGTGCCGCGCTCGGGCGAGAGCCGCGTGTCGGGCCCACCGTCCACGACGGGGGGCACCAGCAGGTGCCGTGCCGTCGCGATCGCGGCCCACACCGCGAGGGCGGGACCGCGGGGAGCCGCGACCGGCGTGAGGCCCGTGATCGGGGCGTACGGCACCGCCGGCAGCTCGTCGGGACGATGGCGGCGCTGCTCGGGGGCGTCTGCAGCGAGGGCGAGCAGCTCGGGAAGCGCGCTCGTGAGGGCGGGCCCGAGCGCGGCGGGGCCGGCGAGCACAGCGAGCAGCCCGTCGTGGCGACAGCGAACCGCGTAGTGCTGCATCGCGAGCGCCTGCTTGAGGTCGAGCGCGAAGCTCGCCCCGAGCACGCCGGTCCGGGTGCCCCGGTCGCCGTGCAGCA
Organism: Amnibacterium sp.; assembly: GCF_036559085.1. Taxonomy (GTDB): domain Bacteria; phylum Actinomycetota; class Actinomycetes; order Actinomycetales; family Microbacteriaceae; genus Amnibacterium. The sequence continues at coordinate 4,812 of NZ_DATBTU010000019.1, forward strand.
ACGCGGTGATCACCCGGTTGCGGGCGTGGAAGAACGCCGGCCACGATCGGAAGTCGTCCTTGGTGCGCCAGGTCTCGTGCCACACCGCGGCCCCCGGCAGGCTGACCGTCGGGATGCCCGCCGCGGCGGCGCGGAGACCGTAGTCCGCGTCGTCCCACTTGAGGAAGAACGGCATCGCGTAGCCAATTCGCCGGACGGTCTCAACGGGGATCTGGCAGGCCCACCAGCCCGCGAAATCGGCCTCGCTCCGGTGACGCAGCCCCGGCTGATCCACGGCCCGGACGGCACCGAGGTCCGATCGGGGCAGCGCCGCGTCGGTGGCGTGCCACCAGAAGCTGCGCCGCTCCACGCGCTCGGCGCCGACCTCGAGCACCGACGGTGCGGTGGTGTCGAACATCTGGAGCCCGACGATCGAGCTCGCCGTGGTCCGCAGGCCGAACTCGTAGGCGCGGAGGAGGGACGCCGGTTCCAGCTCGATGTCGTCGTCGAGCAGGGTGACGAAGCCCGCGTCCAGTTCGGCTGCAGCCTCATGCATCACTCGGGAGTAGCCGCCAGAACCTCCGACGTTGGGCTGACGGAACACCCGGAGCAGGGCCGGAAGCGCGGCACACGCGCCGGTCGCGTCGAGCGGCATCGGTCCCTGATCGACGACGAGGACGCGACGCAGCACATCCACGAGGGCGCGCGCGGCGGCGATGCGCCGCACGTTGAGCGCGACGGCGTCCGAGCGACCCATGGTCGGCATGCCGACGACGAGTCCGGGAGCGCGCTTCGGCTGCTCCGCCACATACCAGGCCGCATCGACGATCCGTACCTGCTGCGAGCCCGCCTGCAGGTCGAACCAGACCATCCCTCCCGGTGAGCACGCCGCGATCGGCACATCGACCACACCTGGCTCACCGGCCTCGAGCAGCAGCGAGTCGACGACCGACGGGACTCCGTCGACCGTGCGGCGCACGGTGAGCACGGCGGCGCCGTCCACCTCGATCCCGAGTCGGACCCGCGCCGACCCGGCCCCTGCCGCCCAGTAGGCGGCAGGGAAGGCGTTGAAGTAGCTGCCGAGGTCGGCGGTGCTGCCGGCCGGCACGACGAGATCGTGTCGCCGGCCGGAACGAGTCGCGCGCACGGCGCCGGGCAGGCCGCCAGTCAGGTACAGCGATGGCGGTACGCGGCGATCCGCGAGCGGGCCGACGACGTCGTGGACGCGCTGCCACAGCCCGGTGCGAGGCACCGGCGGAGAGGTCGTGAGCGAACGATCGAGATCCATCGCCTTCGACGCTAAAGGCGCCCGGTGTGCCGGATCCGGTCCGGTCGGCGCATCCGCCGCGACCAGCAGGTGAACATCCGTTGACGAAGCCGTACCCCTCGCTGCCCTCGGTTCCGGCCCGGATGCCAGCAGGCCATCGGCGCCCCCTACGATCCGCGCCATGACCGCCGCCTCGCCGTTCTCGGACCAGACCGGGATGCTGCGCGCCCTGCTGCTCGCCCGGACGGACGGCCGTGAGCCGGGCCGTGTCGCGGTGGTCGGCAACGCTCCCCTGGCAACCTCCGCCGACCGCGCGGAGCGGATCGACAGCAGCGATCTCGTGGTGCGGATGACCACCTTCGCGGTCGACGACGACGTTCCGGCCGTCGGCCGGAGGACCGACGTTGTGGTGCTCCATCGAGGCCTGGTGGCGGGTCCGGCGACCTTCGCCGGCTACCGGGGACGGCTCTACCTGCTCGCCGAGCCCGGCCGGGATCACTGGGAGCCCGAGACCGTGCCGCCGTGGTGGCCGCGGGATCTCGAGCTCGTCCCGATCGGCAATCGGGAGTTCACCGACCGGTTACGCGCCCTGCTCGGCTACGGCCGCCGGAGCCCTTCCTGGCCCACGACGGGGACACTCGCCGTTCACCTCGCGCACCGACTGTTCCCGCATGCACGGATCCTGCTCACCGGCACCAGCCTGCTGGATCGCGATCCACGGGATGCCGCGCCGCTCGCACACCACTGGGGACCCGCGATGACGCTCACCCCGGAGCACCGACCGGCACGCGAGGGCGCACTGCTCACCTCGTGGCGCGACGACGGCTGGCTCGAGGTGGCCCCGTGACCGGGGATGCCGAGCGATGGGCGCGGGGGCGCTGGAACGTTCTCCGCAAGCGGCGTCCGCGCATCACCCGTGCCGTGGAGGCCGGCGTGCTCGGCATCCGTGGGGCCGCCGCCCTGGCCGACGAGGTGCGGGCGCTACGCAACCGGGTCGCGGAGCTCGAACGCGATCACGCCCTGATCGCCGCTCACGTCGCCGCACTCACCGAAGCCGTTCCCGGCGAGGCCCGGCCCGCACCGTCCGTCGAGGCCGTGCGGCTCGCCGCGGTCGCCTTCTACGAGCACCGGATCACGGCGCTCGAGGCCCGTGCCGGCCTCCGACACGCGCGCGACGCGGTGACCCGGACGACGCGTCGGGGAACGTCGCGTGACGGGACGGAGAACGGATGAACGCGCTGCGCGCACCCGAGATCGTCGCCCTGATCCCGGCTCGGGGAGGCTCGAAAGGCGTCCCCGGCAAGAACATCGCACGGATCGGTGGCGTCCCGCTCGTGGCCAGAGCGGTGGCTGCCGCGCTGGCCGCCGGCATCGAGGACGTGCGCGTCTCGACCGACGACGCCGCGATCGGTGCGGCCGCCACCGCGGCAGGGGCGAGGATCATCGAGCGCCCCGCCGAGCTCGCAGGCGACACCGCGTCCTCCGAAGCCGCGCTGCTCCACGCACTCGATGTGATCGAGTCCGAGGGAGTCGTGCCGCGCGCCGTCGCGTTCCTGCAGGCGACGTCGCCCTTCCTCGAGCCGGCCGCCCTCCGCCGCGCGGCCGACCGTGTGCTCAGCGGCGCCGCCGACAGCGTGCTCGCGGCGTTCGAGACGTACGCGTTCCTGTGGCGGGTCGATGGGCACGGCGCCGCGGCCGCGGTGAACCATGACGCCGCCTACCGGCCGCGCCGGCAGGACCGGGAGCCTCACTACCAGGAGACCGGCGCCTTCTACGTGCTGCGCACGGACCTGTTCCGGCAGCACCGACACCGCTTCTTCGGCCGGACCGTGCTCGAGCCGGTGAGCGAGTCCCGCGCGCTCGAGATCGATGCGATCGAGCAGCTCGAGCTGGCCCGGAGGCTCGCGCCGCTCCTCGATCCGACGGTCGAGGGCGTCGACGTCGACGCCCTGATCACCGACTTCGACGGGGTGCACACCGACGACACGGCGGGCGTCACCACCGACGGGGTCGAATCCGTGCGAGTGAGCCGCTCGGACGGCATGGGCGTCGAGCGGCTGCTGGCGGCAGGCATCCCCGTGCTCATCGTCTCGAAGGAGCGCGACGGCGTCGTCGCCGCACGGGCGGCGAAGCTCCGGATCCCGGTGCTGCACGGCGTCGAGGACAAGGCCGCCGCCGTCGAGCGGTGGTGCGCCGAAGCGGGCATCGACCTGGCGAGGGTGGCGTACGTCGGCAACGACGTCAACGACCTCCCGGCGCTCGGGATCGTGGGCTGGCCGATCGCGGTCGCGGATGCGCACGCGGCGGTGCGCGCAGCGGCACGGCTCGTCCTCACCAGACCCGGCGGCCACGGGGCCGTCCGAGAAGTGGCGGAGCTCGTCCTGTCCGCACACGAAGAAAGGAGCACGAAGGCATGACGAACACGGTTCAGATCGGGCGGCACACCGTCGGAGACGGCGAGCCCGTCTACGTGATCGGCGAGATCGGCCTCAACCACAACGGTGATGTCGAGATCGCGAAGAAGCTGATCGACGTCGCCGCGGTGGCCGGCGTGCAGGCGGTGAAGTTCCAGAAGCGCACCCCCGCCATCTCGACCCCGGAGCACATGAAGGAGGTCCCTCGTGAGACGCCGTGGGGCACCATGACGTATCTCGAGTACCGCTACCGGGTCGAGTTCGAGCAGGAGCAGTACGCGGAGATCGCCGCCTACGCCGACAGCCGTGGGCTGGACTGGTTCGCCTCCCCATGGGACGAGCCCGCGGTGGACTTCCTCGAGCTGATGCACGTCATCGCCCACAAGGTCGCCTCCGCGTCGGTCACCGACAAGGGGCTGCTGCGGCGGCTCGCCGCCACCGGCAAGCCGGTGATCCTGTCGACCGGCATGTCGACGCTCGAGCAGATCGACGCGGCGGTGGAGATCCTCGGCACCGACCGCCTGCTGATGCTGCACGCGACGTCGACCTATCCGCTGCCGCCTCAGGAGGCGAACCTCCTCATGATCGACACCTTGAAGGAGCGCTACGACGTGCCCGTCGGGTACTCCGGTCACGAGCCGGGGCTGCAGATCTCGATCGCAGCGGTCGCCATGGGCGCCGTCGCCGTCGAGCGGCACATCACGCTCGATCGCGCCATGTGGGGCAGCGACCACGCCGCTTCACTCGAGCCGCACGGCCTGATGAGCCTCGTCCGCGACATCCGGATCATCGGTACCGCCCGCGGCGACGGCGTCAAGCGGGTCTTCCCCGGCGAGCTCGCTCCGCTGTCGAAGCTGCGCCGTGTCGATGGCTGACGGCTCGCTGAGAGGCGACACTGCGGTGCGCCTGTCCGTGGTCGTGCCGTGCCACGACGCCGCCCGGTTCCTCCCTGCGACGACGGCGGCGATGCGCGCGAACGCCGCGGGCGACATCGAATGGATCCTTGTGGACGACGGCTCCAGGGACGACACGGCCGAGATCCTGAACCGATTCGATCCTGGCCTCGGGCGGACGGTAGTGATCACCAACCCCTCCGCACTGGGTCTCGCCGGTGCCAGGAACGTCGGCACCGCGGCGGCGAAGGGCCGGTACGTCACGTACCTCGACGCCGACGACTGGTACACGCCGGGGTACCTCCCGCGCCTCGCGGATTCGATCGAGGAGCTGGGCGTGGACTTCGTCCGTGTCGACCACGTGCAGACCTCCGGGACGAGGAGGAGCACCCACCGGGCGCCGGAGACCCGCCGCGGCCGTCGCCTGGACCCGCACGACGGGATCGGGACGCAGCCGGAGCGGACGACGATGGTCGACTACCCGTACGCCTGGTCCGCCGTGTACGACGTCCGACTCCGCGACGAGGGACTGCTGACGGTCGACCCGAGGCTGAAGACGGCCGAGGACCGGCTGATGGCCTGGCGCCTGCATCTCTGGGCGAGGAGCTACGCGGTCGTCGGGCTGCTGGGGTACTTCTACCGGCGTGACGTCGCCGGCTCCTTGACCACCATCGGCGACGAGCGCCAGCTCCACTTCTTCGACTCCTTCGACGCGATCGGCGAGGAGTTGACGGCGAGCGAGCACTTCGAACGTTTCGAGGCGAAGTTCGTGCGCTCCTACCTCGGGCTCATCGCGCACCACGAGACGAGCCGCGCACGCCTGCACCGCGGCGTGCACCGCACCTTCCGGCGCCGCGCACGTCAGACCATCGGCGCGCTGCCGCCCGACCTCGTGGCCGAGTCGATCCGGTCGATGGATCCGGCCCGCGCCCGTGTCCTCTCGACCCTCGCATGAGCCCGGTCACGCAGATCTTCGAGGCGTCGGCGTCGTACCAGCTGATGGTGCTCGCCGCGGCGCTGGACTCGGGGGCCTTCCCTCCGGCCGAACGGCGGATCCTGCTCACCTCGTCGAACTCGGCGGTTCCCGAGGTCGCCGGGCGCCTGGAGGACGACCTCGCCATCGCTCCGCTGCTGTCCCGGTTCGACTCGGTGGCCTCGTTCAACGACCTGATCTTCCCCCTCCATCCGAAGGGGTTCCGGCCCCCACCGGACGAGCTCCCGCTCTTCGAGCGAGCGTTCCGCCGTGAGCTCGGCATCCCCGACGACCATCTGATCGAGCTCGTCCTCGAGTCGATCCAGACACCACCGGCCCGGACCATCCTCAACGTGTTCGCCGAGTCCCCCGTCACCGTCTATGCCGAGGGCTTGATGAGCTACGGGCCGACCCGCGACCCACTCCCCCATCAAGCCTGGGCCCGGCTGCAGCGCCTGCTCCATCTCGACCTGGTCGAAGGGCTCGAACCGATCCTGCTCAGCGAGTACGGGGTCCAGGCCGAGGTCATCGATCCGACAGCGTTCCGGGCAGTCGTCGCGGAGCTCTCCGGGTCGCCGCAGACGATCGTCGAGCCGTACGCACTGGTACTCGGGCAGTACCTCGCCGACCTCGGCCTCTCCTCCGCCGAGGAGGAGGCCGACCTCTACCGACGCTGCATCGACGCCGCCGCCGCCTGCAAGATCGGACTCGTCCTCTACAAGCCGCATCCGAGCGCCCCACCGTCGTACACGGAGGCGCTCCGGCGCCACGCCGAGAGGCGCGGCATCGGGTTCGAGGTCGAGACGGATCCGCTCCCCGCCGAGGTGCTCTACGAACGCCGGCGGCCCGCGCTGGTCCTCGGTTGCTTCTCGACAGGCATCGTCACAGCCGCCCGGTACTGGAACATCCCGGTCGCATGCACGGGCACCCGCGAGGTCCTGGCGTCCCTCCCCCGCTTCGAGGACAGCAACCGCATCCCACTCCTGCTGATCGATCTCACCGTGCCGAAGCTCGCCGTCGACCGAGGGTTCGACCTCGTCCCTCCGCCCGGACTCGGCGTCCCCGCCCTACAGCGCATCGTGGCCACCATCGCGTACTGCATGCAATGGCGCGCGCGGCACGCCTACCGGGACGACGCCGTGCAGCACCTGCTTGACCGCCGGCACATCGTGCACGCCTTCGTGCCGCGACGACGGCTGCTGACGTTGCTTCTCCCGGGCGGCGTGCCGATGGTCGTGGACGGGAGCGCCTTCCGTCACGCGCTGGGACTGCTCGTGGGTCTTCGGGCTCGGCAGCTCGCCCTGCAGCGTGGTCTCCGCCGTCTCGTTGATGCCTGACGACGCGCCGCTGCGCCGGCTGATCGGAAACCGGTACGCGTTAGGGGTCGCGTTCTTCGTCGTGCAGGCGGTGGTGGGATGGCGGGCCCTCCAGCTCCACGGGCTGGGTGATGTCCGCACCTACAGCGGCTGGGCTGCGCACTGCTTCGTGACGGGGGATCTTCTCGGCATCACACATCCGTGGGTGTATCCCGTGCTGGCGTCGCCGCCGATCCTGCTCGCCGGCGTGTTCGGAAGCGCTGCCTATCTCGTGGTGTGGGTAGCGATCACCACTGCCAGCGACGCGGTCGTCGTCGTGCTGCTCGCCAGACGGGACCTCGCTCTCGGCTGGTGGTTCCTGCTCGTCGTGCTGCTGCTCGGGCCGGTCACGCATGCCCGCATCGATGAGGTCGTCCTCCCGTTCACCGTCGGGGGCGTCCTGCTCATCCGAAGCCGGCCGGCACTCGCCGCCGTACTGTTCACGCTCGGCGCCTGGATCAAGGTCTGGCCCGCCCTGCTGGTCATCGCCCTCCTTGTCGCCGGGCGGCGCCGGCTCGCCGTCCTCGGAGCGGCCGCAGGCACCTGCACAGTCGTGATCGGATCGGCCGTCGCGCTCGGCGCGAGCGGCGGCACGCTGTTCTCGTTCATCGGCACCCAGTCCTCCCGCGGCCTGCAGATCGAAGCCCCAGCCGCCGCGCCCTTCCTGTGGAGCGTCGCGACCGGGCAGCACGGCGCGCGCATCTACTTCGACAAGACGCTGCTCACCGAGCAGGTCGCCGCATCGGGAACCCACATCGCCGCGATCATCGCCACACCGATCCTCGCCGCTGGGGTACTCATCATCCTCGGCCTCGCCGTTCGAGGAGGCCTACGCGGTGCCCCCTCCGACCACGTTCTCGCCCTCACCGCCATGAGCCTGCTCTCAGCGGTCATCGCCCTGAACAAGGTCGGCTCACCCCAATACATCACCTGGTACGTCGCACCCGTCGTGCTCGGCCTCATCACCATGGGTCGGCAGTGGTGGTTCCCGGCGGTCGCCGTGCCCGCCACCGCTCTGCTGACGCAGGTGATCTATCCGACCGCCTACCCGCTCGTACTGAGAGCGGATCCCGCACTCCTTGCGGTGCTCGATCTTCGAGACCTGCTCGAGCTCGCGCTCCTCGCCTGGGCGCTCCTCCAACTCCTCCTACTCCGACGAACGCAAGCCCAGCAGAGGTGGTTCTCCTACGTCGCCGGGCGACGGAGCAGGCCGCCACGGGGCAAATCGACCAAGACCCCCTCGCCGGACTTGTCGCAGCCGACAAGGGGTGCAACGACGGGGTTCTCGCCACCGAGCGGGGAAAGCGTGTGATGTTCCGGCAGATCGCATCCGACGCTGCGGATCTCGCGGCCCTGATCGGGCTGATCGCTCTTCCAGCTTCGACAGCTCGCGGACGGCGCCGCGCAGCCCGAGCTTCCGAGAAGCCCCGCGCGCGGATGCCGCGCGAGCCACGCTCGACCAGGCCGACCACGCGGGCCGCAACGCACTGGTCAACGTCCGGCCGCAGCGCGAGTCGGATGGGTGGTTGATCGGGCTGGCGGCAGGGAGGCGGCGGCCGGGTGACCACCAAGCGTGGACAGCCGCCCCTGCCCGTCGTCACGGACTCGACTGAAGCGCAGCAGCACGTAGCCGTTGGTGCGGAACGTGCCGGTCTGCGTGAGGCCGGCCGCCTTCATAGCTGCGGCCGGGACCACGGTCTTCGGGGTCGAACCGGTGTCGAGCAGGAACCACACCGTCCGGAGTGACCGCATCCGGGGCACCGCGGCCGTCGTGCCGATGTCGGAGCCGAACAGGGCCCTGCTGTCGGTCAGCGGCACCGCTGCGGTGAGATCGGCGAGGCCGCGGAAGTCGGCCGGATAGGCGATCGCCTCGATCCGGGTGGTGGCGCCGCGGATCCCCCCGTACTGTCCGAAGACCATCCCCGACGGACCGTCGGACGTCCGCCTCTCCGCTGACACAAGCGAGGCGACGAGCGCCATCTCGGAGTGCGCCTTCGCACGCGGCTGACGATCGGCGACGATCTGCGGAACCGCGGTGGCGGCGATGGTGAGCACGGCGGCGACACCGAGCAGCCGGGGTAATGAGGCTGCGGCGATGCCGGCGAGCAGCGCGACCGCCGGAGCGGTGAACGTGACGTAGCGCGGCCAGTAGAGAGGCGCGGTGACGAGCCCGGCGGCGAGCAGCGCGACCGGAGGGACGACCGCCCACGGGATCACGACGGCCAGCGCGCGGGCGGGGACGCGGTGGCGCACTGCGGCGAGCATCCCGCTTCCGACCAGCAGGACGAGGACCGTCGCCGCCACAAGGTCGGACCGGAACCACTGCTCGACGGCTATCTGATGCCATGGCGACGCCGGGGCGTCGGCGGCGATCCAGCCCACCTGTCCTTTCTGCCCGGCGGCGAGCCGGATCAGTGGCAGCACGGCGATGGTCACGGCAGCGGCCGAAGCGAGACCAGCGAACCGGTTCGCTCCGCGACCAAGCAGCAACGCGGTCACGGCGTGTGCGGCGGCGAGCAGCAGGTTGTCGAGGAACAGCGCCGAAGCGAGCGCGAGCAGCGCGGCATGACCGGCCCAACTGGCCATCGCGGCGGCACGGCTGTGGTGCTGTCCGAGCGCGTGGAGGAGCGCGAGCGTCGCGGTCGTAGCGAGCAATGCGCTCATTGCGAAGGACCGGCCCTCGCCGCCGGCCCAGACGAGCGAGGGGAGAAACGCGGCGACCGCGCCCCCCGCGATGCCGGCACGTGTCCCTGCGAGGCGAGTACCCAGCACCGTGACGAGCGCCGCGGTGCCGCCCGCGGCGAGCACGGACGGCGCCCGGAGCGTCATCGGCGTGTAGCCCACGGCGGCGAACCAGAGGTGCAGGAAGGCGTAGTACACCGCGTGCACAGCGTCGACGTGCCCGACCATCGCGCCGAGCGCCTGCCATGTGCGGAGGGCCGCACCAACGGATGCCGCCTCGTCGCGCCACAGGGCGGGAACGCCGACGTGCCAGCCGGTGACGAGCGTCCCGGCGAGACCGACCAGCAGGGGCGCGAATCGCGCCGCGACCGCGCTGGTGACCAGCGCGCGTCGCTGCGCAGGCACGGCGACGCCATCAACGGGGATCATCGATCCTGAGTAACAGCACGGGGTGAACGAGGCACGGCCGGGCGCCGCTCCCGCGTGAGCGGGCGTGCTGCGGTCAGGTGAACATGCGGGGGCAGACCTGCCAGTGCGCGGATGCCCGAGGCCCGGTATGGGGCGGCCAACCAGGCCCTGTGACCGCGCCTGTGCCGGCGCCGTGGCGAGGGTCAGGGTTCACCCGTCGGTCATCCTGGTGCCGCACGATCGAGTGGTGTCGACCGCTGACCCGTTCCTGCCCGTACCGGATCCTGGCGCTGAGCCCGCCGCCGGTGTGCTGCCGGCCGACGACCGAACTGAACTCGACCGGACGGACGAGGAGTCCGGAATCGACCGAGATGCCCCCGAGATGAAGCCCGTCGCACGCTCCGCACGTTTCAAGCCTCCTGCGCCGGGCGACGCTCTTGACGAGGACGGGCTCCGGCTGGATCTCGGGATCGACTGACCTCAAGGGATCCGTCGGGGCACTTGCTTCGCCTCGCTACAACGTCGCAGGCGTCAGATCGCGACATGTCGCTGATGATCCGCCCGGAAGCTCCCGGTCGCCGGCATCGCGCTTCGAGATCTCTGCCGAGGTCGATGGGCGCGTGCTCGCCTCGTCCTGGCCGAGCTCGAGGTCGAACTCGCGGGCCCGACGTGCCCGATAGGCAGTTCACGGCGCTCGGCCGCCGCCTGCGATCCTTCGGGCCTTTTGGCCCGCGCGCGTCCCACCCCGATGCGTGAGCCTGACCCGATGGCTCGCGTGAGAGGAAGCGTCCGGATCGCCGCTCCCCTGGAGCAGGTCTTCGACACCGTCGCGGATTCACGGAACGAGCCCTCCTTCAACCCCGCCATGACCGAGGCCGAGCTGCTGACCCCCGAGCCCGTCCGGCTCGGCTCCGAGTTCCGCGCTCGGATGGGGAGGGGCCGGATGGACATGGTGGTGGAGCTCACCGAGTTCGACCGGCCGCACCGGCTGGCCTCGGTCACCACGAGCTCGATGATGGAGACCTCCGGGACCGTGACCTTCACCCCCGAGGCCGGCGCCACGCTGATGGCCTGGGACTGGCAGGTGCGCCCCAAGGGCTGGTTCCGAGCGCTCAGCCCTTTGGTGGGACCCCTTGGTCGGCGCCAGGAGCGCCGCATCTGGGCCGGCCTGAAGCGCAAGCTCGAGGTCCAGCCCACACCGGCATCCACCGACGGGACGTTCGGCGGGAGTCGAAGGAATGTCCGCTGAACCGACCGGGATCCCGCCCGTCGGGGCCGGATGGGGAGGACTGCTCCGGTTGGGCGCCGCGGCAGCGGTGTTCGTGGTGGTGATGATCCCGCTGCAGGCGGCCGTCTTCATCCTCAGCCCACCACCCAGCACGGCCCAGGGCTTCTTCGCGCTGTTCCAGGAGAACCCGGTGAAGGGGCTCCTCGACCTCGATCTCCTGCTGACCCTCGACTACCTCGTCATGATCCCGTTCTACCTGGCGCTGTACGTGGTGGTCCGCCGCGTCGCGCCCGCCTGGGCACTGCTGGCTCTGGTGACCGGTCTGTTCAGCCTGGTGCTCTTCGTCGTCTCACGCGAAGCCACCTTCTCCATGTGGATGCTGAGCGACCAGTACGCGGCGGCGACCTCCACCGCCCAGAAGGCGGCACTGCTGGCAGCGGGCATGACGATGCTCACGGTCTACAACGGCGGCACCTTCGCCACGAGCTACATCCTCGGAGCGGTCAGCACCCTGCTCTTCTCGGCCGTGATGGTCCGCCACCACATCTTCGGCCGGCTCCCCGGCCTGGTGGGCCTTCTCACCGGACTGACGATGCTCGTGCCCGCGAACGCCGGCCCCGTCGGATTGATCGTCGCGATGGTGTCCCTGCTTCCCACCGCCGCATGGCTGATCCTGCTCGTCCCGCACCTGCTTCAGGTTGCGCGGATGACCGTCGGCGAGCAGAACCGCGAGCCTGTTGCGGACGCGGAGCCGGAAGTACCTCGGTCGTCTCGTCGGTAGTCCCTCCTGCGCACGCCACGCCAGCAGGGCCAGCTCCGCAGCGGTCATCTCGACCAGGGACGGGCCGACGAGCACACCGGGGTCCGGCGCTCGACGCTGAGCCGCCCGTCGAACCCCGGTCTCCCTGCCGCTCGTGCGACGTCCGATGCGTTCCGGCCGGGAGCGCGAGGACCTGCCTCAGGAGATCGGGCGGACGATCACCCGGACGGACTCGGGATCCACGATCTCGAGCCCGGCCTCCCACGCATGCCGCCGGATGAGCCCGGCAAGCACTCCCGCCAGCTCCGCCGGCGCGCCTCCGCCCAGCCGGCGGGGGTCGGCCACACGGACGTCCGCCTCGACGGTCACGTGCAGCGGACCGGCGATCGCTTCATCACTCATGGTGGGAACGGTAGGACGGACCACCTGAACGGTCGGCACGAGGAGGACGACGCCACGCATCCAGGTCGGGGGATCCGCTGCCGTCACACGAGTCGGGGCATCGCGCCTCAGACCCCTGCGCCCGGGCTCCCGCCCGCCGTGCGGAACGCGGCGGCCGCCGGGCAGTCGAACGGGTCGGCATGCCGGATACCCACCCGATGCAGGTACCGCACGACGATCATCCAGGACCGCAGCAGCGACGTCTCGGTGTAGGGAACCCCGAGCTCGGCGCAGTAGGCCCGCACGATGGGCCGCACCCGGCGGAGGTTGACGCTGGGCATGCTCGGGAAGAGGTGGTGCTCGATCTGGTAGTTCAGGCCGCCCATCCCCGTGCGGATGAACCAGCCGCCCGTGATGTTCCGCGAGGTCAGCACCTGCCTGCGCAGGTAGTCGATCCGCTCGTGGGGCGCGATCAACCGCATGCCCTTGTGGTTGGGCGCGAACGTCGCCCCCATCGTGAAGCCGAACACGGCGACCTGGACGCCGATGAAGGCGCCGCCCAGGACGGGGCCGAGGGCCACGAGGACCAGCGCGGTGAAGCCCACGAGCCGGACGGCGATCAGCACCCCCTCCAGCAGCGGGTCCTTCACCTCTCTCCGGAGGATCGCGAGCGCCGCGTTGCGGTGCAGATCCACCCCCGCGAGCAGCAGCAGCGGGAAGAAGAACCAGCCCTGGCGCGCCGTCAGCCATGCCGCCACGCCGGTCCGTCGCGCGGCGTCCTCCGGGGTGAACACGAGCGCGCCCGGGCGGATGTCGCCGTCCTTCCCGACCGTGTTCGGATTCGCGTGGTGCCGCGAGTGCTTGGTCATCCACCACCCGTAGCTGAGGCCCACACCCAGGTTCCCGATGATCCGCGAGAACACCTCGTTGCGCCGCCCCGAGGTGAAGATCTGCCGGTGGGCGCTGTCGTGAGCGAGGAATGCGGTCTGGGTGAACAGCACGCCGAAGAGCGCGGCGACGAGCAGCTGCCACCAGGTCCGCCCGAGCGCGAACACGAGCACCAGCGCGACCGCGAACATCGCCAGCAGGGCGGTCAGCCGCATCACGTACCAGCCGAGCCGCCGGTCCAGCAGACCGGCCGACTTCACCCGCACCGCGAGCTCGGTGTAGTCGCTCGCACGGGAAGCGGCGCTGCTGCCGGGAGGCCTCGGCCTCGTGGTCCGGACGGACGACGAGGCGCCGGGCGAAGACGCTCCGGGCGTCGAGACGAGCTGCCGTGCCACCGCTGAGCCCCCGAGTCCATCCGATCGGAATCGCGGCCGGGGACTCGGGCCGCTCACGAAGGGTAGCAAGCCCGGGCCACGGCACCCCGCCTCCCCCCAGCAAGTACCCGGTGACGGCGACGGCCGCCCGGTCACGTCTGCGTAGGGCTGCGATGCGCCTCCGGGCGCGCGATACGTCTCCGGTGTCTCAGCCGGTCCACATCTCAGACGCCGGGTCGTCGTCGACGCTCATCCGCCGGCCCGCTTCGGAGCGGGCGCCACGTCGCTACTGATCCGGAAGGCCTGCACGATCGCCATGGCGTGGCCATGGCCGAGCCCGTAATCCGTCTTCAGCCAGTCGACGAGCTGCCCCACCTTCACATCGGGTCGGATGAGGTCCTTGGCCCGCGCCGCTTGCAGGAAGTCGTCAGGCCACATCCCGGTCTTCGCGTGGATGTTGTCGAGGTAGGCCTGGAACGTCACGGCGGGATTCTGCTCCGCTCGAGGCCGGAGAGGGTCTCGTCGTCCAGGTCGCGACCCGTCAGCACAGTCATGTGCATCTCCTCTCCCGTGGGTCGCTACCACGGCGTGACGGTCGTTCCGCCCCACTCCTCCGGCGCGACGTCCGCGATCGACTCGGTGAACGTCCAGTGGTGACCGGCCAGGTCCATCGCCGAGTACTGCCGCTCGCCGTAGGGGTGATCGGCAGGGTTCGAGAGAACCCGGGCGCCCGCCGCCATCGTCCGGCGGTGATGGGCGTCGATGTCACTCACGCGGACCATGACCGAGTGGCTGGACTCGGCCTCGGGAGCGGTGCGGCCGTTCGTGGCGTCGGTGAGGACGATCGCGCCGTCTCCGACGCCCATCTGCACCCGGTGGTCGCCGATCCGGACGTGCTCGACGAAGCCGAAGGCGAGCTCGAGCCACGCCGCGGCGGCGAGGACATCCGGATAGCTGAGCACCGGCGTCACGCTGAACGGAGGAGCCGAGCGGTTGCGGATCATGAGCGATCGTCCCGCCTCGTGGGGCGGAGCGGTAGTGGGCTCGGCGGCCGCGCCGAGCAAGTCGGAGCGGAGCGGCCCGGTGCCTCGAAGCAGCCGGACTCCCCCGAGTCGGATCGACGCCCCAACCGGAGACCTCGTCTCGAGCTCATGCTTGCGCCTGCGGCTATTCGGTGTCACTATCTACCAGTACTCAGTGACACCGAGTAGGGGAAGGAGCGCCATGGCGAAGCTCATGACCGAGATGCTGAAGGGCACGCTCGAGGGGATCGTGCTCGCACTCCTGGCGGGGCGGCCCGCGTACGGCTACGAGATCACCGCCCGGCTCCGTGACGAGGGCTTCGCCGACATCGTCGAGGGCACCGTCTACGCCCTCCTCATCCGGCTCGAGCAGCGCGGCTTCGTCGACGTGACGAAGGTGCCGTCCGAGAAGGGGCCGCCCAGGAAGGTCTACGCGATCAACGCGCAGGGCGCCGAGTACCTCGACGAGTTCTGGCGGTCGTGGACCTTCCTCGCCGACCGCATCCAGCAGCTCCACCAGCACGACCGAGACCCGCAGACAGAAGAAGGCTGACCATGGCATCGAAGTGGATCGAGACCCTCACCGGGTCGCTCGAGCAGAAGAAGCAGTACAAGCAGGACAAGGCGCGCATCGACGCCCTGCCCGACCCCTACGGCGCCGCGGCGAAGGCCCTGCACCGCTACCTCATGTACTCCGGCGGCATCGTCGACGGGGACACCCTCATCACGATGTTCGGCGACCTGGCCGACCTGTGGGAGCGCGCCGCAGCCGACGGCACGCCGGTCCGCGACATCGTCGGCGACGACCCGGTGGAGTTCGCCGAGTCGTTCGCCCGCGCCTACCTGGGCAAGCAGTGGATCGACAAGGAGCGCGCCCGCCTCGTCAAGGCGATCGACGACGCGGAAGGGATGGCGCCGCGATGAGCGCCACCGTCGCGATCCGCACGAGCGGCATCGAGAAGTCCTTCAAGGCCGTCCCCGTGCTGCGCGGCGTCGACCTCGAGATCCAGGCGGGCAGCATCGTCGCCCTGCTCGGCTCGAACGGCGCCGGCAAGACGACGCTCATCCGGATCCTGTCGACCCTCCTGAAGCCGGACGGCGGCACGGCCACGGTGAACGGCGCCGACGTCACGACGCAACCGGGCGACGTGCGCGAATCCATCAGCCTCACCGGGCAGTTCGCCGCCGTCGACGAGGTGCTCACCGGCCGGGAGAACCTCGTGCTCGTCGCGAGGCTGCGCCACGTGCCGGACCCCGGCCGGATCGCGGACGACCTCCTCGCCAGGTTCGCGCTCACCGAGGCCGGCGGCCGGCGCGCGGGCACCTACTCGGGCGGGATGCGGCGCCGCCTCGACATCGCGATGAGCCTCATCGGCGACCCGCCGATCGTCTTCCTCGACGAGCCCACCACCGGCCTCGACCCGGAGGGGCGGATCGAGGTGTGGCAGACGGTGAAGCAGCTCGCCGGCCGCGGCACGACCGTGCTGCTGACGACCCAGTACCTCGACGAGGCGGAGCAGCTCGCCGACCGCATCGCGATCCTGCACGAGGGCCGGATCATCCAGCAGGGCACCCTCGCCGAGCTGAAGCGGCTGCTGCCGGCCGCGACCGTCGAGTACGTCGAGAAGCAGCCCACGCTCGAGGAGGTCTTCCTCGCGCTCACCTCGCGCGTCGACGCCGCCGGCGCCGCGACCGACCGGAAGGACCCGTCATGACCACCCACGCGCTCGGCGACACCGGCGTCCTCACCGGCCGCTCGCTGCGCCACATCCTCCGCAGCCCCGACACGATCATCACCACAGCGGTCACTCCGGTCGCGCTGATGCTGCTGTTCGTCTACGTGCTCGGCGGCGCCATCCATACCGGCGTCAGCGGCTCGTACATCGACTACATGCTGCCCGGGATCCTGCTGATCACGATCGCATCCGGCATCGCGTACACCGCCTACCGGCTGTTCCTCGACCTGCAGGGCGGCATCTTCGAGCGCTTCCAGTCGATGCCGATCGCCCGGCCGAGCGTGCTCTGGGCCCACGTGCTCACGTCGCTCGTCGCGAACCTCACCTCGATCGCGATCGTGATCGGCGTCGCCCTGATCATGGGGTTCCGCACGGGCGCCTCGGTGGGCGCCTGGCTCGCCGTCGTCGGCATCCTCGTGCTCTTCACCCTCGCCCTGACCTGGCTCGCGGTGATCGCCGGGCTCTCGGCGAAGACCGTGGACGGCGCCAGCGCCTTCAGCTACCCGCTGATCTTCCTCCCCTTCATCAGCTCAGCCTTCGTGCCCACGGAGTCCATGCCGGGCCCGGTGGCCTGGTTCGCGGAGCACCAGCCCGTCACCTCCATCGTGAACACGATGCGGGCCCTGTTCGCCGGGCAGCCCGTCGGCAGCGACATCTGGGTGGCGCTCGCCTGGCTCGTCGGCATCCTCGTGGTGGCCTACGCACTCGCGATCGGGCAGTACCGCCGTCGCGTCAGCTGACCGGCACGGCGATCCTCCGAGACCCATGCGTTGCCGCTTCTGGCCCTTGAACGCGCCGTTCGAGGGCCAGCAGTGGCAACTCACGTTCACGCCACCCCGCGAGTTCCTGGTTCTTCCGCGTCGGACGATGCGGCGGCCGCTCCTCAGGGACGTGAACGCCTGCCGGCCGAACCGCGGATGCCGAGCACCACGAGCACGAAGCCGAAGAGCG
This sequence comes from Amnibacterium sp., assembly GCF_036559085.1. Lineage (GTDB taxonomy): Bacteria > Actinomycetota > Actinomycetes > Actinomycetales > Microbacteriaceae > Amnibacterium. The sequence continues at coordinate 22,123 of NZ_DATBTU010000019.1, forward strand.
CGAGGATCAGGCCGATGCCCAGCCAGGTCGGGCTGCCGGTCATGAAGCTGCCGGGGAGCACGTTCAGGCCCTGGAAGATCCAGATGGCTCCGACGATGATGGAGATCGCGCCGACCACGATCATGGCGAGACGAAGACCGCGGCTGTTCACGCGCTCAACCTAGCGGCGGCCGCGCAGGTCGCTACGCGCGAGCCCGGCCGTTGTCGGGCTGCCGCTCCCCCGCTCCTGCCGGAGCGGCGCCCACGAGCTGAGCGGCGTCATCCCCCCGCTTCGGGCTGGAGCTGCTCGAGGCCGCCTTCGCGCCGGCCGCCCCGCTGCGCTGCGGCCCCCGCGATCACGACCAGCGCGATGCCCACGATCTGCACGGGCGTGGGCGTCTGATGCAGCACCAGCATGCCGAGTGCGACCCCGATCGCCGGCTCGAGCGCCATCAACGTGCCGAACGCCGCCGGCGTCATCCGCCGCAGCGCCAGCATCTCGAAGGTGTACGGCAGCACGGGCAGCAGCAGCGCCAGCCCGACGGATGCGATCAGCACCGCGACCGTGATGTGCCCGACCGCCTGCGGGATGCCGACGACCGCCGCGGTCAACGCCGCCACGGGCACGGTCAGCGAGAGGGCGCGGACACCGCTGAAGCGGTCACCGACCTGCTGCGTCAGGACGATGTAGACGCCCCATCCGACGGCGGCGAGCACGGCGAGGGCGATGCCCCCGGCATCCACGGCGCCGACCCAGGGCTCGGTCAGCAGCACGACCCCGGCGAGCGCCGTCAACGGCCAGATCAGGGCCTGGCGGGTGCGGCTGCGCAGCGCCGCGACGGTGAGCGGCCCGAGGAACTCGATCGCGACGACCGTGCCGAGCGGGACGCGCTCGATCGCGCCGAGGAACGCGACGGTCTGCAGCCCGGTCGTCACGCCGAGGCCGAGGAGCGGCAGCACGTCGCGGCGCGCGATCGAGCGGAGCGGCGGGCGGGCGACGAGCAGGAAGATCACGCCGCCGATGCCGAGCCGCAGCCAGGCGGTCCCGCCGGCGCCGATCGCCGCGATGACCCCGACCGAGAGCGCCGAGCCGAGCTGCACCGCCAGCATCGCCGCGACCGCCAGCGTCCACGGCGGCACGGCAGCACCGCGGGCACGGAGCGTCGTCATGCGTCGCGCTCGCGAGCGCGCCACTCCCCGATCGCCGCGAGCCGGCGTCGCTGCTGCCCGGCGGCCGCCGCGTCGAGCCCCTCGTCCCGCTGCTCGAGCGCCGCGCTGACCCGCTCCCGGTGCTCGACGGGCTTCGCGTCGTCGTACTTGAACTTCGCGTCGACGCGCAGCACCGCCAGCCGGATCGCACGGATGCCGGACAGCATCCGCCGATACGGCCCGTCGTCCGGCGAGACGGCCCCATGGCGGCCTTCGGGCTGCAGGTCGGCGAGCTGCGCGGTCAGCACGGCGGCCTTCTCCGCGGGGTCGTCGATGACCGTCGGGCGGCACACGAACTGCACCGCGGAGTAGTAGCTCGTCGGCACGCCCTCGTCGACAGGGATCCCCTCGGCCGCGCGCCAGTAGGTGGGGACGTACGCCCAGTCCCCCACGACGGCCAGCCGCACCTCGACGGCCGCCTCGAGGTGCGGCCAGACGGGATTCGGGCGGGCGAGGTGCATCAGCAGCTCGTCGCCGGCCGGGGTGAAGTGGCTGGGCAGCACCCACGGCGCCTGCGCGGCGTCGAGGTTGTTCACGGCGAGCAGGCCGAAGTGATCGGTCGTGGCCAGCCACTGCTGCCACTCGGCGGGCTCGAGGGCGGCGTCCCAGGGGTGGATGAGCACGTCAGTCGTCTCCTTCGGGGGCGAGCACGCGGGTGGTGACGGTGATCCCCGGCCCGAGTTCGGCGATGCGGTCGACGAGCGCCTGCACCGCGGCGGCGACCGCCTCGTCGGTCAGGGGCGCGAGGGCGTCGAGGATGAAGAGCGCGCGCGAGGTCTCCTCGGTGAGCCGGGTGCGGCGGCCCTGCCGGTGGTTCCAGCGCCGGCAGGTGACGCCCACCTCGTCGCACCACACGACCTCGCCGGGCTCCGGGTGCTCCACGACGTCCTCGCCGGCGGCGACGGTGTCGAACGGCTCGTCCCCGACGGCACGGATCAGGCGCGGGGCGCCGAGGTAGCCGGTGAGGTCCTCGCCGCCGAGCGGCACCTGGTGCAGCACGGACACGGCGTTGTAGAGGTCGGTGAGCGGGTTCACCTGGGGCAGGCCGTCGGCGGCCGCTCGCCGGAGCAGCGCCTCGAGGCTGTTGCGGGTGCGCTGCGGCTTCGCGCCGAATGCGCGGTAGGCCTCGCGCCACGCCGCGACGTGCGGGAGCTCGTCCACCGGCGATGCGGCGAGCAGCTCGCGGGCGTACGCCTCCGCGTCGGCGACCAGCGCGGCGGTGCCGCCTTCGCCTCCCCCGGCCGGGATGCCGTCCACGGCGACGAGCGCGGCCCGGTAGTCGGGCCGGAGCGCGAAGACGGCCGGATCCACGCGGGCAGCCGCGAGGAACCGCTCGAGCTCCCCCGCGTCAGGCATCCCGGGCCGACTTCGACGAGGAGCCCACGCCGGGTTCGAAGACCGCGAGGGTGAAGCGGGCACGATCCGGTCCGTCGTTGCGATAGGAGTGCGGCACGTCGCCGGCGAAGGTCACCGCGTCCCCCGTCGCGAGCACGAGCGCCTCGCCGCCGACCTCGATCGTCGCCGTCCCCTCCTGCACGTGCAGCAGCTCCCTGGTCCCGGGCGCGTGCGGCTCGCTGACGTGGTGATCGCCGGGCGCGAGCGTCCAGTCCCACAGCTCGGCGACGTCCGGCGGCTCCGTGCCGGCGACCAGCTCGCCCCTTCCCCCTGCCTCGCTGCTCCAGAGCGCCGCACCCTCGCCGCGCCGCACCACCTTGAGCGGCCGCGGCTTCGGCGGCTCGACGAGCGCGGGCAGGCCGACCCCGAGGGCGTCGCTGAGGCGGAGCAGCGTGCCGACGCTGGGGTTCACCGCGCCCTGCTCGACGTTCACGAGCATGCGGCGGCTGACCCCGGAGCCGTCCGCCAGCTGATCGAGGGTCCAATGGCGCGCCTGACGCTCGTGCCGGATGCGCGACCCGATCAGCGCGGCGAGGCCGACCGCTCCCTCATCCATGAAGTGCAGGATAGTGCACCGGAGGTGCTTCCCGATCGGCATGCGGCAGCCAGCCCGCACTCACCGCAGCCCCATGAATCGCACGGCTTGCGCAAGCAGCCTGTCGGGGATCCGCCTCATGCCCTGGGGCGCGAAGGGAGCACCCATGCGCGCGATGGTCTACCGCGGCCCGTACAAGATCCGCGTCGAGGAGAAGGACGTGCCTCGGATCGAGCACCCGAACGACGCCATCGTGCGGGTCACGCTCGCCGCGATCTGCGGCTCCGACCTGCACCTGTACCACGGGATGATGCCCGACACCCGGATCGGGACGACCTTCGGCCACGAGTTCATCGGCGTCGTCGAGGAGGTCGGCTCGTCGGTGCAGCGTCTCAAGCGGGGCGACCGCGTGATGGTGCCGTTCAACGTCTACTGCGGCTCCTGCTACTTCTGCGCCCGCGGCCTGTACTCGAACTGCCACAACGTGAACCCGAACGCGACGGCGGTCGGCGGCATCTACGGGTACTCGCACACGACCGGCGGCTACGACGGCGGGCAGGCTCAGTTCGTGCGCGTGCCGTTCGCCGACGTCGGCCCGCAGATCATCCCCGACTGGATGGCGGACGAGGACGCGGTGCTGCTGACCGACGCGCTCGCCACGGGCTACTTCGCCGCGCAGCTCGGCGACATCACCGAGGGCGACACCGTCGTGGTGTTCGGCGCCGGGCCCATCGGGCTCTACGCCGCCCGATCCGCGTGGCTCATGGGCGCCGGCCGCGTGATCGTGATCGACCAGCTCGACTACCGCCTCGACAAGGCCCGCGAGTTCGCGTACGCGGAGACGGTGAACTTCACGCACGTCGACGACGTGGTGCTCGAGATGAAGAGGACGACCGACTACCTGGGCGCCGACGTCGTGATCGACGCCGCCGGCGCGGAGGCGGACGGCAGCTTCGTGCAGCAGGTGACGAGCGCGAAGCTGAAGATGCAGGGCGGGTCGCCGGTGGCGCTGAACTGGGCGATCGACTCTGTGCGCAAGGGCGGCACGGTGTCGGTCGCCGGGGCGTACGGGCCGGTCTTCAGCGCCGTGAAGTTCGGCGACGCGATGAACAAGGGGCTGACGCTCCGGATGAACCAGACACCCGTGAAGCGCCAGTGGCCGCGGCTGTTCGAGCACATCCAGGCCGGCTACCTGAAGCCGAGCGAGATCGTCACGCACCGGGTGCCCCTCGAGCACATCGCCGACGGGTACCACCTCTTCTCGGCGAAGCTCGACGACTGCATCAAGGTGCTCGTCGAGCCGGGAACGGACTGAAGGAGCACCATGACCGACGTGAACCGGCCCTACGTGGCCGACAAGCCCGCGAAGCGCGAGTCGAACGAGCAGCTGCAGGCGCGGATCCCCGGCTGGGGCGCCGACCTCGACCCGAAGGATCGCCCGTCCTACCCCCGTGAGCGGTTCGATCCGGGCGCGACCGGGGCGCACTGGGAGTTCCCGGACCGCCAGAAGGAGACCTACCCGCGCGAGCGGTCGATCGAGCACGGCATGCTGCCGCCGGTGTTCGGGACCGTCGCCCCGCTCCACGGGGTGTCCGGGATCATCCGCCGGACGGCGTACAAGCGCTTCAGCGAGGCGCGGCTCGCGCACTGGCTGCTGCTGATCCTCGGCGACCGGGTCGAGGCCGCCGGGGCGCATCTGCGCTCGATGGCCTCGCTTCGCCCTGACGACCCGATCACGGAGACCGGGGTGCGGACCGAGCTCACCGCCGGCGGCGCCTCGGCGCTGCGGTCCGATCGCGCGGACACGCACCACCGCTGGATCGACCCGCTGCTCGTCGTGGGTCCCTGGGTGCTCACCGGCTGGATCGGGCTGGGCCTGCTCCGGAGGATCCTTCGCCGCCGCTGATCCGGGCGCGACCGTCGCCCGCTGGTGGAACCATTGGGTGACGGGAGGGCGACATGGCGCACGACCACGACAGGCGGCGGGCGGACAGCGGACGGCTGGCGGTCGCCCTCGCGATCGCCGTCGCGCTGCTGGTCGTCGAGATCGTCGGCGCCCTCGTCACCGGCAGCCTGGCGCTCGTCGTCGACGCCGGCCACGTGCTGGCCGACGCGGGTGGGCTCGCCGTCGCGCTGACCGCTGCCCGCATCGCCCGCCGGCCCGCCACCGCTCGCCGCACCTGGGGCTACGCGCGAGCGGAGGTGCTGGCCGCCACCGCCCAGGCCGCGGTGCTGCTGGCGGTCGGCCTCTTCGTGCTCGTCGAGGGGGTGCGGCGGCTCATCGACCCGCCGCACGTGTCGGGCCCAGGCCTGCTGCTGTTCGGCGTGATCGCCCTGATCGGCAACGTCGTCTCGCTCGTGGTGCTCGCGGGTGGCCGATCGTCGAGCTTCAACCTCCGGGCCGCCTTCCTCGAGGTGGCGAACGACGCACTGGGCGCACTGGCCGTGATCGTCGCGGCCGTCGTGCTCATCACCACCGGCTGGGAGCGGGCCGACGCCGTCGCGGCGATCATCATCGGGATCCTGATCCTGCCGCGCGCCGCTGTGCTCCTGAGGGAGACCGTCGACGTGCTCCTCGAGTCGACACCGGCCGGCCTCGACCTGGACGAGGTACGCCGGCACCTGCTCGAGCTGGACCACGTGCTCGAGGTGCACGACCTGCACGTCACCACGGTGGCGAGTGGCCTGCCGGTGCTCACCGCGCACGTGGTCGTCGAGGACGAGTGCTTCACCTCGGGCCACACGAGGGGCCTGCTCGACCGGCTGCAGGCCTGCGTGGCCGACCACTTCGCGGTGAGCATCGAGCACTCCACGTTCCAGCTGGAACCGGCTGCACACCTGGCGCACGAGCACACGCCGCACGCGTGACGCGCCTCCGCGCTCCCGGAGGCGCGCGAAGCATGCCCGTCAGGGCAGGAGCGGCATGACCCCGATCACGTGCAGGAAGACACCGAGACCGCCTGCGGCGACGGCGAAGAAGGTCCCGGACAGCGCCCAGGCGAGCAGGACCTCCTCGAACGGATGAGCCCGCCGGCCGGTCCGCAGTGCGGGTGTACCGATCGCGACGGGGGCGTCCTGCATGCCGGAACGGTACGAGGCGCTCCCCGGCGTTCCCTGTGGCCCCAGCCCTCTCGGAGGAGTTCCCCAGGCCTCGACGGCGCGATGACAAGGGTCCTTGACAACTCCGCGGCCGGCGAGCAGGATCGCATCATGACAAGCGAACTTGACACCGGCCGCGCGAGTCGCGGCGATCGCGCTCGCTCCCGCGCGTACCTCCGCGAGTTCGGGGCGGCCATGGCGGCATACGTCGTCGTGCTGGTCGCCGTCACGGTCTGGGGCGGTCTGCACGGGCACGATCCGGCGCGGTTCGCGCTCGCCGTGCTGCCGGCCGTACCGGCGGCGGGCGTCGCCTGGGCCGTGCTGCGGCACGTCCGGCGGATCGACGACTACCAGCGGCGCATCCTGCTCGAAGGCATCGCCGTCGGATTCGCGCTCGCGATGCTCGGCAGCGTCACGCTCGGTCTGCTCGCGGCCGCCGGCCTCGTGGTTCCCGGCGCACCCTGGATCGTCTACGGGATCGGCATGGTCTCGTGGGCGATCGGCAGCGGCGTGGCCGCCCGCCGGTGAGGAACCGGTTGAAGGAGCTGCGCGAGGCGCGCGGGCTGACGCAGGCCGCCCTCGCCGACCGACTCGACGTCTCGCGGCAGACCGTCAACGCCCTCGAGACCGGCAGGTACGACCCGAGCCTGCCGCTCGCGTTCCGGCTGGCGAGGGTGTTCGAGCAGCCGATCGAGGCGATCTTCGAACCCGACGACGATGCGGCGGTCCCCCGGCAGGGGCGCTGAGCCGCTGCGCTCCGTTCTGGGGGCTGCGACCGACCGCGCGGCCCCCGTACTGTGCCGGGCATGACCATCACCGCGTCGACCGCGCGCGCGGTGGGCACGGTGACGCTGAAGCCCTTCCGGCAGCGGTACTGGCTGCCCATCGTCGGATCGCTCGTCGCGGCCGTCGTCCCCGTCTACGCGACGGCGTTCGAGATCGGCAGCACCGGCGGCAACATGCTGCCCGTGACCATCGCCGCCGGCGTGACGCTGATCGTCGCGGCGCTCGTGGCATGGCGGTTCTCACGGGCGAAGCTGGTCCTCGATCCGCAGGGCATGGTCGAGCACGGCCTGCTCAGCCGCCCGCGCACGATCCCCCGCGAGGCGGTCGCCGGTGCGGTGACGCTCGCCCTCTACGACCCGCAGAGCGTGCAGACCCGGCGGCAGCTCTTCATCGTGGACGAGCATGAGCACACCCTGCTCCGGATGAGCGGCGGCACCTGGAGCGACCAGCACATGAGCACCGTGCTGCGGCACCTCGACGTGCTCGTGCAGACCGTCGACACCCCGATGACCCTCCGCGACCTGCGGCAGACCCGGCCCGCGCTGCTGCGCTGGACCGAGCGTCACCCCTGGGGCGGCGGCACGATCGCGGTCGCGCTCGGCCTCGTCTGCTGCGTGAGCATCGCGTTCACCGCGACGCTCACGATCGGCTGACGGGCTCCCGCTCCGACAGCCCCCACGGCTGGCCGTAGCCGCCGTCCGCGGCGCTGCGCGCCATCAGCTCGAGGAACGGGTCCGCGGGGAACGCCTCCGGCCCGAGCACCCCGGCGCCCGACCACACGCCCGTCGCGAGCAGCTCGAGGGCGATCACGGGGTTCAGCGCCGTCTGCCACACCACGCACTGGCTGTCGAACTCGCGCATCGTGTCCGCGTTGTCGGCCACGTGGTACAGGTACACGGCCCGCGGGGTGCCGTCCGTGCCGATGCCGGTGACGTACACGCCGGCGCAGGTCTTGCCCTCCATCCGCGGGCCGAGCGTGGCCGGATCCGGCAGCGCGGCGGCGACGACGTCACGCGGGGCGACCTCGACCGGGCCGGCGGCGCTCCGGACGCGCAGCGGCACCGTCGAGGCCAGCCCGAGGTCGCGGAGGGTGCGGAGGATGCCGATGAACTCGGCGCCCAGGCCGTACTTGAAGGTGACGCGCTTCGCGTCCAGCCACCGGGGCATGAGGAGCACCTCCTCGTGCTCCACGTTCACGCACTCGACCGGCCCGATGCCCTCGGGGAAGTCGAAGACCTCCGGCTCGGAGAACGGCGCGGTCGTCGTCCAGCCCGAGTCCCGCTCCCAGATGACTGGCGGGTTCAGGCACTCCTCGAGCGTCGTCCAGATGCTGAACGAGGGGGCGAAGATCTCCTCGCCGGCCTCGTTGCGCACGACGAGGTTCGCGCCGTCGCGGGTGCCGAGCTCGTCGATCTCCGTGAAGAGGTGATCGGCGGCGTACCGGGCGAGGACGTCGCTGAGGCCCGGCTCCACGCCCATGCCCACGAGCGCCAGGCGGCCGGCGGCCTCCCAGTCCCCCGCCTGCTCGAACTGGTCGTCACCGAGCTTCACGCCGGGCTGCCGGAACGGATCCGTCGGATGCGGCTCCGAGAGGCTCATCGCCATGTCGAGGTAGTCGGCGCCGGCGGCGAGCGCGCCGGCGAACACCGACGGCACGAACTTCGGCTCGACCGCGTTCATCACGTGGGTGGCGCCGTTCTCGCGGGCGACGGCGGCGACGCCCTCGGGGTCGGATGCGTCGATCCGCGCGGCGGAGAAGCGGGCCGCCACCTCGGCGCCGTGCCGCTCGGCGATCCACGCGACGGTGCGCTCCGCCCGGGAGACGTCGTAGTCGGAGACGATCACCGCCTCGTAGAAGCTCCGGGTCGCCGCGATCTTCGCGATCGCGTCCCCCACTCCACCGGCACCGACGACGAGGATCCGCATGCGGCGACGGTATCGGTTTCTCCCAGGCCCGTCGACTGCGGATCTCCTCCGTGAGTGGGTTGCACGACGACGACATCCGTCGCGGGGTCGGGCGGCGTGATCGAAGTCGCGGGCGGCGTCAGGCCGGGAAGCGGGTGGCCAGGGTCGCCGCGGCCTCGGCCAGCCAGCGGGCCGGATCGCGCATCGCTTCAGCAGGGTCCGCAGCGAGGTCGACGAGCGCCACCGCATCCGCCCAGCCGCTGGTCGCCGCGTCGATGCGGCCGGCCACGAGCAGCGGACGGACGCCGGCCGCCGCCGCGAGGGCGTGCACGCGCGCGGGAGCCTTGCCGCCGGCGGTCTGGTCGTCGAAGCGCCCCTCCCCCGTGATCACGGCGTCGGCACCGGCGAGCGCGGCGCCGAGCCCCACCCGCCTCGCGATCTCCCCGGCGCCGTCGACGATGCGCGCACCCCAGGCGGCGAGCCCGAAGCCGAGCCCGCCCGCCGCGCCTGCGCCTGGCCGCTCGGGTTCGACCGGCACCACCTCGGCCAGCCGGGCGGCGAAGCGCGCGAGGTTGGCCTCGAGCACCGGCACGTCCTCCGGAGCCGCGCCCTTCTGCGGCCCGAAGACGACTGCGGCGCCGGCCGTCCCGAGCAGCGGATTCGTGACGTCGGTGAGCACCACCGCCCCGCGGGCCGGCGGCGGCACGAGGCCCGCGAGGTCGATCCGGTGCAGCGCAGCCAGTCCGGTGTTCCCCGGCGGGATCGGATCCCCGTCACGATCGGTCAGCCGCGCGCCGAGGGCGGTGAGGAACCCGGCTCCCCCGTCGGTCGAGGCGCTGCCGCCGATCGCGAGCACCAGCTCCGCGGCACCCCGCTGGAGGGCGATGCGCACGGCCGTGCCGAAGCCGGCCGTCGTGGCCTCCGCCGCGCGGCGCCGGGACGGCAGGCGCGAGCCGGCGAGCAGCGCCAGCCCGCCCGTGGCCGCGAGCTCGAGCATCGCCGTCCCGTCGGCCGAGCGCAGCCAGCGGGCCGGGCCGACACCGCCGACCGGCCCCGGCACGACGGCGGACTCGGCCGCCGCGGGGCCCGCGGCACCGAGCGCCTCGAGGGTGCCGTCGCCTCCGTCAGCCATCGGCACGAGGCGCAGCGCATCCGCGGGACGGATCCTCGCCCATCCGGCGGCGAGCGCCTCGGCGGCGGCGAGCGGCCCGATCGTGCCCTTGAACGCGTTGGGAGCGAGCACGACGACAGCCACAGCCCGCAGCCTTCCCCACGAGCGCGCCGGCCGCCACCTCGGTGGCGCCCGGCACGGGGGTCAGGCGTTGGACGAGTCGCTCGTGCTCGACGCCGCGGCGCCCGACAGGTCGTACAGCGTCACCCCGCCCACGGTCTGCGCGGTGAAGTGCTCCTCGACCCACGCGGCGATCTCCGCCGACGAGTTCGAGCCGCCGTTCGAGATGCCGCCACGCAGCCCGGAGGCGATGAACCAATGGATCCTGCCCGCGGCCACGTCCTGCTCGAACTCGGCGAGGGTCGGCGACGGGTCGCTCCCGTTGAAGCCGCCGATCGGCATCACCGCGAGGCCCGTCGCCAGCTGGTACGAGGCCGCGTTCTGCGACCCGACGGCTGCCGCGGCCCAGGTGTAGTCGGAGGCGTTCGCCTTCAGCGCCGCCATGACCGCCGAGCTCACGGTCGTGTCGCCGCCGAGCAGGGCCCCGGCGAGGCCGCCGCCCGCACGACCGCCGAACCCGCCGAACCCGTTCCCACCGAAGCCGCCCTGCGGCGGGGTGAACCCGTTCGTGCCGCCGAAGCGATGCCCGAAGCCCGTCCCACCGAAGCGCCCGCCGGCGGAGCCGAGCGAGACGGCCGGGCCCGCGGTCGGCAGCGAGCCGGTGTGCGGCGTGAGCGTGGTGTTCACGGCGAAGGCCGCGGGTCCGGCGAGCCCGGCGATCAGGGACGCGACGATCGCGATCGGCGCGAGAGCTGCGATCCGCGGTCCGACGAGGAGGGCCGCCGCCCCGAGCAGGCCCGCGACGGCGACGACCGGTGTGAGCCACGGCAGGAAGGTGGTCGCCGCGGAGAGCAGCACGACGGCCCAGGCGGTGCTCGCGAGCACGATCACCGCGGACACGATGCGGGCCCACCATGCACCGCGGGCAGCCCACAGCAGCGCGGCACCGACGCCGACGAGGCCGCCGATCGCCGGCGCGAGCGCCACCGAGTAGTACGGATGGATGATGCCGGCGCCGAGGCTGAACGCGAGGCCCGTGACGAGCAGCGTGCCGCCGAGCAGCAGCACGGTCGCCCGGGCAGCGTCGACGCGGGGCCGCCGCCAGGTGACGACGAGACCCACCACGAGCATCCCGAGCGCCGCGGGCAGCAGCCAGCTGATCTGGGTCGCGAAGTCGCTGCCGAACAGCCGCAGCAGGCCGGTCGCGCCCCACATGCCGCCGGCGGCCGCGCCGCCGGTGACGGATCCGGTCTCCTGGCCCGTGAGCCGGCCGAAGCCGTTGTAGCCGAAGGACAGCTCGAGGAAGTCGTTCGCCTGGGAGCCGCCGATGTAGGGCCGCATGCTCGCGGGCACGAGCTCGACGATCGCGACCCACCAGCCGGCGGAGACCAGCAGCGTGCCGAGCGCCGCGGCGAGGTGCGTGAGGCGCACGCCGATGCGGCGGGGCGCGGCGAAGAGGTAGACGCCGCCGAGCACCGGGACGACGAGGAACGCCTGCAGCTGCTTCGTGAGGAAGCCGAAGCCGATCGCGACGCCGGCCCAGAGGATCCAGCGGGCGCGCCCGTCCTCGATCCCCCGCAGGGTGAGATAGGTCGCCAGGGTGACGAGCAGCACGAGCAGCGCGTCCGGGTTGTCGAACCGGAACATCAGCACCGCGACGGGCGTGAGGGCGGTGACGGCGCCCGCGATCAGCGCCGCGCCCGGCGCGAAGCGGCGCCGCACGATGAGGTACACGAGCGCCACCGTCGCGACGCCCATCAGGGCCTCGGGCAGCAGGATGCTCCAGGCGCTCAGCCCGAAGATCCGCACCGAGAGGTCCATGACCCAGAGCGAGGCGGGCGGCTTGTCGACCGTGATCGAGTTGCCGGGGTCGGACGACCCGTAGAGGAACGCCTCCCAGCTGCTCGAACCCGCCTGCACCGCGGCGGAGTAGAACGCGTTCGCCCAGCCGCTGGCGGCGAGGTCCCAGATGTCGAGGACCGCCGCGAGCACGAGCAGGCCGAGGAACGACGGGCGCACCCAGGCGGCGTCGGTCGCCCGGCCGCGCCAGAGGCAGCGGACGGCGGATGCGACGGGGCGGCCGGAGGGGCGGGCTGCGGGCCGGACCGCCGCATCGGATCCGGAGAGGGTCGAGGTCATTGCGCGATCTCCATCGGCTCGGGGTGGTCGGTGGCGGCCCGGGGTGCGGGACGGCGGGCGCGGCCGCGCCGGGGTTCGGGGGCGGCGCGGCGCGCGCGGAACACCCAGGCGCGCAGCAGGACGAAGCGCAGCACGGTCGCGAGCAGGTTCGCGGCCGTGAGCACGAGGATCTCCTCGGCCGCCGACGCGTGCGGCATGGCGGCGTGCAGGGCGACGAGGGAGCCCGAGGTGATGCTCCAGGCGAGCGCGAACACGACCAGGCCCTGCGCCTGATGCCGCACCGCACCCACCCGGCCGGTGACGCCGAAGGTGAACCAGCGGTTCACACCCGTGTTGGCGATGGCGGTGACGAGCAGCGCGAGGAAGTTCGCGGCCTGCTCGCCGAACAGCGGCCGCAGCACGAGGAACAGCAGCGCGAACGCGATCGTCGACAGCACCCCGACGACGGCGAAGCGGCGCACCTGCGCACCGAAGCGCGGCGGCGCGGTGGGCCCGATCGGGCCGCGGCCCAGCTCCTCCGCGATCGCCTCGACGGGGAGGCGGTGCCGCCCCAGATCGTTCAGCAGCCGCCAGATGCCCTTGAGGTCCTCGACCGCGGTCCGCCGGATGTCGACCCGGCTGTCCGGGTCGTCCGTCCAGTCGACCGGCACCTCGTGGATCCGCAGACCCGAGCGCTCGGCGAGGACGAGGAGCTCGGTGTCGAAGAACCACCCGTCGTCCTGCACGAGCGGCAGCAGCCGCTGCGCGGCCTCGCGCGTGATCGCCTTGAACCCGCACTGCGCATCCGTGAAGGAGGTCGAGAGCACGGTGCGGACGATGCCGTTGTAGGAGCGGGAGATGAACTCGCGCTTCGTGCCCCGCACGACGCGGCTGGTGCGGGTGAGGCGGGTGCCGATCGCGACGTCCGAGTGGCCGGACAGCAGCGGCGCGATGAGGGGCGCGAGGCCGTCGAGGTCGGTCGAGAGGTCGACGTCGAGGTAGGCGAGCACCTGCGCGGTCGACTCGCCCCACGCGGCCTTCAGGGCGAGGCCACGGCCCTTGCGGTCGAGGCGCATCACGCGGACGTCGGACAGCGACCCGGCCAGCCCCTCGGCGATGGCGAGCGTGCCGTCGGTGCTGGCGTTGTCGACGATCGTGATGCGCCACTCCATCGGCAGGTGCAGGCTGAGGTAGCGGTGCAGCCGCCAGATGCTCTCCTGCAGCACCCGCTCCTCGTCGTGCACCGGGACGACGATCTCGACGTCGGTGCGCCCGCTCCATGAGGTCATGGACGGATCGTCGGATCGGGCGTTATGGCACCCCTATGACCGTTCGATGACCCGGGGACGAAGCGGGCGGCGAGCGGATGCGGTCAGGCCGGCGCCGCGTCGAAGGGACCGTCCGCGAAGGGACCGTCGACGAAGTCGACGCCCTGCTCCGAGGCCAGCTCGGCGTAGAGGCCGCCGGCCCGGACGAGCTCCGCATGCGTGCCGCGCTCGACGATGCGCCCGGCGTCGACGACGAGGATCTCGTCGGCGTCGATCACCGTGGACAGCCGGTGCGCGATCGCCACGGTCGTGCGCCCGCTCGACGCCGCGTCGAGCGCCTCCTGCACGATGCGCTCCGACACGGAGTCGAGCGCGCTCGTCGCCTCGTCGAGGAGCACGACGGGCGGGTTCTTCAGCAGCACCCGCGCGATCGCGACGCGCTGCTTCTCCCCGCCGGAGAGGCGGTAGCCGCGCTCGCCGACCACGGTGTCGTAGCCCTCCGGGAACCGGGCGATCGTCTCGTGGATGTTCGCCCCCCGCGCGGCGACCTCGATCTCCGCATCCGTCGCGTCCGCCTTCGCGTAGCGGAGGTTGTCGCGGATCGTCGCATGGAAGAGGTACGTCTCCTGGCTCACGATGCCGATCTGCGACAGCAGCGACGCCTGCTTCAGCCGCCGCACGTCCACCCCCGCGAAGCGCACCGCGCCGCCCGTGGCGTCGTAGAGCCGCGGCAGGAGGTACCCGATCGTCGTCTTGCCGGCGCCGGAGGGCCCGACGAGCGCCGTGAAGCGGCCGGGCTGCACGGTGAAGCTCACCCCGTCGAGGATCCGGACCGGCTCCGTCTCGCCGGCGGCCGGCGGATAGGTGAAGGAGACGTCGTCGAACTCCACGAGCCCGAGGCGCTCGTCCGTCGGCACGTCGACGGCGTCGGCCACGTCGTTGATCGCCGGCGCGAGGTCGAGGTACTCGAAGATGCGCGCGAAGAGAGCGGAGGAGGTCTGCAGGTCCAGCGCGACGCGGAGCAGCCCGAGCAGCGGGAACGTCAGCCGCGACTGCACGGTGGTGAACGCGACGATCGTGCCGGCCGTGATGGCGGCACCGTTCTGGATGAGCATCCCGGAGACGAGGTAGACGAGCGCCGGGATGACGAGCAGGAACACCTGCAGGATCGCGAAGAACCCCTGGCCGGTCATCTCCTGGCGGATCTGCAGGCGCAGCTGCCGCTCGCTCTCCTCCGCGTACCGCGCGGTCTCGCTCGCCTGGCGGGTGAAGGCCTTCGCGAGCAGGATGCCGGAGACGCTGAGGGCCTCCTGCGTGATGGCGGACAGCTCGGACAGCGACTCCTGCGTCTTCGTGGCGATCCGCGCCCGGCGCTGGCCGACGCGGCGCTGCACGACGACGAGCAACGGCAGCAGCACGAGCGCGATGATCGTGAGCTGCCAGCTGAGCAGCACCATCGCGACGAACGCGGCGAGCACCGTGACCGTGTTGCCGACGACGCTGGACACCGTGTTGGAGAGCACGTTCGAGACGCCGCCCACATCGTTGGCGAGCCGTGACTGGATCACGCCGGTGCGCGTGCGGGTGAAGAACCCGAGCTCCATCTGCTGCAGGCGCGAGAAGAGCTTCACGCGCAGCGACGCGGTCACGCCGTTGCCGACGGTGGCAGTGAGATAGGTCTGCCAGACGCCGAGACCCTGCGAGACCGCCCAGACGAGCACGATCCCGAGGACGATCTCCGCGAGCACGGGCAGGTCGGGATGCCCGGACGGCGGGAAGAGCCCCTCGTCGAACGCGCGCTGGGTGAGCAGCGGCGGCACCACCGTGAGGGCCGCGGTGATCAGCACGAGCGTGATCGTGAGCGCGAGCCGGGCGCGATGCGGCCGGAAGAGCTCGACGATCCGGCGACCGAGATCCGGGATCTTCGGCGAGGCCTTGATCTCGTCCCGCGCCACCGCGGCGTCGCGCGCACCCACCCCACCCCGGTGCCCGCCGCGCGCCATGCTCACGAGAGCCAAGGGTAGGTGCGCACAGGGACGGGGCTGCGCGGTCCGCCGAGGGCGGAACCCTGCGCTGGCCAGGCGCCCCGTCGGCGCCGGTACGGGTGAGCGTTTCCGCCCTGAGCGCGTCACCCGTCCCGGGGGCGGCACCGCTTGGGAAACAGGATCGCAACGGTTGCTGCAAACGCTTGCACTCCGCCTTGCCACCTCACAGGGCATCGTCTACGGTGACGCAGGGGCACGCAGCAGTGCCCTGGTCACAGCACCCTGTGTTCCCTACTCAAAGAGGAGTCCAATGAGAACAGCGATGCGCGTCGCCGCAGCAGGCGCGACGCTCGCCCTCACCGCCTTCGGCCTGGTCGCGTGCTCGAGCACGTCGACCTCGGGTTCCGGCGGCGGAAGCAGCAGCAGCACCAAGATCGACAAGTCCGCGTACGGCCCCATCACGGTCGTGCAGGGCAAGGACAACAACGGCACCCTGCCGCTCCTGAAGGCGATGTGGGACAAGGCCCACCCGAAGGAGCCCGTCACCTTCAAGCAGCAGTCCGACCAGGCCGACCAGCAGCTCCAGGACCTCCTGCTCCACTTCCAGCAGAAGTCGACGGACTACGACGTCGTCTCGTCGGACGTGGTCTGGACGCAGCAGCTCGCGTCGAACCAGTACCTCCAGCCGCTGACCGGGGCCTACAAGCTCGACGAGTCGGCGGTGGTCCCGGCCGTGCTCGCCACCTCGACCTACCACAACATCCAGTACGCGGCCCCGGCGGCCACGGACTCGCAGATCCTCTACTACCGCAAGGACCTGCTCGGCTCGAAGCCCGTGCCGACCACCTACGCGGAGATGTTCGCCGACTGCTCCATCGCCAAGGCGAAGGGCATCGGCTGCTACACGGGCCAGTTCGCGAAGTACGAGGGCCTCACCGTGAACTTCTCCGAGGCGGTCAACTCCGCCGGCGGCACGGTCGTCGACTCGTCCGGCAAGCCGACCCTCGACACGCCGCAGGCGAAGCAGGGCCTGCAGACCCTCGTGGACGCGTTCAAGAACGGGGACATCCCCCCGGCCGCGATCACGTACCAGGAGGAGCAGGGCCGCGCCGCATTCGAGGCTGGCAAGCTGCTCTTCTACACGAACTGGCCGTACGCCTACAGCCTGACCACCACGGACGCGAGCTCCTTCGCGAAGGCGAAGCCCGACGCCCTCGGCATCGCCGGGTTCCCGGGCAAGTCGAGCCTCGGTGGCCACAACTGGGCGATCAGCAACTTCTCCAAGCACAAGGGCACCGCGCTCGAGTTCCTGAAGTGGTTCCAGACGCCCGAGGTCCAGAAGTTCGCCATCCAGAAGTCGTCCGCGGCTCCGGTGCTGAGCGCGCTGTACACGGATTCGTCCCTGACCGGCACGTACAAGTACCTGCCGACCCTGAAGGCCTCGCTGGACAGCGCCGTGGCGCGGCCCGCGACGCCGTACTACCAGGCGGTCACCACAGCGATCCAGAACAACGCCTACGCGGCCCTCAAGGGCAGCAAGACGGTGGACGCGGCCTTGGCCGACATGACGAACGCCATCAAGCAGGCCGGTAACGGCTGATCCCATCCGGTGACGAGGCCCGGGTGCCGACCACCCGGTCGGCACCCGGGCCTCTCGCTTTCTCCCCCCGGTCACAGTTGCAAGGAGGCATCATGACCACCGCGGATCCATCCACCGCGATAGCTCCGTCCCCCGGTGACGGACGGCGACCGGGGCGCGACAGCCTCGACGCCACCCGGCGCAAGGAGGTCCGCTCCGCGTACCTCCTGCTCGCCCCGACCATCGTCGTCATGGCGGTGGTCGTCGGCTATCCGATCGTCCTGTCCGTCATCAACTCGTTCCAGCTGGACGCGCACATCGACCCGGCCACCGGTTTCGCGGTGACCGGCGGCTTCGCCGGCCTGAGCAACTACACGCACTGGCTCCTCCAGCAGTGCAACGGCGCGAGCGGCACCGTCCCCTGCGCGCCGGGCTCGCTCGCCGCCAGCTTCTGGACGTCGGTCTTCAACACGTTCTTCTTCGCGGTCGTGACCGTCACCCTCGAGACCATCTTCGGTCTCTGGATGGCGCTCATCATGAACCGCAACTTCAAGGGCCGCGGCATCCTCCGCGCGGCGGTGCTCGTGCCGTGGGCGATCCCCACGGCGGTGACCGCCAAGCTCTGGTACTTCATCTTCGCGACGGACGGCATCGTCAACGCCGTCCTGCACGCGCAGATCATCTGGGGGTCCGACCTCTGGGCGTCCCGCTTCGCGATCGTCATCGCGGACACCTGGAAGACCACCCCGTTCATGGCCCTGCTGCTGCTCGCAGGCCTCCAGCTGATCCCGGAGGACACCTACGAGGCGGCGCGCATGGACGGTGCGACGACCGTGCAGACCTTCTTCCGCATCACGCTGCCCCTGCTGAAGCCGGCGCTGGTCGTCGCGGTGCTGTTCCGCACCCTCGACGCGCTCCGCATGTACGACCTGCCCGCCATCCTCACCGGTGGTGGCGGCGGCAAGGGCGACGCGACCACCACGCTGTCGATCCTCGTGGTGAACCAGCTGGGCGGCACGAATGGCCAGAACAGCGCATCCGCACTCTCCACGATCACGTTCATCATCATCTTCGCGGTCGCGTTCGTGTTCATCCGCCTCCTCGGCGCGAACATCACCGGCAGCGAGAAGAAGGCCCGAAAGGTGGCGAAGGAAGTATGAGCTCGACAGTCGCAGGGCCGGCCACCGCGGCCGCGGAGCGTCCGGCGTTCGACGAGTACACGCTCTCGCGTGTGCGAGCCCGTCGCAGGAAGACCGCGGGCGCGGCGACCAGGACGGCCATCCAGGCGGCCCTGATCGTGATCTGGTGCCTGCTGCCGTTCTACTGGATGATCGTCACCTCGTTCCGGGACGTGCAGTACACGTACGAGACGAATCTGCTGCCGAGCCACCTGACTCTGGACAACTACTACACGGCGTTCGACCCGGCCAACAACCAGCTCGCGCTCGGGCTCGCCAACAGCCTGTTCATCGGCACGACGGTCACGATCATCGCGCTCGTGGTCGGCGTCTTCGCCGCCTACGCGCTCGCCCGGATGACGTTCCCCGCGAAGGGCCTCGTCATGGGCTTCGTGCTCGGCGCCTCGATGTTCCCCGGCGTCGCGCTCCTGACCCCGCTGTTCGGCCTCTTCACGCAGATCGGCTGGAACGGCACCTACCAGGCGCTGATCATCCCGTACATCTCCGGCGCCCTGCCGCTGACGGTGTACACGCTGAACTCGTTCTTCCGCGAGATGCCCTGGGAGCTCGAGGAGGCGGCGCGGATCGACGGCTGCACGAAGGCGCAGGCGTTCCGCATCGTGATCCTCCCGCTTGCGGCGCCCGCGGTGTTCACGACGGCGATCCTCGCCTTCATCGCCAGCTGGAACGAGTACCTGCTCGCGTCGGTGCTGCACAGCAACCAGACGCAGACGGTCACGACGGTCATCGGCCAGTTCACGGGCAGCCAGCCGCACCAGGTGCCGTACACGGCCACCATGGCGGCCGGTGTCGTCGTGACGATCCCGCTGATCATCATGGTGCTGCTCTTCCAGCGCCGGATCGTCGCCGGTCTGACCGCCGGCGGGGTCAAGGGCTGATGGACGGAAGGCGGCGGCGGGACCTGAAGGAGACCTTCGACCTCGGTCTCGGCTTCATCGGGTTCTTCGCCGTCGCCTTCGTCGCCATCACCCTCTACCTGGAGATCACGAAGCGGGACGCGCTCATCTCCGCGCTGACCGCGCTCGTGCTGCTCCTGTTCGAACTCGGCCTCTGGCTCCTGCGCCGGAGCGTCCTCAACCGCCCGGACCGGCCGGACGGCTCCTGATCCCAGTCGCGGAGGGCAGCGGATGACCAGCATCCACGATGTCGCCCGGCACACCGGCGTCTCCACCGCGACCGTCTCCCGCGCGCTGCGCGGCCTGCCGAACGTCTCCCCGAAGACGCGGCAGGCCGTGCAGGCCGCGGCGGCCGAGCTCGGCTACGTGCCCTCCCCCTCCGCCGCGGGGCTCTCCAGCGGACGGCATCGCGCCATCGGCGTCGTGATCCCGTCGATGGGGCGCTGGTTCTACACCGAGGTCGTCGAGGGCGCCGACAGCGTGCTTCGCCGGGAGGGCTACGACGCCTTCCTCGTGAACCTCGGCGCCGGTCCTGGCGCCCGGGAGCGGCTCTTCCACAACGCGCTGCTCCGCAAGCGCGCCGACGCGGTGATCGCGCTCGGCATCGACTTCTCGAAGGAGGAGCGCCGGGAGCTGCGCTCGCTCCAGATGCCCGCCATCGTCGTCGGCGCACCCGTCCGCGGACTCCGCACCGTCGGGATCGACGACGAGGCGGCCACGCGGCTCGCGATGGGCCACCTCATGTCCCTCGGCCACACCCGCATCGCCCACATCGGCGGCGAGAACGAGTACGGGATGGACTACACCGTCGCGCTCGTGCGGCGGGACGCGTGGCGCGCCGCGCTGCGGTCGCAGGGCGTCGAGGCTCGGGACGACTGGTTCATCTCCGCGGGCTTCCAGATGCCTCCGGCGAAGGTGGCCGCGCGGGTGCTGCTCGACCGGCCCGACCGACCGACCGCGGTGTTCGCGGGATCCGACGAGATGGCCTTCGGCGTGCTGCTCGCCGCGGGTGAGCTCGGCTTGAAGGTGCCGGACGACCTCTCCGTCATCGGCATCGACGACCACGCGTGGAGCGAGGCGTTCGGGCTCACGACGATCCGGCAGGATCCGCAGGCCCAGGGCGTGACGGCCGCGCGGATCGTGCTCGACGAGCTCCAGGGCATCCACACCCGGCAGCGGGTCGTGCGGGCGGAGTGCTCGCTCGTGCTGCGCCGCACGACCGCCGCTCCCCCATCCGGGCATCGGGAGCCGCTGAGCGCACCACCGGCCGCGGTGCGCTCCGTCGGCGTGCTCGAGCCCACCTGACGCGCGCCACCGCCCGGAACGGCCTGCCCACGCATCGCCGATGGGCCGAGCCCCCTCACGGGACCCGTGGTCTCAGTTCGTGCCGTTCGCGGACTGCATCGAGCGGCACGAGCTGCGACCATCCGGGGCGGGCCGTCACCGTGGTCTCGGTTCGTGCCGTCGGCGAGCGAGCCTCGGCGGCACGAACCGAGACCACCAGCCGCGGCACGCGGAGGATCCGGCGGAGCGAGATCGACTCGCTGGTTGCGAGGACGAGACCATCCGTCGTCCCCGGAACGGCCGAAGGGCGCCACCCCGTGCGGGATGGCGCCCTTCGGCGTTCGTCTGCGGACGACTACTTGAGCGTGATCGTGGCGCCGGCGGCCTCGAGCTGAGCCTTGGCCTTGTCGGCGGTCTCCTTGTTCGCACCCTCGAGCACGGGCTTCGGAGCGCCGTCGACCAGCGCCTTCGCCTCGCCGAGGCCGAGGGAGGTCAGCGCACGGACCTCCTTGATGACCTGGATCTTCTTGTCGCCGACCGACTCGAGGATGACGTCGAAGGAGTCCTTCTCCTCGACCTCTTCCGCGGGAGCAGCAGCGCCGCCACCCGCAGCGGCCACCGCGACGGGCGCGGCGGCGGTGACGTCGAACGTCTCCTCGAACTTCTTGACGAACTCGGACAGTTCGATGAGGGAGAGCTCCTTGAACGCGTCGAGGAGCTCGTCGGTGCTGAGCTTGGCCATAGGTTCCTCCTAGGGGTTGATGAGTGGGTCGATTCGGGGCGGACGCCCCGAGGTCTTCTGGGCTACGCGGCCTGCGCTGCGCTTGTCAGGCGCAGGCCGTCAAGCGGCCTGCTTCTCGCGAAGGGCGTCCACGGTGCGGACGGCCTTCGAGAGCGGGGCGTTGAACGCGTAGGCGGCACGCGTGAGCGACGCCTTGAACCCACCCGCGGCGCGGGCGAGCAGGACCTCGCGGGACTCGAGGTCCGCGAGGCGGGTCACCTCGGCGGCGCTGAGGGCAGCCCCGTCGAAGTAGCCGCTCTTCACGACGAGCAGCGGGTTCGCGCGGCTGAAGTCGCGGAGCGCCTTCGCGACCGCGACGGTGTCGCCGTGCACGAACGCGATCGCGGACGGCCCGGCGAGCTCCGCGTCGAACGCGGTGATACCGGCGTTGTTCGCGGCGATCTTCGTGAGCGTGTTCTTCACCACGGCGAACGTGGCGTGCTCACGGATCGACGTGCGCAGCTGCTTCAGCTGCGCGACGGTGAGGCCGCGGTATTCAGTGAGCAGAGTCGCGTTCGAGTTCTTGAACCCGTCCGTGAGCTCGGCCACAGTGGCTTCCTTCGTCGCCATGTGCACCTCCTTCGTATGTCGGTAAGTCGTCGGTGCCGACACCGTCGGGGCAACAAAAAAGCCCCGGCGCAGGCGCACGGGGCCAGACCGTCCGACGGATCGGACGTGCTGCTCATGTCACCTGCGCAGGTCGCCGGATCCTCGCGGACCCGGACCTTCGGTCATCACGCCCGAGGGCATGACGACGACCGGCGGTCTTCGGCGTCGTCCAGTGTAGCGGATCCCCTGATGGCTCCCGTCCACCTCGACGGTTGCCACTTTCTGCGGGCATGGCGGCCTCAAGGTCGCGAAAAGTGGCAACAGTCAGGCCGTCAGGTACGGCGGACCTCCGCGCACACGCTGACGTGCGGCTCGCCGTCGATCTCGAAGTCCTCGATCAGGCGGAGACGGCCGTCGTCGTCCTGCTCGACGCGCGAGGCCGCCTCGCCTGCGACCGGCGTGCCGCCGGCGACGAGCGCGTGCACGAACCGCACGTCGATCCGGTCGCCGGATCGGGTGCCGACGAAGCGGCCGGTCGTCACGGTGTCGCCCGTGTACTCGCCCCAGAGGACGCCGTCGGCCTCGTGGTAGACGAAGCGGGTCGGCGCATCCGGATCCACGCGGCTGGCGGTGGAGGAGACCATGTCGAAGACGCGACCGTCGAGGGACACCATGATCGTCATTCAAACGCGGACGTGCCGCTTCCCGCCCCTCGACCGAGCGGTGAGGGGCGGGAGGCGGCACGGGAGCGGCGGAACCGGACTCAGCTCGGGATGTAGTTGAACGTGTCGGGGTCGGGCCCGGTGCGCTCGTCCTTGTTCAGAGCGGTGATGTCGCTCATGTCGGCGTCGTTCAGCTCGAAGTCGAACAGCTCGAAGTTCTCCTGCACGCGCTCCCGGGTCACCGACTTCGGGAAGACGATGTCGCCGCGCTGGATGTGCCAGCGGAGCGTCACCTGCGCGGTCGTCCGCTCGACCCGGTTCGCGATCCGCACGAGCACCGGGTCCTGCAGCACCTTGCCCTGCGCGATCGGCGACCAGGCCTCCGTCGCGATGCCGTGCTGGGCGTCGAAGTCGCGCAGATCGTCCTGCGTGAGGTACGGGTGGATCTCGATCTGGTTCGCCGCCGGCACCACGGTGGTCTCGGCGAACAGCCGGTTCAGGTGGTGCTGCTTGAAGTTCGAGACGCCGATGGCGCGGACCTTGCCGCCCTCGTACATCTTCTCCATCGCCTTCCAGGTCTCGACGTAGTCACCCACGCCCGGCAGCGGCCAGTGCATGAGGAAGAGGTCGATGTGGCCGATGTCGAGGACCTCGAGGGACTGCTCGAAGGCGCGCGCGGCGTCCTCCGGGTCGTGGAAGCCGTTGTTCAGCTTGCTGGTGACGAAGATCTCGCCGCGGTCGATCCCGGACTCGCGGACCGCCTGGCCGACCTCCTTCTCGTTGCCGTACATCTCGGCCGTGTCGATGTGCCGGTAGCCGACCTCGAGGGCGGCGAGCGTCGCGGCCTTCGTGTTCTCGGGCTCGATCTGGAAGACGCCGAACCCGAGCTGCGGGATCTCGACGCCGTTGTTCAGCGTGATGGTGGGAACCGTGGTCGTGGTCGTCGTAGCCATGCTGCGAGATTACGCGGCGGGCTCTGAGCGCCTCCCGGGCGCCGGCTTCGAGCCGGTTGTCGTCAGGGCCGGTATGAGGTCCACCGTCAGGGCGCGGTGGTCCGAGAGGCCGTCTCCCGAGATCTGCACGGCGGCGATCTCGTAGCGATCGGGGACCAGGAAGTAGTCGTCGGTCTCGCGGGAGAGGGGCCGTGAGAGGTAGTCGAGCTGCTCCGAGGTGAGCCTCGCCCAGCCGCGCCAGAGCTCGCGGTGCCGCTCCAGGTGGTCGACGTTGAAGTCGCCGCCGAGGATGCGCCGCTCGTGCCGCGCCTCCTGCATCCGCAGCACCTCCTCGAGGTGGTGCAGGGCGAAGTCGTCCCGGACCGAGAGGTGGACGTTCATCAGGGGCCAGGTCGTGCCGTCGACGTCGACGTCCGCGAGCTGCACGATCCGCTGGTGCGGGTCGCCCTGCTCGTGGTGCAGCACGAGCGCCTCGGTCGAGGGGACCGGATGCCGGCTGAGCAGACCGAGGCCCTCGCGGTAGTCGGCCGTCACGCGGCCGCGCTGCAGGCGCGTGACCGACTGGTGCCGGTACGGGTAGTCCATCTCGCGTGACAGCAGGTCGAGCTGCGTGACCGGCGCGATCTCGGGCAGCCAGACGACCTCCTGGAACAGGATCACGTCGGGCGCCATCGATCTCAGGTAGGCGACGACGCGCGGCATCCGGGCTTCCCAGTCGGTGAAGCCCTGCAGGTTGAGCGAGGTGATTCGCATGGCCGGAACAGTCTGGCGGAGCGCTGCCGGGTGAGTCCTGTCCCAATCCGGGACGGCTGCTGAACGGATTCGGGACGTCATCCCACCGGCGACGGCCCCGGACCGGGGTCCCGGAAGCGGACATCGGCCGCGTCCCGCCTGAGGGCCGATCGGCCGCCATACGCTGCGAGCAGCCGATCGAGGAGGCCCTCATGCCCGACGACCCGTCCATGCCCGGGATGCCGCTCTTCGGCGTCTTCTTCGCGATCGTGCTCACCCTCGTGGTGGCGGTGTTCGTGCTGGTGCTCGGGACGGCCATCTACCGCGGGGTGCGGCTCCGCCGGCAGGGCGTGAACCCGCTCACGCTGGACTCCGACCTCGCGGTGAAGGTGATGCAGTCCGATGTACTGCGGCGTACGCCGTCGAAGGCCGAGCGGCTGGCGGAGCTCGACGTGCTCGCCGCGAACGGGACGATCAGCGCCGCCGAGCGCGCGACGGCGCGGGAGCGGATCCTCGAGGCGTAGCGGCTCAGCGGCGCTCGGTCGCCGCGACGTCGTCCCAGCCGTCCTGCGGCGTCGCGCAGGTCTCCCGGAACACGTACTGCGACGGCCGCTTGCGCTCGGCGCTCGTCCAGTCGATCGCCGGGCGCCGCTCCTCGTCGGGCAGGTAGCCGAGGCGGTACACGGCCATCAGCTCCAGGTCGTCCGGCACCTGCAGCAGCCGCTCGATCCGCCCCCACTGCCCCGGCACCTCCATGGGGAACGAGACGAACTGGATCCCCATCCCGAGCTCCGTCGTCGTCAGCCAGATGTTCTCCATCGCGGCGCCCATGCTGAAGACGGAGTAGAACGACGACAGCTCCCCCGGCCGGTACTCCGCGCGATCGAGCAGCACCGCGAGCAGCAGCGGAGCACCGGCGACGAGCCTGCGGTTCTCGGCGCCGAGGGTCTGCGGCACCCGCATCGCGTTCATCAGCTTCTGCCCGCGCGACGTGAACACCTGGCCGGTGAACGGCCGCAGCGGCGCGGGAAGCCGGTCGAACAGCATCCCGCTGCGCTGCAGCTCCATCTCCGCCTTGCTGAACCGGAAGTACGGCTTGTACCGCTCGAAGAACGTGCCGTTGCTCATCGCCTCGGTCATGCTCTCGCCGCTGATGTCGGCGATCGCCTCGATCGTCTCCCGCCGCTCGACGATGACGAACCGCCACGGCTGGCTGTTCAGCTGGGACGGCGCGCGGCCCGCGACCTCCATGAGCAGCCGCTGGTGCTCCTCCGACACGGGGTCGGGCAGCAGGGGCCCGTTCGTCGTGCGGCGGCGGCGGATGGCGTCGAGCAGGTCCAACGGTCAGCTCCTTGCGAGCGCGGCGAGCGCGTAGAACGGCGCGGCGGCGGCGGCCACCGCGTAGTGCCGCCGGCTGTGCGTGCCGGCGTACGGGATGACGGCGAGCGGCACGAGGGCGGGGACGAGGCGGCGGCCCGGCACGCTGCGGACGTTCGTGGCGACGGCGACGACGGTGAGTGACGCCGTCACGATGTAGAGCGCGTGATGCACCCAGCGGAAGCGGGACGTGTCGACCACGCGGGTCGCGGTCGCGACCCCGAGGGCCACGTTGGCCGCGTAGGCGCCGGTCGCGGCGGCGACCAGGGCGTCCGCTCGCATGGTCCCTCCTTCCGTCGGGGACGCATTCTCGCTCCTCAGGACAAGGGCATCCTCCGGTCGGGCTCAGGTGCAGGAGGGACGCCCCCGTGCGCCGTGGGACGGCTGCGCGTTCCCAGGGATGGGGAGAATGGGCGGATGGACCTGCCGAACCTGACCGGCGTGCGGCTCGCCCGGGACCGATCCGACCTCGCGCTCGCGGCGGGTGAGGCGCCGCTCGCCGGCGGCACCTGGCTGTACTCCGAGCCGCAGACGCACCTCACCGGGCTGGTCGACCTGACGACGCTCGGCTGGCCGGACTGGACCGAGCGGGTGGACGGCGGGCTCTCGATCGGCGCGACCTGCGCGGTCGTCGACCTCGTGCGCATCCCCGACTCGGACAGGCCGGCGGTGCGCCTGTTCCGGCAGGGCGCGGAGTCGCTGCTGCAGTCCTTCAAGGTCTGGAACACCGCCACCATCGGCGGCAACATCGTGACGGCGCTCGCGGCGGGGGCCCTGATCGGGGTCACCGCGGCGCTCGACGCCGAGCTCGTGATCTGGACCGCCGACGGCGGTGAGCGCCGGCAGCGCGTCGAAGCGTTCGTGCTCGGCCAGCGGGCGACCTCCCTCGCGCGCGGCGAGGTGCTCCGGTCCATCGAGATCGGACCGGCGCCGCTCGCCGCCCGCACGGCGTTCCGCCGCATCGCGCTCTCGCCGCTCGGCCGCGCCGGGACCGTCGTCGCAGGCCGCCGCGACGCCGGCGGGACCACCGTGCTCAGCATCACCGGTGGCACCGCGCGGCCGGAGGTGCTGCGCTTCCCCGAGCCGCCCGGACCGGAGCACCTGCTCGCGGCGATCGATTCCATCCGCTCGTGGTTCACGGATGCGCACGGCGCCGCCGACTGGCGGGCCGCGATGACCCGCACGCTCGCGGAATCGGTGCGCGAGGAGCTGGCCGCATGAGGTTCACCGTCGACGGCGGCGCGATCGACGCCGATCCCGGCCCGGGGCAGTGCCTGCGCACCGTGCTGCGCGACGCCGGCCGCTTCGCCGTGAAGAAGGGCTGCGACGCGGGTGACTGCGGCGCATGCGCCGTGCTGCTCGACGGCCGGCCGGTGCACTCCTGCATCGTGCCCGCCCACCGCGCGGAGGGCCGCGAGGTGACCACCGTCGCCGGGCTCGGCGACGACGCGGGCGGCCTCGCGGATGTGCAGCAGCGGTTCGTCGACGCGGGGGCCTTCCAGTGCGGCTTCTGCACGGCGGGCATGGTCGTCACGGCGTCGACGGACGAGGTCGCCGCGGCCGACGACGAGGACCTGCCCCGCCTCTTCAAGGGCAGCCTCTGCCGCTGCACCGGCTACCGCAGCATCCGGGACGCGGTCCACGGCGTTCGTCGGACCGTGCCGCGCGACGGCGCCGCCGGAGTCGGCCGCTCGGTGCAGCCACCGGCGGCCGAGCGGATCGTCACCGGCGCGGAGCCGTACACCCTCGATCTCGTCACGACCGGGCTCGCCCACCTCGCGGTGCTCGGCAGCCCGCATCCGCACGCGCGCATCCGCCGCATCGACACGGCCGCGGCCCGCGCGATGCCGGGCGTGCTCGCCGTGCTGACCGCGGCGGATGCGCCCGCGGTGCTGTTCTCGACGGGCCGGCACCAGAGCCGGCTCGAGGACCCCGACGACACCCTCGTGCTCGATCCGGTGCTGCGCTTCGCCGGGCAGCGGGTCGCGGCGGTCGTCGCCGAGACGCTTGCGGAGGCGCAGGCCGCGGCCGCAGCCATCGAGGTCGACTACGAGGTGCTGCCGGCGGTCTTCGACCCGGAGGCGGCCCGCTCCCCCGGCGCACCGCTGCTGCACGGGGAGAAGGACGCCGCGGCCAGCCGCATCGCCGAGCCGGGGCGCAACGTCGCCGCGCTGAAGCACGGCGAGATGGGCGACGTCGACGCGGCCCTCGCGGCGGCGGACGTCGTCGTGTCCGGCACCTGGCGGACGGGCCGCGTCGCGCATGCGGCGCTCGAGACCCACGCCACCCGCGGCTGGCTCGACGCCGACGGCCGTCTCGTGCTCCGCACCAGCTCGCAGGTGCCGTACCTGGTGCGGGACGAGATCTGCCGGATCTTCGGCCTCGGCGAGGACCGCGTCCGCGTGATCACCGCGCGCGTCGGCGGGGGCTTCGGCGGCAAGCAGGAGCTGCTGACGGAGGACCTCGTCACCCTCGCGGTGCTCGCGACCGGGCGACCCGTGCAGCTCGAGTTCACCCGCGAGGACGAGTTCACGGTCGCGCCGATGCGGCATCCGAAGCGCGTGTCCGTGGCGCTCGGCGCGACCGCGGACGGGGTGCTCACGGCGATGGACCTCGACGTGCTCGCCGACACCGGCGCGTACGGCAACCACGCCCCCGGGGTGCTCTTCCACGGCAGCCACGAGTCGGTCAGCGTCTACCGCGTGCCGAACCGGCGCGTGCGGGCGGAGTCGGTCTACACGAACAACCCGCCGTCGGGCGCATTCCGCGGCTACGGCCTCGGGCAGGTGATGTTCGCGGTGGAGTCCGCGATGGACGAGCTGGCGCGACGCCTCGGCATCGACCCGTACGAGCTGCGCCGACGCAACGTGATCGTGCCCGGCGACCCGGTCGTCGTCACGGACCCGGACGAGGTGAACGACCTGCAGTACGGCGGCTACGGCCTCGACCAGGCGCTCGACCTCGCCGAGGATGCGATGCTCGAGCCCGGCGACCCGGCGCCGGCGGATGGCGGCCCGTGGCGGATCGGCGAGGGGATGGCCGCCTCGATGATCGCCACCATGCCGCCCCGCGGCCACTTCAGCGACGTGCGGCTCACGCTCGAGGCCGGCGGGGCCCTCGTGCTCGAGGTCGGCACCGCCGAGTTCGGCAACGGCACGACCACGGTGCACGCGCAGCTCGTCGCGGAGGTGCTCGGCGTGCCGATGGGCGCCATCCGCATCCGCCAGTCCGACACGGATGCGGCGCGCTACGACACCGGCGCGTTCGGGTCCGCCGGCACCGTGGTGGCGGGAGCCGCGGTGCACCGAGCGGCGCTCGCGCTGCGCGACGCGGTGCTCGCCGCGGCCGGTCCCGGCGCCCATCTGGTCGGCGGCGCCGTCTCGGTGGACGGCGCGGTGCGGCCGCTCGCCGCGTTCGCGCCGCTGACGGCCCCCGGATCCGCGAACGGCACCCCTCGTGGCCTCGCCTTCAACGTGCACGCGTTCCGGGTGGCGGTCTCGCCGGTCACGGGCGAGGTGCGGATCCTCAAGTCCGTCCAGGCGGTGGACGCCGGGCGCGTGCTCAACCCGGAGCAGCTCCGCGGGCAGGTCGAGGGCGGGACCGCCCAGGCGATCGGCAGCGCCCTCTACGAGGAGGTGCGCACGTCCGGCGGCCAGGTGCTTTCCCGCGTCCTCCGCAACTACCACCTGCCGCAGATGGCGGACGTGCCGGAGACCGAGGTGCTGTTCACCGACACCGCGGATCCGAACGGGCCGTTCGGCGCGAAGTCGATGAGCGAGGCGCCGTACAACCCGGTCGCGCCCGCGCTGGCGAACGCGATCCGGGACGCGGTCGGCGTGCGGCCGCACGAGCTGCCGATGACCCGCGACCGCCTCTGGCGCCTCCAGCAGCCCGTGGAGTGACCGAGCCGCTCTCACCCGCCCCACCTGTCAGGCCAGCGTCAGTTGCCGCGCATCCCGGCCGCATCCGCTGATTGCTGTCCGCACGGACAACTGCTGCCGCCGAAACGCGAGCAGTTGTCCGTGCGGACAGCAGACACGGATGCGCGTCAGTGCCCGTCACTGGCCGTCACTGGCCGCGCGGCCCGGCCGCATCCGCTGATTGCTGTCCGCACGGACAACTGCTGCCGCCGAAACGCCGACAGTTGTCCGTGCGGACAGCAGACACGGATGGGTGTCAGTGCTTGATCACGCCGGGGAGCACCGCGGTGTGGTCGATCCGGACGCCCGCGAGCGCCTTCGGGTCGAGCCCCAGCAGGCGGAGGATCGTCGGCGCGATCTGCGTCGTGGCGACGTGCGCTCCGACGACACCGTGCCGCACACCGGCGCCGGCCACGACGAGCGGCACGTGCCGGTCCGCCGTGGCGTCGCCGCCGTGCTCGGCGATCTTGCCGACCTTGCCCGTGTAGACGACCCCGTACTGCCCGATCCCGATCAGGTCGGGGGCGTGCGGGTCGCCGGGCTTCGCGTCGACGAAGCGGTCCGCCGCCGCGCCGGTCAGCACCCGGGTGAGCCCCGAGGACTGCACAGTGGACGAGAAGGTGCCCTTGGGGTCCGTGATGAGGTTCGCGGGCGCCGAGTGCGTCAGCAGGTAGTGCGTGACGTAGGAGCGTGCCGCAGCGGACCGGTTCGAGAGCCACATCAGCATCCCGTCGTCATCGACCGCGAAGTCCACGAGCGGCTTCGCACCCGGGTGGGCGCTCGTCCATCCCGCGTTCAGGGCGTCGATGATCGCTCCGTCGTCGACGCGGCGGAGAGCCGCCGGCGAGATCGGTGACTGGCCGTGCTTGGCGGACAGGACGATCGTGGTGCTGCCCTCGAGGTGGCGCTGGTGGATCCCCTGCAGCATCCGGCCGACCTGCGCGTCCACGAAGCCGAGCGCCCGCGTGAGCAGCGGACCCGGCGTCCCGGCCTTCGTGTAGCCACCCGTCAGCCCGTCGGACGTCGGCAGCTTCTCCGCGGTGGAGACGGTCTGGAAGTTCATCCCGAAGACCGCAGGGGTGCCCACGTACTTCGTGCCCGAGTGGTCACGACCCTTGATCTCGTTGAGCACCGCAGCGACCTTGAACGAGTCGTACTCGGCGGTCAGCGCGTTGTCGGTCGTCCAGTCGTCGCCCGCGGCGTCGGCGACGCTGTTGATCTCGGGCGTGAAGAGGTCCTCGATGCCGGTGCCGGACGGCCCGTTCAGGATCTCGTAGGCGGGGTGCTTGTCCGACCACGCGGTGCGCAGCCCAGCCTGCTTCGCGACCTCGAACACGGTGTTCGTCCGGATGTACTGGTGGGGCAGCACGGCGGTGCACGTCTTCGGGTTCACCGGGAGCGCGGCCGGGTTCAGCAGCGAGACCGCCTTGGGGGTGAGCTTCAGGATCGAGGCGGTGAGTGCCTTCTTCGCTGCGAGCGTCTGCGCGAGCGTGTTCGTCGGCAGTGCGGCGAGCGCCGGGGAGCCGATGCCCTGACCGGCGTCGAGGGTGATCGGGTTCTGCGAGACGTCGGCCGCCTCGGTGAAGGAGACCTCCGCGCCCTTGGCCGTCGTGCGGCAGTCCGTCGTGCCGGCGGGCAGCAGGGCGTGGTTGAACGTGTCGTCGTAGAACACCCCGCTGGTGCCGGGGTCTGCGCCCGTGAACTGGGCGACCATCCCTGGGAAGGAGTCGGACGGGAACGTCGTGGCCGCGTTCGTGTAGTCGCGGCCGTGGCGGGTGAGGGCCGCGAGGGCCGAATGGGGATGCTGCTTCACGTACCAGGTGAGGTCCGCCTGGTGCATGCCGTCGACGGACAGCACGAGCACGTGCTTCGACGGCGCGGGGCGCGTGTGGGCGATCGCGGGCGCGCCCTGCGCGGCCAGCGCCGCGACGAGCCCGAACGCGACGCCGCTGGTGAGTACGATCCTTCGCCGATGCATCAGCGTCTCCTTCCGGCATCCCAGGTGGATGCTCGAATCCGGTTGTACGGGCGCCGCGGGACGCGTTCCGAGCGCGGCGGTGTCCGCCCGGTGAACGGGAGGTGTCGCGCCGCCCGGCCCCGCCGAGCCGCCCGGCGGATGCCCGCATCCGCCCGACTGCTGTCCGTGCGGACAACTGCTGCCGCTGAAACGCGAACAGTTGTCCGTGCGGACAGCAGACGTGGGTGGCGACGGCGGCTGCGGGGTTCGGCAGCGGTCGCGGGGCGGCCCCGGGGGCGGTCGCGGGCCCGGGTGGGCGGCCCCCGGCCGGGCCGGTTCGTCGTCGGCGGCAACGAATTCGGGCGGGAGAATGGACGGGTGACCGCTGCCGCCGCATCCGCCCCTCGGCGGTTCGCGGCCCTGCGGGTGGCCGACTGCCGCACCTACCTCATCGGCGGGGCACTCGCGATGATGGCGGACAACATCGAGCACGTCATCACGTACTGGGTGCTGTGGCAGCGCTACCACTCGCCGGTGCTGGCCGGCTTCGAGGTGTTCAGCCACTGGCTGCCGTTCCTGCTGCTGTCGATCCCGTTCGGGGCGCTCGCGGACCGGTTCGACTGCCGCCGCGTGATCCAGGCCGGCCAGCTGCTCTTCGCCGCCGTGTCGATCGCCTGGGGCGTGCTCTTCGCGACCAACACGCTGACCGTGCAGGCCGCGTGCGTGCTGCTCGTGCTGCACGGCACGGCCGGCGCCCTCTGGGGACCGGCGGAGCAGCTGATGCTGCACGACTTCGTCGGGCCGGACGAGCTGCCGAGCGCCGTGCGCCTCAACTCCACGTTCCGCAGCCTCGGGATCCTGTTCGGCCCGGTCGTCGGCGGCCTGCTGCTCGTCGGGCTCGGCCCCGAGGCGGGCATCTTCGTCAACGCGCTCTTCTACGTGCCGCTGATCCTCTTCCTGCTCCGCACCCGCGCGACGGGCCACACCCGCGACGTGGTCGGCGACACCGTGCGGTTCGGCTTCCGCGAGCTGGGCCGCATCGCCCGGTTCGTGGTCGGCGACCGCACGCTCCTGTCGATGATGGCGCTGGCGGGACTCGGCTCCTTCTTCGTCGGCGCCTCGCTGCAGGCCGTGATGCCGGCGTTCGCCGGACGGCTGGGCGCGGGCGAAGGGGATGCGGCGTACAGCATGCTGCTCTTCGCCACCGGCGCCGGGGGCGTGCTCGGCGGGCTGCTGCTCGAGGCGACCGGATGGCCGCGGCCCACCATCCGCGCCGCGGTGGTGAGCACACTCGTCTACGGCGCCGGGATCCTGGGTTTCGCGATGACGGCCTCGTTCGCGCTCGCCCTCGTGCTGCTGTTCCTCGCCGGCGCCGCGAACCTCGCGTCGATGTCGATCTCGCAGACGGTCGTGCAGCTGATCGCCCCGCCGGCGGAACGCGGGCGGGTGCTCGGGTTCTACGGCGTCGCCGCGAACGGCCTGCGCCTCGGCAGCGGCGTCACGGTCGGCCTCTTCGGCGCGGTCGTCGGCGTCGGCGCAGCGCTCACCTGGAGCGCGGCGGCCCTCTGCGTCGGGACGGTGATCACCGGCGCGGTCGCGGCGATCGGATACCGATCCGCCGCCGGCCCCGAAGGTCGGACCGCTAGAGCGTGACCTCGCCGGCGACGTGCGTGCGCGTCGCCCCGCTCACCCAGACGCCCTCGTCGTCGCGCTCGACGCGCACGAACCCGTTGCGCCCGAGCACCGTGCCCTGCCGCACGGTGTAGGTGTCCGCGACGATCCCGGCGCCGAAGAACCAGGTGCCGATCCCCGCGTTCAGGCTGCCCGTCACCGGGTCCTCGGGCACGCCGAGGCCGGGCACGAACGCGCGGACCTCGAAGTCGGCAGGTCCACCCGCCGGATGCGGGCCGATGACGCCGAGCGGGAACGGCATCCGCTCGAAGTCCGGCACGAGCGCGAGCACGGTGTCGGCATCGACGAGCCGCAGCGCGAGCCACCCGGGGCCGTTGTCCACCCACTCCGCAGCCAGCACGTGGTCCACCTCGATGCGAAGGGATCGCGCCGCGGCGACGGTGTCCTCGGCGCTCGCCGCCCCCGAGCGGATGAGCGGCGGCGCGGCGAGCGCGAAGCCGTCGTCCCGCCGCTTCACGTCGACGAGCCCGATGCCGCACTCCTGCACGAGCCGGTCCGCCTCCGAGCCGACGTGGTCGGCCCAGGCGGAGGCGGACCCGAGGGTCGGATGCCCCGCGAACGGCAGCTCGCCTCCTGGCGTGAAGATGCGCAGCCGGTAGTCGGCGCGCTCGTTCGTCGGCCGCAGCACGAACGTCGTCTCGGACAGGTTCGTCCAGCGGGCGAAGTCGGCCATGGTGGCGTCGTCGATCCCGTCGGCGTCGAGCACGACCGCGACCGGGTTGCCGCCGAGGGCGGCGTCGGGGAAGACGTCGACCTGCCGGAACGGGTACGCGGGCATGCGGTCAGGCTCCGGGGACGATCGCCCGGTGGCGCTGCTGCACGGCCTGCGGGCCGTACGGGTACACCTCGGCGCGCGGCGTGCTCGCCTCGGTGAGGGTCGCGAGCTGCGCGTCGTCGAGCGCGAGCTCGACCGCGGCGAGGTTCTGCTGCAGCTGCTCCACGGTGCGGGCACCGAGGATCGTGCTCGTCACGCCGGGCTGGGCGTCGAGCCACGCGAGGGCGACGGCGGCCTGGGTCGCGCCGGTCGCATCCGCGACCTGCTCGACGGCGTCGAGCACCCGCCAGGTGTGCTCGTCCTCGTTGCGGGGCCCGTAGGCCTCCATGCCGCGGTCCGGGTTCGTGCCGAGCCGGGTCGCGCCGGTGGGCACGGCGTCGCGCTGGTACTTGCCGGTCAGCCATCCGCCGGCGAGCGGCGACCACGGGAGCAGGCCGATCGCCTGGTCGAGGGCGGCGGGCACGATCTCGTGCTCGATGCCGCGCACGAGCAGGCTGTACTGCGGCTGCAGCGTGACGGGCGGCGCCCAGCCGTGCACCTTGGCGATCCAGGCGGCCTTCGTGAGCTGCCAGCCGGTGAAGTTCGAGAAGCCGTAGGCGCCGATCTTGCCAGCGGTGATCGCGTCGTTCAGGAACCGGAGGGTCTCCTCCAGCGGCGTGAGGGCGTCGAAGGCGTGGATCTGGTAGAGGTCGACGAAGTCGACGCCGAGACGAGCGAGGCTCGAGTCGAGCGCGTCGCGCAGGTGCCGGCGGGAGGCGCCGTAGTCGTTCGCGCCGGGACCCATCGGGAAGCGGCCCTTCGTCGCGATCACGAGCTGCTCGGCGTCGGTGGCGTGGGAGGCCAGCCAGCGGCCGATCACCTGCTCCGAGATGCCCTTGGAGTAGACGTCCGCCGTGTCGAGGAAGTTGCCGCCCGCCTCGATGAAGGCCTCGATGATCCGACCCGAGGTCTCCTCATCCGCCTCGTCGCCGAAGGTCATCGTGCCGAGGCACTGCACCGAGACGACCGTGCCCGTGTTGCCGAGAGTCCTGTACCGCATGCGGCTCAGTCTGCCCGTGTCCGGCTGGACGGCGGATGGATCAGGCCAGGCGTCCGGCGCCCGCCGCGGGCACGACACGGAACGACGCCGGCTCGCGGTACCCGCGCTCGGCGAACGCCGCGACGACCGCCTCGGCGAGCGCATCCGCCTCGTCGGCGGGCAGGAGGGCGATGGCGGATCCACCGAAGCCGCCGCCCGTCATCCGCGCCCCGACCGCACCGCGGCTCCGCGCGACCTCGACCACCGTGTCGAGCTCCGGCACGCTGATCTCGAAGTCGTCGCGCATCGACGCGTGGCTCTCGTACATGAGCGCGCCGAACGCGGCGGTGTGGTGCTCCTTCAGCGCCTCGACGCTGCGCAGCACCCGGGCGTCCTCGGTCACGATGTGCCGGACGCGGCGGAAGGTCACCGGGTCGAGGCGCTGCTCGGCGTCGGGCAGGTCGGTGAGGGCGACGTCGCGGAGCGCGGGCACGCCGAGCTCCTTCGCGGCTCGCTCGCACGCCTCGCGGCGGTCGCGATAGCCGCCGGTGGCGTGCGCGTGCTCGACCTTCGTGTCGACGACGAGGAGTGCGAGCCCCGCGGCCGCGAAGCCGAGGGGCACCTGCTCGACCTCGATCGTGCGGCAGTCGAGGAACACCGCGGCGTCGGCCTCCCCGAAGACGCTCGCGGCCTGGTCCATGATCCCGGTCGGGGCGCCGACCGCGACGTTCTCGGCGCGTCGCCCGATGCGGGCGAGCGCGGCGCGGTCGGCGCCGACCTCCCACAGGTCGTTCAGCGCGACCGCGGTCGCCATCTCGATCGCGGCGGACGAGGACAGCCCGGCGCCGACCGGCACGTCCGAGTCGACCGCGAGGTCGAACCCGCGCACCGCGGCGAGATCGGTGCCGGCCTCGCCGAACGCCCAGACGACGCCGAACGGATACGCGGACCAGCCGGAGAACCGACGGTCGGCGATGTCGTCGAGCGTGGTCTCGATCGTGTCGCCGCCCTCGAAGGTGGAGGCGATGCGCACCGTGCGGTCCTCGCGGAGCGCGACGGCCACGTGGGCCGCCCGGTCGATCGCGAAGGGCAGCACGAAGCCGTCGTTGTAGTCGGTGTGCTCGCCGATCAGGTTCACCCGGCCCGGCGCCCGCCAGAGCCCGTCGGGCTCGCCGCCGAACCGGTCGGCGAAGAGCGCAGCGGCGGGCTCGTGCCCGCTCATCGGGCGTGCTCCGCGTCGGCGCGGGCCAGCGCCTCCCGGAGTCGGTCGGCGGTCTGCTCAGGCACGAGATCGCCGATCCACGCGCCCATCGCCGACTCGCTGCCGGCGAGGTACTTCAGGCGCTCGGCGGCGCGGCGCGGCGACGTGATCTGCAGCATCATCCGCACGGAGTCCCGGTGCGTGTTCACGGGCGCCTGGTGCCAGGCCGCGATGTACGGCGTCGGAGTCTCGTACAGGGCGTCGACGGCGCGGATGAGCCGAAGCACGACGACGGCGAGCTCGTCCTTCTCGGCCTCGGTGAGGGCGGCGAAGTCGGGCACGTGGCGGTTCGGCAGCAGGTGCAGCTCGACGGGCCAGCGCGCGGCGAACGGCACGAACGCGGTGAAGGAGTCGGTCGCGAGCACGACCCGCTCCCCCGCCTGCTCGAAGGCGAGCAGGTCGGCGAAGAGGTCGCCGTCGTAGCGGTCGATCGAGTCGAGCAGCCGGGAGGTGCGCGGCGTCACGTAGGGATAGGCGTAGATCTGGCCGTGCGGGTGGTGCAGCGTGACGCCGATCGCCTCGCCGCGGTTCTCGAACGGGAAGACCTGCTGCACGCCGGGCAGCTTCGAGAGGGCGGCCGTTCGGTGCGCCCACGCCTCCACGACCGTGCGGGCGCGGTTCTCGCTCAGGGTGGCGAAGGATCCGCTCGTCTCGGGGCTGAAGCAGACCACCTCGCAGCGGCCGACGGAGGTGCGGGTACGGCCGACTCCGGGGCGCGCGAGGTCGTCGAGGCCCTCGGGGGCGTTCGGCGCATCGGCGAGCGCGGGACCGAAGGAGGGCGACCGGTTCTCGAACACGGCGACGTCGTAGCGGTCCGGGATCTCCGACGGGTTCGTCGGGGACTGCGGGGCGAGCGGATCCGCCTCGGGGGGAGGCAGGAACGCCCGGTTCTGCCGCGCGGAGGCGATCGACACCCACTCGCCGGTGAGCAGGTCCAGCCGCATGGTGGCGGTCGGCGGCCGGGGGTCCAGCTCGCGCTCATCCGCTCGACGCTCCTCGGGCAGGGTCGAGCCCCGGTCGTCGAAGTAGATGAGCTCACGACCGTCCGCGAGCTCGGTCGGCCGCACCGCGATGCCCGTCATGCCACCCCTTCTTCTGACGCTGAAAGCCGCGCCGAGCCTACTGGGGGCCGGCCTGGAGGCGCTCGAGAAGGCCGAGCCGCACGGTGGGCCACTCGGGGGCGATGATCGAGTAGACGACCGTGTCGCGGAGAGTGCCCCCGCGGCCGATCTGATGGCTGCGGAGCACGCCGTCCTGCTTCGCGCCGAGCCGCTCGATCGCCGCCCTCGACTGCCGGTTGTGGAAGTGCGTGCGGAACTCGACGGCGATGCAGTCGAGCACCTCGAACGCGCGGGTGAGCAGCAGCAGCTTCGCCTCGGCGTTGATGCCGGTGCCCTGCGCGGAGGCGCCGAGCCAGGTGGCGCCGATCTCGAGCCGCCGGTTGGCGTCGTCGATGGCCCAGTAGGTCGTCATCCCGATCGCGCGCCCGTCGGCGACGACCGCCCAGGGCACGATGCGGCCGGCGGCCTGCGCGGCCAGCCGGGCCTCGATCTCGGCCGGCACGTCCTCCGGCGACGGGATGCGGGTGGTCCACTTGCGCCAGACCTCGCCGTCGGCCGAGGCGCGAGCGAGGTCCTCGGCATGGCGTCGTTCGAGCGGCTCGAGCCGGACCAGCCGTCCCTCGAGCAGCACGGCGTCATGCAGCGATCCCGTCACGGGATCCACTCAACCGCACGCGGCGCGGCTCGGCGAACCGGGAGGCGATGCTCAGCGGACGGCATGGATGGGGCCGCCGCGGCCGACGAGCGGCGCCCCGCTCGTCGCGGTGCGCACGAGCAGCACCTCGGCGAGCACGGAGAGGGCCGTCTCGGCGGCCGTGCTGCCGCCGAGGTCGAGGCCCATGGGGCTGCGGAGCCGGCCGACCGCCGCCTCACCGACCCCGAGCGAGCGCAGCCGGAGCCGCCGCCGTGCGGCGGTGCTCCGGGACCCGAGCGCGCCGACGTAGACGGCGGGCCCCTCGAGCGCGACGGCGATCGCGAGCGGGTCGAGGTCCTCGTCGTGGGTGATCAGCACCACCACGGACCGCTCGTCGAGCGGCAGCCGCTCGAGCCACCGGTGCGGCGCATCGACCGCGACGGACTCGGCCGCCGGCATCCGGTCCGCCGTGCCGAACGCCGGCCGGGGATCGCAGGCGAGCACCCGGTAGCCGAGCGCGACGGCGCCCGAGGCGAGCTCGCGGCCGAGGTCCGTCGCGCCGATGATCGCGAAGAGCGGTTTCGGGCGTCCCACCTCGACGAAGAGTCGCAGCACGCCGGCGCACTCGACCTCGATCGCCCCGGTGGTCGTCGCGGTGGCGACCGCTCGGCGCACGGCGGGGAGGTCCAGGCCGAGGCGCTGCAGGGCGGCCTCGTCCGCCTCGCCGGGCAGCCCGGCGCCGGCGGCTCCGGCCACGACCGCGCCGAGCAGCTCCGGAGGTCCGGCCGTCACGACGGCGATGGCGGCGGCCTCGCCGGCGGCCGCGGCCTCGAGCTCGCGGAGAACGCCTTCCCCACCGAGCATGTGGAGCAGCACGTCGAGCTCGCCGCCGCAGGCGAGCCCCGCGGCGGCCGCGGCGGCGTCCCCGAAGCCGTAGCGCTCGACGGCGGCCGGGGCGCCGTCGAGCAGCCGGCGGCAGCCCTCGAGGGCCGCGGCCTCGACGCATCCGCCGGAGACGCTGCCGAGCACCGTGCCGTCGGCGACCACGGCCATCGAGGTGCCGACGGCCTGCGGCGAGCTGCCGATCACGTCGATGGAGGTCGCCAGCGCGACCCGCGCCTCGCGCCGCAGCAGCGGCAGGAGGCGGTCGGCGAGCTCGAGCACGCGTCCATGATCGCCCCTCACCCGCGCGTGCTTTCCGCACGGACAACTGCTGCCGCTGAAACGCCGACAGTTGTCCGTGCGGACAGCAGACGCGGTGCTCCGACCGCGGTCAGAGCTCGATCGTGATCCGCGGGCAGGCCGCGCGCGAGACGCAGATCATCATCGCGAAGTTGTCGTCCTGCTCCTCGGGGCTCAGCACCGAGTCGCGGTGGTCGACCTCGCCGTCGATGATCGGCGTCTCGCAGGTGCCGCAGGTCCCGACCCGGCACGACGAGAGCGCGAGCACGCCCGCCTCCTCGACCACCTCGAGGATCGAGCGCTCGGGCGGCACGGTGACGGTGATGCCGGACAGCAGCAGCTCGACCTCGAACGGCTCGTCGAACACCGGCGCGCCCAGCACCTTCGCCTCGAACCGCTCGAGGTGCAGGTGCCCAGAGGGCCGGCCCGCGCATGCCTCCTCGACCGCCGCGAGCAGCCGCGCCGGGCCGCAGGCGTAGACCACGGCATCGGGCGACTCGGCGAGGAGGGCTGGGATGTCCGCACGCACGCCCTCGTCCCCCGCGAACACCTGCACGCGGTCGCGGTGCCGGCCGACGAGCTCCTCGAGGAACGCCATCGTGCCGCGCGAGCGCCCCGCGTAGAGCAGCCGCCAGGTCACGCCGGCGGCCTCCGCGGCGCGCACCATCGCGGCGATCGGCGTGATCCCGATGCCGCCCGCGACGAAGACGTACTCCCGGCCGGGGAAGGGCTCGAAGGTGAAGTGGTTCGCCGGCCCGCGCACCGTCACCGTGTCGCCGGGGGCGCGCTCGTGCAGCCACACGGATCCGCCGCGGCCGGCCTCCTCGCGGAGCACCCCGATCCGCCACATGTCCGTCTCGGCCGGGTCGCCGCAGAGCGAGTACTGCCGCTCGCCGAGCCCGCCGGGCAGCACGACGTCCAGGTGGGCGCCCGGCGCCCACCGCGGCAGCGCCCCGCCGTCCGGCCGCGCGAGGTCGATCAGCACGACGTCGGCGGCCGCCTCGGTCACCCCGCGCACGGTCAGCCGCAGCTCCCCGGTCATGCGCCCGACCATAGCCGCGCAGCGCGCAGCCTCCGCGCTGGGCCGTGGCAGGCTTGCCCCCCGAAACGGGGGCGTTACACGACCGAAATGCAGGCTCCGTACAGTGAGGCTCACCGCTCGGATCGGCGATCCATCCGCGGCCCCGACGACGTCGTCACGGGCACTGCAGACCTGCATGGCCCTGTCGACGCCCTATCGGAGGTGCTCCAAGGCATGATCCCCGCGCTCCCGCTCCGCATCGATGCGCTGCGCGGCGCTCGGCTGGCGGACGGGACCCCGGTCGACGTGCGGCTCGACGGGCCGGTCGTCGCGGCGATCGAGCCGGCGGGCGCGCTCGACGGCGAGCCCGGCGAGGCGCTCGACCTGGACGGGTTCGTGCTGCTCACCGCCGGCGCCGAGCCCCACGCGCACCTCGACAAGGCGCTCACCTTCGACGTCATCGCGCCGCCGCTCGGCGACCTGCCGAGCGCGATCGCCGCGTTCCACACCTACGCGATCACCTCGGACGAGCACGACATCGCCGACCGCGCGCGGCGCACCCTCGGCCGGATGCTCGCGAACGGCATCACCGCCGTGCGCAGCCACGTGAACTTCTCCCCCGGCCCCGATCCGCTCGCCGGGTTCCGGGCCCTCCAGCGGGTGCGGGCCGAGTTCGCCGGGCTGCTCGACCTGCAGCTCGTCACCCTGCCCGCCGACGACACCGTCGACGAGGTGCATGAGGAGGCCTTCGCCCTCGGCGCCGACCTCGTCGGCGGAGCGCCGCACCTCTGGCCCGACCCCATCGCCGCGACCGACCGCCTGCTCGACCTCGCCGAGCGCGTCGGCGTGGGCGCCGACCTGCATGCCGACGAGTCCCTCGACGGCCCGATCACCCTCGGCCGCTTCGCCGAGCGGGCCCGCTCCTGGTCGCTGCCACGCAGCGCCGGGCACTGCGTGCGGCTCGGGATGCTGCGCGAGGACGAGCTCGCCGTGCTCGTCGAGGCGATCCGCGACGCGGACATCGGCATCATCGGCCTGCCGATCACGAACCTGTACCTGCAGGGCTGGGACTCCCCGGTCGCCACCCCCCGCGGCATCACGGCGCTGCGCGCGCTCATCGACGCCGGCGTGCGGGTCGCGGCGGGGGCCGACAACGTGCGCGACCCGTTCAACCCGCTCGGCCGCTGCGATCCGCTGGAGACCGCGATGCTGCTCGTCACCGCCGCGCACCTCACGCCCGCGGAGGCGCTGCACCTCGTCGGCGACGGCGCCCGCGACGTGCTGGGCCTGCCGCCGGCCGGTCCCCGTGTCGGCGCGGTCGCCGACCTGCTGGCCGTACGGGCGGACTCGGCCACCGAGGCGATCGCCTTCGCCTCCGCCGACCGCTACGTGCTCCACGCGGGCCGTCTCGTCGCCGCATCCGTGCTCGAGCAGCGCGTGGCCGTCCCGGCCCGCGAAGCCGTCCTCACCGCCACCGAAACGGGAGCCGCATGACCCTCACCGCGCACGCGCCGGCCAGCACCGGCACGCCCTCCCCCGACCTCCTCGACTTCAGCGGCGTGACGATGCGCTTCGACACCGGCACCGTCGCGCTCGAGGACGTCGACCTCACCGTCCGGCGTGGCGAGTTCGTCACCGTCGTCGGCCCGTCCGGCTGCGGCAAGAGCACCCTGCTGCGGATCGCGTCGGGGCTCGAGACCGCGACCGCCGGCACCGCGTCGGTGAGCACCGATCGGATCGGGTACGTCTTCCAGGACGCGACGCTGCTGCCCTGGCGCACCGTGCAGCGCAACGTCGAGCTGCTCGCCGAGCTGAACGGGCAGTCCAGTCAGGAGCGGCAGGGGAAGGCGGCCGCGGCCATCGAGCTGGTCGGGCTGACCGGGTTCGAGTCGAGCCTGCCGAAGCAGCTCTCCGGCGGCATGCGGATGCGCACCTCCCTCGCGCGCTCCCTCACGCTCGATCCGGAGCTGTTCCTCTTCGACGAGCCGTTCGGCGCGCTCGACGAGATCACCCGCGAGCGCCTCAACGACGAGCTGCTGCGGCTGTTCGTCGAGCAGCAGTTCGCCGGCCTCTTCATCACCCACTCGGTCTCCGAGGCGGTCTACCTGTCGACGCGGGTCGTGGTCATGTCGGGCCGCCCGGGCCACATCGTCAAGACCTTCGACGTGCCGTTCCCGATGCCGCGGGACCCCGACATCCGCTACAGCGCGGAGTTCGGCGAGCTGGTCGGCGAGGTCTCCCACGCGCTTCGAGAGGGGCACCGCTGATGGCCATCGACACCGCACCGCGGACGACCACGCAGGGGCGGTCCCCGGTCCCTGGGCAGGTCACGGTCCGCCGCAGCTCCGCGAAGGTCATCTGGTGGCAGCCCGCCCTCGCGTTCGTCGCGATCATCGCGGTCTGGTACCTGATCGCCGGGATCTTCGCCCTCCAGGGCCGGTCGTTCCTCTGGCCGGCGCCGCACGAGGTGCTGATCGCGCTCGTGGCCGAACCGACGGCGGCCGCGACGATCTGGCCCGCGCTGCTGAACTCCGTGCTCGTCGCGATCACGGGCCTCGCCATCGCGGTGGTCATCGGCGTCACCATCGCCGTGCTGATGGCGCAGGCGCGCTGGATCGAGCGCTCCTTCTTCCCCTACGCGGTCGTCCTGCAGTGCGTGCCGATCCTCGCGATCACGCCGCTGATCGGCGCGATCGTCGGATACAACTTCGCCGGCAAGGTCGTGGTGACGGTGATCATCTCGCTGTTCCCGATCATCGCGAACACGCTGTTCGGCCTGCTGTCCGCCGACCGGGCGCAGCGGGAGCTGTTCCAGCTGCAGCGGGCGTCGCGGTGGACGCTGCTGACGAAGCTGCAGTTCCCGGCGGCGATGCCCTCGTTCATGCTCGGGCTGCGCACCGCCGCCGGTCTCTCGGTGATCGGCGCGGTCATCGGGGACCAGCTGATGGGCCAGGGCTCCCCCGGGCTCGGGTCGGCGATCTCCGTGTTCAGCTCGCGCATCCAGGCGCCGGAGACGTGGGCGTCGCTGCTCGTCGCCTCGGCCTTCGGCGTCGCCGTCTTCCTGCTCTTCGGACTGCTCAGCCGGCTCGCCGTCGGCAAGTGGTTCGACCTCGGCTGAGTCGCCGCATCCACAGCACCCTCGCGACGACCCGGCTCTCCTCCCCGCACCTCGATCAAGGAGCAACATGCGATCCCTCTCCACGCGAAGCGCAGCGGCCGGCATCGCCGTCGCCGCCGCGGTCGCCCTGGCCGGCTGCGCGAGCAGCGGCGGTTCGACCGCCGGCAGCTCGACGGGGGCCACCGGGTCGTCCGCCGGCGCGGTGAACCTGTCGGGCGTCTGCCCGGCGACCGTCGTCGTGCAGACCGACTGGAACCCGGAGGCCGACCACGGCCACCTCTACGAGATGGTCGGGCCGAACCCCACCGTCGACGCCGCGAAGAAGACCGTGACCGGCGACCTCGTCGTCGGGGGCAAGCCCACCGGCGTGAAGATCCAGATCCGCTCCGGCGGCCCCGCGATCGGCTACCAGTCGGTGACGCAGCAGATGTACACCGACAAGAGCATCACGCTCGGCTACGTGTCGACCGACGAGGCCTTGCAGAACTCGGCCAAGCTGCCGACCAAGGCGGTGTTCGCCGAGACGAACATCTCCCCCCAGATGATCATGTGGGACCCGGCGAAGTACCCGTCGGTCACCGACATCAAGAGCCTCGGTGCCGCGCTGTCGAAGGACGGCGGGGTCATCCGCTACTTCAAGGGCGCCGCGTACATGAGCTACCTCGAGGGCGCGGGCATCCTGCCGGCGAGCGTCCTCGACGGCAGCTACGACGGCAGCCCCGCGAAGTTCGTCACCGCGCAGGGCAAGGACGGGCAGCAGGGCTTCGCGACGGCAGAGCCGTACGTCTACCAGAACGAGGTCGGCGCCTGGAAGAAGCCGGTCAAGTTCCAGCTCGTCTACGACACCGGCTACCCGATCTACCCCGAGGCGATGAGCGTCCGCACCGCGGATGAGCAGTCCCTCGCGCCGTGCCTGAAGAAGCTCATCCCCGTGATGCAGCAGGCCGACGTCGACTACGTGAAGAACCCGGCGACGGCCAACGCGCTGATCGTCAGCCTCGTCACGCAGTACAACAACGGCTGGGTCTACGACCAGGGCGTCGCGGACTTCGCCGCGAAGCAGATCAAGGACCTGAAGCTCGTGAGCAACGGGACCGACGGCTACATCGGCGAGATGGACCCGACCCGCGTGCAGAAGGTCATCGACATCGACACCCCGATCTTCACCAAGGGCGGCATCGCCCCGAAGTCGGGCATCACGCCGGCCGACCTGTACACCAACGCGTACCTGAGCAAGTCGGTCACGTTCTGACCGCCCGCTTGCCACTTCCCGCCCTCATCCGAAC
The DNA here is from genome assembly GCF_036559085.1 of Amnibacterium sp. Classification (GTDB taxonomy): domain Bacteria; phylum Actinomycetota; class Actinomycetes; order Actinomycetales; family Microbacteriaceae; genus Amnibacterium. The sequence goes on from NZ_DATBTU010000019.1 coordinate 66,570, forward strand.
GGTCCGAGGGCGGGAAGCGGCAAGTCCGCGTTCGCACTGAAGGAGCACCATGTCGCTGTCCGTCACGACCACCTCGCCCGACGCCGTCACCGACCTCGCCGCCGAGCTGCGCGAGCTCCTCGGCGAGAAAAACGTCAGCCTCGAGGAGCGGGTGCGGATGCGCGCCTCCGCCGACGGCTCCCGCATGTCGCCGATCATCGTCGAGCAGCTGCCCCTCGGCCTCGCCGACGTGGTCGCGTTCCCCACCTCCGCCGAGCAGATCGGCCAGGTCGTCGCGGCGGCCGTGCGGCGCGGCGTGCCGATCACGCCCCGCGGCAAGGGCACCGGCAACTACGGCCAGGCCATCCCGATGTCCGGCGGCCTCGTCCTCGACGTCACCCGCGCCCGCGCGGTCGTCGAGGTCGGCGACGGCGTGATCACCGCGGAGGCGGGCGCGCAGATGGTCGTGCTCGAGCAGGCGGCCTGGAACGCCGGGCAGGCGCTCTGGATGTATCCGTCGACGGCGCAGTCGACCATCGGCGGGTTCCTCTCCGGCGGCTCGGGTGGCACCGGCACCATCGAGCACGGCTCGAACGACCGCGGCTTCGTGGTCGCCCTCGACGTCGTGCACGCCGACGGCACCCCCGACCTCGTGCACGTCGAGGGCGAGGCGGCGCAGGCCTACGTGCACAACTACGGCACCGCCGGCATCATCGCCCGCGCCACCGTCCGCCTCGAGCCGCTGCGCGACTGGCGGGGCCTCTACGCGAGCTTCCCCGACCTCGAGTCCGCGCTGCCCGCCGTCCGGGAGATCGGGCGGATGCAGCCGCCGCCGCGGCTCGTGAGCGCCGACCACCCCGAGATCTCGGCCGCGCTGCCGCCCGACGAGGCGGTCCCGGTCGGGCGGACGAGCCTCCGCTCCATCCTGTCCGCCGACATGCTCGCGGAGGCGACCCGGATCATCGAGGAGACCGGCGGCCGCGTCGAGGTCGTCCGCGAGGGGCCGCAGGCGAGCATGCGGATCAGCATGCTCAGCTACAACCACCCGATCGAGTGGTTCCAGAAGGCCACCGACCGGCCCACCTTCCACGTCGAGGTGTCGGGCGAGGCGCTCTTCGAGCGGCTGGCGGACGTCGAGGCCGTCTACCCCGACGGGATGCTGCACATCGAGGCCGGCCACGGGGTCCCGATCGGCATGCTCGCCGGGCGGTACGAGTCCGCGGAGCAGGTCTACGCCGGGATCGCCGCGCTGAACGCGCTCGGCGTGGGCGTGCACAACCCGCACCAGTGGAACGTCGACTTCGAGGTGGAGCGCACCGTCGAGCTCGCCCGACGCACCGACCCGAACGGCCTGCTGAACCCCGGCAAGCTGAACCCCGACTACGACGGCCCGCGCAAGGGCGCGATCCGATGAGCCGCCTGCTCGCCGACCTGCCCGGCAGCCGCGTCGCGACGACGCTCACCGAGCGCAGCATCATCGTCCAGCCCGTCGGGGCGATCGAGCACCACGGGCCGCACCTGCCGCTGCGCACCGACGCACTCGTGGCCGAGGCCGTCACGACCGCCGCGGTCACCCGCGCCGCCGAGCAGGGCCTCGACGTGTGGCAGCTGCCGACGCTGTCCATGACGAAGTCGGACGAGCACGCCTGGGCGCCCGGCACGCTGTGGCTGTCGGCGGACACGCTGCTCGACGTGCTGCGCGACCTCGGCCGCTCCATCGCCGCGACGCCGGCGAAGAAGATCGTGTTCGTCAACGGGCACGGCGGGAACATCGCGCTGCTGCAGGTCGTCAACCGTGAGCTGCGCCGCCGCTACGGGCTGCAACCGTTCACGATGCCGGCCGGCATCCAGCGGGCGGGCGGCGGCGCGGACGGCCAGCCGGACGAGCACGGCTTCGGCATCCACGCCGGCTGGGCCGAGACGTCGCTGGTGCTGCACCTCGCGCCCGACCTCGTGCATCCGGCGGAGTACGCCCGGAACGTGCCAGAGACGCTCGAGGACTTCCGGCATCTCGGCTTCAACGGCCGCCCGGTCACGTTCGGCTGGCTGTCGAGCGACTTCGGGCCGAGCGGCGTGATCGGCGACCCCACGGGCGCGAGCGCCGAGGCCGGCGCGCACCTGTTCGAGGAGGGGGTCGGATTCGTCGTCGAAGCGCTCGGCGAGGTGGACCGCTACCCCCTGCTCCCGGCGTGAGCGACCTGAGCGGCGAGGTGCTGGCCGAGGTCGCAGCCTGGCTGCCCCCGAACGACGAGCCGGACCGGCCGCAGATCCAGGTGGCGACCGTGGATGAGGACGGGCGTCCCGATCTCCGCACGGTGCTGCTCAGCGAGTGGGACGAGCGCGGATTCGTCTTCCACACCGACGCGCGGTCACGGAAGGCGGATCAGCTCGCGGCGCGGCCCGGCGTGGCGGTCCTGGTGCTGTGGCCGGGCTTCACGCGCCAGCTCGTCGTCCGCGGACGGGCCGAGCCGCTCGACGCGGACCGGATCGCCGGCGGCTACGCGAAGCGCTCGCCGTACCTCCGGCAGCTGGCGTGGCTGAACGACGACGAGCTCGCCCAGGCCGGCCAGGAGCAGCGCAGGGCACGGTGGGCGGCGGCGGCGGGCCACGACTTCTCGGCTCCGCCGGAGTCGTGGACGGGCTACCTGGTGCGACCCGAGCGGCTCACCTTCTGGCGGTCGGACGCCGAGGGTCCGAGCCACCGCGTGGAGTACCGCGAGGAGCCGGGCGGCGGATGGAGCACCCACCACCTGCCCGGCTGACGGCTAGGACTCCTCGAGCTTCAGCGCGACGCCGAGGGCGAAGAACGTCGGCGCCCAGTGGCCGACGAAGATGCCCCAGCGGTCGGACTGCGCCTTGTCGTTCGAGTCGCGGGCCTGGGAGGCGGCCCATGCGGCGAAGCTGAGGCCGATGGAGATGAATCCACCCCAGTAGGCGTATTCGCTCTTGAAGCCCGCGTCGACCAGTGCCTTGATGGGGTTCATCAGTAGTCCTTCCCTACAGGGGTCACCCTGCCACATCCGTCACCCTGGCGGTGGAGTCTGCGAGAACGCCGGGACGGCGGGGGCGCGGTGCCGGCGCGGGACCGGACGTCAGCGCGGCGCGACGGCGACGCGGTCGAGGGCGTCGGCGACGCGGTCGGCCATCGACGCGAGCGCCTGCTTCTGGTCGGCGTCGAGGCGGTCGAAGAAGGCGCGCTGGAGCACCTCGACGTAGCCGCAGGACGCGGCAGCGAACGCGTCGGCGCCGCGCTCGGCGAGGACCACCCAGGTGCCACGGGCGTCGGTCGGGCAGTCGGCCCGCTCCACGAGCCCGCGCTCGGCCATCCGACGTACCTGGTGCGAGATGCGGCTCTTCTCCCAGTCGATCGACTCGGCGAGGGCTCCCGCACGGAGGCGGTGCCCGTCCGCCTCGGCGAGGCTGCGGAGGACGTCGAAGTCCGCCGTCGAGATGCCAGCGTCATGCTGCAGTCGCTGCTCGAGGGCACGGTCGATCGACCGTCCGGTGGTGCTGAAGGCACGCCAGACGGCCCAGTCGGCAGGGTGGAGGCCGGACGGATCTGACATGTCCACCAGGTTACCATCCGAGTAGTTGACCTGTCACCCAAGAGGTGGTATGAGGCCTCGTCCTCGCGTCCCGATTGCAGGCATCCGGTCGCTTCGCATGCGGATTCCGGCTCCGACCGCCCCTTCGGGTCCGGATGCATGCACCCCGGAGCCGGGGGGTCAGAGGACCTCGGCGAAGAAGTCCTTCATCGCGGTCCAGCTGCGGCGCTCGGCGGTCGCCTGGAACTGCGCGCCGTGGTCCGGGGCGTCGACGCCGGGCACCGCGAACGCGTGCATCGCCCCGGCGTAGGTGACGACCTGCCAGTCGAGGCCCGGCACCCGGCGGAACTCGTTCTGCACCGCGAGCACCGCCTCGTCGGGCACGACCGGGTCGGCCGCGCCGGTCAGGATGAGCAGGCTGGCGCGGATGCGCTCCGCCTCGCCCTCCGGACCGGCCTGCAGGCCGCCGTGGAAGCTGACGACCGCCCGGAGGTCCGCCCCGGTCCTCGCGAGCAGCAGCGCGGTCGAGCCGCCGAAGCAGTAGCCGATGGCCGCCGTGCGGGAGCCGTCGACGACCGCCTCCTCGCGCATCCGGTCGAAGGCGCCGACGACCCGCTGCCGCCAGAGCTCCGGGTTGCCGTAGTAGGCCCCGGCGACCGTGGGCGCCTCCGCCTCGGACGGGCGCACGTCGGCGCCGTAGATGTCGGCCGCGAACGCCGCGTAGCCGAGGCGGGCCAGCATGTCGCAGCGCATCCGCACGGTGTCCGTCACGCCGAGCCAGTCGTGCACCACCAGCACACCGGGCACCGCACCCTGCACGTCGGCGGGGACGGCGAGGTAGCCGCGGCAGGCGGTGCCGTCGACCGTGTAGTCCACGTCGCCGGACCGCACACCCCCGTCGGGCTCGGGCTCGCGGGAGAGGACGGCGTCGAGGACGGGCGCATAGGTCGGCATGGCGCCATCCTGCGGTGGCGTCCTTATGAGCCCGCTGCATGCGGGCGCGGCGGCTCGGAGCACTCCTGGCACGTCGACGCCGCTCGGTAATGTGGCGCCGTTCCGCAAGCCGAGGAGGGGCATGACCGACCTCGTGATCCGCGCGCAGCGGGCGTTCGTCGGCGGCGCGCTCGGACCGGCGACGGTGGTCGTGGACGGCGGCCGGATCCGTGAGGTCCGCGGCGCGGATGATCCGGCCGTCGCCGACGTGGAGCTCGGCGACGACGAGGTGCTGCTGCCGGGCCTCGTGGACACGCACGTCCATGTGAACGAGCCGGGCCGCACCGAGTGGGAGGGCTTCGCGAGCGCCACGCGAGCGGCGCTCGCCGGCGGCGTCACGACGATCGTCGACATGCCGCTGAACTCGATCCCGCCGACGGTGGATCCGGCGGCGCTCGAGGTGAAGCGCCACGCGGCCGAGGGGGCCGTCGCGGTCGACACGGGCTTCTGGGGAGGCGCGGTGCCGGCGTCGCTCGGCCGGCTCGAAGCGCTCTGGGACGAGGGCGTCTTCGGCTTCAAGGCGTTCCTCGCGCCGTCGGGCGTCGACGAGTTCGCGCACCTCGACCGGGCGCAGCTGCTCGCGGCGCTGATCGAGATCGCCGGGTTCGGCGGCCTGCTGATCGTGCACGCGGAGGACCCGCAGGTGCTCGACGCGGCACCGCACGGCGGTGGCCGCGACTACCGCCGCTTCGTCCGCAGCCGGCCGCCGGAGGCCGAGACCGCGGCGATCGGCGCCGTGATCGACGGGGTGCGCCGCACCGGCGCGCGGGCGCACATCCTGCACCTCTCGTCCGCCGCAGCGCTGCCGATGCTCGCCGCGGCGAAGGCGGAGGGCCTGCCGATCACGGTGGAGACCTGCCCCCACTACCTCGTGTTCGACGAGGCCTCCATCCCCGACGGGGCGACGGAGTACAAGTGCTGCCCGCCGATCCGGGACGTCGCGAACCAGGACGCGCTCTGGGCGGCGCTGCAGGACGGCACGATCGACCTCGTCGTGTCCGATCACTCCCCCTCCACGGTCGACCGCAAGTTCGCGGGCGACGGCGACTTCGACGTCGCCTGGGGCGGCGTCGCCGGGCTGCAGTTCGGCCTCGCCGCGGTCTGGACGGCGGCCCGCGCGCGGGGCATCCCCCTCGAGACGGTGCTGCCGTGGTTCACCAGCGCGCCCGCCGACCTCGTCGGCCTCACCACCAAGGGACGGATCGCGCCCGGAGCGGATGCCGACCTCGCCGTGCTCGCCCCCGATCAGCGGTACCGCGTCGCGGAGCCGGAGCTGCGGTTCAAGAACCCGGTGAGCGCGTACGTCGGGCACGAGCTGTCCGGCACCGTCCGCGGGGCGTGGCTCGCCGGCCGCCGCGTCGATCCCGACGGCTCACCGGCAGGACGGCTGCTGCGTCGTGCGTGAGTCGACCACCCCGCGGCTGCCGATCCGCACCGCGCGACTCGAGCTCCGCCGCCTGACACCGGGCGACCGGGACGCCATGCTGTGGTATCGGTCGGATCCGGAGACCTGCCGGTACCTGCCGTTCCGGCCGCAGACCGCCGACGAGGTGGCGCGCTACCTCACCACGCGAGCGGCCCGCACCGCGCTCGAGGGCACCGACGGATCGCTCTCCTTCGGCGTCGCGCTCCCCGACGGCGGTCCGCTCCTCGGCGACCTGATCGTCTTCGTCCGCGACCTCGAGCAGGAGTGCCTCGAGCTCGGCTGGGTGTTCGCGCCCGAGCACCGGGGCCACGGCTACGCGACCGAGGCGGCCGCGGCGCTGCTCGCGTTCGCCTTCGGCGAGGTCGGCGCCCATCGGGTGGTCGCTCGGATGGATCCCGCGAACACGGCGTCGGCCCGTGTCGCCGACCGCATCGGGATGCGGCGCGAGGCGCTGCTGCTCGAGAACGAGCGGGTGAAGGGGGTCTGGTCGGACACCCTCAACTACGCCGTCCTCGAGCGGGAGTGGCGGGCTTCACACCGCTGAAACGCGCGTCTGCGATGGTTGCGGCATGGCGATCGTGCTCGGGCCCCACCAGTACGGCAAGGCGGAGACGCGGCTCGTGCGGGTCGTGCGGACGGGCGAGCGCCACGAGCTGGTGGACCTCAACGTGTCGACCGCCCTGCGCGGCCACTTCGACGCCGCGCACCTCGAGGGTGATCAGCACAACGTGCTGCCGACGGACACGCAGAAGAACACCGCCTACGTCTGGGCGAAGCGGTTCGTGCCCGACCCGATCGAGTCGTGGGCCCTGTCCCTCGCCCGGCACTTCGTCGACGACGTCGAGCCGGTGACCGGCGCCCGCGTGGAGGTCGAGCGGCTCGGCTGGACGCGGGCCGACGTCGGCGGCGCACCGCACCGCCACACCTTCCTCCGGACCGGTCCCGAGGTGCGCACGGCGGCGGTCACGGTCGCCGCCGACGGGGTGCACGTCGTGCAGGGCTTCAAGGACCTCGTGATCCTGAAGTCGACCGGATCCGCCTTCCGCGACTTCCTCGTCGACGACCTCACCACCCTGCAGCCGACCGACGACCGCATCATGGCCACGTCGCTGACGGTCCGCTGGCGACTCTCCGACCCGGCGGCGGACACCGACTGGAACGCGCTGCACGCCTCCGTGCAGGCGGTGCTCGTCGAGCGCTTCGCGAACCTCGAATCACTCGCGCTGCAGCAGACGCTCTGGCACATGGGGAAGGCGGCGCTCGAGGCGCACCCGGAGATCGCGGAGATCCGGCTCGCGGCCCCCAACAAGCACCACTTCGTCGTCGATCTCGCCCCCTTCGGCGAGGCGAACCCGAACGAGGTCTTCCATGCCGACGACCGGCCGTACGGCCTCATCCACGCGAGCGCGATCCGCGATGACGCTCCCCCGGCGGGCGACGCGTGGCTGCCGTTCACGGGCCTCGCATGAGCGCCGACGACGACCGCTGGATCGCCCGGACGGTCGAGCTGGCGCTCGCGAACGTGGCGGACGGCGGCGGCCCCTTCGGCGCGGTGATCGTGCGCGACGGCGAGCTGCTCGCGGAGGGCCAGAACCGGGTCACGCGCGACAGCGACCCGACGGCGCACGCCGAGGTGCAGGCCATCCGCGCCGCCTGCCGCGGGCTCGGCGACTTCTCGCTGCCCGGCGCCGTGCTCTACACGTCGTGCGAGCCGTGCCCGCTGTGCCTCTCGGCGGCGCTCTGGGCGCGCGTCGCCCGGGTCGTCTACGCGGCCGACCGGCACGACGCCGCGCGCGGCGGGTTCGACGACCGCGTCTTCTACGAGCTGTTCGAGACGCCGCGCGAGCAGTGGCACGTCGTCGTCGAGGGGATGCGGCCGGGCAACGCGTCCGAGCCCTTCGACGCCTGGCTGGCGAACGGCGGCCGCACGGACTACTGAGCGGGCCGTCCGGCGGATGCGCCAGAATCGCGGCGTGCAGCGCGACGCCACCGAGCCCCGAGGCACCACCGCGGCGTCCCGAGTCGCCGTGCTGCTCGACCTCGACGGCACCCTGCTCGATGGCAGCGGACTGCCCGCGGCGCTCCGCACGACCGGGGAGCGGCTCGCCCGCCTGGCACCCGGGCTCGATCCGGACCGCTTCGTCGCCGCCCACACCGCCGTGTGGCAGGAGCTCTGGCCGGAGGTCGAGGACGAGTGGATGCTCGGCCACGGGGCGGCCGCCGGCATCGAGCGCCGGGCCTGGGCCGGCGCCCTCACGCGATGCGGCTTCGACGATCCGGCCCTCGTGGACGCCGCGGAGTCCATCCACCCGGAGTCGGTGCAGGCGGCGCACCGGGCCTACCCGGAGGTGCCGGCCGCGCTGGCCGACCTCCGCGCCGCCGGCTGGGCGACCGCGATCGTCACGAACGGCGCCGGCAGCCTGCAGCGCGCGAAGATCGCGGACGCCGGGCTCGACGGCACGACCGACCTGGTGGTCGTCTCGAGCGAGGTCGGTGTGGCGAAGCCGACACCGGGCATCGCCGAGCACGCGCTGCTCGAGCTCGGCGCCGACCCGGCCCGGTCGTGGTTCGTCGGCGACAACCTCTGGGTCGACATCGAGGTCGGATCCCGCGTCGGACTCGGCACCGTCTGGGTGAACCGGCGGCAGCGGATCCGTCCCGACACGGCGCCCGCGCCGGACCTCGAGGTCGCCGATCTCGCCGGCCTCGCGGAGCGGATCGCGGCGGTCAGGACCCCCGGTAGGTCGAGTACGCGAACGGGCTGAGCAGCAGCGGCACGTGGTAGTGGTCGGCGCCGGTCACGAGGAACGACACCTGCACCTCCGGGTAGAACGCGGGCCGGTGCGTGGCCTGGAAGTAGTCGCCGGTCGCGAACACGAGCCGGTACACCCCGCCCTCGAGGCGGTCGGGTCCCAGGGCGCCGATCCGGCCGTCTCCGTCGGTCGCGCCGCTCGCGACCTCGGACCAGCCGTCGCGGCCCTTGCGGTCGAGCTCCACGGCCACCCCGACCGCGGGCGTGCCGAAGGCCGCGTCGAGCACGTGGGTGGTGACCTGGCTCATTCCCGGCCTCCGAAGACCTGGCGCAGCCGCATGGCGATGATCTCGCGCAGCTGCTGCTTCGCCTCCTCTGCCTCCTCGACCGGGTCGTTCTTCAGCCGCCGCTGCAGCTCGTCGAGCACGTCCTGCTGCGAGCGGCCCGCGGCACGGAGAAGGAAGATCCGCCCGAAGCGGCCCTCGTACACGGCGTTCCCGCGAGCGATCGCGGCGTCGAGGCCCTCCTCGGCCCGGCCGAGACCCGCCTGCTCGCCGGCCGACAGGGATCCGGGCGCCGGCGTCTCACCGATCCGTGGATGCGCGCCCGCCGCCTCGTCGAGCTCGGCGTCGCTGAGCCGCGCGGCCGCGGCGTCGACCGTCGCGGCGAGCGCCTCGACCGAGTCGTAGGGGCCGCCGGCGACCGCCTCGTCGACGAGCCGCCGCACACCGAGCACGGCCTCGAGCCGCTCGCGGGCGTCCGCGGTTCCGGTATCGATCACCCCGCCAACCCTAGGGGCGCCACCTAGGCTGCCGGCCATGACCGACGGGATGTGCGGGCTCGTGCTGGCGGCCGGGGCGGGGCGCCGGTTCGGCGGCCCGAAGGCCCTCGCCCGCACGCCGGAGGGCGTCCCGTGGGTCGCGCTCGCGGTCCGGATGCTCGAGGCGGCCGGCTGCGCCCGGGTGCTGGTCGCGCTGGGCGCGGAGGCCGACGCGGCGCGGGCGCTCGTGCCGTCGAGCGCGGACGTCGTCGTGGCCGAGCGCTGGGCCGAGGGCATGGGTGCCTCGCTCGCCGCCGGACTGGTAGCCGCGTCGACCGCATCCGCGGTGCTCGTCACGCTCGTCGACCTGCCGGAGCTGCCGGTCGAGGCCGCGCTGCGGGTGATCGGCGCCGGCCCGGGCCCGGACTCGCTCCGCAGGGCGGCGTACGGCGGGCGTCCCGGCCATCCCGTGCTGATCGGCGCCCGGCACCTGCCCGGGCTCGTCGCGAGCCTCGCCGGCGACCGGGGTGGGCGCGACCACCTCGCGGCGGCGGGCGTCGAGCAGGTCGAGTGCGGCGACCTCTTCTCCGGCGCCGATCAGGACGAGCGGCGGGACGGCACCAGCTCGCCGAGCTCGCGGTAGCGCCGGTCGATCGCCGCGACCCGGTCGGCACCCGCATCGCCGAGCCGCTCGAGCACCGCGCCCGCGAGCAGGCTGACCACGGAGGCGACGGCCGCATACGAGTCGAAGGCGGACGGGCTGCCGACGGGCAGGTCGAACCGCCACCGGACGGCGCCGTCGTGCGGGACGGAGGGATCCGCGAGCAGCAGCACCGCGGCGGGCGATGCGGCGACGGCGGCGAGGGCCTGCGCGGCCGCCGTCGAACGGCGCCGCAGGTCGACCACGACGACCACGTCACGCTCGCCGAGGTCCACGAGGTGCTCGGCGAGCGTCTGCCCCGCCTCGGGCACCAGGTGCACGCCCGGGCGGACCTGCTGCAGCGCCGACGCGAGCAGGGCCGCGAACGGGCGCCCGGACCGGTGGCCGAGCACGAGCACCTGGCGCGCGTCGGCGACGGCCCGCGCCGCAACGCGCAGCCCGGCCGCCTCGATGCCGGCGAGCGCCGTCCGCAGGTTCGCCACATCCTGCTCGAGGTGCGCACTCACGGGATCGCCCAGCGCGGGGTCGCGGACCGGCACGCCCGCTGCCCGCTGCTCCCGCAGGGCGGCACGCGCGGCCCGCGCGTCCTCGAACCCGAGCCGGCGCAGCAGCCGCGACACCGTGGCCTTCGACACCCCGGAGGTGCGCGCCAGCTCGCTCGATGTCGCGAGCAGCCCGAGCTCCGGCCGCGTGCGGAGCAGGTCGGCGACCCGGCGCTCCTGGGGCGCGAGCCCGGGATAGGCCGCGTCGATCAGCTCGGGCAGCGTCGGTGTCACGGCCGGCCCGCCGCGACCGCCAGCACCGCCGACTCGAACGCGTCGAGAGCCACGGCGACGTCGCCGGCGTCGACGGTCTCATCAGGCGAGTGGCTGACGCCGTCGTTCCCGCAGCGCACGAACAGCATGCCGATGGGGGCGACGGCCGCGACCGCCATCGCGTCGTGGCCGGCGCGGCTGAACAGGCGCGGCGGCTCCGCGCCGGTGGTCGCGCGGATGCCCGCGGCGATCGCCCGGGACAGCACCGGGTCGCAGACGACGGCGTCGGCCCGGTAGAGCTCCTCCGCACGCCAGCCGAGGCCTCGTGCCGCGCAGATCCGCTCCGCCTCGGCCTCGATGCGCGCGAAGGCCGCGTCCCGCTCGGCGTCGTGCTCCGCCCGGAGGTCGAGCGACAGGCGCGCGAGCCCCGGCACGACGTTCACGCCCCCCGGGAACGCGCGGATGCGGCCCACCGTCGCGATCGTGCCCGTCTCCTCGGCGATCGCCTCGATCGCCACCACGAGCTCCGCGGCACCGACGAGGGCGTCGCGGCGGCGGGCGTACGGGGTGCCGCCGGCGTGCGCGGCGCGGCCCGTCACCTCGAGCGCGAAGCGGCGGGCGGACGCGATCGACGAGACGACGCCGAGCGGCAGCCCGGCGTCGAGCAGCTCGGGGCCCTGCTCGATGTGCACCTCGAGGTAGCCGACGAGGTCCTCGGGGCGCCGGGCGGCCTCCCCGATCCGGGCCGGGTCGAGCCCGAAGGCGGTGAGCGCCTCCCCCATCGAGATCCCCGCCCGGTCCCGCACGGCGAGCCACTCGGGCGTGACCGCGCCGGCGAAGGCCCGCGATCCGAACAGCGCGTTGCCGAACCGCGTGCCCTCCTCGTCGGTGAAGCCGACGACCTCGAACGCGAACGGCAGCGGATGGTCCCGGAGCCGGTCGGCGACCTCGATCGCGAGCAGCACCCCGAGCATCCCGTCGTACCGCCCGGCGTCGGGCACGGTGTCGAGATGGCTGCCGAGCACGAGCGCGGGCGGCCCGGGCACCGACCCCTCGCGGCGGCCGATGCGGTTGCCCGCCGCGTCGAGGCGCGTGCTCAGCCCGGCCTCCTCCATCCACAGCGCGACGAGGGCGTCCGCCGCGGCGTGCTGCGGCGAGAGATGCACCCGTTCGAGCGCGTCGGGTCGCGCCGAGATCCGGCCGAGCTCGTCCGCCCGGGCGAGGGCGCGATCGGCACCCGTCACGGCTCGCCCGCGTAGACGTCGAGGGCCGCCTCCGTGCCGCCGCCCGTGGGCACGGCGACGCCCGCACGGCGCAGGGCCTGCTCGAGCGCGGCGAGCGTCACGAGCACCGCGTCGCGGCGCGCGTTCACGCCCATCGTCCCGATCCGCCACACCCGCCCGTGCAGCGGCCCGAACGAGGTGCCGATCTCGATGCCGTAGTCCTCGAGCATCGCCGAGCGCACCGCGTCGCCGACGACGCCCTCGGGGATCTCGACGGCCACGATGTTCGTCATCCGGTGCTCGAGGTCGCCGAACGGGGTGAGGCCGAGACCCTGCACGCCGGCGAGCATCGCGCGCCCGTGCAGCCGGTGCCGCGCCACCGCGGCGTCGAGCCCCTCCTGCAGCAGCACCCGGGCGCACTCCCGGGCGCCGTAGAGCATCGAGGTCGCCTCGGTGTGATGGTTCAACCGCTTCGGGCCCCAGTAGTCGAGGATCATGCCGAGGTCGAAGTAGTTCGAGCGGATGCGGTCCGCCGGCGCGGCCTCCGGGTCCTCCGGTCCGCGGATGCCCGCCTCGACGCTGCGCCGCGAGTCGATCACCGCGACCGCGCGCGGCGAGAGCGTGATCGGCGCGCTGCCCGAGGGACCGCCCAGGCACTTCTGCAGCCCGGCGGTGACGACGTCGATGCCCCAGTCGTCCGTCTCGACGGGGTTGCCGCCGAGCGTGGCGGTCGCGTCGACGTAGAGCAGGGCGCCGGCGTCGCGGCAGATCGCCCCGAGCTCCTCGAGCGGCTGCGCGATCGTCGTGGAGGTGTCGCCGTGCACGACGGCGACGAGCTTCGGCCGCACCTGCTGGACGGCCTCGGCGATCCGCTCGACGGGGACGATCTCGCCCCACGGCGCATCGACGACGGAGACCTCCGCGCCGCAGCGCTCGGCGATCTCGACGAGCAGGTGCCCGAAGCGCCCGAAGCGCGCCACGAGAACGCGGTCGCCGGGCACGATCAGCGAGATCAGCGCGGCCTCGATGCCGGCGCGCGAGGTGCCGTCGACGAGCAGCGTCGCGTCGTTCCCCGTCGCGAACACGTCGCGGTAGAGGCCCTGCGTCTCGGTCATCAGGGCCGTCATCGCGGGGTCGTACTGGCCGAGCAGCGCGGCGGACATCGCGCGCAGCACCCGCGGATCCCCGTTGACCGGGCCCGGCCCCATGAGGAGGCGCGGTGGCGGATCGATCTGGTGCGCGGACACGACGACCTCCTGGAACGTTCGTTTCAGCCGAGAGCCTACCGGTTCATCGGTTTCAAGCGAGGAGCTGCGCGAGCTCGGTGGCGAGTGCGAGCACCGCCGCATCCGCGCCCGGCGCCGCAACGAACGACAGCCCGAGCGGGGCGCCATCGACCGTCAGCAGCGGTCCGGCGGCGGCCGGCGCGCCGGCGGCGCCCGCGACCACGGTGAGGCGCAGCGTCGCCATCCGCACCCGGTCGATCTCGCCGGCCGGCGCGGCGATGGACGGCGCGGGCGTCGCCGAGGAGGGCAGCAGCAGCGTGCAGGCACCGAGCAGGGCGCGCAGCCGCTCGCGGGCCGCCGCGAGCACCTCCCGTGCCGCGGCCGCCTCGGCCTTCTCGACGGCCGCGGCGGCGCGGAAGCGTTCCGCGACGGCGCCGGACACCGCGCCCGGATGCGCGGCCAGCCAGGGTCCGTGCGCCTGCCACGCCTCGAAGGCCTGCACGACGCGGAAGGCCGCGGCGAGCGCCTCGAGGTCGCCGACGTCGACCTGCTCGACGGGGCGGCCGACGGCGGCGAGCCGGTCGACGAGGTCGGCCGTCGCTGCCTGCACGGACGCATCGAGCGCGGCGAGCGCCGCGGGATCGACGGCGAGGGCCAGGGCCGCCGGCCGGTCCTCGCCGTCGACCACCGGCCGGGTCGCCGTCCACGCCGCCTGCAGGGTGGCCGCGTCGCGGGTGAGCCAGCCGACCGTGTCGAAGCTCGGCGCGAGCGGCAGCAGCCCGTCGCGCGGCACGCGCCCATGGGTCGTGCGCAGGCCCCAGAGCCCCTGGTACGAGGCGGGCACCCGGATCGATCCGCCGGTGTCGGTGCCGAGGCCGATGTCCGCCTGACGGAGCCCCACCGCGGAGGCGGGGCCGTTCGAGGAGCCGCCGGGCAGGGTGCCCGGCGCCGCGGCGTTCGGCGGGGTGCCGTAGTGCGGGTTGGCGCCCGCGATGCTGTACGCGAACTCGTCGGTGCGCGCGATGCCGGCCACATCGGCGCCGGCGTCGAGCAGCGCGGTCACGGCGGTCGCGGTCCGTGGCTCCGGCCGGGCCGCCTCCAGGTACGCCGGCACGCCGGCACCGATCGGGTGGCCGGCGAGGGCGAACAGGTCCTTGACCGCGACGCGGAGCCCGGTGAGCGGTCCGCCGGGGCGCCCCGCGATCAACGGCTCGCCCGTCTCCCGCCAGATCGACGGATCCACGGGCTCAGGCATCGAAGTCGGCAAGGCGGATGCGGGCGTGCACGCCCTTCACGAGGTCCACGACCTGCGAGATGTCGAAGTCCGTCGCGGCGCTGAGGTAGGCGAGCGCGTTCGGCCGGTCCATGCCGAACCGGGCATGCAGCAGCTCGATGGCGGCGCGGACGCAGTGCTGCACCGCCTCGTCGAGGTCCTCGCTGAGCCCGGTGGGCACGAGGAAGTCGGGCGTGACGACGAGCGGCCCCCGCACGGGCCCGAACTCGTCGAGCGCCTCCTCCGCGGCCAGCACGTCGAAGCGCAGCACGGCGCGCAGCGGCGCCTCCATCGCCGTGAGCGCCACCTCGCCGTCGCCCTGCGCGAAATGCGGGTCGCCGACGTACGCGAGCGCGTCGTCCACCTGCACGGGCAGGAAGAGCGTGGTGCCGGGCACGAGCAGCCGGATGTCGAGGTTGCCGCCGTGCAGGCCGGGCGGCACCGAGTGGGCGCGCTCGTCCCCGGCGACAGCCACGCCCATGAGCCCGAGGAACGGCGCGAGCGGGAAGCGGGCCACCGCATCCGAGTCGGCGGATCGCGGCAGCAGGCCGACGAGGCCGTCCGCGGTCTCCTCGACGGCGGCGAACACGCTCACCGGCTCGGCGCCCGCGGGGTACTCCCCCGGGAGGGCGCCGCGGCCGTGCCGGTTCGAGATCACGCCGTAGGGCACCCGCGGCTCGAGGGCGACGACGTCGATCCGCAGCAGGTCGCCCGGCCGGGCGCCGCGCACAGCGATCGGGCCGGTCACGACATGCGGCCCGTCGGCCGCGTCGTGGCGCATCCGGCCGGCGACCGCGATCGCGTCGTCGAGCACGAGCTCCGGCGGCACGCCGTGCCTCGCGAAGAACGCGATCGGGTCCTGGCCCTGCTCCGGCAGCACGCCCTCGTGCGACACGGTGTCGATCGTGACGACCGTGCCGGGGTCGACCTCGAGCACCGCGGCGTCGGCGGCGCACGGCAGCCGGCCCCAGAGCACGGTCTCCGGTGTCGCGGGCAGGTAGACGCTCGCGTCCGATCCGGGTTGCAGCGCCGTCCAGTCCCCGAAGTCGAATCGCACCGCACTCCCCTCGCTGCCGCCACGGTATCGCCCGCCGCCCCTGTCGCCCGGCGGAGAGACGAGGCGCTTGGATGGGAGGCCTGACAGAAGGGACGCGCCGATGCCGCGCACCACCGACCGCCTCCATGTCGGGCTGATGCTGGCCCTCAGCTTCTCGACCGGGATCGTCGACGCCGTCGGCTACCTCGGGCTCGACCGGGTCTTCACGGGCAACATGACCGGCAACGTCGTCATCCTCGCGATGGGGCTGACCGGCTCCGGGAACCTGCCGGTCGTCGGACCGCTGATCGCGCTCGCCGGCTTCGTGCTCGGCGCGATGATCGCCGGCCGCGCGCTCCGCGGCGTGCCGACCGGATGGGGCGGCCGGGACACCTCGCTGCTCACCGCCGTCGCCGTGCTGCTCGTCGTCGCGGTCGTCCCGACGGTGATCGCCGGCTCGAGCCCCTACCCCGCCGAGATCGCGCTGCCGGTCACGGCACTGCTCGGCACCGCGATGGGGATGCAGGCGGGAACCGCGCGGCACATCGCGGTGACGGACGTGACGACGGTGGTCATCACCTCGACGCTCGCCGCCCTCGCCTTCGACTCCTGGCTCGGCCGCCGCACCGGGCAGCAGTGGGGGCGCCGGCTGTCCGCGGTGACCCTGCTCGCGCTGGGCGCGCTGGTGGGCGCGGTGCTGCTGCTGCGCTTCTTCTGGCTGGGGCTCGGCCTCGCGGCGCTCATCCTCGTCGTGGTCGCGGTGCTCGGGCACCTCGGCCACCGTCGGACGCGCATCGCGCCCGATCAGTAGCATTCCAGGAGCCCGCCGGCCGCCCGGCGGCCGGAAAGGAATGCGTGAGCGGCGTCGTCACCCTCACCCCGGCACCCGTGCTGGACCGCACCTACCTCGTCCGTTCGCTCGCGCACGGCAAGGTGAACCGGTCCTACGAGGTCCACGAGTACATGAGCGGCAAGGGCCTGAACGTGGCCCGCACGCTGCACGTGGCCCGGGTCCCCGTCGCCGGGGTGCTGCCGATCGGGCGGGACGACGAGCACCTGCTGTTCCGGACGCCGTACCCGCACATCCTCCGGATCGTGCCGGTGCTGGGCCGCATCCGCGTGAACACGGCCATCGTCGAGGACGGAGGCCGGACCACGAACGTGAACCAGAGCGCGATCCCGATCTCGACCGCCGACTGGCAGCGGGTCGTGGACCTCACGATCGAGCAGCTCGTCGAGACGGATGCCGACTGGATGGTCGTCTCCGGCACGCATCCGTTCGACAGCGACACGGGCGAGTACCTCGACATGACGCAGCTGTTCGAGCGGACCCGCGAGGCAGGTGTCCGCGTGGCGCTCGACACCAGCGGCGTGCCCCTGGAGCGGCTGACCCGCAGCGGGCTCGTGAACCTGATCAAGCCGAACGCGGACGAGCTCGCGAACCTCGTCGGCCGCAACCTGCACACCGTCGGCGACGCCCTCGAGGCGGGCCGGGAGCTGAACGCCCTCGGCGTCGAGGTCGCGCTGGTCTCGCTGGGCGCGGACGGGGCGCTCGCGATCACCGCCGAGGAGGCCTACTGGGGCGCAGCGGTCGCACCGCAGCTCGTGAACACGACGGGCGCCGGCGACGCGACGCTCGCCGGCTTCCTCGCGGACTCGATCGCCGACGAACCACGGCCGAGCGGGGCGCTGCCGAGGCTCGACCTCCAGCACGCCCTCGCCACCGCGGTCTCCTGGGGCGCGCTGGCGGTGTCGCTGCCGACGACGCTGATCACGAGCATCGCGGATGCGCCGACACCGATCGTCGAGATCCCGGACGCCAAGCGCGAGCTGCTGGAGACCACGCACCTCGTCGTCGGGTAGCCCCGCCGCCTCCCACCCATCGCGCCGTTCCGGAGAAACCGGGCGACGCGCCGTCGTCGGAGCGCCGGATGCGGCGTGTCGCGTAGGAACTCCGGAACGGCGCGATGAACGCACTGTCAGACGTGGGCGGGCTCGGGCTCCGGAGCCGCATGGGCCGGGACGGAATGCGTCGTGTCGACCTCGGGCTGGTGCACGGGCAGCCGCACGATGAAGACCGTCGAGCCTGGCTGCGACTCGACCCGCACGGTGCCGTGATGCGCGGTGATCACCGCGTGCACGATGGAGAGGCCGAGGCCCGTGCTGCTGCCCGACCTGCGGTTCCGCGAGCTGTCGCCGCGCACGAACCGCTCGAAGAGCGTCGGCTGCAGCGCCTCCGGGATACCGGGACCGGTGTCGCGAACCCGGACCTCGACGAAGTCGTTCACAGGCCCGGCGAGCTCGAGGGTGACGCGGGTGCCGGCGGGCGTGTGCACGCGGGCGTTGGTGAGCAGGTTCGCGAACACCTGGTGCAGCCGCAGGTCGTCGCCGCGCACGGTGACGGGCTCGTCGGGAAGCTCGAGGTCCCATTCGTGGTCGGGCCCGGCGGCGTGCGCGTCGCTGAGGACGTCGACGAGCAGCCGGGAGAGGTCGACCTCGGACGTGTCGAGCTCGCGCTGCGCGTCGAGCCGCGCGAGCAGCAGCAGGTCCTCGACCAGCGAGGTCATCCGCTGCGCCTCGGACTCGATCCGCGCGATGTTGTGCTGCACTTCCTCGCTCAGGTCGCCGCCGAAGCGACGCGTGAGCTCCGCATAGCCGCGGATGGAGGCGAGGGGCGTGCGCAGCTCGTGACTCGCATCCGCGACGAAGGTGCGCACCTTGTCCTCGCTCGCCTGCCGGACGACGAGCGCCGTCTCGACCGAGTCGAGCAGGTTGTTCAGCGCGCTGCCGACCTGGCCGACCTCGGTGTGCGGGTTCGTGTCCGCGTCGGGGACGCGCTGTGCGAGGTGCACGTCACCGCGGTCGAGGGACATGCCGGCCACGGTCGAGGCGACCGCAGCCACGCGGCTGAGCGGACGCATCGCCCGCCGCAGGAGGAACGCGCCGATGATGGCGGCGAGCAGGATCGCCGCGATCACGACGAGCGCCACCAGGACGAAGAACCCGGTGATCTGCTTGTACAGCCCGTACAGGGGCGCGCCGACTGCGAGCTTCACCGCGACGGGCACACCGTTGCTCGCGTCGTACGCCGACGTGACGATGAATCGGTAGTCCCCTCGACCCGGGATGTTGACCGACGTGTGCTCATCGCCATCGCTGCTCGCGATCGGAACGATCGCGCTGAGCTGGGCGGCGCTGAGAGCCGAGGGCGCTCCCCCTGACGAGTAGATCGAACCGGTCCTGGCGCTCCCGTTCGACGGGAACTCGGCGACGATCGTGCCGGCGTCGATGAAGGGGCCCTCGCGCCCCGGGCCGCCGCCCGCGTGAGTCAGGCGCAGCAGCGAGTTGTCCAGGTTGGTGTCGAAGTTGGTGAGCAGCTGGTTGCGCACCATGAGGAACATGACCCCGCCGATGACGACGCTCGTCGCTGCGACCAGCGCCACCGTGACGGCGATCAGCCGCGTACGAAGCGTCCAGTTGTGGGGGTTCATCGGCGAGCTTCCGGGGACGGCCGAGCCGTCAGTCGGCCGCCTTGAGCATGTACCCCGCACCACGCACGGTGTGGATCATCGGCTTCCGCCCGGCGTCGATCTTTCGGCGCAGGTAGGAGATGTAGATCTCGACGACGCTCGACTTGCCGCCGAAGTCGTAGTTCCAGACGCGATCGAGGATCTGCGTCTTCGACAGCACACGCCGCGGGTTGCGCATGAGGTAGCGCAGCAGCTCGAACTCCGTCGCGGTGAGCTCGATCGCGTCGCCCGCGCGGCTCACCTCGTGGCTGTCCTCGTCGAGCACGAGGTCGCCCACCATGAGCCGGGGGTCCTCCTCGTCGTTCGCCACGAGCATCGAGCGGCGGATGAGGCCGCGGAGCCGGGCCACGAGCTCCTCGAGGCTGAACGGCTTGGTGACGTAGTCGTCGCCGCCGGCGGTGAGGCCGTTGATGCGGTCCTCGAGCGAATCCTTCGCGGTGAGGAACAGCACCGCGGTCTGCTGGCCGTCCTGCCGCACGCGGGCGAGCACCTGCATGCCGTCGATGTCGGGCAGCATCATGTCGAGCACGATGGCGTCGGGCCGGAACTCGCGGGCGAGGGCCAGGGCGTGCCGGCCGTCGGAGGCGGTGCGCACCTCCCAGCCCTCGTAGCGGAGGGCCATCTGCAGGAGGTCGGTGAGCGTCGGCTCGTCGTCGACGACGAGGACGCGGATGGGGCTGCCGTCCGGATGCTTCAACCGGGTGCGGGCCGCGGGCGATTCGGTGCTGGTACCGGGTCGGATGGTGGTCACGGATCCCAGTATCGAGGTTTTCCTATGAGCGCGATATGTGCCGTCGAGGAGCACCCGGGGAACGGGTGATGGACGGGGCGGCGGGACGCTGAGGACAGGAGGAAGTCCGCGTGGATCCGGGCGACCGGCCCCACCCGTACCTCATAGGGATCTCTTGTCGTCGCACCTGCCTCCCGCCGACGGGCACTCATCCCGGCACCGAGCCCGGGGCATCGCCGGACCTTCCCGAACCGGTGACCTGCCCGAAACAGGGCTGAATCATGCCACCGGTGGAATGGGACGGTGCGGGCGATCCCCGCCGACACCGCGGGAGGGCGCACCATGACGCTTGGCGACGAGGCCCAGGCCGGCGGCACCATGCGCGCCGCCCTCCTCGACCGGTTCGGGGACGCATCCGGCCTTCGGATCGGCACGGCGCCGGTGCCGACTCCGGTGCTCTCCGAGGTGCTGGTGCGCGTGATGGCGGCCGGCGTGAACCCGCTCGACACCTCGACGCGGGCCGGTGACGGCGCGGCGGCGGCCGTCGGTGGGTTCCCGGTGGTGCTGGGCAGCGACTTCAGCGGCGTGGTCGTCGCGGCGCCGTACGAGCGCTTCGACCTGCAGCCGGGCGACGAGGTCTACGGGGTGAGCTCCGCCCCGCGCGGCTCCGGCAGCTTCGCGGAGCTCGTGGCGGTGCCGCCCCACCATCTCGCCGCGAAGCCGAAGGTGCTGACGCACGCCGAGGCCGCGGCGGTGCCGCTCGCCGCGCTGACGGCGTGGGGCGCCGTCGTCGAGCTCGCGCGGGCGCACGCGGGCCAGCGGATCCTCGTGCACGCCGGCGCCGGGGGCGTGGGCCACTTCGCCGTGCAGATCGCGGCCTACTTCGGGGCGACGGTCGTCGCCACGGCGTCGGCCGGCAACGCGGACTGGGTCCGCTCGCTCGGCGCGTCCGAGGTCGTCGACTACCACGAGCGCCCCTTCGAGGAGGCGCTGCGGCCCGTGGACGTCGTGATCGACCTCGTCGGCGACCGGCACGACCACGTGGGGCCGCGGTCGCTGGCGGTGCTGCGGCCCGGCGGACTGCTCGTGACGCTGCCGAGCACGGGCTGGCCGACCCTCGCCGCGGACGCGGCTGCCGCGGGCGTGCGCGCCACGAAGTACCGGATGGTGCCGGACTCGACCACGCTCACCGTGCTGGCCCGGCTGGTCACCTCCGGCGACCTGCAGGTGTCGGTGCAGGAGGTCTTCCCGTTCGAGCGGATCGCCGACGCCCAGCGCCTGCTCGAGTCGGGCCACGTGCGCGGCAAGGTCGTGGTGCAGGTCAGCGACTACTGACCACGCGAGCACCTCGCGAGGGGGCTCACACGCGGGGGCGGAGACGACTCGAGGCCGACATCCCGGAAGGGATGCCGGCCTCGGAAGCCGATCTCGGGAGGCTCAGACGAGCGACGCGACGTCCACGGGGATGCCCGGGCCGAAGGTCGTGGAGACCGAGGCCTTCTGGATGTAGCGCCCCTTGGCGGCCGCCGGCTTGAGCCGGACGATCTCGTCGATGGCGGCCTTGAGGTTCTCGTTCAGCGCGTCCTGCGTGAAGCCGGACTTGCCGACCACGAGGTGCACGTTGGAGTGCTTGTCGGTGCGGAACTCGATCCGGCCGCCCTTGATCTCGGAGACGGCCTTCGCCGCATCCGGGGTCACGGTGCCGGTGCGCGGGTTCGGCATGAGGCCGCGCGGGCCGAGCACGCGGCCGAGGCGGCCGACCTTGCCCATCATGTCGGGGGTCGCGACCGCGGCGTCGAACGACGTGTAGCCGCCCGCCACCTTGGCGATGAGCTCGTCGCCGCCGACCTCGTCGGCGCCGGCGGCGATCGCCGCCTCGGCTGCGGGGCCGATCGCGAACACGATCACGCGGGCCGTCTTGCCCGTGCCGTGCGGCAGGGAGACGGTGCCGCGGACGATCTGGTCCGCCTTGCGCACGTCGACACCGAGCTTGAGGGCGACCTCGACCGTGGAGTCGAACTTGGCCGAGCCGGTCTCGCGAGCGAGGCTGACGGCCTCCTCGGGGCTGTAGAAGCGGCCGGGCTCGAGCTTCGCGGCCGCGGCGCGGTACGCCTTGCTGTGCTTCGTCATCGTTGCGCCTCCTACTGCTCGACCGTGATGCCCATCGACCGGGCGGTGCCGGCGATGATCTTGGCTGCGGCGTCGAGGTCGTTCGCGTTCAGGTCGGGCTGCTTGGTCTGCGCGATCTCGCGGACCTGGTCCCGGGTGAGGCGAGCGACCTTGGTCGTGTGCGGCGTGGCCGAACCCTTGGCGACGCCGGCGGCCTTCTTGATCAGCTCGGCGGCGGGCGGGGTCTTCAGGATGAACGTGAAGGTGCGGTCCTCGTAGACGGTGATCTCCACGGGGATGATGTTGCCGCGCTGCGACTCGGTCGCTGCGTTGTACGCCTTGCAGAACTCCATGATGTTGACGCCGTGCTGACCGAGCGCGGGCCCGATCGGGGGCGCCGGGTTGGCGGCGCCCGCCTTGATCTGGAGCTTGATCAGGCCGGTCACCTTCTTCTGGCGAGCCATGATTCCTTCTCTCTGTCGAGGACGCGGGAATCCGCATCCGCTCCCACGCGCACGCCGGATGCGTGCCGTGGTGACCCGTGAGGTCTCGCATGCGCCGGGCGCGGCAACTCGACCACCGGGAGTGGGGCGACCCGAAGGCCGACGGACCATCCTACCCGAGCGCAGCCCGGGTAGGGCGGTACGGACCTAGAGCTTGGTGACCTGGTCGAACGACAACTCGACCGGTGTCTCGCGCTCGAAGAGGGAGACGAGCACGGTGAGCTTGCCGCTCTCCGGCTTGATCTCGCTGATCGTGCCGGGGAGGCCCGCGAACGAGCCCTCCTTGATGGTGATCGTCTCGCCCACCTCGAAGTCGACCTCGGCGGGGATCGGCGTGCGGGCGGCGGCGCCGCGGGCGCCCTTCGGGCCGACACCGGCCTTGGCGGGCGCCTCGGCGACCTGCACCATGCCCTTCAGCATGTCGAACGCCTCCTGGAAGCGGAGCGGCGTCGGGTTGTGCGAGTTGCCGACGAAGCCGGTGACGCCCGGCGTGTGGCGCACGACGGACCACGAGTCCTCGTTGAGGTCCATGCGGACGAGCACGTAGCCGGGGATGCGCACGCGGTTGACGAGCTTGCGCTGCCCGTTCTTGATCTCGACCACGTCCTCCATCGGGACCTGGACCTCGAAGACGCTGTCCTCCTGGCCGAGCGAGCCCTTGCGCTGCTCGATGTTCTGCTTCACGCGCTTCTCGAAGCCGGCGTAGGAGTGGATGACGTACCACTTGCCCGGCTTGGCGCGGAGCTCCTGGCGGAACTCGTCGTACGGGTCGACCGGGGTCTCGTCCTCCGCGGCGGCGTCGGCGGGCTGCTCCTCGTCGGCGATGTCGGCGGCGATGCCCTCGGCGGCACCCTCGGGGCCGGATCCGGTCGCGTCGGTGAACGCCTCGTCGGTCTCGTCGTCCGTCGCGGCCTCGGCGGCCTCGTAGTCGGACGGGTCGTGCACCTCGAGGGCCTCGTCGATGGCGGCGTCGGCCTCGGGGTCGGCGGCGAGCTCGATCGCGTCGAGCTCCTCCTGCTCGTCCTCCGTGTCGTCGTCGACGACCGTCAGGCCCTCGCCGGCCACGGCCTCCTCGAGCTCCTCCTGCTCGGAGGGCAGGTGGCTGTCGTCGGTGTAGCGGAGGTTCTGGTCGGCCTCCTCGGGCCCGGCGTCCTGCTCGAGCTCGGGCTCGAGGTCGAGGTCGTCGCGATGTGACTTCACCACTGGGATGTCGATCCTTCTTCGTTACGTTCGGATGCGGCGCAGCCGCACACCGGTCGCGCGCGGGTCGCGCGGTCCGGTCGGTCGTGACGTCAGCCGGCTCCGCCGAAGAGGAACACGACGAGCGCGCTGAATGCGATGTCGAGCACGTACACGATCGCCATCATCACGATGACGAATCCGAGCACGACCCCGGTGTAGGTCACGAGCTCACGTCGGGTGGGGGTGACCACCTTGCGCAGCTCGGCCATGACCTGCCGGAGGAAGAGCGCGATACGGGCGAACGGCCCGCGGCGGGCCTGCCGCTCGAGCTTCGCGACGGCGACGACGTCTTCGCCGGGCGTGTCGAGCAGTCTGCGTGCCACGTGCGGTTCACCCCTTCTCGTTCTCGTCCTTCGCAGGGCGGACAGGACTCGAACCTGCAACCTGCGGTTTTGGAGACCGCTGCTCTACCAATTGAGCCACCGCCCTAGGGCGCCGGTCGAGCGTCTCCCGGCGAGCCGGAATCACGCGGATGCGCCGGGCACGCCGAAGCGAGCGTTCGGCTCCGACTGACGAGCGAGTGTAGCGCAGCCACCTCGGGAAGCCCGGCTCCGCGCCCGCCCCACCGAGGCGGTCGCCACTTCTCGCGACCTCGAGGGGCCCAAGATCGCGAGAGGTGGCACGAGCCGGAGGGCGCTAGAGGCCGACGCTGCCCTGCATGATGCCGCCGTCGACGACGACCGTCGTGGAGGTCATGTAGGACGCCTTGCCGGAGGAGAGGAACACGACGACGTCGGCGATGTCGGACGGCTCGGCCACGCGGCGGAGCGGGATCGCGGCGGTGAGCTTGCCGAGCAGCTCCGTGTTGCTGGTCGTCTGCGCGTTGATCGGGGTGTCGACGGCGCCGGGCGCGATGTTCACCATGCGGATGCCGTGCGGGCCGAGCTCGACGCCGGCGGTACGGGTGAGCATCCGCATCCCGCCCTTGGAGACGCAGTAGGCGATGTTGCCGGGCATCGGCCAGTCCTCGTGCACGGACGAGATGTTCAGGATGAGGCCGCCGTCGCCCTGCGCGATGAACTGCTTCGCCGCGGACTGGGAGGCGAAGAAGGCGCTCTTCATGTTGACGCTCATCACCTTGTCGTAGTCCTCCTCGGTGCTGTCGAGGAGCGACTGCCGGGTCTCGATGCCGGCGTTGTTCACGAGCACGTCGAGCCGTCCGTAGGTGTCGACGGCGGTCTGCACCATCCGGTGCAGGTCGGCGGGCTTCGAGACGTCGGCCTCCACGCCGGTCGCCTCGCCGCCGCCCGCGGCGATCTCGTTCACGAGCTTCTCGGTGGCGTCCTCGTGGGCGACGTAGTCGATGACCACCTTCGCCCCCTCCGCCGCCGCGGCACGCACGATGGCGGCGCCGATCCCGCTGTTGCCGCCGGTGACGACCATGACCTTGTCCGTGAGCAGCACGGCTCCTCCTTGCACTGGGGTGATGATCCGTATCGTGACCCCCGTCGACTGAACGCTCACCGGACGTGACCTGAACCGGACCCGCGTCTCACGGGTAGGCTCAGGAGCCGTGTCCCGCGCCACGCTCGCCCCGATCTCGCCGCGCATCGCCGCCATCGCCGAGTCCGCCACGCTGAAGGTCGACGCGAAGGCGAAGGCCCTGAAGGCGGCCGGCCGCCCCATCGTCAGCTATGCCGCCGGGGAGCCCGACTTCGACAGCCCCGCGCACGTCGTCGAGGCGGCCGAGCGGGCCGCCCGCGACCCGCGCAACCACCACTACACGGCGGCCGTCGGCCTGCCCGAGCTGCGGGAGGCGATCGCCGCGAAGACGCTGCGCGACAGCGGCCTCGAGGTCGCGCCGTCGGCGGTCATCGTGTCGAACGGCGGCAAGCAGGCGGTCTACCAGTCGATCCAGACGCTGGTGGGCGAGGGCGACGAGGTGATCATCCCGTCGCCGTACTGGGTCACCTACCCCGAGGTCGTGAAGCTCGCGGGCGGCATCCCGGTCGCCGTGTTCGCCGGCGCCGACCAGGACTACCGGGTGACGGTCGAGCAGCTCGAGGCGGCACGGACGCCGCGCACGAAGGTGCTGCTGTTCGTCTCGCCGTCGAACCCGACCGGATCCGTCTACTCCCCGGAGGAGACCCGCGCCATCGGCGAGTGGGCGCTCGAGCACGGCGTCTGGGTCGTGACGGACGAGATCTACCAGAACCTCGTCTACGACGGGGTGCGTGCGGTCTCGATCGTCGAGGCGGTGCCCGAGCTCGCCGAGCAGACGGTGCTCGTCAACGGCGTCGCGAAGACCTACGCGATGACCGGCTGGCGCGTCGGCTGGATGGTCGGCCCCCCCGCCGTGATCAAGGGCGCGGGCGACCTCCAGTCGCACCTCTCGTCCAACGTGAACAACGTCGCGCAGCGCGCCGCGATCGCGGCGCTGACCGGTCCGACCGAGCCGATCGAGGCGATGCGGCAGGCGTTCGACCGCCGCCGCAAGGCGATCGTCGAGGGCCTGAACCGCATCCCGGGCTTCCGCACCCCCACACCGGAGGGCGCCTTCTACGTCTATCCCGACGTGCGGGAGCTGCTCGACCGCGAGTGGCGCGGCCGCACCCCGACCACGACGCTCGAGCTCGCGGACCTGATCCTCGAGGAGTGCGAGGTGGCCGTGGTGCCGGGCGAGGCGTTCGGGCCGAGCGGCTACCTGCGCTTCAGCTACGCGCTCGGCGACGACGCGCTCGCCGAGGGCGTCTCCCGGCTCGCCGCCTTCTTCGCCTGAGCGGGCCGGGTCGTGCGCATCGGGATCGCCGTCGCCCGGCTGGTCGTCGCCGTGGCCGTCATCGCCGCCATCGTGGCCACGTTCACCTCGGTGGCGGCGACGTCGCCGATCAACCCGTTCAACTTCTTCGGCTTCTTCACGATCCAGTCGAACCTGCTCGACATCGTCGTGCTGCTCATCGGCGGCCTGCGGCTGCTGCGCGGCTCCGCGCCCACGCGCGGATGGACGGTCGTGCGCTGGGCGGTCGCGGACTACATGGTGATCGTCGGCATCGTCTACGCGGTGCTGCTCGCCCCGCTGGGAGCCGCCGGGGGCGTGCCGCTGCCGTGGGCCAACACGGTCGTCCACGTGGTGACGCCGATCTTCGCGCTCGTCGACTGGTTCCTCGCACCCGACCGGCTCGCGACGCCGCTGCGGCTCACCTGGGTGCTGCTGCTCTACCCGGCCCTCTGGATCGCCGTCGTGCTCGTGCGCGGCGCGACGGACGGCTGGGTGCCGTACCCCTTCCTCGACCCGAAGAACGGCTACTCGTTCGTCGCCGGGATGACCGCGATCGTGGCGCTCGCATTCGTGCTCGTCGGGCTGGCGCTCCGGCTCGCCGACCGGGTGCCGGTGCGACCCCCGGTCCGGACCGCGCTGCCGTAGCCCCCGCGCATCCACCGATCGGTTGATCCAGGGTTCAACCGCACGAGGGCTGTGCCGCGGCCGCGGGAGCGCCACGATTGGCGCATGACGACGATCGGATCCGGCGGCCCCGCGGTGGCCGTGCTGGACCTCACCAAGCGCTACGGCGACCACACCGCCCTCGCCGGCGTCTCGTTCGAGATCGAGCCGGGCGAGACGTTCGCGCTCCTCGGCCCGAACGGCGCGGGCAAGTCGACGACCATCGAGATCCTCGAGGGCTATCGGAAGCGCTCCGGCGGCCATGCTCGAGTGCTCGGGGTCGACCCAGGCGCCGGCGGCGTCGACTGGAAGGCGCGGCTCGGCATCGTGCTGCAGACCAGCGCCGAGGCCGGCACCGTGCCGGTCCGCGAGCAGCTGGCGCACTTCGCGTCCTTCTACCCGCGGCCCCGCGACGTCGACGAGACGCTCGACGCGGTCGGCCTGACGGACGCCGCACGCAAGCGCGTCCGCGCGCTCTCCGGCGGCCAGCGGCGGCGCCTCGACGTGGCGCTCGGCATCATCGGGCGCCCCGAGCTGCTGTTCCTCGACGAGCCGACGACCGGCTTCGACCCCGAGGCGCGTCGCCGGTTCTGGGACCTCATCCGCTCGCTGAAGGCCGAGGGGACGACGATCCTGCTCACCACCCACTACCTCGACGAGGCGGCGGCGCTCTCCGATCGCGCCGCGATCATCGTCGACGGCCGCCTCGTCGACATCGGGCCGGTCGACCGGATCGGATCCGCGGACGCCCGCGTCCCCGTCGTCCGCTGGCGCGACGCCGACGGCGTGCACGAGCAGCGCACCGACGAACCGGGACGCCTCGTCGCCGACCTCGTCGCCGCGGGAGGCGAGCCGACCGCGCTCGAGGTCGTGCGGCCGAGCCTCGAGGACGTCTACCTCGGCCTGATCGGCCACCACCACCAGCTCGAGGAGCAGGCAGCATGACCACCACCATCGAGACGGCCGCCCCCGTCACCGTGCGCCCCGGGATCGGGCGCGTGCTGCGCCTCGGCGCCCTGCGGGCCCGGTACGAGATCCGCTCCTACTTCCGGGCGAGCGACGCCGTGTTCTTCACGTTCCTCTTCCCGACGATGATCTTCGTGCTCTTCGCGGCGGTGTTCAGCTCGACCGGCAAGGTGGGCGGCGACGGGCACGGCCACGGCGGCATCACGCTGGCGGCCTACTACCTGCCCGGGCTCGTCGCTTCCGGCATCCTGCTGTCGGGCGTGCAGAACCTCGGCATCGACATCGCCGGCGAGCGCAGCGACGGCACCCTGAAGCGCCTCGGCGGCTCCCCGCTGCCGATGATCAGCTACTTCCTCGGCAAGGTCGGGGTGGTGCTCGTCACCGCGCTCGCGCAGCTCGTGCTGCTGCTCGGAGTCGCCCACTTCGTCTTCGGCGTCACCCTTCCCGATACCGCCGACCTCTGGGTGCGGTTCGCGTGGATCTTCATCCTGTCGGTGCTGATGTCCGTGGTGCTCGGCGTCGGGATCTCCGGCCTACCGCGCTCCGGCCGATCCGCGAGCGCCGTCATCGTGCCGATCCTGCTCGTGCTGCAGTTCATCTCAGGCGTCTACTTCAGCTTCGCCGACCTGCCGGACTGGCTGAAGACCGTCGCCGGGATCTTCCCGCTGAAGTGGGTGGCCCAGGGCATGCGCTCCGTGTTCCTGCCTGACAGCTTCGCCGCCGCGGAGCAGACCGGCGGATGGGACCTGGGCACCACGGCGCTGATGATCGGGGGCTGGGCCGTGATCGGGCTGGTCATCGCGCTGCTCACCTTCCGCTGGGTGCGGAAGGACCGCTGAGATGACCGCGCTCGCGGACGACGCACCGCAGGAGACCCGCTGGTGGCACCTTGCGGTGGTCGGCGTGAGCGCGGTCACCGGCGTCGTCGTCACGCTCACCTTCCCGGCGCCCGCGGCGCTCGTGACCTGGGCGGCGCTCGCCGCGTTCATCGTCGCCTGGTTCGCGTTCGGCCGCCGCACCTTCGACGGCGCTCCCGGCTGGCAGGTGTTCGCGGTCCTGATCGTCGCGGTCGGCTTCGCCGGCGCGCTGGCGAGCCCGGCCTTCGCGACCTGGCAGACCGTCGCGTTCCCCCTCCTCTGGTCCATCACCCGGACGCTCCGCAGCGCGATCGTCGTGAACACCGCCGTCGCGGCGGCCGTCGGCGTCGGATACGCGATCTCCACCCGCAGTCCGCTCGAGGCGCTCGTCGTGGAGAGCCTGTCGCTCGCCTTCAGCATCGTGATGGGCCTCTGGATCACCCGCATCGCCCGGCTCAGCGAGCAGCGACGAGCGCTCGCCGAGCAGCTGCAGGCGGCGCAGCACGAGGTCGCGGCACTCAGCCGCGACGCCGGCGTCGCCGCCGAGCGCGAACGCCTCGCCCGAGAGCTGCACGACACCATCGCGCAGAGCCTGACCGGCATCGTCCTGCTCGCCGAGCGCGCCAGGAAGCGCCATCCGGATGAGCAGAACCTCGTCGTGCTCGAGGAGACGGCACGCGAGGCGCTCGCCGAGACGCGCGCGCTCGTCGCCGCCGGCGCGCCCGTGCCGCTCGAGGGCGGCCTCGCCGCGGCGGTCGCGACGCTCGCCGAGCGGTTCACCCGCGAGACGGGCGTGGTCGTCGAGACCTCCGTGCAGGCGGAGGTCCCCCGGGCGCTCGAGGTCGTGCTGCTGCGCTGCGCGCAGGAAGCGCTCGCGAACGTGCGGAAGCACGCCCACGCACACCGGGTCGCGCTCCGGGTCACGGAGGCCGACGGGCAGGTCGAGCTCGCCGTCACCGACGACGGGGTGGGGCTGCAGCACGCATCCGCGAGCGGATTCGGCGTGGCCGGGATGCGCGACCGGGTCGCGCTCGTCGGCGGCTCGCTCCGCCTCGCGGACAGCACCGCGGGAGGCGCGCGCCTGACCGTGCGCATCCCCATCCCGGCCGAGGCGGTCGTGCCGTGATCCGCGTGCTCGTCGCCGACGACCATCCGATCGTCCGGGCCGGGATCGTCGCGCTGCTGTCGGATGCCGGCGACGTCGAGGTGGTCGGCGCGGTCGCCGACGGGGAGGCCGCGGTCACCGCCGCGCTCACGACCCGGCCCGACGTCGTGCTCATCGACCTGCGGATGCCGCGCCTCGACGGCACGGCGGCGACCGGCCGGATCGCGGCCGAGCTGCCGGGGACCCGGGTGGTGGTGCTCACCACCTACGAGAGCGACGACGCGATCCTCGAGGCGATCACCGCCGGCGCCAGCGGCTACCTGCTGAAGGCCGCGCCGGAGGCGGAGATCCTCGCCGGGGTGCGGTCGGTGGCGGCGGGCGGCACCGTCATGGCGCCGGCCATCGCCGCGTCGCTCGCGCGCGGCATCCGCCAGCAGCAGGTGGCGCCGCGGCTCAGCGAGCGGGAGCGGGAGGTGCTCGGCCGCGTGGCCGAGGGGCTCAGCAACCCGGAGATCGGCCGGCGGCTGCATCTGTCGGAGGCGACGGTGAAGACGCACCTGCTGCACGTCTTCGAGAAGCTCGGCGTGGGTGACCGCACGCGTGCGGTC
>NZ_DATBTU010000020.1:0-5177 GCF_036559085.1 Amnibacterium sp.
GGTGTCCGGGGATCGCGGCGCGCTCGCCTTCGACCTGGAGCGGCTCAACGAGCTGCGCTTCTACGACAGGACCGGGCCGGCCGCGCTCCAGGGGTTCACGACGATCCTCGTGACCGAGCCCGAGCATCCGTACGTGGCCGCATGGTGGCCGGCCGGGCACATGCTCGGCTACGAGCACGGCTTCGTGCACCAGGTGGTCGACCTCGTCACCGCGATCAGCGAGGGCAGCACGCCGCATCCGACCTCCGAGGAGGGCCTCGGCGTGCAGCGGGTGCTCGCCGCCGTCGAGGCGAGCGCGGCGGACCGGTCCGCCTGGACGGACGTGCCGCAGTAGGTCCGGTCAGGCGACCTGGGCGATGCGCTCGAGCGTCGGGCGCCCAGCGGAGAACCACCGTGGGAACGTCACGTCGAAGAGCTGCTCGATCGCGAGCTGCGCGCCGCCGCGCAGCGGCTCCCGCTCGTCGCCGTGCGCCCGGGTGATCAGGAGGTCGCGGGTCGCGAGCGGCAGGGAGAGCCCGTAGACCCGCTGCCGCACCTCGGCGAGGAAGATCTCGCCCGCCGCCGACACCGCGCCGCCGATGACGATCACGCTCGGGTTGAAGACGTTCACGAGCGTCGCGATGGACTCGCCGACGAGCCGGGCGGACCGCTGCACGAGCGACACGGCGAGGGGATCGCCGTTCATCGCTGCGACCGCGACCGTCTCCGGCGAGATCGCCGTCCCGCTCCTGCTGATCGACGACGGGGTGTCGGGCAGCGCCAGCTCCGCGTCGCGGACGATGGCCCAGCCGCCCGCCTCCGCCTCCAGGCATCCGCGCTTCCCGCAGCGGCAGAGGGTGGCGGAGTCGGCCACCCGCACGTGACCGATGTCGCCCGCGGCCCCGTTCGCGCCTCGGTGGATGCGGCCCCGCGAGACGAGCCCGGCACCGACCCCGCTGCCGACCTTGCAGTAGATGAGGTCGATCGCGTCGTCGTCGCGACGGCTGCGCTCGGCCAGGGCGAGGAGGTTCACATCGTTGTCGACCCAGGTGGGTGCGCCGAAGCACTCCTCGAACCGGCCGCGGACGTCGAAGCCGTTCCAGCCCGGCATGATCGGCGGGGCGACCGGGGCTCCGTTCTCGAAGTCCACGGGCCCGGGGACGCCGACGGTCACGGCCCAGACCGCCGGATGCCCGGCCGCCGTCAGCAGGCCGTCGAGCAGCGACACCGCGAGGTCGAGCGTCTCGACCGGGCCGCGGGCGATGTCCCACAGCCGGTGATCCGAGGCGATGATCCGGCCGTCGAGGTGGGCGAGCCCGACACGGATGTGCAGGGCGCCGAGGGCGCAGACCAAGATGACGCCCTGCTCGGCGCGGAACCGCAGCGTGCGGGGCGCGCGGCCGCCGGAGGACGGGCCGAACTCCCCGTCCTCGAGGAACCCCATGGCGATGCCCGCGTCGACGCGCTGCGCGACGACCCCGCGCCCGAGCCCCGTGACCCGGCCGATCTCGGGCCGGGTGTGCGCTCCGCCCGTGCGCACGAGGTTCACGATGCGGAGCAGGCTGGTGACCTCGTCCGCCTGGGCGCCGAACCGCAGGGCGGACTCTTGGGTCATGCTTGATTTTGACATAAGTACGTCCGATCTGGACGGATCCGTCCGCGATCGACGGGCCGCTTCCCGTGTCTGCCGGGCTCGGGCTCTCGTTTCACCGACGCAAGCGCCATCCGATTGCTTTTGCTGTTTTTCGACAGAAGCGCGCTACGCTAGGCGCCTCGCCGCATCGCGCGCCCGGGTCGCTTCGTTCCCGGCAGCAGGTGGCACGGTGGTGCCGGCGTCCCGCACGGCGCGTCGACTCGAGGAGGAGCACCCATGGTCAGCAGCCCGACGGTCGTGGTCGTGGGCAGCGGCCCCATCGGTTCGGCGTACGCCCGGATCCTGATCGAGTCGGTGCCGGACCTCCGGGTCGTCATGTTCGAGGCCGGCCCGCGCTTGACCGACGTCCCCGGTGAGAGCGTGCGGAACATCCCGGATCCGGACGAGAAGGAACGCGCCCGCGAGATGTCGCAGGGGCCGCAGGCCGGCACCTACCGCGAGTCGCTCGGCGTCCCCGCCTCGGCGATGGTCGAGGGCATGTTCACCGCCCGCGGCGGCACGCACCTGCTCGACTTCGGCGGCGAGGGCTCCGGCCACGCGCCCACCTTCCCGGCCGGAGCCGCCTCCACCAACGTCGGCGGCATGGGCGCGCACTGGACCTGCGCGACGCCGGCGCCGGCGTTCAGCGAGCGGATCCCCTTCATCCCCGACGTGGAATGGGAGCCGCTCGTCGACGAGGCCGGACGCCTGCTGCACGTGCAGAACGCCGCGTTCGCCGATTCCGGTGTCGGCGCCGCGATCCGGTCCCTCCTCGACGAGGAGTTCGGCGCCGAGCTGCCGGACGGCTTCGGTCCGAGCACCCTGCCGGTCGCGGGCGACCCGCAGCCGGACGGGTCGATGCGCTGGGCGGGCGCGGACGTGGTGCTCGGCACGCTGATCGAGGCGGGCGACCCCCTCGCCGAGCGGTTCGAGCTGCACGACCTGACGCTGGTGCGGCGGGTGGAGCACGACGGCGCCCGGGTCACCGGCGTGACGGTCGAGGACCTCCGCACCCGCGAGACGTCCTTCGTGCCGGCGGACCTCGTTGTCGTTGCCGCCGACGCGTTCCGCTCCCCGCAGCTGCTCTGGGCCTCGGGCATCCGCCCCGCCGCCCTCGGCCACTACCTGACCGAGCACCCCGTCGTCATCTGCACCGTCGCGCTCGACGAGCAGCGGATGCGGCGGTTCGCCACCGAGGAGCAGCTCGCCGAAGAGCTGGCGCGCCGGTCGACGAACCCCACCGACCCCGTGGCGGCCGTCAACCGCATCCCGTTCTCCGAGCCGGACCACCCCTTCTCCCTGCAGGTGATGTACGCCGAGAACCCGCCATTCCAGCTCGACCCCGCGCACCCGGCAGCGGGCAACCGGTGGGGGTACGTGAACATGGGCTACGGGATGCGCAAGCAGCCCCGGTTCGAGGACGGCGTGATGTTCGACGACGCCGAGCTCGACTACCGCGGCTTCCCGAACATGACCATCCGGTACGAGCTGACCGAGTCGGAGCAGGCCGAGATCGCCGACGGCACCGAGGATCTGCGCCGTGCCGGGCACGCGCTCGGCACCTTCATCGCCGAGCCGCGCCTGCTGCCCAACGGGTCGAGCCTGCACTACCAGGGCACGATGCGGATGGGGGCCGAGGACGACGGCACCTCCGTCGCGGACCCGGACTCCCGGGTGTGGGGCTTCGAGAACCTCGTCGTCGGCGGGAACGCGCTGATCCCCACCGCGACCACGATGAACCCGACCCTCATGAGCACGGCGATCGCCGTCCGCGGGGCGCACGCCGCCGCGCAGCGACTGGCGGAGCAGGCGGGGTAGCGGCCCGCGTCAGGCGGGGTGCCGGGCCCGGAGTCGCGGCAGGATCTCGGTGCCGTAGAGCTCGATGAACCGGCGCTGGTCGGCGCCCGGGCCGTGGAACACGAGGTGCCGGAACCCGAGGGCCAGGACCTCCTCGATCCGCTCCACGTGCTCGTCCGGATCCGTCGAGACGATCCAGCGCGACGCGGCCCGCTCGATGGGCAGCGCATCCGCGAGCCGCTGCATCTCCCGCGGGTCGTGGACGGTCGTCTTCTCCTCGGGCGTGAGCGCGAGCGGCGCCCAGTACCGGGTGTCCTGCAGCGCCCGCTCGCGGTCGTGGTCGAAGGACACCTTCATCTCTATGAGCGTGTCGACGTCGTCCGCGGAACGGCCGGCCGCCGTGATGCCCTCCTGGAGGGCGGGCAGCAGGGTGTCGGTGTAGAGCTCTGGGGCCTTGCCGGAGGTGGTGATCCAGCCGGCCGCCCGCCGCCCGGCGAGCCGCGTGGCCGCGGGGCCCGAGGCGCCGATGTAGATCGGCACGGGCCGCTCCGGGCGGTCGTAGATGGTGGCGTGCTCCGTGCGGAAGAACGGCCCGTCGTGGGTCACGTCGTCCTCGGTCCAGAGCTGCTCGATGAGGCCGATGGCCTCCTTCAACCGCGCGAAGCGTTCCTTCTGATCGGGCCACGTGATGCCGAGCGCGACCTCGTTGAGGGCCTCGCCGGTACCGACGCCGAGCACGATCCGGTCGGGGAACATCGACCCGAGCGTCGCGAACGCCTGCGCGACGACCCCCGGGTGGTACCGGAACGACGGCGTGAGCACCGAGGTGCCGAGCAGCATCCGCGAGGTGCGGGCGCCGAGGGCGCCGAGCCACGGGATGGCCGCCGGCGCGTGGCCGCCCTCGTGGTTCCACGGCTGGAAGTGATCGGAGACGAAGAGCGAGTCGAAGCCGGCCTGCTCGGCGAGCACGCCGAACTCGAGCAGCTCACCCGGGCCGAACTGCTCGGCCGACGCCTTGTAGCCGAAGCGGAGCGGAACGGTCATCGCGGATCTCCTCGCCGGGACGAGCGGACGTCGCCCGGCCCTCTCCCACCATCCTCCCTCGCTGCTGCGTGCGACCCGTCAGGCTGCGTTCGGCTGCGGCTCGAGCTCGGCCCCCGGCAGCGGGAGCGCGGTGCTGCTGCGGAAGTGACCGACGAGTGTGAGGACGATGCCGCCCGCCGCCCAAGCGGCGAGGGTCCACCACTGGGGCGCGGTGTCCGCGTCGGGGAAGTAGGACAGCGAGCGCACGAGCGACGACGCCGCGCCCGGCTCGAACCACTGGCCGACGTCCCCCCACGGCCCCAGGATGAACTGCGCCGGCACCGCGGCGCCCGAGATCGGGTTGCCGATCAGCAGGCTGATCACGGCGCCGACGGCGATGCCGGGCGTGCCGATCAGCGAGTTGAAGCCGACCACCACCGCCGCGGTCGCGAGCATCGCGAGCCCGAACGCCGCGGCGTTCGCGAGCCAGGAGCCCTGCAGCACGTGCAGCCAGGTCTGCAGGACGAGGGTCACGACCGCTCCCGCAGCGATGCCGTAGACGAGCAGCGCGACCACCCGCCGCACGGCCCCGGCGACGAGCAGGGAGACGAGCACGCCGCCGAGCATCCCGCCGAGCACGAGCGGGAAGGATGCGCTCGTGAGCCCCGCGCCGATCGGGTCGTCGCTCGACAGCGGCACCACGTCGGTGATGCGCACGGTCGGGATGGCCGGCGGGGCGGCGGAG
>NZ_DATBTU010000021.1:0-7925 GCF_036559085.1 Amnibacterium sp.
GCTCTCCTGGGAGGTCGCGGGATCGCTCTACCTCGCTGGCACCACGGCGCTGTCGCTCGTGGCGGGCCTCCGCCTCGGGCCGGAGGATCTCGTGCTGATCACGGCCGCTGCCGGAGGCGTCGGCCACATCGAGTGCCAGCTCGCGAAGCTGGCGGGCGCGTCGGTGATCGGCGTCGCCGGCTCGGACAACCACGACTACCTGCGGTCGATCGGCGTGATCCCCGTGGGGCACGGCGACGACCTGGCGGCGCGCATCCGCACGGCCGCGAAGGACCGGCAGGTCACCGCGATGCTCGACAACTACGCCGGCTACGAGGCCCTCGCGGCCGAGCTCGGTGTGCCCGCTGGCCGGTTCGTGTCGAGCGATCAGCGGCGGCAGACCGAGCTGCGGTTCTACCTGGCGCCCGGCGACGACCGGGAGGCGCGCACGATGCTCGCGGACATCGCGGAGCTCGTCGCGACCTGGGGCATCCGCGTGCTCATCTCGGGCTTCTACGCGTTCGACCAGCTGCCCGAGGCGCTCGCCGACCTCGAGGCGCGGCACAGCCGCGGCAAGGTGATCGTCGGGATGCACACGAGCGCGCCCGCCGAGACGTACCTCGGGCGCAAGCTGCGCTCCGTGCACGCCTGACGGCTCAGTCGAGCAGGTCCCGCCGCACCACGACCGCGTCGCGGGAGGGGCCGACGCCGATCACCGAGATCGGCGCCCGCATCATCGCCTCGAGCGCGACGACGTAGTCCTGCGCAGCCTTCGGCAGGTCGTCGAAGGTGCGCGCGCCGGTGATGTCCTCGTCCCAGCCGGGCAGCTCCTCGTACACGGGCACGGCGTGGTGGAAGTCGGACTGCGAGACCGGCACCTCGGACATCCGGACACCGTCGACGTCGTACGCGACGCAGACCGGGATGCGGTCGAGGCCGGTGAGCACGTCGAGCTTCGTCAGCACGAAGTCGGTGACCCCGTTGATCCGCTGCGCGTACCGGGCGATGGGTGCGTCGAACCAGCCGGTGCGGCGGGGGCGGCCGGTGGTGGTGCCGAACTCGAAGCCCTTCGAGCGGAGGAACTCCCCCGACGCGTCGTGCAGCTCCGTCGGGAACGGGCCGGCGCCGACCCGGGTCGTGTAGGCCTTGCAGACCGCGATCACCCGGTCGAAGCGGTTCGGCGCGACCCCGGAGCCGGTCGCGGCGCCGCCGCTCGTCGCGTTCGACGAGGTGACGAACGGGTACGTGCCGTGGTCGACGTCGAGCATCGTCGCCTGCCCGCCCTCGAACAGCACGGTGCGGCCGTCGTCGAGCGCGGTGCTCAGCTCGAGCGAGGTGTCGGTGACCATCGGCCGCAGCCGGTCGACGTAGCCGAGCAGCTCGGCGACGACCTCGTCGACCGAGACCGCGCGGCGGTTGTAGACCTTCACGAGCAGGTGGTTCTTCTGGTCGAGCGCGCCCTCGACCTTCTGGCGCAGGATGCCCTCGTCGAAGAGGTCCTGCACGCGGATGCCGACGCGGTTGATCTTGTCGGCGTAGGTCGGGCCGATGCCGCGACCGGTCGTGCCGATCTGCCGCTTGCCGAGGAACCGCTCCGTCACCCGGTCGATGGTGCGGTGGTACGAGGTGATGACGTGCGCGTTCGCGCTCACCCGGAGGCGGGAGACGTCGACGCCGCGGGCGGCCAGAGCCTCGAGCTCGCCGAAGAGCACCTCGAGGTCGATGACGGCGCCGTTCGCGATCACCGGCACGACGCCGGGGCTGAGGATGCCGGACGGCAGCAGGTGGAGGGCGTACTTCTTGTCGCCGATCACCACCGTGTGGCC
The DNA here is from genome assembly GCF_036559085.1 of Amnibacterium sp. GTDB lineage: Bacteria > Actinomycetota > Actinomycetes > Actinomycetales > Microbacteriaceae > Amnibacterium. The sequence goes on from NZ_DATBTU010000021.1 coordinate 1,806, forward strand.
GGCGTTGTTGCCGCCGTTGAACTTCACGACGTAGTCGACGCGACCGGAGAGCAGATCGGTCGCCTTGCCCTTGCCCTCGTCGCCCCATTGGGCGCCGATCAGCACGATGGCCGGCATGCGGGATCCCTTCCGCCGTTGGGGTCCAAGCCTATCGAATGCTGATCTTGCACACCGATGTGCAAGATCGGAGTACGATGGGGCCATGACCACCGCAGCCCGTGCCCGCGCGCCCCGGCGGGACGCCGCGTCGAACCGCGAGGCCCTGCTGGAGGCGGCGCGGACGATCCTGAACCGCGACCCCGAGGCCTCCCTCGACACCATTGCCGTGACGGCCGGGCTCACCCGCCGTGCCGTCTACGGCCACTTCCCCTCCCGCAACACCCTGCTCGCCGAGCTCGCCGACCGTGGTGCGGCCCGCGTCGCGGCCGCCGTCGACAGCGCCCGCGCCGAGGATCCGGTCCTCGACATCGCGCTGCTCGGGCGTCTCGTCTGGGACGAGGTCGAGCACGTCCGCGCCATGACGCGCGTCGTCGTGCACGGGCCCCTGCGCGAGCGGATCGGACCGGTGCTCGGGCCGATCCACGAGCGGCTCGTCACCGACGCGGAGCACGCCGCACGTCTCGGCAGCGGCCGCGACGACCTGCCCGCCGAGCTGGTCGCCCGGCTCATCGAGGGTGCCGCGTTCACCGTGCTCGACGAGAGCGCGCGCGCCGACCTGTCCCGCACGGAGGGCCGCCGCCTCGTGATCCTCGCGGGACTCGGCGCGCTCGGCCTGTCCTGGCGCGAGGCGCACGCCCTGCTCGAGGCGAACCGCACCCTGCTCGACGCGGAGGCGCACCCGTGAGGCTCGAGCTCGACGGCGTCACCATCGGCGACGAGCCGACGCCCGCCCTCCCCGCGCTCGACGCGGTGCTCACCGACGGCGCCCCGACCCTCGTCGCGGTCGGCACCGAGCGCGGCCCGATGCTCGCCTCGCTGATCGCCGGCGGCCGGATGCTGCCGGACCGCGGCACCGTCCGGCTCGACGGGGAGGAGGACCCGGAGCGGATCCGCCGCGCCGTCGCCCTCGTCGACACCCCGATGGCCTCGGAGCCGACCCCTGCGGTGCCGGTCGGCTCGGTGGTCCGCGAGGAGCTCGTGCTGGCCGGCCGCCCGGCCTCGCGGCAGGCGGTCGTCGACCTGCTCGACGACCTCGGCATCGGCGCCTGGCGCCGCGCCCCGATGACGGACCTGCCGCCGACGGACCGCATCCGACTGCTGCTCACCCTCGCGGCCGCCCGCCCCGGCGTGGCCGCCCTCGTGCTCACCTCCCCCGAGCGCCACGGCGGTCCCTCCGACGAGTGGCTCGGCATCGTCCGGTCCCTCACCGAGGCCGGTACCCCCGTTCTCGTCGTCGGCGGCCGCGCCCTCGACCCCGTGCTCCGCTCCGCCGGCGTCACCGCCGCCCGCAGCTGACCCCGTTTTCACCCACCGTCTCCGCCGCCCCGGCGGAAGGGAATCGTCATGACCGTCCTCACCCTGCTGCGCAGCGAGCTGCGCCGCCTCACCGCGACCCGCCTCGGCACCGTCGCGTTCGTCGCCCTGATGACCGTGCCGCTGCTCTACGGCGGTCTTTACCTCTGGGGCAACCAGAACCCGTACGGCAACCTCAAGCACGTGCCCGCGGCCCTGGTCGTCGCCGACTCCGGCGCGACCGTGGACGGATCCGCCGTGCACTACGGCCGGGACGTCGCGAAGCAGCTGCTGAAGGACCCCGAGTTCGACTGGCGCGAGATGAGCGCCTCCACCGCGGCGGCCCGGCTGCGCACCGGCGGCGTCGACTTCGTCGTCACACTGCCCGCCTCGTTCTCGAAGGACCTCGCCTCGGCGGCCTCCGCCCACCCGACCCGCGCCCGCGTGGAGCTCACCACGAGCGATGCGAACGGCTACCTCGCCTCCACCATCGCCGGGCAGGCCGCCACCGCCATCCGCACGGGCGTCACGCGGCAGGTCGGCACCGCGGCCGCGAAGCAGTTCCTCGTCGGCCTCGCCACCGTGCGCGGGAACCTGACGGATGCGGCGAGCGGCGCGGCGTCCCTGCGGTCGGGGGCCTCGAAGGCCGCGTCCGGCGCGGCATCGCTCGCGAGCGGCCTCGCCACCGCCGACCAGGGCGCGCAGCAGCTCTCCGCGGGAGCGCAGCGCGCCGCCTCCGGCGCCACGACCGTCGCGAGCGGCGCGCGAAGCGTCGCATCCGGCGCCTCCGACCTCGCGGGGGGCCTGGCGACGCTGCGGAGCCGCACGGCGTCCCTGCCCTCCCAGACCAGCGCCCTCGCTGCCGGCGCGAGCCGCACCGCGAGCGGCGCGAGCGATGTGGCGGATGGCAGCGCCGCGCTCGCCACCGCGCTCGGCCGCATCGACGCCGGATCCGCATCCACGGCCGCCACGCTCCGGGCCCGGCTCGCCGCGGACGGCCTCTCGGATGCCCGGATCGCGCAGGCCCTCGCCGTGCTCTCCCCCGGCGCGAGCGCCGTGCACCAGGCCGCCGGCAGCGCGAGCACCCTCGCGACCGGCGCCGACCAGGTGTCGAGCGGCGCCGGGCAGGTCGCTACCGGCACGAAGGCCCTCGCCTCCGCCGCGCCGGCGCTCTCGAACGGCGTCGCGAGCGCCGCATCCGGTGCGGCCAGGCTGCGGTCAGGCGCGGACCGCCTCGCCACCGGGACCACGAGCCTCTCGACCGGCACCCGCTCCGTCGCCTCCGGCGCCGCCTCGCTCGCGAGCGGGGTCGGCTCCGCCAGCAGCGGCGCCACCACCCTGGCGAGCGGCACCGACGCCGTCGCCTCCGGCGCCACGAAGCTCCACGACGCCCTGGCATCCGGCGTCACGAAGATCCCGGCGACGACCACGGCCTCCCGCACGACGGAGGCGGCGGCGATCGGGAACCCGGCCGCCGTGGCGACCACGAAGGCCACGAGCGCGGGCAGCTACGGCGCCGGCCTCGCGCCCTTCTTCCTCAGCCTCTCCGCGTGGATCGGCAGCTACGCGCTGTTCCTCATCCTGCGGCCGCTGTCCCGCCGTGCGATCACCGCGGTGAAGGCGCCGCTGCGGGTGGCGCTGGCCGGGTGGCTGACGCCCGCGCTGCTCGGCGTCGCGCAGATGATCGGGCTCTACCTGATCGTCTCGGGTCCGCTCGACTTCCAGATCCAGTCGCCGCTCGGCACGATCGGGCTGCTCGCCCTGACCGCCGCGACGTTCGCGTCGATCCTGCTGCTGCTGAACGCGGCGCTCGGCAGCGTCGGGCAGTTCCTCGGCCTGATCCTCATGCTCGTGCAGCTGGTGACGGCGGGCGGCACCTTCCCGTGGCAGACGCTGCCGGCCCCGCTCGCGGCGGTCCACCACGCGCTGCCGATGGCCTACGCGGTCGACGGTCTGCGGCAGGCGATGTTCGGCGGCGACGCCGCACTCGCCTGGGGCGACGCGGGCGTGCTCGCGATCTGGCTCGTCGCCGCGGTGGCTCTCACCGCGGCGGTGGCGGCGCGGATGACCCGGCACCGCACCCTGCGCGATCTGCAGCCGAGCCTGCTCGGCGGCTGACGGGTCAGTCGCCGCCGGGCGTCAGCTCCTCGAGGGTGGCGATGGTGCGCGGTGCGCCGTGCACCCGCTCCAGCTCGGTGCGGGCACGGGAGGCGAGCAGCACCGCGGCGCCGGCGTAGCCTCCGGCGACGAGCGCTGCGGCGTTGACGCTGCCCATCCGCTTCGCGAGGACCTGCCACACCGCGATGGAGCCGAACACGACGCCCAGGGCTCCCGCCCCGGCCGCCCCGCCGGCGAAGCCCGCGCCCTTGGCGGCCTGCTTCGCGGAGTCACCGAGCTCGCGCCTGGCGAGCTCGATCTCGCGGCGGAGCAGGTTCGACACCTCTCTGGTGCCCTGGTTCACGAGCCCGGAGAGCTTCATCCGGGCCTTGGAGGAGAGATCGACGTCGCTCATGTCCCCATCGTCCTCTTCCTCGTGGTGGGAGGGCCGGGAACGGAGTCCGGACGGACCCCGTTCCCGGTCGTCTCAGGACTGCAGGTTCTGCCGGGCGTCCTGCGCCTGGCCTTGCAGGTCCTCCTTGGCGCCCTGCGCGGACCCCTGGATGTTCTGCTTGGCGTCCTGCGCCTGGCCCTTCACGTCCTCGGCGGCGCCCTGCGCCTCACCCTTGACGTTCTGGGCCGCGTCGGTCGCCGTCTCCTTGACGTTCTGCACGGCCTGCTGCGCGGGCTCCTTCAGGTGCTGCGCGACCTCCTGACCGGCGTCCTTCGCGACCTCCTTCGCCTTGCTGGCGAGCGGGGCGGCCTTCTCCTTGGCGGTCTCGGCGAGCCGCTGCTCGCTCTGCGTGCTCGGGAGCAGGGAGGACAGCAGCCAGCCGGCGCCGAACGCGATGAGGCCGACGACGAGCGGGTGGCCGGTGGCCTTGTCGGCGACCGTGCCGGTCACCGATGACGCCGTGTCCGAGAAGGACCCGGACGCGTTGCCGGCGGCGCCGGACACGTCGTGCCCGACGGACGAGACCTTGTCCTGGGCGTGGTGCACGGTGCCCATGACGGACTCCTGCACGCCGCGGAGACGGTCCTTGACCTTCTCCTTCTGGCGGTCGACGATCTGGTTCGGGCTCACCTTGTCGGCGAGCGCGTCGACGTCGGTGCTGAGGTTGCGCCGGGTCTCTTCGATCTCACGGCGGATGGTGTCGGGGTCGCTCATCGGGTGCCTCCGGGCTTCAATGTGGGCGGGATCTCTTTGATGGTTTCGGCGGTCTGCGGGGCGCCTTCGATCTCCTGCAGCTTCGTGCGTCCTCGCAGGGCGAGGATCGCGGCGACGATGCCGTAGACGACGGCGACGATCAGCGCGGACCAGGCGTTGCCGACCAGGTGGCCGAGGGCCCACCAGACGCAGATCGAGAGGAACAGGAGGGCGAAGTAGCCGGCGACGGCGGCGCCTCCGAGGAAGCCCGCCCCCTTGCCCGCCTTCTTCGCGGAGTCGGTGACCTCGGCTTTCGCGAGCTCGACCTCCTGCCGGATGAGGGTGGACAGGTCGCGGCTGACTTCGCTGAGGAGCTCGCCGAGACCCTCGGTCCTCGCGCGCTCCGCGGCGGGATCGGGGATCGGGTCGGGCCCGGTGTAGGCGGTGCTCATCGAGTGCCGCCCGTGGTGCCGAACTCGGTGCCCGTGCCGTACTCGTTCTCGGGAGCGGCCTCCGTGCCGTACTCGCTGCCGGCCACGTAGTCGGTCTCGGCGATGTAGCCGGTGCCGCCGTACGTGCCCTCGGTCGTGTACTCGGCCGCGACGGGCTCCGGGACGACGTACGGGGTGGTGGCGCCGTTCACGTAGGTCGAGTCGCTCTCGTACCCGGTGTAGGCGCTGCCGGAGTAGCCGGTCGAGCCGGATCCGCTGCCGCCGGACGCCGCACCCGCGGCGAGCGCCTTCGTGAGGCGGGCGGCCACGACGCCGGTGACGGCCGCGAGGCCGATGAAGAGGCCCGGACGACGTGCCGCGAACTGGCGCACCTCGTAGAGGACGTCCTCCGGGGACCGCGACTCGAGCCACTGGGCCGCGCTCTGGGCACGGCCGGCGAGGTTCTGGATGAGCTCGGCCGCGGGGCCGGAGTCGACCTGCTCGCCGTTGCGGAGCCGGTCGAGGTCCTGGCCGAACGTGCGGATCGTCTGCGTCAGGCGGTCCTGCTGCTTGCCGGCCTGGGAGGACACCTCGGTGGTGGCCTGGCCGTACAGCTGCTTGGCCTGCGTGACGGTGTCGGCGACGACGCGCTGTGCCTCGTCCTTCGTGGTCGAGGCGACCTGTGCTCCAGCCTCCTTGGCCGTGGACGCGACGTCCGCGGCCTGGTCCTTGACGTCACCGGCGGTCTGCTTCACGGTCTCCTTGGCCTGACCGGCGGTCTGCTTGGCCTGGTCGGCGGCCTGCGAGGCCTTCGAGTCGGACCCGCCCTGCTCCAGCGGTGGGACCGGCGTGACCGCGACCGCCTCGTCGTAGATCGGCGTCGCCGGGTAGACCGGCTCGTCGGGTGGGTAGTTGCTCATGGTGTCTCCTCATTCGGGAAGCGTGTCGGCGCGGGCGGCGGCTGTCGCGATGTTCGCGACGCCCCCGCGCCCT
>NZ_DATBTU010000022.1:0-31316 GCF_036559085.1 Amnibacterium sp.
CAGGGGTTTTAGTGGTGGCTCCGACCGGCGTCGATCCGGTGACCTTTCGATTTTCAGTCGAACGCTCTACCAACTGAGCTACAGAGCCGAAAGCGGATCGCTCTCACGATCCGCCTCGCGACCCTGACGGGACTTGAACCCGCGACCTCCGCCGTGACAGGGCGGCACGCTAACCAACTGCGCTACAGGGCCAAACACTTGCATTTCGGTGAACCAGATCAGCGACCGTGACCCCAACGGGATTCGAACCCGTGTTATCGCCGTGAAAGGGCGACGTCCTAGGCCGCTAAACGATGGGGCCGAGGCCTCCCGTGACCGGGCTCACCGACCGTCGAGTGTACGTGGCCCGCGCCGGAAACCCAAACGCGCCGGGGAGGTCCGGCGCGGCGCGCCGTCCCCGCACTGGGTACACGGGATCCGGGCTGCCCGGGTTTACCGTGGCAACGGCATTCTCGGGCGCTCTGGTGATCGCCCGGGTCGAATGGGGGTTCGACATGCGGATGCGGGGTAGAACTCGCGCGCTCGCGCTCGCCGTCGTGCTCACGACGGCGACCGTGGCGGGCATCGCGCTGCCTGCGCACGCCTCGTCGTACCCCTCGTGGAGCGACGTCCAGAAGGCCCGCAGCAGCGAATCCGCGAAGGCCGCCGAGGTGAAGCGGATCGAGGGGCTGCTCGCCGCGAGCCAGGCGGTCGTGCAGCGGACCGAGAAGGCCGCCGAGCAGCGGGGCGCCGAGTACCAGGCCGCCCGTGACCAGGTCGACGCCGCGAACGACCGGCTCAACACCGTCAAGGCCGAGGTCGCCGCGGACCAGAAGCGCGCGAAGGCCGCAGCCCAGCGCGCGGGCCTGCTCGCGGCGCAGCTGAGCCGCACAGGGGGCACCGACCTCGGAACCACCCTGTTCTTCTCCGCCGGATCCTCGAACGCCGACGCGTCGAGCTTCCTCAGCAAACTCGGGCGTCTCAGCAAGCTCACGCAGTCCAACGGCGCGATCGCCGACGAGGCGAAGCAGACGCAGCGCACCGCCGCCGCGACGCAGGCCCGGCTGAAGGAGGCGACGACCGTGCTCGTCGGGCTCAAGCAGAAAGCCGCCGGCGCCCTGGCCGCGGCCGTGAAGGCCAACCAGGAGGCGAACGCCGAGCTCCAGAAGGAGCAGGACGTCCAGGCCACCCTCTCCGCGCAGCTGAAGGCGCTGCAGGCGAAGTCGGCGTCCGAGTTCGCCGGCTACCAGGCCGGCGTCCGCGCCGCCCGCGCTGCGGCGGCCGCGCGTGCCGCTGCCGCTGCCGCAGCAGCTGCCGGCGGTGGTGGTGGGGGCGGCGGCGGATCGATCGCCTCGTCGGGCTGGGCGCTGCCCGCGTACGGACCCATCACCGACGGCTTCGGCTACCGGCCCGACCGTCCCGCCGGCGCGAACCCGTTCCACCGAGGCACCGACATCGGGGCCGGCTGCGGCAGCTCGATCTACGCCGCGCACTCCGGCACCGTCATCTACGCCAGCCCGCTCGGCACCTACGGCAACTTCATCGAGATCGACAACGGCGGCGGCGTCTCGACCGGCTACGCCCACATCCGACCTGGCGGCACCTTCGTGCACGTGGGGCAGCAGGTGTCCTCGGGACAGAACATCGCGTCGGTCGGCATGACCGGCGCCGCGACCGGATGCCACCTCCACTTCGAGGTGCGCATCAACGAGGTCGCCATCAACAGCGTGCCGTTCATGGCGGCTCGGGGGGTCACCATTGGGTGAGGCAGTGCGCAGGCATCACACCGCGCCCATCAGCATCGCGGTCGGGGCGGTCACGCTCACGGCCGTGACGGCCGCGTTCACGATCACGCCCGCGGTAGCGGATGAGCCCACCTACCCCAGCTGGCAGGACGTGCAGAACGCCGCGAACAACGCGACCGCGGCGAAGGCCGAGGTCGCGAAGATCACGAAGCTGATCACGTCGCTGCAGGGGTCGGCCGATGCGGCCGGACGCTCCGCCCAGATCGCCGCCGAGCGCCTGCACACGGCGCAGGCCGCCGAGGCCGCCGCGAAGCAGCAGCACGACGCGCTCGCCGCGCAGGCGGATGCAGCCGCGGCGCGCGCCCGGACGTCCCGGATGCGGGCCGGCCTCCTCGCCGCGCACCTCGCCAGGAGCACGGGCGGTGACCTGTCGACCGACCTGATGCTGAACAGCGACAGCGCGAGCGACATGCTCTACCGGCTCGCCACGATGTCGCAGCTGTCGACCCAGTCCGCGGCCATCTACAGCGCAGCCGTCGCGGATGAGAACGCCGCGAAGTCGCTCACCGCACAGGCCGACGCCGCGCAGGCCGAGCTGCAGCAGCGCGCCGACGCCGCGGCATCCGCTCTCGCGGATGCGAAGCGCACCTCCGCGGCCGCGGAGGCGGCGGTCGCTGCCCAGCAGAAGCACGCGAACGAGCTGCTCTCCCAGCTCGCCCAGCTGCAGCACACCAGCACCTCGGTCGCCGCCGCCTACGTGGCGGGCGTGCAGCGCAAGAAGGACCAGGAAGCCGCGCAGCAGCAGGCGGCAGGCGGCTCGTCCGGTGGCGGTTCGTCGCCGGGTGGGGGCGGGTCCTCGTCGGGTGGCGGTGACTCGTCCTCCGGTGGTGGCGGCTCGTCGTCGGGCGGAAGTGGCTCGTCATCCGGTGGCGGTGGCTCGTCCTCGGGCGGTGGCGGGTCCTCGTCGGGTGGCGGTGGCTCGTCCTCCGGCGGCAGCGGATCCGTGGGATCCGGCAACACATCACAGGCGGCCGGTGCCGTCGCGTTCGCCCGCGAGCAGATCGGCGACATGTACCAGTTCGCCGGCGCGGGCCCCAACGTGTGGGACTGCTCCGGGCTCACGATGCAGGCGTACGCCTCGGTCGGGCTCGGCATCGGGGGTCACTCGGCCACCGCGCAGTACGACGTCGCCCGGGCGAACGGGCAGCTCGTGCCGTACTCGCAGGCGCAGTCGGGCGACCTCGTCTTCTACACGGACGGGGGCGGCGACATGTACCACGTCGCCATCTACTCCGGCGGCGGGATGATGATCGAGGCGCCGTACGACGGCGTGCCCGTCCGCGAGGTGCCGGTGCGCGACTACCAGCGGATGCCGGTCGTGGCGCGCCCCTCCGCCTGAGTCACTGCTGCCGCTGCGTCCTCGAGACGCGCGTGCTGTCCGCACAGACAACTGTGGCTGCTGCACCGGCGGCAGTTGTCCGTGCGGACAGCAGACGCGGGGTTCAGGCTCGAGGCGGTGTCCTCGTCCGATCACCCGCGCCCCTGGTGCTAGCCGCAGGCTGCGCAAACGACGGAGAAACCGAGTCCGCGCGACCGGCTCATGCGGAACTTCGCCTCTTGCGCGCGGAAACTCCGTCGTGTGCGCAGACGACAGGAGGCAGTGGCGTCGCGCCGCCGCGTCCTCGAGACGCGCGTGCTGTCCACACGGACGACTGCGGCGGCTGCTGCGGCAACAGTTGTCCGTGCGGACGGCAGACGGTGTCGGGCGAACGGCAGAAGCGGCGCGGCCGCCGCGGTCAGCTGTGGTCGGCGCCCGCGTCGGTGAGGCGGGTGAAGCCGTCCTGGATGATCTGCTCGGCCTCCGCGGCGTCGCCCCAGCCCTCGATGTTCACGAACTTGCCCGGCTCGAGGTCCTTGTAGCGGGCGAAGAAGTGCTCGAGCTCCTTGCGGGTCTGCTCCGGCACGTCGTCGATGTCCTGGATGTGCTGCCAGCGCGGGTCCTTGTGGGGGACGGCGATGATCTTGGCGTCGGAGCCGGCCTCGTCGCTCATGTTCAGCACGGCGACGGGGCGCACCTTGACGCCGACACCGGGGAAGACCGGGTACTCGAGCAGCACGAGCGCGTCGACGGGGTCGCCGTCGAGGCCGAGGGTGTTCTCGAAGAAGCCGTAGTCGACGGGGTAGGCGAACGCGGTGAAGAGCACGCGATCCAGGTAGACGCGACCGGTGACGTGGTCGACCTCGTACTTGTTCCGGCTGCCACGGGGGATCTCGATGATGACGTCGTACTCGGCCACGGTCGTCTCTCGCCTTCCTGACGCGGCGGGGCGGGGGCGCCGCGAGCGGCCTAACGTTAGCGGATGCCCGATCGGCCCCGACTGACGCCGGCGGTCGCGGATGTGCGCCGGGCCGTCCGGGAGGCGCTGCCGGCCGTGCCCGTACGGGTGAGCGGGCCGGAGGCGCTCGTGGGGCTCTCCGGTGGCCCGGACTCGCTCGCGCTCGCGCTCGCCGCGGCGTTCGAGGGACCGCGCGCCGACCGCCGGATCGGCGCGATCGTCGTCGACCACGGCTTGCAGCCGGGATCCGCGGAGGTGGCTGCGGCAGCCGCGGCGACCGCCCGCGAGCTGGGGCTCGACCCGGTGCTCGTCGAGCGGGTCGAGGTCCGCGCCGGCGGCGGCCCCGAGGCGGCAGCACGCGCCGCACGCCGGGCGGCCTTCGAGCGTGCGCTCGCCGCGACCGGCGCGACCCGCATCCTCACGGCGCACACGCTCGACGACCAGGCCGAGACGGTGCTGCTCGGCCTCGCCCGCGGCTCCGGACCCGATGCGATCGCCGGCATGCGCGCCGACGCGCCCCCCTTCATCCGCCCGCTGCTCGGCCTGCGACGCCGCACCACCGTGCAGGCCTGCGCCGACCAGCGGCGCACCGCATGGACGGATCCGCACAACGCGGACCGTCGCTACACGCGCGTGAAGGTGCGCCTCGACGCCCTGCCGGCGCTGGAGGACGCCCTCGGGCCAGGGGTCGCCGAGGCGCTCGCCCGCACCGCCGCCCAGGTGCAGGAGGACGCCGCCGCGCTCGATGCGCTCGCCGAGGAGCAGGCGCCGGAGCTCGCGGAGCTGGCGGAGGGCGGCATCGCCCTGCCGGTCGACGCGCTCGCCGCGAACCCGCCCGCGCTCGTGCAGCGCCTCGTGCGTCTCGCGGTCGAGCACGAGTTCGGCCGCACCCTCACCCGAGCCCAGACGCTCGAGGTCGCGCGGCTCGTGACCGACTGGCACGGGCAGGGGCCGCTCCATCTGCCCGGCGTTAGGGTGGTCCGCGCCGGCGGCCGGATCGAGTTCACGGCCGCCTGAGGGGGAGGGCCGCGTGCAGCCGAGCGACGTCGAAGGCGACCTGGCGGGGGTGCTGTACAGCGAGCAGCAGATCGCCGACCGGATCGCGGAGCTGTGCCGCGAGATCGAGGCCGACGCCCGCGCATCCGACGACGGCCGCCCGCTGCTGCTCGTCGGGGTGCTCAAGGGCGCCGTCATGGTGATGGCCGATCTGGCCCGCGAGCTCGCGATCCCCGTCGAGATGGACTGGATGGCCGTCAGCTCATACGGATCCAGCACCCGCTCGTCCGGCGTCGTGCGGATCCTCAAGGACCTCGACACCGAGCTCGCCGGGCGCCGGGTCCTCATCGTGGAGGACATCATCGACTCGGGGCTCACGCTCTCGTGGCTCGTCGAGAACCTCCGCTCCCGGGGCCCCGCGTCCGTCGAGGTCTGCGCGCTGCTCCGCAAGCCGGAGGCGCAGCGCATCGCCGTCGATGTGCAGTACTGCGGATTCGACATCCCGAACGAATTCGTCGTCGGATACGGACTCGATTACGCGGAGCGCTACCGCAACCTGCGGGCGATCGCGGTGCTCGCGCCGCACGTCTACACCTGAAACGGGTGACGAGGGCGGCCCGGACGACCCCGCTCCCTGTGCAGCACCCATGTGGTGGCCCTGGACCCGAAATGGGGCCTCCCCCCAGAGCGAACAGGCGTCCAACGGGCGAATGAGGGGCGTTACCCTATCCCCACTATGGACTTCAAGCGCATCTTCCGCGGTCCGCTCCTCTATATCGTGATCGCGGTCATCGTGGTGTGGGTCGGCTCCAGCCTGCTCACCGGCTCGGGCTTCCGTCAGGTCTCCACGCAGGAGGGCCTCAAGGACCTCAGCAGCGGTCAGGTGCAGATGGCGAAGATCGTCGACACCGACCAGCGCGTGGACCTGACGCTGAAGCCGACCGCCGCCGGCGCCGCCCCGAAGCAGGTGCAGTTCTACTACGTGGCACCGCGCGGCCAGGAGATCGTCAACGCGGTCAACAGCGCCTACTCCTCCGGCAAGCTCGCGCAGTTCAACGACGAGGTGCCGCAGCCCAGCTGGCTGCTGTCGGTCGCGACGTTCCTCGTGCCGATCCTGCTGCTCGGCCTCTTCTTCTGGTTCATCATGTCCGGCATGCAGGGTGGCGGGAACCGCGTCATGCAGTTCGGCAAGTCCCGCGCGAAGCTCGTGTCGAAGGAGACCCCCAAGGTCACGTTCAACGACGTGGCGGGCGCCGACGAGGCCATCGAGGAGCTCGGTGAGATCAAGGACTTCCTGAAGGAGCCGGCGAAGTTCCAGGCCGTCGGCGCGCGCATCCCGAAGGGCGTGCTGCTCTACGGCCCTCCGGGAACCGGCAAGACCCTGCTCGCCCGCGCCGTCGCGGGTGAGGCGGGCGTGCCCTTCTACTCGATCTCCGGATCCGACTTCGTCGAGATGTTCGTCGGCGTCGGCGCGAGCCGCGTGCGCGACCTCTTCGACCAGGCGAAGCAGAACGCGCCGGCGATCATCTTCGTCGACGAGATCGACGCGGTCGGCCGCCACCGCGGTGCCGGCCTCGGCGGTGGGCACGACGAGCGCGAGCAGACCCTCAACCAGCTGCTGGTCGAGATGGACGGCTTCGACGTCAAGACGAACGTCATCCTGATCGCCGCGACGAACCGCCCCGACATCCTCGACCCCGCGCTGCTGCGTCCGGGCCGCTTCGACCGCCAGATCGGCGTCGACGCCCCCGACCTGAACGGCCGTCGTCAGATCCTGACCGTCCACTCCAAGGGCAAGCCGCTCGCGGCCGGTGTCGACCTCGAGGTGCTGGCCCGCAAGACGCCGGGCTTCACCGGCGCCGACCTCGCGAACGTGCTCAACGAGGCCGCGCTGCTCACGGCGCGCAGCAACGCCCAGCTGATCGACAACCGGGCCCTCGACGAGGCCGTGGACCGCGTCATCGCGGGCCCGCAGCGCCGCAGCCGCGTCATGAAGGACCAGGAGAAGCTGATCACCGCGTACCACGAGGGTGGTCACGCGCTCGTCGCGGCGTCGCTGAACCACACCGACCCGGTCACGAAGGTGACGATCCTGCCGCGCGGCCGCGCCCTCGGCTACACGATGGTGCTGCCCCTCGAGGACAAGTACTCGATCACCCGCAACGAGCTGCTCGACCAGCTCGCCTACGCGATGGGTGGCCGCGTCTCGGAGGAGATCGTCTTCCACGACCCCACCTCCGGCGCCTCGAACGACATCGAGAAGGCCACCGACACCGCCCGCCGCATGGTCACCGAGTTCGGCATGAGCGCCGCGATCGGGTCCGTGAAGCTCGGTGCCTCGTCCGGCGAGATGTTCCTCGGCCGCGACATGGGTCACGGCCGCGACTACTCCGACGAGCTCGCCCAGCAGGTGGACAAGGAGGTGCGCACCCTCATCGAGACGGCGCACGACGAGGCCTACCAGCTGATCATCGAGAACCGTGCGGTGCTCGACCGGCTCGCCACGGCGCTCCTCGAGAAGGAGACGCTCGACCAGAACGAGCTCGCGGACATCTTCAAGGACGTGAAGAAGCTGCCGCCGCGGCCCCAGTGGCTCTCGAGCGACAAGCGGCCGGTCTCCGACCTGCCCGCGGTCGCGATCCCGAGCGCGAAGGCCCCGATCGACGCCGGTGCGGTCGACGGCGGCATCGACTCCGACGGCGGCGCCGAGCCCAAGCGCAAGCGCGCTCCGCGGATCAAGCCGCGGCCGGCGACCGCTTGACGCATCGCCACGAGCGGCCGGTTCCTCGATCCCCACGGGGTGCCGGAACCGGCCGATCGTCGGCGCAACCGGGAGGATAGGGCTGTGCGACGCACGAGCACTCCGCTGATCCTCGCCCTGGTCATGGCCGGCGCTGTCGTCGGCTGGCTCGGGCAGCTGGCCCTGGCTGCCAGCAGCGCACCGACCCTCACGCCGCCGGTCACGCTCATCGTGGCCCTCTTCGCGATCGCGGCGATCGTGATCGGGCTCGGCTGGCCGATCCGCCAGGTCGTGCGCGGCAAGCGCAGGCGCCCGGTCGACCCGTTCTTCGCGATGCGCGTCCTGGTGTTCGCGAAGGCCACGAGCCTCACCGGCGCTCTGCTCACCGGCGCCGGCATCGGCCTCACCGTCTACAACATGAGCCGGCTGGCCGCGCCGGTGCTGCCGGGTCTCTGGTACGACCTGCTGACCCTCGCGGGCGCCGCCGGGATGCTCGTCGCGGGCCTCGTCGTCGAGACCTGGTGCCGCATCCCGCCCGAGGACCACGAGACGGTGACCGCCCGGGCGGTGGAGCGCCGATGACGCGCGCGCGCCGCACCGGGCTCGACGCCGGAATCGACGGCTGGCAGCGGGTCTCGGGCAAGCTGATCGGCGTCGAGCTCGCGAACGCGCTCGCCGGCGGCCTCATCGGCGCCGCGCTCGGCACCGTCCTCGTCTTCGCGTTCGCGCCCCTCGGCTGGAGCGTGATCGGCGTCGTCGTGATCGTCACCGGGATCCGGATGATCCTCGCGCCCCGTCGCGTGCGGTCCATCGGCTACGTGCTGCGCGACGACGACCTCGTCTTCCGGCGCGGCATCCTCTTCTCCCGCCTCGTCGCCGTGCCCTACGGCCGGATGCAGCTGGTCGACGTGAACCGCGGACCGGTCGCCCGCCTGCTCGGCCTCGCCGAGCTGCGGTTCGTCACCGCGGCGGCGACCTCGGACGTCACCATCCGGGGCCTGCCCGAGCCGACCGCCGCCCGCCTTCGCGACCAGCTGGTCGAGGCGGCCGAGGAACGGCGCGTGGGACTCTGAGCGACGAACCGGTGGCGCCACCGGCCCCCGTGGCCGGCGGGCAGTACCTCGACGGCGCCTGGCACCACCTGCATCCGGCCACCCCGCTGCTGCGGGGCGGCATCGGCCTCGTCGCCGTGCTCGTCTGGATCGGGAGCAACCTCCGCGAGCGGATCCTCGGCTTCGTGTTCCGGCTGCCCGACACCGGCGGCGACCCGATCGACGAGCTGCAGCGGCACCACCTCATCGGCATCGCGGCGCTGGTCGTCGCCGGCGTGCTCCTCGTCGGCGTCGGCCTGTTCTGGGTGGCGTGGCGAGCGAGCGACTTCCGCATCGACCGCGACTCCGTCACCGTCCGCCGCGGGGTGCTGCTGCGCACCACCCGCACGGCCAAGCTCGATCGCATCCAGGGCATCACGATCTCACGTCCGTTCTTCGCCCGGCTCGTCGGCGCCGCCCGGATGGAGATGGACGTCGCCGGACACGACGCGAACGTGCGCCTCGAGTACCTCTCGAACGGCGCCGCCGAGGAGCTTCGGCACGACGTGCTGCGGCTCGCGTCCGGACGGCGCCAGGCCGAGGGCGTCCCCGAGGTCGCCGACGCGACCGCGGACGGCCCGACCGTCCTCGCCATCACCCCGGGGCGCGCGGTCGGCTCCGTGGTGCTCAGCGAGACGACGGTGATCTTCGTGCTCATCGCCGCCGTGATCATCCCCGGCATGAGCGCGCTCGGAGCCGGGCCAGCCGCCGTCGTCGCGCTCGGCCCGATGCTCATCGCCGCGTTCACCGTGGCGGGTCGCCGGATCGGGCGGAACCTGCGCTTCCGGGTGGTCGCGACCGACGACGGCGTGCGGATCGGCGCCGGCATCCTCAGCACCAGCAACGAGGCGGTTCCGCCAGGACGCATCCACGCGGTGCGGATCGAGCAGCCGCTGCTCTGGCGCGCATCCGGCTGGTGGCGGGTCTCCGTCAACCGCGCGGGCCGGATCGCCGGGCGGCGCAACAACGAGCTGGAGCGGTCCATCGCCCCCGTGGCGACCTACGCCGAGGTGCTCGCGCTGCTGCCGCACCTCGTGCCGGCCCTCAGCAGCGGCGGGGCGGCCGTGGAGGCGGGCTTGATCGGCACCGGCCGCGTGGAGGACTTCACGCCGGCGCCGAGACGCGCGCGGCTGCTGCGGCCGATCGCCTGGCGCCGCACCGGCTTCCTCGTGACCCACGACGCCGTGCTGCTGCGCGGCGGGTTCCTCCGGCGGCACCTCACGATCGTGCCGATCGCCCGCATCCAGTCCGTCGCGCTGCGGCAGGGGCCCGCAGAGCGGTTCATCGACATCGCCCGGATCGAGCCGCATGTCGTGACGGGCGTCGTGCATCCCCGGCTCGGCCTCATCGACCGCGCGACCGCCGAGGCCCTCTTCACGGACCTCGCGGTGCTCGGGCGTTCAGCACGGTCCGCGGACGTCTCGCACCGGTGGGCGGCGACGCCGGAGGAGGCCCAGGCGTGACCGCCGCGGGCCGGCTCGGCGTCGGGATCGTCGGCGCCGGACGGGTGGGACCGGTGCTGGGAGCTGCGCTGGCCGGCACCGGCCACGCGATCGTCGGGGTCGCGACCGTCTCCGACGCCGGCCGCGAGCGGGCCGAGGCCCTGCTGCCCGGCGCCCCGCGCCTCGACGTCCGCACCCTCGTCGAACGCAGCGAGCTGGTGCTGCTCGCCGTGCCGGAGGAGGAGCTGGCCGGCCTCGTCGCGGGACTGGCGGAGGTGGGGGCGTGGCTGCCCGGCCAGCTCGTCGTCCACACCGCCCCGGGGGCCGGCGTCGGCGTGCTCGCTCCGGCGGCCGCTGCCGGGGCCATCCCGCTCGCGCTGAACCCCGCCATGGCGTTCACCGGCACGAGCATGGACCTCGCCCGGCTGCAGTCGGCGTACTGCGCCGTCACCGCATCGGGGCCGGTGCTGCCGATCGGCCTGGCGCTCGCGGTCGAGATGGGCTGCGAGCCCGTCGTGATCGCGGAGGCGGACCGGCCCGCCTGGGCCGCCGCGCTCAGCTCCGTCGTCGAGCCGATGGCTACGGTGGTGCGGTCGTCCGCGGCCCTGCTGCGTGAGATCGGCATCGAGTCACCCGACCGCGTGCTCGGGCCCGTGGCCCGGTCCGGCCTGGAACGGGCGCTCGCCGCCGCGGTCGCACCGGCACCGCCGCCCCTCCTCGATCCGGAGCCCGAATGAGCCTCACCACCGTCGCCGCCGTCGCGGACACCCGCGCGGCCGTCGCCGCCCTGCGGGGCGAGGAGCGCCGGGTCGCGCTCGTGCCGACGATGGGCGCGTTGCACGACGGGCACCTGGCGCTCGTCGCCCGTGCGCACGAGGTCGCGGATGCGGTCGTCGCGTCGGTGTTCGTGAACCCCCTCCAGTTCGGGCCCGCGGAGGACTTCGATCGCTACCCCCGGACGCTCGCTGCCGATGCCGCGGCGCTCGAGGCCGCGGGTGTCGACCTGCTCTTCGCGCCGTCGGTCGCCGACATGTATCCGGAGGGCGGCACGCAGGTCACGGTGTCCGCGGGGCCGGTCGGGTCGGTGCTCGAGGGGAGCGTGCGGCCCGGCCACTTCGACGGGATGCTCACCGTCGTGGCGAAGCTGCTGCACATCGTCGCGCCGGACGTCGTGCTGTTCGGCCGCAAGGATGCGCAGCAGGTGTACCTCGTGCGGCGGATGATCACCGATCTCGACCTGCCCGTCGCGGTGGAGGTCGTGCCGACCGTCCGCGAGGCCGACGGGCTGGCCCGCTCCAGTCGCAACCGCTACCTGTCCGAGGCGGACCGGGTGCGGGCCCTCGCGCTGTCCGCCGCGCTCACGGCGGCCGCCGCCGCGGCCGACCACGGCGTCGACGACGCGCTCGCGGCGGCGCGGGCGGTACTCGACACCGTCGACGGCGTCGCGCTCGACTACCTCGTCGCGGTGGATCCCGTCACGTTCCAGCCCGTCGACGACCGGTATCGTGGCCCCGCCCTCGTGCTCGTCGCCGCGCGGGTGGGCGGCACCCGGCTGATCGACAACGAGCTCGTCTCCCTCGGCTGAGCCGTCCGACCGCGACAGCCGAAGTCCGCCGCACCACCGGGAGCCCCGTGACCGACGACACCGCCGAGTCGGACCGCATCGAGCAGCGCGAGGTGCGTCTCGCCAAGCGCAAGCGCCTCCTCGAGCAGGGCGTCGAGGCCTACCCGGTGGGCGTGCCGATCACGACGACGATCGCCGAGCTCCGCGAGCGCTTCTCCGATCTCGAGGCCGACGTTGCGACGGGGGAGCGTGCCGCGGTCGCCGGGCGGATCGTGCACCTCCGGAACACCGGCAAGCTCTGCTTCGCGGCGCTGCAGGCCGGCGACGGCAGCCGCATCCAGGCGATGGTCGCGCTCGACGCGGTGGGCGAGGAGTCCCTCGCCGAGTTCAAGTCGCTCGTCGACCTCGGCGACCAGCTGTTCGTCGCCGGCGAGGTGATCACCTCCCGCCGCGGCGAGCTGTCGATCCGCGCCGACGACTGGCGGATCGCGTCGAAGGCGCTGCTGCCGCTGCCGAACCTGCACACCGAGCTCTCCGAGGAGACCCGGGTGCGCAGCCGCTACCTCGACCTCATCGCGCGCCCGGACGCCCGGCGGATGGTCTTCGCCCGGGCGGCCGCCGTCGCCTCCCTCCGCTCGACGTTCGCGAAGCGCGGCTACATCGAGCTCGAGACGCCCATGCTGCAGACGCAGCAGGGCGGCGCATCCGCCCGGCCGTTCCGCACGGCCTCGCACGCCTACGACACCGACCTGTACCTGCGGATCGCGCCCGAGCTGTTCCTGAAGCGCGCGGCGGTGGGCGGCCTCGAGCGGATCTTCGAGATCAACCGCAACTTCCGGGACGAGAACCCGGATGCGACGCACTCGCCCGAGTTCGCCATGCTCGAGGCGTACGAGGCGTTCTCCGACTACCGGGGCATGGCGGACCTCACGCAGGAGCTCGTGCAGCAGGCGGCGATCGCCGCGGGCGGCTCGGCGGAGGTCACCTGGTTCGACGGCACGCGCTTCGACGTCGGCGGCGACTGGGACCGGATCAGCATGTACCCGTCGCTCAGCGAGGCGGCCGGCATCGAGATCACGCCGCAGACGCCGCTCGCCGAGCTGGTGGCGCTGACCGACCGGCTCGAGATCGAGGTGCCGCACCCCATCCGCGGCAAGTACGTCGAGGAGCTGTGGGAGCACTTCGTGAAGGGGAGCCTCGAGCGGCCGACCTTCGTGATGGACTTCCCGGTCGACACCTCGCCGCTGGTCCGCGACCACCGCACGATCCCGGGCGTCGTGGAGAAGTGGGACCTCTACGTGCACGGCTTCGAGCTGGCGACCGGTTACTCCGAGCTCGCGGACCCGGTGATCCAGCGGCATCGCTTCGTCGAGCAGGCGGCGCTCGGTGCGACGGGCGACCCCGAGGCCATGCGGATCGACGAGGACTTCCTGCGCGCGCTCGAGTTCGGCATGCCGCCGACCGGGGGGATGGGGATGGGCATCGACCGGCTGCTCATGGTGCTGACGGGCGAGACCATCCGCGAGACGATCCTCTTCCCGCTCGTCAAGTAGCGCCCGGGCGGTTCCGGCCCGCACGAGCGGGCGCGCCCGCCCGGATCGGCCGGAACGTGGTCCTCCGCGCCCGCGCCGCCGCGGCATCGGGCGCGCGTACGCTGAAGCCATGGGAGCAGGTGGCTGGAACGACGGCCTGTGGGCGATCGTGCCCACGATCGCCATGTGCATCCTCTTCTGGTTCGTGATGCGGGCGATCCTCCGCGCGGACCGCACCGAGCGCGCCGCCCAGGCCAGGTACGAGGCCGAGCTCGACGCGCGGGCCGCCGCCGAGGCCCGCCCATCCGCACCGTCGTCGAGCGACCCCACCCGCTGAGTCCCGGCTCCGACCGGTCCGCCGCGGCCCTAAGCCTCCGGCGAACACCGGCAGAGTGCGGCGGACCCCCTGGTTACCCTTCTTACCAACGCGCGACGGGTCGTCCGTCGCCGCGTGCGAACCTCGTCGGATCTGCGAACGATCCGGCGTCAACGAGGAGCTGATCATGTTCGAGCGCTTCACCGATCGAGCCCGCAGAGTCGTCGTCCTGGCCCAGGAAGAGGCCAAGATGCTCAACCACAACTACATCGGCACGGAGCACATCCTGCTCGGCCTCATCCACGAGGGTGAGGGCGTGGCCGCGAAGGCCCTCGAGTCGCTCGGCATCTCGCTCGACGCGGTGCGCGAGCAGGTCCAGGACATCATCGGCCAGGGCCAGCAGCAGCCGACCGGGCACATCCCCTTCACGCCCCGCGCCAAGAAGGTGCTCGAGCTGTCCCTGCGCGAGGCGCTGCAGCTCGGCCACAACTACATCGGCACGGAGCACATCCTGCTCGGCCTGATCCGCGAGGGCGAGGGCGTCGCCGCCCAGGTGCTCGTGAAGCTCGGGGCCGACCTCAACCGGGTCCGCCAGCAGGTCATCCAGCTGCTCTCCGGCTACCAGGGCAAGGAGCAGGTCGCCGTCGGCGGCGAGGCGCAGCAGGCCCAGCAGGGCTCGCAGATCCTCGACCAGTTCGGCCGCAACCTCACCCAGGCGGCGCGCGACGGCAAGCTCGACCCGGTCATCGGGCGCGAGAAGGAGATCGAGCGCGTGATGCAGATCCTGTCGCGCCGCTCCAAGAACAACCCCGTCCTCATCGGGGAGCCGGGCGTCGGCAAGACCGCCGTCGTCGAGGGCCTCGCCCAGGCGATCGTCCGCGGCGACGTGCCGGAGACGCTGAAGGACAAGCAGCTCTACACGCTCGACCTCGGCAGCCTGATCGCCGGCTCCCGCTACCGCGGCGACTTCGAGGAGCGCCTCAAGAAGGTCACCAAGGAGATCCGCACCCGCGGCGACATCATCACCTTCATCGACGAGATCCACACCCTCGTCGGTGCCGGCGCTGCCGAGGGCGCGATCGACGCGGCCAGCATCCTGAAGCCGCTGCTCGCCCGCGGCGAGCTGCAGACCATCGGCGCGACCACGCTCGACGAGTACCGCAAGCACTTCGAGAAGGACGCGGCGCTCGAGCGCCGCTTCCAGCCGATCCAGGTGCAGGAGCCCAACCTGCCCCACACGATCAACATCCTCAAGGGGCTCCGCGACCGGTACGAGGCGCACCACAAGGTGTCCATCACCGACGGCGCCATCGTCGCCGCGGCGAACCTCGCCGACCGCTACATCTCGGACCGCTTCCTGCCCGACAAGGCCATCGACCTGATCGACGAGGCGGGCGCACGCCTGCGCCTGTCGATCCTCTCGGCCCCGCCCGAGCTGCGCGAGTTCGACGAGAAGATCGCCCTCGTGCGTGCCGCCAAGGAGGCCGCGATCGAGGACCAGGACTTCGAGAAGGCCGCCGGCCTCCGCGACGAGGAGAAGAACCTCCTCGGTGAGCGCCTGCGCCTCGAGAAGCAGTGGCGCTCCGGTGACGTGAAGACCACGGCCGAGGTCGACGAGGGCCTGATCGCCGAGGTGCTCGCGCAGGCC
The DNA here is from genome assembly GCF_036559085.1 of Amnibacterium sp. Lineage (GTDB taxonomy): Bacteria > Actinomycetota > Actinomycetes > Actinomycetales > Microbacteriaceae > Amnibacterium. Next base: position 15,390 of record NZ_DATBTU010000022.1, read on the forward strand.
ACCGGCATCCCGGTGTTCAAGCTCACCGAGGAGGAGTCGAGCCGGCTCATCTTCATGGAGAAGGCGCTGCACGAGCGGGTCATCGGTCAGGAGGAGGCCATCTCGGTCCTCGCCAAGACGATCCGCCGCACCCGCGCCGGCCTGAAGGACCCGAAGCGACCCTCCGGCTCGTTCATCTTCGCCGGCCCCACCGGCGTCGGAAAGACCGAGCTGGCCAAGGCGCTCGCGGAGTTCCTCTTCGACGACGAGAACGCGCTCATCTCGCTCGACATGAGTGAGTACGGCGAGAAGCACACCGTTTCGCGGCTGTTCGGTGCCCCTCCCGGGTTCGTCGGCTTCGAGGAGGGCGGGCAGCTCACGGAGAAGGTGCGGCGCAAGCCGTTCAGCGTGGTGCTCTTCGACGAGATCGAGAAGGCGCACCCCGACATCTTCAACTCGCTGCTGCAGATCCTCGAGGAAGGCCGCCTCACCGACGGTCAGGGCCGCGTGGTCGACTTCAAGAACACCGTCATCATCATGACGACGAACCTCGGCACGCGTGACATCGCGGGTGGGCCGGTCGGCTTCGTCGCAGAGGGGGACACCGCGACCGGCTACGACCGGATGCGCGCCAAGGTGGTCGAGGAGCTGAAGCGGCACTTCAAGCCGGAGTTCCTGAACCGCGTCGACGAGACGATCGTCTTCCCGCAGCTCACCAAGCCCGAGCTGCTGCAGATCGTCGACCTCTTCGTCAAGCGGCTCAGCGATCGGATGCTCGACCGCGACATGACGGTGGAGCTGACGGTCCCGGCCAAGGAGCGCCTCATCGAGATCGGGTTCGACCCGGCCCTCGGTGCCCGGCCGCTGCGCCGCGCGGTGCAGCACGAGGTGGAGGACAAGCTCAGCGAGCGGATCCTGCACGGCGAGCTGAACGCCGGTGAGCACGTGCTCGTCGACTTCAAGGACGGCGAGTTCGTGTTCACGACCGGCAAGCGCGGCGAGCTCGTCGCCGCCGCCGCAGGTGAGATCACGACCGGCGAGTAGTTCTCCGCACGGTCCCGGACGGGGCGCTCCGCAGCACGCGGGGCGCCCCGTTCGCCGTTCTCGGAGGTCCCATCCAGCCGGAATTCGGCGTCCGGTCAGGAGAAGCGCCGGAGGGCTTCGTACCGTCCTCACAGGGGACGCTCCACTGCGCCCCAGGGTCGCGCCCGTCGGGCGAGACCGGAGGAAGGGATCGAAGATGGTCGCACGGCACCGGGCGCTGCTCGCCCTCACCCTGACGGCCTCGCTGGTCGCGCTCACGGCCTGCAGCTCGGGCGGGGGCGGATCGTCCGGCGACGTCGCGTTCTCGACGAAGTCGTCGGGCACGCTGAAGGCTTGGGGGTTCAACAACGCCGACGACGTCGGCAAGGCCCGGCTGGCGTACGCGAAGTCGCAGCTGAAGGGCGTGACCGTCTCGCTCGACCAGACGGCGTTCGACGCGCAGAAGTTCACGACCCGCGTCGCGAGCGGTCAGGTGCCCGACGTCGTCCAGATGGACGCCTCGTTCGTGAACACCTACGCCGCGCAGGGTCTGATCCTGCCGCTCGACAAGTGCTACGCCGCGCACAAGGTGACGCCGAGCTCGGAGTTCTACCCGCAGGTCATCGACTACATCAGGTACAGGAGCCAGGTCTTCGCGGTGCCGCAGTTCTACCAGCCGCCCGCCATCCTGCTCAACGAGCGCGTGATGAAGGCCGCGGGCGTCACCGACTCCGACATCGACACCTCGAAGCCCGACACCCTGATCGCCGCGATCAAGAAGATGACGGTGCTGCAGAACGGCAAGCCGACCCGCATCGGGTTCGACGCGCAGGCGACCGGGCAGTCCTACCTGTGGCTGCAGGGCCAGGGTGGACGCATCGTCGATGGGAGCGGCAAGCCGACCCTCACCGACCCCGCCAACGCGAAGGCGATCGACCTGCTCAAGCGGATCTACGACGCCGAGGGCGGCTACGCGAAGGTGAAGAGCTTCGCCGACTCGTTCGACTTCTTCGGCGCGAAGAACCAGTTCGTGAAGGACCAGGTCGGCGCCGAGGTCGACGCCCAGTGGTACGTGAACGTGCTCACCCCGTACGCGAAGCAGGTGTCGCTCGGTGCGGTGCCGTTCAAGGACCCGTCGGGCGCCCCGTACACGACGGCCGGCGGCACCGCGTTCGTCATCCCCGCGGGAGCGAAGAACAAGGACGCCGCGTGCTCGTGGATGCTCGCGCTGACCTCGGACCCCGCCTGGATCGCGGCCGCCGAGGCGCGGAAGGCCACCCTCGCGAAGAGCCCGGGATCCATCAACACCGGCCTCTTCACCGGCAACCCGTCGGCCGACCAGAAGATCCGCAGCCGGTTCGTGCAGTCGAGCGGAAACGCCGGCTTCGACAAGGCGATCTCGACCTACTACGACGTCCTGCCGACGGGGAAGAGCTTCGGTGCCTCACCGGCCGGCCAGGACATCCAGACCGAGATCGCCAACGCCATCACGGCGGTGCTGCTCGGGCAGAAGTCGTCGACGCAGGCCCTGGCGGACGCCCAGAAGTCTGCGGAGCGCGCCTACTCGCAGGCGACGCAGGGGTAGTCGCCCGCGCTGCGCCCTCGGGACGCTCGTTCGGCTTCGGGGCCGTACGAGCGTCCCGAACGCGTCGGGCCGCCGCCGGCGCCCTGAGCGGTCGCACTTCGTGCCGCTGCCAGCTGCGCTCGACGGCACGAACTGCGACCACGGGTGCCGCTGCTGGTTCGAGGTCGCACTTCGTGCCGCTCTGATGCTGTGCTCAGCGGCACGGCTGCGACCTCAGGAGCCCTTCCCGTCGTCCCCACCGTTGCGCGCACCCGGGCGGATGCACGGGCTCGCCGGCGAACGTTCCCTTGACGGCGTGGCTCGCGCGGCTGTTGCCACTTTCTGCGGCCATGAGTGCCCCATGGCCGCAGAAAGTGGCAACAGTCGGCCGGCAGCGTGGTGCGTCCGGGGGGCGCGCCGAGGACGGGGGTCAGCCTTTGCGGCCCTGCGTCGCGATGCCCTCGATGAAGTAGCGCTGCCCGAATGCGAACAGCAGCAGCATCGGCAGGGTCACGAGCAGCGCGGCGACCATCACGTACTGGTAGTCGCCGTGGCCGCCGTTCGTGGGGGAGAAGGTCGTCATCGCGTACGAGATGCCGAGCGGCACCGTGAAGCCGGAGGGGCCGCCGCCGTTCAGGTAGATCAGCGCGCCCTGCAGGTTGTTCCAGCTGGCCTGGAACTCGAACAGGAAGATGATGATGAACGACGGCAGCGACAGCGGCATCACGATCCGTCGGAACAGCCCGAGGTAGCTGGCCCCGTCGATCCGCGCCGCCTCGAACAGCTCCCGCGGCAGCCCGAGCAGGAACTGGCGCTGCAGGAAGATGTAGAAGGCGCTGCCGAAGAGGTTCATGCCGAACAGCGGTACCCATGTGCCGATGAGGCCGAGGTTCTTCCAGATCAGGTACTGCGGCACGAGCGTGACGGCGCCGGGCAGCATCATCGTGGCGAGCACCAGCCCGAACAGCAGCCTGCGGCCGGGAAACCGGAAGTAGGCGAAGCCGAAGGCGACGAGCGAGCTCGAGATCGTGACGAGGCCGGCCGCGAGCACGGCGATCGACACGCTGTTGAGCAGCCAGCTGACGAGCGGCAGCTGGTCCCAGACGGTGGCGTAGTTGCTCAGCTGCAGCGTGTGCGGGATGAGCGAGTTGTCGAAGACGTCGCCCCGCGGCTTGAGGCTCGCGGCGAGCAGCCAGAGGAACGGGTAGAGGAAGAGCAGCCCGAACCCGATGAGCACGAACCAGAGCACGATCCGGCCGATCAGCGGCAGCGGGCGGCGCACGCGGCGGCGCTTCAGGGGGGTCGTGCCGGCGAGCTGGACGCCGGTGGCCTGCGCCGCGAGCGACGGCTGGCCGGTGGTGGAGTCGGTGATCGCCATCAGGAGTTCTCCGCCTCGTAGTAGACGAACCGCTTGCTGACTCGGGTCTGGATCAGCGTGATGAGCAGGATGATCACGAACAGCAGCCAGGCCATCGCGGCGGCGAAGCCGAAGTTGAAGCTGCGGAACGCCTCCTGGAACAGGTACACGCCGTAGAACAGGGAGGCCTCCGGGGCGGAGGAGCCCTGGTCCCGCCAGAACAGCAGGTACGCCTGGTCGAAGACCTGCAGGGCCGCGATCGTGAGCACGATCACGTTGAAGAAGATGGTCGGCGAGATCATCGGCACCGTGATCGAGAAGAAGCGGCGCACCGGACCCGCGCCGTCCAGCTCCGCAACCTCGTAGAGGTCGCGCGGCACGTTCTTCAGCGCGGCGAGGAAGATCACCATGGTGCCGGAGACGCCCCAGAGGGTCATCAGCACGATCGACGGCTTCACCCACCCCGGGTCGATGAGCCACTGCGGCCCCTGGATGCCGAAGAAGCCGAGCGCCCCGTTGATCGCGCCGCTGTTCCCGTTCAGCAGCAGCAGGAACACGGATGCGGTGGCGACCGCCGGCGTCATCTTCGGCAGGTAGAAGAGCGTGCGGAAGACCCCGGCGCCCCGCCCGACGCGGTTCAGCAGCATCGCGAGGCTCAGGGCGACCACGATCTCGAGCGGCACGGCGAGCACCGCGTAGAAGAGCGTGTTGCCGAGCGACGACGCCACCCGCGGGTCCGCGATGAGGTTCGCGTAGTTGTCCACGCCGGCCGGCCGGGCCAGGTTCGTGGCCAGGTTGTAGTGCGTGAACGAGATCACGAGGCTGTAGCCCATCGCCCCGAGGGTGAAGACGCAGAAGCCGATGATCCACGGCGAGATGAAGAGGTAGCCCGCCACCGCCTCCCGCCGGTTGAAGCGCTTCGCCCGCCTCTGCAGCATCCGGATGCGCTCCGGATCGGTTCTCGGGACGTCGAGTGCCGGTGCGCTCGTCACATCCGCTCCCTTCCGGCCGCGGCCGGTGGGCCAGGCGTCCTCGCCGGTCTCGGGACGCGGCGTCCCTGATCAGCGGGAGAGTACGAGGGAAGTCTTGAGAAGTGCTGCGGTTCTCGGTTCCCTCAGGAGCCCGGCAGAATGGGCCGGTGACCGATGCCGCCGAGCTCACCGTCCGCCGCGCCCGCACGGCCGACGTGGTGCGCATCGAGCAGCTGATCGCCCCCCTGGTGGCCAAGCGCATCCTCCTCGGCAAGGACCTCGCGGTGCTCTACGGGTCGGTGCAGGAGTTCCGCGTCGCCGAGGAGCCGGGCGGCCTCGTCGTCGGCTGCGGCGCCCTGCACGTGATGTGGCAGGACCTCGCGGAGGTGCGCACGCTCGCCGTCGATCCGCTCTGGCGCAGGCGCCGGGTGGGGCACGTGCTCATGGAGCAGCTCGAGGCCGACGCCGTCGAGCTCGGTGTCGGCAAGCTCTTCTGCCTCACCTTCGAGGTCGACTTCTTCGCCGGGCACGGCTTCGCGCCGGTCGGCGAGGGGCTCGTCGGACCCGACGTGGTGGCCGAGCTCGCCCGCTCGGGCGACGAGGGCGTGGCCGAGTTCCTGGACCTGCCCCGGGTGAAGCCCAACACCCTCGGGAACACGCGGATGCTGAAGGTGTTACAACCGTCCTGAGGCCCGGGTCGCGACCTAGGCTGACCCCCGACGGCACCCGATGCGACGGCGCCGCCCTGCCCCGCCCCGCTCCCCAGCCAGCCGCATCGATCAGGAGGATCCGTGACGCCTCAGCAGCGTGCTCGGTTCTTCGACGCCGCGGCCGTCCTCTTCGACCTCGACGGCGTGCTGACGCCGACCGCCGAGATCCACATGCGCGCCTGGTCCGAGCTCTTCACCGCCGAGCTCGCACGGCACGGCGTGCAGCAGCAGTACACGGACGAGGACTACTTCCGGTACGTCGACGGCCGGCCCCGCTACGACGGGGTGCAGGCGGTGCTCCAGTCCCGCGGCATCGACCTGCCCTACGGCGACCCCAGCGACGCGGCCGGCGCCGAGACCGTGTGCGGCCTCGGCAACCGAAAGAACGCCGTCTTCGGCGAGACCCTCGAGCGGGAGGGCATCGCGCCCTACCCCGGATCGTTGGCCGTCGTCGACCGGCTCGGCATGATCGGGATCCCGGCCGCCGTCGTCTCCAGCTCGAAGAACGCCCGACAGGTGCTCGAGGCGGCGCACCTGCTCGACCGGTTCCCGGTGATCGTCGACGGCGTCGTCGCCGCGGACGAGGGCATCGCCGGCAAGCCGGCGCCCGACCTGTTCCTCACCGCCGCAGAGCGGCTCGGGGTCGCCCCGTCCCACGCGATCGTCGTGGAGGACGCGGTGTCCGGCGTCGCGGCGGGCGCGGCCGGGGGCTTCGCGCTCGTCGTCGGCGTCGACCGCGGGGTGGGCGCCGCCGCGCTCACCGACGCCGGCGCCGACGTGGTGGTGTCCGACCTGGCGGAGCTGCTGCCCGCCGAAGCTGAGAAGGACGGATCCTGATGGACCGCGACCGCTTCCCCGTCGACCCGTGGCGGCTCACCGAGCGGATCTACAGCGAGGACCGCATCGGCCTCGCCGAGACGATCTTCACCGTCGCCAACGGCTACCTCGGCATGCGGGGCAACACCTCCGAGGGCCGGCACGCGCACGAGCACGGCACGTACATCAACGGCCTCCACGAGGTGTGGCCCATCCGTCACGCCGAGCAGGCGTACGGCTTCGCGGAGGTCGGCCAGACGATCGTCAACGCGCCCGACGCGAAGATCATGCGGCTGTACGTCGACGACGAGCCGCTCGTGCTCGACGTCGCCGAGCTGCTCACCTACGAGCGCAGCCTCGACTTCGCCGACGGCGAGCTGCGCCGGGAGCTGCTCTGGCTCACCCCCGCCGGCAAGCGGGTGCGGGTCCGCTCCGACCGGATGGTCTCGTTCGTCGAGCGGCACCTCGCGGTCATGTCCTTCGAGGTGACCGTCGAGAACGCGGATGCGTCCGTCGTCATCTCCAGCCAGGTGCTCAACCGGCAGGACGGCGAGGACGAGTTCGGCCGCACGGTGCCGGAGGAGGGCCCGGCGGGCTTCGACCCGCGCCGGGCCGAGCGGCTCGCCGAGCGGGTGCTGCAGCCGGTCGACTACTGGCAGCGCGACGACCGGAGCGCCCTCAGCTATCGGGTCACCCACTCGCACATGACGCTGTCCGTGATGGTCGACCACGTGATCGAGACGGAGAACGAGTACACGTCGTCCGCCTCCATCTCGCCGGACATCGCGAAGCACGTGTACCAGGTGCGGGCGAAGGCCGGGGTGCCGGTGCGCCTGACGAAGGTCGCGGCCTTCCACACGTCCCGCAGCGTGCCGCCGCGCGAGCTCCTCGACCGCGGCGAGCGCCTCGTCGACCGGGTCATCGCCGAGGGCGGCGTCGCGGAGCAGCGCCGGCTGCAGCGCGAGTGGCTCGACGCGTACTGGGAGCGCTCCGACGTCGAGATCGTCGGGCATCCGGACCTGCAGCAGGCGGTCCGCTGGAACCTGTTCATGATCGCCCAGGCGGCGGCGCGGGCCGATTCGAGCGGTGTGCCTGCGAAGGGGATGACGGGCAGCGGCTACAGCGGCCACTACTTCTGGGACACCGAGATCTACGTGATGCCGTTCCTCACGTACACGACCCCGCTGTTCGGCCGGAACGCCCTGAAGATGCGCGAGCGGATGCTGCCGGCGGCCCGCCGCCGCGCGCGGCAGCTGAACGAGGGCGGCGCGCTGTTCCCGTGGCGCACGATCAGCGGCGAGGAGGCGTCGGCCTACTACGCCGCCGGCACCGCGCAGTACCACATCAACGCCGACATCACGTATGCCATCGCGAAGTACGTACGGGCGACGGGGGACTCCGACTTCCTCGCGCGCGGTGCGATCGACGTCGTCGTGGAGACCGCGCGGCTCTGGACGACGCTCGGCTTCTGGCGCCGCACCGGCGGCACCTCGTTCCACATCCACGGCGTCACCGGCCCCGACGAGTACACGACGGTCGTGAACGACAACCTGTTCACGAACGTGATGGCGCGGTTCAACCTCCGCTACGCGGCCGAGTCGGTGCGGATCGTCGCGGACCAGTTCCCGGAGGCGTATGCGCGGATGGTGGAGCGGGTCGGCTTCGAGGAGGCCGAGATCGGGGAGTGGGAGCGCGCCGCCGAGGCGATGGTGATCCCCTACTCCGACTCGTTCGGCATCCATCCGCAGGACGTGCACTTCCTCGACCGGGAGGTCTGGGACCTCGCGAACACGCCGCCGGACAAGCTGCCGCTGCTGCTGCACTTCCACCCGCTGGTCATCTACCGCTTCCAGGTGCTGAAGCAGGCGGACGTCGTGCTCGCGCTGTTCCTGCTCTCGGACGAGTTCTCCGACGAGATGAAGCGGGCCGACTTCGACTACTACGACCCGCTGACGACCGGCGACTCGACGCTGTCGGCGGTGGTCCAGTCGATCATCGCGGCCGAGATCGGGTACCGCGACCTGGCGCTCGAGTACTTCCGCCACGCGCTGTTCGTGGACCTCGACGACCTGCACAACAACGCGAGCGACGGCGTGCACGTCGCCTCGACCGGCGGCGTCTGGAGCTCGCTCGTGTACGGCTTCGGCGGGATGCGGGACGCCGGCGGCCACCTCGCGTTCGACCCGCGGCTGCCGGCCGACTGGCCGGAGCTGCGGTTCCGGATCCAGTGGCAGGGCACGCGCCTGCACATCCGGGTCACGCAGGACGAGTTCGTGGTCGACGTGGCCGACGGGGATCCGGTGGAGTTCGAGGTGCGCGGGGAGCGCTACACCGCCGAGGCGGCCTCGACCCTGCGGGTGCCGCTCGTCGGCCAGGGGCCCCGGCTGCCGGGACGCCCGTCGAGCGACCAGTTCAGCACGACGCGTCGCGACGACGGCTCGCTGATGACGGCGAGCGTGCCGATCGTCGGCGTGGACGACTGGACGGACGAGGACGACCCGTCCTGACGTGAGTCAGGCGAAGGCCTGGCCGATCGCGCCCTTGACGGTCGCGACGTCGGGGCCGAGATGCGTCGGGAAGCCCAGCCGGCGTGCCTCGGCCTCGCGCCTCGGCCCCTGCGCCGCCGGCCGGATCTCGCCCGCGGGCTGATCTCGCCGGTGGCGCAGAGGGTCGGCGGGATCTCGGTGCCGCGTGCCGCCGACGCGACGGCGAGCGCGATCGCGAGGTCGGCCGACGGCTCCGAGAGGCGCACGCCGCCGACCGTGGACACGTAGACGTCCGAGTCCGTCAGTCGGATGGCGGCGTGCCGCTCGAGCACCGCGAGCAGCATCGCGACCCGGTTGCCGTCGACTCCGTTCACGACGCGGCGGGGCTGCGGCGTCGTGGAGCGGACGACGAGCGCCTGCACCTCGACCGGGAGGGCGCGGCGGCCCTCCATCGCGATGGTGACGCACGTGCCGGGCTCCGCGCCGACGCTGCGGGAGAGGAAGAGGCCGCTCGGGTCGGGCACCTCCGCGATGCCGTCGCCGGTCATCTCGAAGCAGCCGACCTCGTCCGTCGGGCCGAAGCGGTTCTTCACGGCCCTGATGAAGCGGAGGGCCGTGTGCCGGTCGCCCTCGAACTGGCAGACGACGTCGACGAGGTGCTCCAGCACGCGGGGGCCCGCGATCTGGCCGTCCTTCGTGACGTGCCCGACCAGCAGGATCGGCAGGTCCCGCTCCTTCGCGACGCGGGTGAGCGACGCGGCGACCTCGCGCACCTGGCCGGGGCCGCCGGCGAACCCCGTGGTCTCGGCGGACGACACCGTCTGGACGGAGTCGACGATGACGAGGTCAGGGGACTCCTGCTCGATCTGGCCGAGCACGACGGCGAGGTCGGTCTCGGCGGAGAGCAGCAGGGTGGGCTGCATCGCGCCGGTGCGCTCGGCACGGAGGCGCACCTGCCCGGGTGACTCCTCCGCGCTGACGTAGAGCACACGAGCGCCGAGCGCCGCCACGTGGGCGGCGACGGCGAGCAGCAGGGTGCTCTTGCCGACGCCGGGCTCGCCGCTCAGCAGCACGACGGCGCCGGGCACCACCCCGCCGCCGAGCACGCGGTCGAACTCGCCGACGCCCGTGCTGCGGCGCCGCATCGCGTCGAGCGGCACCTCGAGGATCGGCTTCGCGCGGCGCGACGCCGGCACCTGCGCGGGCTGCACCCGCCCGACCTGCGCATCCGCTTCGACGACGGAGCCCCAGCTCTGGCACTCGCCGCAGCGGCCGACCCACTTCGCCGTGCGCCAGCCGCACTCCGTGCAGCGGTACCCCTGCGGAGTCGGCTTGGTGCGAGCGGTGGCCATGGGTCGAAGGTACGTGCGAGCACCGACAGGGCCCGGCCGCTCGGACCCGTTCGCATCCGCCCGCCTCTGTGCTGTCCGCACGGACAACTGCTGCCGCTGTTCCTGCCGCAGTTGTCCGTGCGGACAGCAGACGCTCGGGGCGTGACGTCCCGTACACTCTTCGGCGGTGGCGTGTCCGAGCGGCCGAAGGAGCATGTCTCGAAAACATGTGTGGGGGTGACTCCACCGTGGGTTCAAATCCCACCGCCACCGCCAGCTAGAGGGGCCCGAGAACCGCGGAAACATGCGGATCTCGGGCCTTTCGGCCGCTCAGGCCTCGCCGTTTGCCCACATTTTGCCCACATCCGTGCGAGCCAGCCCCTCGTTCAAACGCCCCGCGACGGCGTCCAGGTCATCGTCGAAGAGGTCGCTGTAGACGTCGAGCGTCATGCTCGCGGAGGCGTGTCCCAGCATCCGTTGCACCGCCTTCACGTTGGCCCCGGAGCTGACAGCGAGGCTCGCAGCGGTGTGCCGCAGGTCGTGCGGGGTCATCGTCGGTAGGCCGGCGCGCGCGACCGCCCGCGTGAACCAGCCTCGGCTCGCTTCGTTGGTTCGTGTTCGGCGGAGGTGCTGCCCGTGCTCGTCAGCAAACACCAGATCGTCAGGGCTCTTGTCCTCGCAGAGCCGAGCGAGGGGGCGGCCGAGCAGTTCGGGGAACGGAACGGAGCGGCGCTTGTGCGTTTTCGGGGTGCCGACTTCGATGACGCCGTCGACCTCGACCGCGTTCACGGTCACGTTGATCCGCCGACGCAGCATGTCCAGGTCCTTGACCCGGAGCCCGATGGCTTCGCCCCACCTCAGGCCGCAGTAGGCCAAGACGAGAACCAGTGTCGCCTTGTCGTTCGCTTCCAGCGCGAGGGTGCTCACCTGGTCGTGCGTCAGGTAGGCGTGCGGTCGTTTCGTCGGCCGGGGTAGCTTCACGCCGCGAGCTGGGTTGGAGATGATTCGCCGATCCTTCGCGGCTACGTCGAGGATCGCTGCGAGCACCCCATAGGCCCGGAGCACAGTTGTCGCTCCTCGCGCGTGGCTGATCCCGCTGACCCAGCCCTGGACGTCGCTGTGGCGAACGTCGCCCACGGGAGTTGTTCCCCATCGTGGCTCGACGTAGACGCGCCAGGCGATCTGAACGGGCCGGAGGGATGAGGGCTTCAGGTGGGTCTGGTTCTCGAGCCATCGGGGGCCCAGTTCTCCGATGGGCACTCGAGCGGCTGAGGCATCGACGAACTCCCCTCGAGCGACCGCGACCTCTACTGAGGCGAGGAAGAGTTCGGCTTCGCGTTTAGTGCGAAAGCCTCGCCGATCAGTCTGTGATCGGTCCGGCTTCCGGTAGCGCACCCGGTACCGCCGGCCCGCCGCGGTGTCGTATGGCGTGATACTTGCCATGCCTGGTCCTTCGGGAAGAGTTCGGACGGGCGTAGCGTCCTCGGGGCCACCGACATCACCTGATGAACTCTTGGCGCAGCCATTCCAACCGACGATCGGTCCGACGATCCGTTCGCCCGGTGTGCGCGTTGACGTCGCACTTCCCGTCTCGCCACTGCTCCGCGTCAGGAATCAGTCGAGAAGTCGCTTTAGGGCAATCACTGCCGCTTGGAGTGCGAAATCAAACCCCCGTCGTCAGCCCCGTCGTTGGATGCGAGGGGTCTGGCGACGGGGGTTTGGTCGTCTTGCCCTGTCCTGGCCTGTCTCCTCGGCGGATGCCGTACGCGAACCACCCTCACTCTGCGTTCCTTGAGAGAGGGTGGTTTGCGTATTCAGGAGACAGGCCAGGACAGGGCAAGACTTCAAGTTGTAGTACAGGAAGAAATGAATGTTGGTGAAAGTGTTTGCCAGGTGTGTTCTGTGTGGTCCTATGCAGGGGATGCGGGGAGATCCAGCAGGGAATCGAAGCGTTGGCGGCAGAGAGATGTGCGGCTGATGCGGATGGTGCGGTGATTCGAGTGTCTGGATGATGAGGCCGGACGGGTCGGTTTTGGGGCAGGATCAGGGGGGCGCAGGAGACCGGGAGCGGTCTGCAATGGCTCAAGCGCCGAGAGCGCCACGACGGACCTCAACCGGCACAGCGGCCACCAGGCCGTGACCGAGGGCGCCGACGCCACCGTCGCGCTGGCGATGATCGATCAGACCGGCCCGACGAGCGAGTTCCGCGACCGGAGTGGTCGCATCGCGCACTGAGCCGCTTCAGTCGCTCGGCTGCTCTCCGGCGAGGGCGGCGCGGAGGTCCGCTTCCGTGCTGTGCATCAACTCGCTGAAGTCGCTCGCGGGAGCGGTGGACCAGCGCTCGTAGGCCGCCCGGAAGATCTCATGTGCGGTAGCGGCGGAGAGCCGGGCTTGCCCAGCTGGGGCTCCGCGCACTTGAAGTGCGCGCGCTACCGCGTTCACCAGAGATGCGGCCTTGACGAGGTCTCGCTCCTGGAGGGCCTGGGAGGAGTCGATCAGCGTCCGGCGCTGCCGTTCGAATGGGACCAACTCGGCCAGCATGGCGCCGGCTCGAGTGAAGGCTTCGAGGGCGGCGTCGAACGGCGAGAGCTCTGGTGCTGCGGTCGTGACGAAGTGGACCGTGGTGTCCTGCAGGTCTTGCGCGCCGGCGAAGAGGAGATCGCGCTTGTCGTCGAAGTGGTTGAAGAAAGTCCGTCTGGTCAGTCCAGCTCGCTCGGCGATCTCGGCGACGGTGACCGCGTCGTACCCGTGCTCACGCAGGAGCTCCATGCCCGCGTGCTGAAGCCGTAGTCGAGCGTCAGGCGCCCACCGTCCCATCCGGCAAGTGTAGAGGTGATTGCATCGTGTGCAATAGGTGTGCCATGCTCACTGCACCAAGTGCAATCAGGAAGACGGACCGCTATGACGACGAACACAGCCGCGTGGATCAATCACAAGCACGCGCGCCTCGAGACGGGAGCTGCGCCGTACCCCGAGGTCGGCGAGAGGCAGATCCTTGTGGAGACGAGCGCCGTCGCGATCAACCCGCTCGACTGGATCATCCAGGTCGAGGGCAACCTGACCTACGGCTGGCTGCGCTACCCCACCGTGCTGGGCGCTGATGTGGGCGGAGAAGTCGTCGCGGTCGGGGGAGGAGTCTCGCGCTTCACGATCGGCGACCGGGTCGTCGGCCTCTGCGTAGGCACGGACAAGGATCGCAACCGTGGCGCCGAGGGCGGGTTTCAGCAGTATGTCGTCCTGGACGAGCGATTGAGCAGCCCGGTCGCGGGGGGCCGCAGCATCGAGGACGCCGTCACCTTGCCCTTGGCGGTGTCGACCGCGGCGGCAGCACTGTTCCAACCCCGCCATCTCGGCATGCCACTTCCTGGGGCCGCACCCTCGCCGACGCGAGAGGTCGTACTCGTGTGGGGTGGTTCGACCAGCGTCGGTAGCCAGGCGATCCGGCTCGCGGTCGCCGCCGGCTACGACGTCATCTCGACCGCCTCGCCACGGAACTTCGATCACGTCAGCCGGCTCGGCGCGGCGAGCGTGTTCGACTACCGGAGCCCCACGGTTGAGGCGGACGTCCGGGCCGCGCTCGCCGGACGGCGCTTCGCGGGAGCGGTGGCGATCGGTCAGACCGGGGCGCCGGCCTGCGTGAGGATCGCCGGTCGTAGCGCCGGGAACCGGACGGTCGCGATCGCTACACCTCCGGTCTCGTTCGCCACGCTGGCCGACGGCCGCTTGGGCGAGCGTGCTCGGGTGACCGGACGTCTCATCGGCAGCAACGTGGCCCTGCAGGTCGCTGCGCGAAGCCGTCGGGTCCGGCTCGCCTACATCTGGGGATCCAGTATCAAGAACGATGGAATCGGCACGTACGTCTTCGGTTCGTACCTGCCTACCGTGCTGGCCGATCCCGAATATCGGGTCTCGCCCGCGGCCACGGTCGCCGGTCACGGCCTTGAAGCCATCCAAGGCGCCATGGATCGTCAACGAGCGGGTGTCAGTGCCGAGAAGCTCGTCGTCACCTTGTAGGTGAACCGCCCCCACATCCAGAAGGACCCTGTGATGACATCGAAGCCGTTCCGCTTCTCCGTCCAGGACGACGAGCTGCAGGATCTGCGAGATCGGATTCGGCGAACGCGGTGGCCGAAGACCTGGCCCGCGCCGGCGTGGGAGGCAGGCACCGATCGTCGTGAGCTCGAACACCTTGCGAGGTACTGGGCCGACGGCTTCGACTGGCGGCGGCAGGAACGCCTCATTGCCGCCCTGCCGTCATTCATGACCGATCTCGGCGGCGAGTCGGTGCACTACCTGCTGTTCGAGAGCGAACGGCCGGGTGCCCTCCCGATCGTGCTGACGCACGGATGGCCGAGTTCGGTCCTCGAGCTGGTTCCACTGGCCCAGCGGCTCGCGCGACCCTCCGAGTTCGGCGGCAGGCCTCAGGACGCGTTCACCGTCGTGGTTCCCTCCTTGCCCGGATTCGGCTTCTCGCCACAGGCCTCGACCGTTCCGGCCGCCGTTCCGACGCACGAGCAGTGGCACCGGCTCATGCGGGACGAACTGGGCTTCGCCCGATATGGGGTGCATGGCGGCGACCTCGGCGCCGGCATCAGCACCCGCCTCGCGGCCGGATGGCCGGATGAAGTCGTGGGCGCGCACGTGCTCGCGGTCGCTGATCCTGAGGGAGTCGATCCAGGCTCGATGACTGAGGAAGAGACCGCATACCTGCACTCCGTGCGGACCTGGTTCGAGCAGGAAGGCGCATACGAGCACCAGCAGCAGACCCGGCCGATCACCTTGGCCTACGGCCTGACCGACTCGCCAGTCGGGCTGCTGGCATGGCTGCTTGAGAAGTACCGCAACTGGAGCGACTCGCACGGTGACGTCACACAGGCCTTCCCGCCCGACTTCCTGCTCACCCAGGCGTCGATCTACTGGTTCACCAACTCGATCGGAACCTCCTTCCGCCCCTACTACGAGTACGCGCAAGGCGCCCTGGGATCGATCGGACCCGTCGCCGTCCCCACCGCCGTCGCGGTCTTCCCGCGGGACCTCGTGCAGCCCCCGCGCTCCTGGGCCGAGCGGAGCTACAACCTCCGCCGATACACGCGCATGCCGCGCGGTGGCCACTTCGCGGCCATCGAAGTCCCCGATCTCCTGGCCGACGACATCCGGACCTTCTTCCACGATCTGGCCTGACCGCACCGCAGCGGTCGATCTGCGCTAAGATACTTAGTACTAATGCAGATTGGACGGTGGCCGCGTGGACCCTACGGAATGGTTCGAGCACCTGGTCAGGTTGGAGACCGTCCTCTGGAACGGTGTCGACAGCGGCCTGCGGCGGATGTGCGGTCTCAGCCTCGGCGCCTACGACACCCTTCGGCTGATTCACCGGACGCCGGGCTGTCGAGTCCAGGACGTGGCCCGCGAGATGGCGATCACGGTAGGCGGCACGAGTCAGGCCGTCGACCGGCTGGAGCGCGACGGGTACTGTCGGCGCGTTCCGAACCCGACCGATCGCCGCTCCTCGCTCCTCGAGTTGACGGATCGCGGAGTCGCCCAACTGGCGGAAGCGGACGAAGCCGTGCGCGGGCTGCTCGCCGACCTCGTCGGGGGAGTGCTGAGCACGAGGGATGAGGCTGCATTCGGCCGGCACGCCGCGACGCTGAGGAACGCCGTGGCGACAAGGCTCGCGGTGACGCCGCAGC
>NZ_DATBTU010000023.1:0-184506 GCF_036559085.1 Amnibacterium sp.
CACGAGACCGCAAAGCCCCGGGCACATCGGATGCGACCAGCCACCCCGGGAAAAGGAGTGGACCAGACGCGAGTTCGAACCAGACTGATGGATGTCTACTGACAATCCGTTCAATCCAAAGGAATCTCAACGACCGAAAAAACGGCCGACGAGGTTTATTGGCATTGACAATTGTGCACGCTGTTGAGTTCTCAAGGATCGGCCGCACATCACCCGCCGGACTCGCGTCCGCCGACCTGAGGCGATCGATGCCCGGGTCCTGCACCTTCGTCCGAGGCTTCGAGAGCCTCAGGCGCTGTGCTGGAGAGGGGCGGTCCCCGCTTGAGGTGGGAGAGCTTCGCTCATCCGAACCTTTGGGGGAACGAGGGAAGACATTACGTGCGTCCGGCGGCCGGTGCAAGCGCAGCGGACACCTCGGGCGTGTCGCCCGCGGCGGCCCGTCAGGCGGGCCGGACCACGGCCGCGAGGGTGCGCTTCCCGCGCCGCAGGACCGCGAACCGGTCGTGCAGCAGCGGGCCGAGCACGGCCTCCGCGTCGGTCACCCGTTCGTTGTCCACGTACACGCCGCCCTGGGCGATCGCCCGACGCGACTCCCCTGCGGATGCCGTCAGGCCGGTGGCGACCAGCAGCCCGGCGATCGCATCCCCCGGCGCCGCGTCGACCGTCGGCAGCTCCGCCAGCGCGGCCTCGAGCATCGCCGGCGGCAGCGACGCGAGGTCACCGGATCCGAAGAGCGCGGCCGATGCGTCACGGGCGGCGTCGGCCGCCTCGTCACCGTGGACGAGCGCCGTCACCTCCCACGCCAGCCGGCGCTGCGCCTCCCTGGCGCCCGGCCGATCGCGGACCGACTCCGCGAGCGCCTCGATCTCCGCCCGCGTCAGGAACGTGAACACCTTCAGGCGTCCGACCACGTCGGCATCGGCGGTGTTGAGCCAGAACTGGAAGAACGCGTACGGCGTCGTCGACTCGGGGTCGAGCCAGATCGCCGTCCCCTCGCTCTTGCTGAACTTCCGCCCGTCGCTGTTCGTGATCAGCGGGGTGCCGATGGCGTGCACCGAGACGCCTTCGACCCGGTGGATGAGGTCGATCCCGCTGGTGAGGTTGCCCCACTGGTCGCTGCCGCCGGTCTGCAGCGTGCAGCCGTGCTTCCGGTAGAGCTCGAGGAAGTCGAAGCCCTGCAGGATCTGGTAGCTGAACTCGGTGTAGCTGATGCCCGCGTCGGAGTTGAGCCGGGCGGCGACCGCGTCCTTCTTCAGCATCGTGCCGACGCGGTAGTGCTTCCCGATGTCCCGCAGGAAGTCGATCGCCGACAGCCCGGCCGTCCAGTCGAGGTTGTTCACCATCCGGGCGGGCGCCGGTCCCTCGAAGTCGAGGAAGCGCCCCACCTGCCCGGTGAGCCGCTCGACCCAGGCCGCGACCGTCTCGCGGCTGTTGAGCGTGCGTTCGGCGCTCGGGCGTGGGTCGCCGATGAGCCCCGTGGATCCCCCGACCAGGCCGATCGGCGGATGCCCCGCGAGCTGCAGGCGCCGGAGGACGAGGAGCTGGGTGAGGTGCCCGAGGTGGAGGCTGGGGGCCGTGGGATCGAAGCCGCAGTACGCGGTGACCTGGCCGGTCGCCAAGGCGGCGGCCAGGGCCTCCGGGTCGGTCGAGACGTGGACGAGCCCGCGCCACGTGAGCTCGTCCCAGATCGTCGGGAACTCGCGGTCGTTGCGCTGGCGCGCGAGGGCTTGCGTCGGCACCTCGCCACGCTAGCAGCGGCCCCCGCCCCCATCGGATCAATCCGCTGGGCTTGATGTTCCGATATCAAGTCGCTAGGCTTGAAGGATGTTCGTGCTGACGGTCGACCAGGTCGACAGCCGTGGCACGGGTGACCGCGTCGCCGCGCTGCTGCCCACGCTTGCGGACCGATGGGGATCCCGGATCCTCCTCGGTCCCGACCGGACCGCGGGCGACGAGTTCCAGCTCGTCGTCGGCCCCGCCGATGCGGCTCTCGGCATCGTGCTCCAGCTCACGAGGACCGAGCGGTGGAGCGTCGGGCTCGGGGTCGGCCAGGTCTCCGACCCGCTGCCGGCCACGACCCGGGAGGCGGCGGGCGGGGCGTTCGTCGCGGCGCGCACCGCGGTCGACCGCGCGAAGCGGGCGCCCCACCGGTTCGCGCTCGAGCCCGATCGGGAGGCGGCCGCCGAGGAGGCGGGCGACGTCGAGGCGCTGGCCGACCTCCTGCTCGAGGTGCGCGCCCGCCGGTCGGCGGAGGGCTGGGCCGTCGCGGACCGCCTGGGCGGGGAGACGACGCAGGTCGCGGTCGCCCACGAGCTCGGGATCACGCCGCAGGCCGTCAGCCTCCGCGCGCGGGCCGCCGGGGTGCGGCTCGAGTCGCGGGCGCTGCCCGCCCTCGTCCGCGCGCTCGAACGGCTCGACGGACCCCCCGCCTAGGCTGTCCCGGTGAACGCATCCGGCCCCCTGCTCGCGCTCGCGGTGGTCGGCTGGAGCCTCCTCACCCTGCTGGTCGTCGCGGCGGCGGTGGCGGCCGTGCTCGCCCGCCGCAGCCGACGGACCGCCGTGCTGTCCGCCGCGGTCGGGCTGACGGTGCTCGCCCTGATCGTCGCGGCCCTCCCGCCGTCCGGCGCGCCCGCCGCGTTCGCGACGGCGATCACGCTCGCCGCGCTGGTGATCGCGGTCGCCGGCGGCAGCCCCGTGACCCGCGCCGTGCTCGACCGGGTCACCTTCGACGAGCCGGAGGGCGCGCACGGCGGCCTGCTCGCCTCCGACGGACGCGAGCTGCTCCGCGGCGGCGAGGTCATCGGCCTGCTGGAGCGGTTCGCGGTGGCGGGCGCGATCATCGCCGGCTTCCCGGACGCCCTCGCCGTCGTCATCGCCATCAAGGGCGTCGGCCGCTTCACCGAGCTCGAGACCGGTGCGGTGCGGGAGCGCTTCATCGTCGGCACACTCGCCAGCTGGATCTGGGCCGCGGCCGCTGCCGGCATCGTGCTGCTGGTGCGATGAGGTGGTCCCGATGACCGCGACCGCGGGGCCCGTCACCGCGCGCGCGGCGCTCGTCGCGGCTCCCGTCGGAGTCGCGCGGCGCCGTCGGCGGGGCCGGTCCATCCGCACCGGGATCCAGGCGGCGATCATCCTCCTCTGGTGCCTCGGGCCGGTGTACTGGCTGCTCGTCGGCGCCTTCCGGGACCCGGGCGACACCTTCGAGCTCACCCTGCTGCCGACGCATCCGACCCTCGAGAACTTCGCGGTCGCCCTCGAGCCCGACAACTTCCTGGTGCGCGGCCTCGTCAACAGCACCCTGATCAGCGGCGTCGTCACCGCGGTGTCGCTGCTCATCGGCGCGACGGCCGCCTACAGCCTCGCCCGATGGCGGTTCCGGGGCCAGAACCTGCTGCTCGGCGCCCTGCTGGCGGCGTCGATGCTGCCGGGCGCCTCGCTCGCCACGCCGCTCTACGGGGTGTACGCCGCGCTGAACTGGTCGTACTCCTATCTCGCGATCGGCCTGCCGTACCTGGCGCTCAGCCTCCCGCTCACCGTCTTCGTGCTGCAGTCGTTCTTCCAGGGCCTGCCGTGGGAGCTCGAGGACGCCGCCCGGGTGGACGGCTGCACGCGGGCGCAGGCGTTCCGGCACGTGATCCTGCCGCTCGCGGCGCCGTCGGTGTTCACCGCCGCGATCCTCGCCTTCCTCGCGACCTGGAACGAGTACGTGCTCGCGAGCGTGCTGACCGGCGACCGCACGCGCACCGTGACCGTCGCGATCGGGAACTTCGCCGGCGAGCTCACCGGCTTCACGGTGACGATGGCCGCCGGGGCGATCGTCACCGTGCCGCTGATCGTCCTGGTGCTGCTCTTCCAGAAGCGGATCGTGTCGGGTCTCACCGCGGGCGCCGTCCGCGCCTGACGGCTCAGCCCTCGCCCGGTGCGCGGCGGCGGGGCACCGACGGCCGGTAGGGCGAGACCGTCGGATCGCCGTCCAGCCAGAGCCGCCACGGGAAGCGCCCGCCGTCGCCGCCGGCACCGCTCACACCGGTGCGCGGTCCCCGTGCGACCGGGCCCGCAGGCGCGGCGGAGAGCTCGAGCACGAAGTCGCCCGCCGGATCGAGCAGGTCGGCACCGCCGTCGGCGAGCGTGATCCCGAGCGCCGTCGCGAGCCGGGCCGGGCCGCGCGCGAGGTCCCTGTGGCGTGCGCCGCGCCGTCGCTGCACGGCGAGGTCCTCCCCCGCCACCACCTCGCCGCCGCGCAGCAGGATCCCCGCCGCCCGCCCCTCGGGCAGGCAGACCACGTTCGCGCAGGTGTGCATCCCGTAGGTGAAGTAGGTGTACAGGTGCCCAGCAGGCCCGAACATCACCGCGTTGCGCGCCGTGCGCCCGCGGTGCGCGTGCGAGCCGGGGTCCTCCCCCTCGCCGGAGTACGCCTCGACCTCGGTGAGGCGCAGGGTCACGTCGCCCTCCGCCGTGCGGTGGGTCAGCAGCGCGCCGAGCAGCCGGGGCGCGACCTCGAGCACCGGCGCCTCGAACACGGCCCGCGGGATCAGAAGAGGTGCCCCAGGGCCGAGGCCCAGACGATGCCGCCGATCACGACGACGACCGCGACGACGACGATCACCGGGATGATCCACGGATGCGCGGACTCGCGCCGCTCCGGCTTCGTCTTCGCGGGCGGCAGGAAGCGCCGGCGGTCAGCCATCGATCGCCCGTCGGAGGACGCGGACCCGCTCGGTGAGCCTCGTGAGCTGCTGGCGGACGCGGTCGGGCGCGGTGCCGCTGACCCCGGTGCGCGACGCCACGGACCCCTCGACCGTGAGGACCTCCCGCACCTGGGGGGTGAGCCGCGGCGAGACGGCGGCCAGGTCGTCGTCGGACAGCTCGTCGAGCCCGATCCCCCGCTGCTCGGCGGCCCGCACCAGCGCGCCGGTGACCTCGTGGGCGTCACGGAACGGGAGGCCCTGCTTCACGAGCCACTCCGCCACGTCCGTCGCGAGCGAGTAGCCCTGCGGCGCCGAGGCGGCCATCGCCGAGGCGTCGAAGCGGAGGGTCGCGACCAGCCCGGTGACCGCGGGCAGCAGCACCTCGAGGGTGGCCACCTGGTCGAAGACGGGCTCCTTGTCCTCCTGCAGATCACGGTTGTAGGCGAGCGGCAGGCCCTTCAAGGTGGTCAGCAGCCCGGTCAGGTCGCCGATCAGCCGGCCGGCCTTGCCGCGGGCGAGCTCGGCGATGTCGGGGTTCTTCTTCTGCGGCATGATCGACGACCCCGTCGACCACGAGTCGTGCAGCGTCGCGAAGCCGACGTCGCGGGTCGACCAGAGGATGACGTCCTCGGCGAGCCGGGAGAGATCGACGCCGATCATCGCGGCGACGAAGGCGAACTCCGCGACCACGTCGCGGGCCGCGGTGCCGTCGATCGAGTTCTCGACGACCCGGTCGAAGCCGAGCACGCGGGCGACGAGCTCGTCGTCGAGCCCGAGGCTCGATCCGGCGAGCGCCCCGGAGCCGTAGGGCGAGGCGTCCGCCCGTCGCTCCCAGTCGGCGAGCCGGTCGAGGTCCCGCACGAGCGGCCAGGCGTGCGCGAGCAGGTGATGCGCGAGCAGCACCGGCTGCGCGTGCTGGAGGTGGGTCCGGCCCGGCAGGATCGCACCGAAGGTCGCATCCGCCTGGCCGGCGAGCGCGTCGACGAGGTCGATCAGCTGCAGCGCGATCACCCGCGCGTGGTCCTTGAGATAGAGCCGGATGAGCGTGGCGATCTGGTCGTTGCGCGACCGGCCGGCGCGCAGGCGGCCGCCGAGCTCCGGCCCGACCTGACGCAGGAGCGCCTCCTCGAGGGCGCCGTGCACGTCCTCGTCCGTGGGCCGGGGCACGAGCGTGCCGTCGGCGACGCGCTCGGCGAGGGCGTCGAGGCCCGCCTGCAACGTCTCGTGGTCGGCCGCGGTCAGGTAGCCGGCCACGGCGAGCGCCTCGGCGTGCGCCTTCGACCCGGCGATGTCGTACGGGGCGAGCACCCAGTCGAAGTCGGTCGAGCGGCTGAGCGCCGCGAGCTCGTCCGAGGGGCCGGCGCTGAACCGGCCGCCCCAGAGCGCGCCCGCGACGGTGCCGTCCGGCTTCGCCATGTCAGGGACGGCCGAGGTCGCGCCGGGCGGAGATCTTGCTCGGCAGGCTCCAGAGCTCGATGAAGCCCTTGGAGAGCGACTGGTCGAACGTGTCGCCGGTGTCGTAGGTGGCGAGCGAGAAGTCGTAGAGGCTCTCGGCGCTGCGGCGGCCGGTGACGACCGCGCTGCCGCCCCAGAGGCGCAGCCGGATGTCGCCGGTCACGTGCTCCTGGCTCTTGTCGACGAACGCGTCGAGCGCCCGCTTCAGCTCGGAGAACCAGAGGCCGTCGTAGACGAGCTGCGCCCACGTGTTCTCGACATCGCGCTTGTACCGGCCGAGGTCGCGCTCGATGGTGAGGTTCTCGAGCTCCTCGTGCGCGGCGATCAGCGCGATGGCGCCCGGCGCCTCGTAGACCTCGCGGCTCTTGATGCCGACGAGGCGGTCCTCGACGATGTCGAGGCGCCCGACGCCGTGGCGGCCGGCGAGCTCGTTCATCCGCTGCACGGCCTGCAGCGGGGTGACCGCCTCGCCGTCGATCGCGGTCGGGACGCCGGCGGTGAAGGTGATCGTCACCTCGTCGGCGTCGCGCGGGACGGTCGGGTCCTCGGTGTAGGCGTAGAGGTCCTCGATCGGGCCGTTCCAGGGGTCCTCGAGGAACCCGGTCTCGACCGCCCGGCCCCACACGTTCTGGTCGATCGAGTAGGGGCTCTTCTTCGACTGCTGGATCGGCAGCCCGTGCTCCTCCGCGTAGACGATCGCCTTGTCGCGGGTGAGCGCGAGGTCGCGGACCGGCGCGATGGACGTCAGCTCCGGCGCGATCGCGGCGACCGCCGCCTCGAAGCGCACCTGGTCGTTGCCCTTGCCGGTGCAGCCGTGGGCCACCGAGTCGGCGCCGAGCTCGAGGGCGGTGCGCGCGAGGTGCCGGGCGATCAGCGGGCGCGAGAGCGCGGAGACGAGCGGGTAGCGCTTCTGGTACAGCGCGTTCGTCTTCAGCGCCGGCATCAGGAACTCGTCCGCGAACTCGTCCTTCGCATCGACGACGACCGCGTCGACCGCGCCGCAGTCGAGGGCACGCTGCCGGATGTCGGCCATGTCCTCGCCGCCCTGGCCCACGTCGACCGCGAGAGCCACCACGTCCTTGCCGGTGGCGTCCTTCAGCCAGCCGATGCCGACGGAGGTGTCGAGACCTCCCGAGTAGGCGAGCACGACCCGATCCGCCACGCGACTCCCTCCGAGTGCTGCAAGTGGCCTCCAGCCTATCGAGGCCGCGGAGTCAGGCCTTCAGGAGCCAGGCGAGCAGCGCCTTCTGGGCATGCAGGCGGTTCTCCGCCTCGTCCCAGATCGCGGACTGCGGTCCGTCGATGACCTCGGGCGCCACCTCGTAGCCGCGGTCGGCCGGCAGGCAGTGCAGGAAGATCGCGTCGTCGGCGGCCTCGGCCATCAGCGCCTCGGTCACCTTGTACGTGGCGAGGGCGGCGACCCGCTGCTCCTTCTCGTCCTCGCGGCCCATCGACACCCACGTGTCGGTGACGACCACGTCCGCGCCGCGGACGGCGTCGGACGGATCGTGGGTGAGCGTCACCGAGCCGCCCGTGCCGGCCGCGATCCGCTCGGCGTCGGCGACGACCTCCGGATGCGGCGGGTACTGCTCGGGGAACCCGATGCGCACGTGCATGCCCGCGGTCGTGCAGGCGAGCAGGTAGCTGTGCACCATGTTGTCCGCGCCGTCGCCGACGAAGGCGACGGTGAGGCCCTTCAGCCGCCCCTTGTGCTCCTGGATCGTGAGCAGGTCGGCGAGCAGCTGGCACGGGTGGAAGTCGTCCGACAGGGCGTTGATCACGGGCACGGTCGTGCCGGCGGCCATCTCGTCGAGGCCCGCCTGGGCATAGGTGCGCCAGACGATGGCCGACACCATCCGCTCGAGCACCCGTGCGGTGTCGGACGGGGTCTCCTTGCCGCCGAGCTGGCTGTTCGCCGTCGAGATGATCAGCGGGCTGCCGCCGAGGTCGGCGATCCCGACCGCGAAGCTCACCCGCGTGCGGGTCGAGGACTTGTCGAAGATGACGGCGACGGTCTGCGGGCCCGCGAGGGGCTTCGCGCCCCAGCGGTCCTGCTTCATCCGGACCGCGAGGTCGAGCACCTCGGCCTGCTCGGCGGGGGTGAGGTCGTCGTCGCGGAGGAAGTGGCGGGTCACGGGTTCTCCAGTCGCGTTCGGCGTCAGCAGGCGGCGAGGGCGGCGCCGAAGCGGTCCGCGAACTCGGCGATCTCGGCGTCGCCGACGATGAGCGGCGGCGCGATGCGGATCGAGGTCGAGTTGATCGCGTTCACGATCAGCCCGCGCTCGAGCGCCGCGTCGGCGATCGGCTGGGCGGCGCCCTCGACGACGCCGATCCCGAGGAGCAGCCCCCGGCCGCGCACCTCGGTGACGAGCGACGATCCCATCCCGAGCACGGCGTCCCGGATCTGCGGGCCCCGGCGTGCGGCGTTGCCGAGCAGATCCCTCGTCTCGATCTCCTCGAGCACCGCGTTCGCGACGGTCGTCGAGAACGGGTTGCCGCCGAACGTGCTGCCGTGGTCGCCGCGCTGGAACAGGGAGCTCGCCCGGCCGAAGGTGACGAGCGCGGACAGCGGCACGCCGCCCGCGATGCCCTTCGCGATCGTCACCGCGTCGGGCACGATCCCGGCGTGCTGGTAGTCGAACCAGGCACCGGTGCGGCCGACCCCGGTCTGGATCTCGTCGACGATCAGCAGCGCGCCGTGGCGCTCCGTGAGCCGCCGCGCCGCCGCGAGGTAACCCTCCGGCAGCGGCACGACGCCGGTCTCGCCCTTGATCGGCTCGACGATCAGCGCCGCCACGTCGTCGCGCATCGCGACCTCGAGCGCCTCCACCGTCGAATCGAGGTGCTCCACGCCGGGCACCATCGGCTCGAAGGCCTGCTGCAGCGCGGGCTTGCCGGTGAGGGCGAGGGCCCCCATCGTGCGGCCGTGGAAGGCGTTCTTCAGCGCGAGGATGCGGGTGCGGCCGCCGTTGCGGCGGGCGAGCTTGAACGCCGCCTCGTTCGCCTCGGCGCCGGAGTTGCCGAAGTAGACGCGGCCGCCCTCCCCCGCCCCGGTGATCCGCTTCAGGCGCTCGGCGAGCTCGAGCTGCGACGGCGTCGTGAAGTAGTTCGAGACGTGCACGAGCGTCGCTGCCTGGCTCGACGCCGCGGCGACGACCACCGGATGCGCGTGGCCGAGCGAGTTCACCGCGATGCCGCCGAGGAAGTCGAGGTAGGCGGTGCCCTCGTCGTCCCACACCCAGCAGCCCTCGCCGCGCACCAGCAGCCGGAGCGCGGGCGCGTAGCTCGCCATCAGATCGTCGGCCTGGCGCTCCCGCCAGTCCCGCGTCGTCGTATCCGTCGTCGTGTCCGTCATCCCGGTACCACCTCCGTGCCGATCCCGGCGCCCGTGAAGATCTCGAGGAGGACCGAGTGGGGCACCCGGCCGTCGATGATCGCCGCCTTCGGCACCCCGCCTGCGACCGCCTCGAGGCAGGCGGTCATCTTGGGGATCATGCCGGATTCGAGCGACGGCAGCATCGCCGTCAGCTCCGCGGTGGTGAGCGAGCCGAGGATGCGGTCCCGGCGGGGCCAGTCGGCGTAGAGGCCGGGGACGTCGGTGAGCACGACGAGCTTCGCGGCGCCGAGCGCGACCGCGAGCGCCGCTGCGGCGCTGTCCGCGTTCACGTTCAGGGAGGCGCCGGGGTCGTCGAGGTCGGGCGCGATGGTCGAGACCACGGGGATGCCGCCGGCCTCGATCTGGGCGAGCACGGCCGCGGGGTCGACCTCGACGACGTCGCCGACCTGGCCGAGGTCGACCTCGACGCCGTCGACGAGCGCGGTGCGGCGCCGGCCGCCGAAGAGCCCCGCGTCCTCGCCGGAGATCGCGGCGGCGAGCGGGCCGTGCCGGTTGATCGCCCCGACGAGGTCGCGGCCCACCTGGCCGGTCAGCACCATCCGCACGACGTCCATCACCTCGGGCGTCGTCACGCGGTAGCCGCCACGGAACTCGCTCTCGATGCCGAGCCGGTCGAGCATCGCTGAGATCTGCGGGCCGCCGCCGTGCACGACCACGGGTCGTACCCCGACGGTGCGGAGGTAGACGACGTCCTCGGCGAACGACGCGATCAGGGCGTCGTCGACCATCGCGTTGCCACCGAACTTCACGACGACGATCCGGCCCGCGTAGCTCGTGATCCAGGGCAGCGACTCGATCAGCACGGCCGCCTTCGCGGCGGCGGCGTCCGAGACCGACTCGTCGACGGCGCGCACCTCAGGAGGCATACGCGCTGTTCTCGTGCACGTAGTCGTGGGTGAGGTCGTTCGTCCGGATCGTCGCCGACTCGTCGCCCGCGTGCAGGTCGATGACGACGTGCACCGCGCGCGCCGTCAGGTCGACGAGGTCGCGCGGCTGGTCGGGCTGGCCCTGCGCGCAGACGCGCACGCCGTTCATGGTGACGTCGATGCCGAAGGGGTCGAAGTCGGCGCCGGTGGTGCCGACGGCGGCGAGCACCCGGCCCCAGTTGGGGTCGTTGCCGAAGACGGCGGCCTTGAAGAGGTTGCTGCGCGCGACGGCGCGGGACACCTCGACGGCGTCCTCCTCGCTCGCGGCGTGCACCGTCTCGATCGCGATGTCGTGGCTCGCGCCCTCCGCGTCGGACTGCAGCTGCAGCGCGAGGTCGAGGCACACGTCGGCGAGGCGCTTCGTGAACGAGGCGAGGTCGGGCGTGACGCCGGAGGCGCCGGAGGCGAGCAGGGTGACCTGGTCGTTGGTCGACATGCAGCCGTCGGAGTCGAGCCGGTCGAAGGTCACCCGGGTGGCGGTGCGGAGGGCCGCGTCGAGGTCCGCCGACTCGAGGTCGGCATCCGTCGTGATCACGACGAGCATCGTGGCGAGGCCGGGGGCGAGCATGCCGGCGCCCTTCGCCATGCCGCCGATCGTGTAGCCGTCGCCGGCGGAGACCGCCTGCTTCGGCCGGGTGTCGGTCGTCATGATCGCGCGGGCCGCCGCGTCGCCGCCCTGCGCCGTCAGCGCGCCGACCGCGAGGCCGACCCCGTCGACCATCCTCGTGGTGTCGAGCTGCTCGCCGATGAGGCCCGTCGAGCAGACGAGCACGTCGCCGGCGGAGAGCCCGAGCGCCTCCCCGGCCGCCTCCGCGGTGGCGTGCACGGTCTGGAAGCCGAGCACGCCGGTGTAGCAGTTGGCGCCGCCGGAGTTCAGGACGATCGCCGAGACGACGCCGTCGCGGATGACCTGCTTGCTCCACATGATCGGGTTCGCGGTGCAGCGGTTCGACGTGAAGACCGCTGCGGCGGATGCGGACGGGCCGCGGTTGACGACGAGGGCGAGATCCGGGCCCTCACCGGAGCGGAGGCCGGCGACGACCCCCGCGGCCTCGAACCCGGCTGCTGCTGTGACGCTCACGGTGCGACTCCATCGATGGGGAGCCCGGCGGCCTCGTCGAGGCCGAGGGCGATGTTCGCGGACTGGATCGCGGCGCCGGCGGTGCCCTTCACCAGGTTGTCGATCGCCGCGACGACGACGAGCCGCCCGGCGGCGGCGTCCGCGCCGAGGCCGAGGGCGATCGCGTTGGAGCCGATCACGTGCTGCACCGCGGGGAAGCCTCCCTGCGGGAGCAGGCGGACGAAGCGCTCGTCGCCGTAGGCCGCCTCGTACGCCCTGCGGATCGCGTCGGCGGTGGCGCCGGGCGCGAGCCTGGCCGTGCAGGTGGCGAGGATGCCCCGCGACATCGGCACGAGGACCGGGGTGAAGGAGAGGGTGCCGGCGACCCCGCCCGCGTGGCGGAGGGCCTGCAGCACCTCGGGCACGTGCCGATGCGTGCCGCCGACGGCGTAGGCGTGCGCGGAGCCGAGCAGCTCGGATGCGAGCAGATCGGTGCGAAGCGTGCGGCCCGCGCCGGAGGGGCCGACGGCGAGCACGGCGACGAGGTCCGCCGGTTCGACGAGCCCGGCCGCGACCGCCGGTGCGAGGGCGAGGGCCACGGTGGAGGCGTTGCAGCCCGGGGCGGCGATGCGGCGGACGCCGCGCAGCTGCTCGCGCTGCTTGCCGTCCTGGGTGAGCAGCTCGGGCACCCCGTACGCCCAGGCGCCGTGCCACTGCCCGGGATAGAACGCTCTCCAGTCGGCCTCGGACTCGAGCCGGTGGTCGGCGCCCGCGTCCACGACGAGCACGTCGTCGCCGAGCGCCTCGGCGAGCGCCCCGGAGGCGCCGTGCGGCAGCGCGAGGAAGACCACGTCGTGGCCGGCGAGCACCTCGGGCGTGGTGTCCTGCAGCACGAGACGGCCGGCGGATGCGAGGTGCGGCTGCACCTCGCCGAGCCGCTTGCCGACGCTCCCGTGCCCGGTGACCGTGAGGACCTCGAGGTCCGGATGCCCGGCGAGCAGGCGCACGACCTCGCCGCCGGCGTAGCCGCTCGCACCGGCGACCGCGACCGACAGGACCATCCGCCAAGCCTACCCAGGGCGGCTGGAGCCTCCTCCCGGCGCCCGCTCGGCCGCCTCGCGGCCGGCTACTCGCGGATGGCGGCGCCGGTGCGGCTCGCCGCGAGCGCGGCGCCCCGCTCCTTGGCGGCCGTCGCCTCGGCTGCGGTCAGCGTGCGGTCGTCGGCGCGGAACCGCAGGGCGAAGGTCAGCGACTTGGTCCCGTCCGGCAGGCCGCTGCCGCGGTAGTCGTCGACGAGCGCGACGGATTCGAGCAGCTCGCCGGCGCCCTCCCGCACCGCCGCCAGCACCTCGGCCGCAGGCACCGGCACCCCGACCACGAGGGAGAGGTCCTGGGTCGCCGCGGGCATGGCCGAGATCGGCCGCACGTCGATCGCGGCGGGCGCCGCCGCGATCAGGGCGTCGAGGTCGATCTCCACCGCCGCCACGCGACCGGGGACGTCGTCGGTGAGCTGCGGGTGCAGCTCTCCCGCGACGCCGACCACGGTCCCGCCGACGAGCAGCTCGGCCGTGCGCCCGGGGTGGAAGCCCGACGCAGTGGCCTGCCGCCGGTCGAGCACCGCACCGACCGCCGCGCCGATCGCGACGGCGGCCTCGATCGCATCCGTCCAGTCGGTGGGCACGGGCGGCTGTCCCGGCTGCTTCGGCACGCGCTCGCCGAGCAGCACGACGCCGACGTGGGTCGGCTGCGGGGGCAGGTCGTCACGGAGGCGCGCGAGCAGCTCCGTCGCCGGCCGCTGCCCGATGGGCGGGAGCTCGGCGGTGCCGTACGAGGCGCCGTCGACGGGCAGGAAGACCGCGCCGGCCTCGAAGAGCGCGAGGTCCGTGAGCCCTCGGCCGCGGTTGCGGCGGGCGGCCGCCAGCAGGCCGGGCAGCACGCTGCGCCGCAGCAGCGGCGCGGTGCCGTCGAGCGGGTTGGCGATCCGCATCGACGGCCCGGGCGCGAAGGCGTCCTGCTCCGCGGTCGAGACGAGCGGGTAGGACTGCACCTCGACCGCGCCGTTGGCCGCCAGCACGGTGCCGACGGCGCGGCTGAGCCGCTGGGCGCGGGTGAGGCCACGGCCGGGCGGGGCCACGGGCAGCACCGAGGGGATGCGGTCGTAGCCGACGACACGGACGACCTCCTCGGTGAGGTCCGCGGTCTCCTTGAGGTCGGCGCGCCAGCTCGGCGGCGTGACGACGAGGCCGCCGTCGACGGGCTCGAGCACGCAGCCGAGCGCGATGAGCGCGGCGCGCGTCTCCTCCTCCGAGATCGACGCGCCGGTGCGTCCGAGCACCGCGCCGTCCGGCAGCACGACCGGCGGGAGGGGCTCGGCGGTGTCGAGCCAGGTCTGTCCCGGGTCGGCGGTGCCGCCGGCGAGCTCGACGAGCAGCTGGACGGCCCGTTCCGCGGCGGCGGGGGCGACGGCCGGGTCGACGCCGCGCTCGAAGCGGCGGCTCGCCTCGCTCGGCAACCGGTGCCGGCGGGCGGTGCGGCCGATCGACACGGGGTCGAAGTTCGCCGCCTCGATCACGACGTCGCGGCTCGATGCGGAGAGCTCGGTCCGCGCGCCGCCCATGACGCCGGCGAGGCCGACGGCACCGCTGCCGTCCGCGATGACGAGGTCCTCGGGGTCGAGCGTGCGCTCCTGGTCGTCGAGGGTGACGAGCCGCTCGCCCGGCTTCGCACGCCGGACGACGAGGCCGCCGTCGAGGCGGGCGAGGTCGTAGCCGTGCAGGGGCTGGCCGAGCTCGAGCATCACGTAGTTCGTGATGTCGACGGGCAGGGAGATCGAGCGGATGCCGGCGAGGCGCAGGCGTGCGGCGAGCCAGCCGGGCACCGGTGCCGCCGCATCGATGCCGCGGACCACCCGGGTGACGAACACGGAGCAGCCCGAGCGGCCGCGGATCGGCGCGGCGTCGTCGACGGTCACGCCGACCGCGCCGGTGTCCCGGTCGCCGGGCGGCGTCACGGCCTCGGCCGGGTCGCGGAAGGTGGCGCCGGTCGAGGCGCCGTACTCGCGGGCGATGCCGCGGATCGAGAGGGCGTAGCCGCGGTCGGGCGTCACGTTGATCTCGACGGCGGCGTCGTCGAGGCCGAGCAGCCGGATGGCGTCCGTGCCGACCTCGGGGTCGAGGCCGAGCTCCGTGAGCCGGAGGATGCCCTCGTGCTCGTCGGAGAGGCCGAGCTCACGGGCGGAGGCGATCATGCCGTCCGACACATGCCCGTAGGTCCTGCGCGCGGCGATGGGGAACGGCCCGGGCAGGATCGTGCCCGGCAGGGTCACGACGACCTTGTCGCCGACGAAGAAGTTGCGGGCGCCGCAGACGATGCCGCGCACCGCCTCGCCGCCGTCCGCTGCCTGCTGCCCGTCGGGCGCGACGCGCACGGAGCACCAGCGGATGGTCTTGCCGTTCTTCTGCGGCTCCTCCGCGAGCTCGAGCACCTCGCCGACGACGACGGGACCGGAGAGGTCGCCGCCGTGCACGGTCTCCTCCTCGAAGCCCACCCGCACGAGCGCGGCGTGCAGCGCTTCGGGGGTGGAGTCGGCGGGGAGGTCGGCCCACTCGGCGAGCCAGGACAGCGGGATCCTCATCGGCGGACCAGCCCCCACTGGCGCGCGAAGCGCACGTCGCCCTCGATCATGTCGCGCATGTCCGTCAGCCCCTCCTCGAACTGCAGGGTCCGCTCGATGCCGAGACCGAAGGCGAAGCCCTGGAACTCGTCGGGGTCGAGCCCCGCGGCGCGGAGCACGTTCGGGTGGACCATGCCGCATCCGCCCCACTCGATCCACCGGGCGCCGCCGCGCGCGTTCGGGTGCCAGACGTCCATCTCCGCGGACGGCTCGGTGAACGGGAAGAAGTTGGGACGCAGCCGGATGCGCGCCGCGTCGCCGAACATGAGCCGCGCGAGGTGCTCGAGCGTGCCGCGGAGGTGCGCCATCGTGAGGCCGCGGTCGATCGCGAGGCCCTCGAACTGGTTGAACACCGGCAGGTGCGTGGCGTCGATCTCGTCGGTGCGGTACACGCGGCCGGGCCCGAGGACGTAGAGCGGGGCGCCGCGCTCGAGCAGCGACCGCACCTGCACCGGCGACGTCTGCGTGCGCATCACGAGGTGCGCGCCCTCCGGCTCGACGAAGAGCGTGTCCTGGGGGCTGCGCGCCGGGTGGTCGGGGTCGATGTTCAGGGCGTCGAAGTTGAACCACTCGTGCTCGAGCTCCGGGCCCTCCGCGATCTCCCAGCCCATCGCGATGAAGACGTCCTCGACGTGCTCCCGCACGAGCGTGAGGGGGTGCCGCGCGCCGGGCACGCGGCGCACCGGGGCCGCGGTCACGTCGACCCGCTCGGCCTCGAGGCGCGCGGCGCGCTCGGTCTGCTCGAGCTCCGCCTCGCGGGCGGCGAGCGCCTGGTTGACGCGGCCACGGGCGGCGCCCATCAGCCTGCCGGCGGCGGGCTTGTCGACGGGAGGGAGGTCGCGGATGCCGGCGTTCAGGCGCGCCAGCGGCGAGGACTCGCCGGTGTGCGCGAGCCGCGCGGCCTTCAGCTCGGCGCCGGTCGCGGCCGCCTCGATCGCGGCGAGGGCGTCGGCGACGGCGGACTGCACCGTGGACTCGTCGAGGGCAAGGGCGTTCGACACGGTCAGCAAGTCTAGGGAGCGCGCCGAGGCGGTCCGATCGGCCCCGGCCCGTCAGTGCAGGGGCGACGGGCTACTTCGGGCGTTCCGGGCGTCCGATGACGCCCATGAGTGTCCGGAACCGCCCGCCTCGCAGTGTCGGGGGCACCGTCGCCGCCGTCCAGTTGACTTGGCGCGTGCTCGTCGTGCTCCTCGGAACCGGATCCGCCCTGCTGTACGGCGTGAGCGACTTCTTCGGCGGCGCGGCCTCGCGCACGCAGCCGGCGCTGCGGGTGACGATCGGCGCCCTCGCGATCGCCGCGGTGCTGGACCTCCCGGTGCTGGCCGTCGGCACTCCGGTGTGGTCGGTGCCTGCCCTGATCACCGGCGCGCTCGGCGGCCTCTGCGGCGGGATCGGCACCTGGCTGTTCTACGCCGCGCTCGCCCGCGGCCCGGTCGGCGTCGTCGCGCCGGCGGTCGCCCTGATCGCCGCCGTGCTCCCCGCACTCGTCGGACTCCTGCGCGGCGAGCCGATCGGGCCGCTCACCGGGGTGGCGCTCGTCGCGGTCGTCGTGGCCGGCGCCCTGCTGTCGGTCGAGCGGCAGGCGCACCTCCGCCCCGACCGCACCACGGTGCTGCTGATCCTCGCCGCGGGCATCCCGTACGGGCTCTACCTCGTGGTGATCGGGCTCTCGCCCACGGACTCCGGTGCGGTGCCCCTGATGGCGGATCTCGTCGTCGGCACGCTGCTGCTGCTCGCGATCGTGGGTGTCCAGCGCCTGCGCCGGGCGGACCGCGGGGTGCCGATCGACCGGCCGGGGGCGCTGCTGATCCTGGCCGCGGGACTCTCCCAGGCGGTCGCGGGCGTGCTGCTCGTCTTCGCGCTGCACCTGCCCGCGCTCGCGATCGTCGGCGCGCTGTCGGCCCTGTACCCCGTCGGCACGGTCGCGCTCGGCATCGGGGTGCTGGGCGAGCGCGTGCGCCCGTTCCAGCTGGCAGGCATGGTCCTCGCGATCGCGGGCGTCGCCCTGCTGGCCGTCGCCCGCGCCTGACGGACGGTCAGGCGCGCTGCGCGAAGGCGGAGGCGTAGAGGCAGACCGCCGCGGCCGTCGCGAGGTTGAGCGACTCCGCCGGGCCGTAGAGCGGCACCGCGACGGTGCGGTCGGCGAGCGCCCGCGCCGGCTTCGACAGCCCGTGCGCCTCGTTACCGAACAGCCACGCGGTGGGCGCGGCGAGCGCGGCGCCGAGCGACGGCAGCGGCTCGCCCCCCATGTCGGCGGCGAGCACGGCGAGGCCCGCCTCGCGGACGACGGCGAGGGCGTCGGCGAGCGACGCGCCCGTCGCGATCCGCAGGTGGAACAGCGACCCGGTCGTCGAGCGCACGACCTTCGGGTTGTAGGGATCGACGGAGGCGCCGGTGAGGATCACCGAGTCCGCGCCCGCGGCATCCGCGGCACGGATGATCGTGCCCGCGTTGCCCGGGTCCTGCACCTCGTCGAGCACGACGACGAGGCGCGCGCCGGGCGGCACCGCGTCGCGCAGCCGCACGGGCGTCTGCCGCGCGACGGCGACGACGCCCTGCGGCGTGCGGGTGTCGGCCATCGCGGCGAGGGCCTCCTCGCTCGCGAGCTCCACCTGGACGCCGGCGGCGTCCGCGGCGGCCGCGAGGTCGGGGAACCGACCGAACGCCTCCGAGGTGAAGAACACCTCGGTCACGCTCTCGGGCGCGTGGGCGAGCACCTCGCGCACGACCTGCGGCCCCTCCAACAGCGCGAGCCCGGTCTCCGACCGGGCTCGCTTCTGCTTGAGGCCCGCGACGCGCTTGACTGCGGCGCTGCGCGGGCTGTCGATCACGCGGTGGCGACCGGTGCCGACGTGTCGGCGGGCAAGGCCGCCTTCGCTGTGGCGACGAGGCCCGCGAACGTGGCGGGCTCGTTCACCGCGAGCTCCGCGAGGATGCGGCGGTCCACCTCGACCCCGGCGAGGCCGAGACCCTGGATGAAGCGGTTGTACGTGAGGCCGTTCGCGCGGGACGCGGCGTTGATCCGCTGGATCCACAGGCGACGGAAGTCGCCCTTGCGCTGACGGCGGTCGCGGTACGCGTAGACGAGGGAGTGGGTGACCTGCTCCTTCGCCTTGCGGTAGAGGCGGGACCGCTGGCCGCGGTACCCCTCGGCGCGCTCGAGGATTACCCGACGCTTCTTGTGCGCATTGACGGCGCGCTTGACCCTGGCCATGACTGTTCTCCTGCTGGTGTCGAAAGAGGGCGCGGACTACTTGCCGAGCAGCTTCTTGATGTTCTTCGCGTCCGAGCCGGACAGCGTGGCCTCCTGGTTGAGGCGGCGGGTGCGCACGCTCGACTTGCTCTCGAGGTTGTGGCGCATACCGGCCTGCTGCTTCATGACCTTGCCGCTACCGGTGATCTTGAAGCGCTTCTTGGCGCCGGAATGGGTCTTCTGCTTCGGCATTACTGCTCCTTCGGGGCAGCCGGGGCTGCTGGGGCGGTCTCCGCATCGGCGGATGCGGGAGTCTTGGCGGCCGCGCGGCGGGCGTTCTGCTCCGCCTTGGCGTCGACCTTGCTCTTCAGCGGGCCGATCACCATCACCATGTTGCGGCCGTCGATCGTGGGGTTCGACTCGACGGTGCCGTACTCGCGGATGTCCTCCGCGAACCGGGCCAGCAGGCGCACGCCCTGGTCCGGACGCGACTGCTCACGGCCGCGGAACAGGATCATGGCCTTGACCTTGTCGCCGGCCTTGAGGAAGCCTTCGGCACGCTTGCGCTTGGTCTCGTAGTCGTGGCTGTCGATCTTCAGGCGGAAGCGGACCTCCTTGAGGACCGTGTTCGCCTGGTTGCGCCGCGCCTCCTTGGCCTTCTGCGCCGTCTCGTACTTGAACTTCCCGTAGTCCATGATCTTGACCACCGGCGGGCGCGAGTTGGGGGCCACCTCGACGAGGTCGAGATCGGCCTCCTGGGCGAGCCTGAGGGCCATCTCGATGGGGACGACGCCGACCTGCTCGCCGGCGGGGCCGACGAGTCGGACCTCCGGGACGCGGATCTTGTCGTTGGTACGGGGATCGCTGATGCGCTGCTCCTGACAGACGGGGATGGTGGGCACGGATCGAGCCGTGCGTTCCCTGGTATCAACCGACGGGCAGGCAGAAGGATTCCTCGACGGCACGGCGAGGCCGTACCGTTCCCGCACCCTGACGCTCCCCAGAACCCGGAGAGGGAGTGCGCACTGACCCGTGCACCCTGGTGAAGCGGATGCGCAGGTGGGATCGCTCCACTTGCTCGCCGGGCGATGCCCGGAACCGCAGCATCGTAGCAGAGCCGCCGGAGGCGCGGCGGGACCGATGATGGGCTCATGGCGGCGAGCAACGACTTCCCGGGCCCGATCGACGTGCCCGGCTCCGACGACCCGGAGCTGCCGGGCGAGGCGGAGG
Organism: Amnibacterium sp.; assembly: GCF_036559085.1. Taxonomy (GTDB): domain Bacteria; phylum Actinomycetota; class Actinomycetes; order Actinomycetales; family Microbacteriaceae; genus Amnibacterium. Next base: position 19,623 of record NZ_DATBTU010000023.1, read on the forward strand.
CGACCGACTCCCCCGACGAGGTGGCGGATGCGCTGCGCGACATCGCCGAGGTGCCGGCGGTCGAGATCATCACGACCGCGGCGGTGCACCTGATGAGCGCGGCGGCCGTGAAGTGCGGGCTCGCCGACGACCCCGGCGAGCAGCTGGACCTGGACGAGGCGCGCAAGCTCATCACGGCGCTCGCCGGCCTGCTGACGGCCGCGGCACCCGATCTCAGCGACGCGCACGCCCGGCCGCTCCGCGACGGCCTGCGCACCCTGCAGCTCGCGTTCCGGGAGGCCTCCCCCATCCCGGACGCGATCGGGCTCGGGCCCGGCGAGAAGTGGACCGGGCCCGTCACCTAGGCCCTCAGGCGGAGACGGCCTCCCTGCGGGCGGGGTGGACCCAGCCGATGGCGGGCGCGACGTCTTCCGCGATCACCGCGAGCAGGTGGGCGTTGTACTCGACGCCGAGCTGGTTCGGCACGGTGAGCAGCAGGGTGTCGGCCGCCTGCACGGCCGCGTCCCGCGCGAGCTCCTCGGCGATGCGGTCGGGCTCGCCCACGTAGCTGCGCCCGAAGCGGGCGTTGCCGCCGTCGAGCCAGCCGACCTGGTCCTCGGAACCCGCCTCGCCGCCGAAGTACATCCGGTCGACGTCGGTGGTGATCGGGATGACGGAGCGGCTGACGGACACCCGCGGCGTCCAGTCGTGGCCCGCCTCCGCCCAGGCGGCGCGGTAGACCGCGATCTGCTCCGCCTGCAGCTCGTCGAAGGGCACGCCGGTGTCCTCGGTGAGCAGGGTCGAGGACTGCATGTTCAGCCCCTCGCGGGCGACCCACTCCGCGGTGGCGCGGGTGCCGCTGCCCCACCAGATCCGCTGCCGGAGGCCCGGCGACTGCGGCTGGACGGCGAGCGCCTGCGAGACGCCGGTCATCCGCGGGTCGGACGCGACCACGCCGGCGCCGTCGATCGCGGCGAGGAGGATGCGGAGCTTCTCCCGCGCGAGGTCGGTGTCGGAGACGCCCTCCGGCGGCACGTAGCCGAAGGCGTGCGAGCCGTTCAGCGCGGTCTCGGGTGAGCCGCGCGAGACGCCGAGCTGCAGGCGGCCGCCGCTGATGAGGTCCGCGACGGCGGCCTCCTCGGCCATGTAGAGCGGGTTCTCGTAGCGCATGTCGATCACGCCGGTGCCGAGCTCGATGCGGCTCGTCCGGGCCGCCATCGCGGCGAGCAGCGGGAACGGGCTCGAGAGCTGCGGCGCGAAGTGGTGCACGCGGACGGAGGCGTTGTCGATGCCGATCTCCTCGGCGGCGACGGCGAGCTCGATCGTCTGCAGGAGGGTGTCGGCGGCGCTGCGGGTCTGCGAGCCGCGCGCCTGCGACCAGTGACCGAAGGACAGGAATCCGATCCGCTTCATGGACACATCAACCACGCGAGCGACCGCGGTGTTCCGAGGTGAGAGCGTCGAGGCCGAGAAGGTGTTGCAGGCCTTCGGGTCCACCTGGCCTTCCTGGGACACCTCCCGGCGCCGGCCGGGTCACCCGGTGGGGGTGGTGCGGCACCTGAGCCCGCCGGGGAGAGTGGGCGCGCCGATCGGCCGGCTCGCCGGAGCGTCGCCGGGGAAGCGCCCCGCCCTGATACGGAAGCAGGTTCACCGTGGCCCGAAGCGATGCGACCACCGAGGCGACCAGCAGGCTGGGGGCGGTGCTCGCCCCGCTCGCGCTGGCGCAGTTCATCTGCAGCTTCGCCGGCTCGAACATGAACGTGATGATCGACTCGATCAGCAAGGATCTCGGCACCGACGTGAAGGGCGTCCAGACCGCCATCACGATCTTCCTGCTGGTGATGGCGGCGCTGATGATCCCCGGCGGCAAGCTCACCGTCAAGTTCGGCCGGACGCGGCTGCTCACGATCGGTCTGACGGTCTACGGCGCCGGGGCGCTGATCGCCGCGCTGTCCCCCGGCCTCGGGGTGCTCATCCTCGGCTACTCGCTGCTGCAGGGCATCGGCACGGCGCTGCTCATCCCCCCGGTCTACATCCTGACGACGCTCTACTTCACGAGCGTGACCTCGCGGGCGAAGGCGTTCGGGACGATCAGCGCCGCCGGCGGCGTCGGGGCGGCCGCAGGCCCCCTGATCGGCGGCCTCATCGCCTCGGCGATCAGCTGGCGCGCGGCGTTCGTCTTCCAGGCCCTCGTGGTGGTCGTCATCGTGCTGCTGTCGCGGCGCCTGAAGGACCCGCTGCCGGCGGAGCCGGGCCGCCGCTTCGACGTGGTCGGGGCGGTGCTGTCCGCGGCCGGGCTGGTCCTGATCGTGACGGGCATCCTCGCCGCGAGCGTGAACGGCTGGCTGACCGTGATCCTGGTGGTCGCCGGCGCGCTGGTGCTCGTCTGGTTCTTCGCCACCGTGCGGGCCAAGGAGCGCGCCGGTGTGGAGCCGCTGCTGTCGACGAAGCTGTTCCGCAGCCGCGCGTCCAACCTCGGGCTGGTCACGCAGAACCTGCAGTGGCTGATGCTGCTCGGCACCTCGTTCACGGTGGCGACCTACCTCCAGGTCGTGCGCGGGTACGACCCCATCCAGACGGGCGTCGTCTTCACCGCCTCGACCGTGGGCCTGCTCGGCTCCTCGCTGCTCGCGGGGCGGTTCGCGCAGCACCGGACGCAGAAGACGCTGATCATCGCCGGGTTCGCGATGACGGCGATCGGCATCGCGATCCTGATCCTGCTGGTCGGCACCCATTCGACGCCGTGGGCGTTCGTACCGGGCCTCCTCGTCGTGGGGCTGGGTCTCGGCCTGATGCTCACCCCATCCGTGAACATCGTGCAGGGCGCCTTCCCGGACTCGCTGCAGGGCGACATCTCGGGCCTCTCCCGAAGCGTGTCGAACCTGGGCTCGTCGCTCGGCACGGCGATCGCGGGCACGATCCTCGTCGCCGGCCTGAGCGGTGGCGGGTACGGAGCGGCGATGACGGTCCTGATGGTCGGAGGCCTGGTCGGGGTGGTGTTCGCCGCCCTGCTGCCGAAGGAGGGCAAGCCGGTCCCGGCAGGGGAAGCGGCGCAGGCCCGCAGCTGACCGTTCGTCCGCACGACGGGGCAGGATGGGGGCACCCCACCGCGAAGGAGCGGGCATGGCCGACCTCGTCTACACCGCCATCACGTCGCTCGACGGCTCCGTGGCCGACGCCGACGGCCGGTTCGACTGGGCCGCCCCCGACGAGGAGGTGCACGCCTTCGTCAACGATCTGGAGCGCGGCGCCGGCACCTACCTCTACGGGCGGCGGATGTGGGAGACGATGCGGTTCTGGGAGCAGGACTCCCGCGAGATCGACTCCTCGCCGATCTCGCGCGACTACGCCGGGATCTGGCGCGCGGCGGACAAGGTGGTGTTCTCGAGCACCCTCGACGGCGTGACCGCGCCGAGAACCCGACTGGTGCCCCGGTTCGAGCCCGACGAGGTGCGCCGCTGGAAGCTCGCCGCAACGGCCCCGCTCAGCATCGGCGGACCGGGGCTCGCGGCCGCGGCCCTCGCCGCGGGACTCGTCGACGAGCTCCGCTGGATCACCGTGCCCGTGGTCGTCGGCGGCGGCACCAGATGGCTGCCAGAGGGGATCCGCGCCGACCTCGAGCTCGTGGACGACCGGCGGTTCGGCTCGGGCGCGGCGTACCGCCGCTACCGCATCCTCGGCTGAGCGCTACTGCTGGCGGCCGACGATGAAGCCGGCCCCCATGGCGCCCTGGCCGGCGACGTCGTCCGTGCCGTCGATCCCGGCGCCGTCGCCGTCGTCCCGCTCCGCGCCGCTCGCCGTGTCGCTCACGGCCGTCTCGTCCGAGTCGCCGTCGAGGCCTCCGGCCATGCCGTTCGTCTGGTCGAACGGCTCCGCCACCGCCCCGTCGTCCGCCGCCGCCTTCAGGCGGTCGCCACCCTGCTGCTCGCTCATGGCCGGACGCTACGACGCACGCCGGGGAACGACCTGACCGGCGGATGAGGGGTCGGCGATAGCGTCTGAGCATGGTCAGACGCCCCGACGCGACCACCCCGCGGATCGAGCCGGTGGTGCTCGGCGAGCTCGCTGAGGGGCTCGCCGGCGACCTCGAGGCCGGGGCGAACCTCGACGGGCTGCGGTTCACCGGCGTCGCCCTGGACGGGCTCGGGCTGGAGCGGCTCGTGCTCGACGGCTGCGCCCTCGACGGCTGCACGGCCGGTGACGCGCACCTCGACCGCGCCCGGCTGCTCGGCTGCGTCGTCAGCCGCCTCACCGCCCCGGCGCTGCGGGCGGCGGGCGCGGTGCTCCGCGACGTGCACATCACCGGCAGCCGCATCGGCGCGGCCGAGCTCTTCCATCCCGAGTGGCAGCGGGTCGCGATCGACGGCAGCCGCATCGACTACCTCAACCTGTCGGGGGGACGGCTCGACGACGTCGCCATCACGGACTGCACGATCGGTGACCTCGACCTGCGCGGCAGCACCGTCCAGCGGATGTCCCTGACCGGCTGCCGCATCGGCACGCTCTCGTTGGCCGAGGCGCGGCTCACCGCCCTCGACCTCCGCGGTGCGGAGCTCGAGCGGATCGATGGCGGCAGCTCCCTCGCTGGCGCGATCCTCGCCGAGGAGCAGCTGCCGCGCTTCGCCGCCCTGCTCGCGGAGGCGCTCGGCATCGTCGTCACCTGACCGCATCCGCCGCCTCGCCCAGGCGATTCGGAGGAATAGGTCGGCCCGGACGTAGAGTTGCTTACCAGCAAGCAACGAACCGGCCGAGGGCGTCCGATCACCGACACACGTCGCCTGGAGCACCATGACCACCACGAAGGACGCCCGCCCCCGCACGGGCATGTTCGACAAGGACCACCCGCACTACAGGTGGGTGGCCCTCAGCAACACCACCCTCGGCATGCTGATGGCCACCATCAACGCGTCGATCGTCCTGATCTCGCTGCCCGCGATCTTCAAGGGCATCAAGCTGAACCCGCTCGACGCCGGCAACACGAGCTACCTGCTCTGGATGCTGATGGGCTTCATGCTCGTCACCGCGGTGCTCGTGGTCGGCTTCGGCCGCCTCGGCGACATGGTCGGCCGCGTGAAGATCTACAACTACGGCTTCGTGATCTTCACGCTCGCGGCGATCGCCCTCTCGCTCGACCCCTTCACCGCCGGGGCCGGCGCGCTGTGGCTCATCCTCTGGCGGGTCGTGCAGGGCGTCGGCGGCGCCATGCTGTTCGCCAACTCGACCGCGATCCTCACCGACGCGTTCCCGACGCACCGGCGCGGGATGGCGCTCGGCATCAACCAGATCGCCGCGATCGCGGGCTCCTTCATCGGCCTGATCCTCGGCGGCGTGCTCGCCGTCATCGACTGGCGCGCGGTGTTCATCGTGAGCGTCCCGGTGGGCATCATCGGCACCATCTGGTCGTTCAAGTCGCTGCACGAGGTCGGCACCCGCAACCCCGGCAGCCTCGACCTCCCCGGCAACCTCGCCTTCCTGCTCGGCCTCACGTCGCTGCTCACGGGCATCACGTACGGCATCCAGCCCTACGGCGACTCCTCCACCGGCTGGCTGAACCCGTGGGTGCTCGGCTCGATCATCGGCGGCCTCGTGCTGCTCGGCGTGTTCGTCGTCATCGAGCTGAGGGTCAAGAGCCCCATGTTCGAGCTGCGGCTGTTCAAGATCCGCAGCTTCGCCTCCGCGATCTTCGCGGGGCTCCTCGCCTCCATCGGCCGCGGCGGGCTCCAGTTCATGCTGATCATCTGGCTGCAGGGCATCTGGCTGCCGCTGCACGGCTACTCCTACGAGGACACCCCGCTCTGGGCCGGCATCTACCTGCTGCCGCTCACGGTCGGCTTCCTGATCTCCGGCCCCATCTCCGGCACGCTGTCCGACCGCTGGGGCGCCCGGCTGCTCGCGACCGGCGGCCTGCTCCTGACCGCGGCCACCTTCATCGGCCTGCTGATCATCCCCGTGGACTTCAGCTACCCGGTCTTCGCGGTCATCACGTTCCTGAACGGCATCGGATCCGGCATGTTCGGCGCCCCGAACCGGGCGACGATCATGAACAGCGTCCCGTCGAACCAGCGCGGCGCGGCGTCGGGCATGGCGGGCACGGTCCTGAACGCGGGTTCGTCGCTCTCGATCGGGATCTTCTTCTCGCTGATGATCGCGGGCCTGTCGAACTCCCTGCCGACCGCCCTCAGCCAGGGGCTGACCAGCCACTCGGTGCCGGCGGCCGCCGCGGACAAGATCGCGAACGTGCCGCCGGTCGGCAGCCTGTTCGCGGCCTTCCTCGGCTACAACCCGATCGCGACGCTGCTCGGCCCGACCGGGATCCTGTCGCAGCTGCCGAAGGCGGACACCGCCGCGCTCACGGGCAAGGAGTTCTTCCCGAACCTGATCTCGGGTCCGTTCCACGAGGGTCTCGTGATCGTGTTCCTCGCCGCGGCGATCATGTCGGTCATCGGTGCGGTCGCGTCGTTCGTCGGTGGCAAGAAGTTCGTCTACGCGGACGATGTCGAGGCCGGCCCGACCGCGGCCCCCGAGGCCGAGGACCACGCCCACCACGTCGCCGTCGCCCACGCCCGGCTCCCCCGCACGGACGAGCCGGCGAGGGCCGAGGCCGGCGAGCGGCAGCCGAGCCGATGACCGAGGCGGATCGCCACGACCTGGCCGCGCGGCTGGCGTTCGTCGTCGGCACCATCAACCGGCGGCTGCGGCCACCGGCCGACGGGCTCACGTTCGTGGCGCTGTCCGCGCTGGCTTCGATCTCCCGGGCGGGCGCCGTCCGCCCGGGAGACCTGGCCCGCATCGAGGGGATCGCCGCACCCGGCATGACACGGCTCGTCGCGGACCTCGAGCAGCGCGGCCTCGTCGAGCGCCGCGCGGATGCGAACGACCGGCGCTCGACGCTGCTCCGCATCACGGATGCCGGCGAGCAGGAGCTGCTCACGGCGCGCGCCTCCCGATCGGCCTGGGTCGCCGAGCTCCTCGAGGGCATCGATCCGGCCGACGCGGATGCGCTGGAGCAGGCCGTCGGCGCGCTCGAGCGGCTGCTCGCCGCGGCCCGCCCCGACGCCCCGCTGCGCACCCCGCAGCCCGTCTGAGGCGCGCCCGGCGCCCGGCGCCGTCCCGGGCGTAGGCATCCGGGCCGGCCGTAGGCCGACACGCCGGACTCGGGCCTCCACCCGGCACGATCCCCTCCCCGCGGGACGGCGACGGGACCGGGCCTCAGGCGGCCTGCACCTTCACGGCGAGCGAGTCGACGCGGTCCCGCACGAGCGGATCCGCCGCCCAGGCGGCCTGCAGCCGCTGCAGCAGCGCATCGAGCTCCGCCGGGTGGAGGCCTCCCCGCACGGCCAGCACCACCCGCACCTCGGCACCCTCGAGGGTCGACGCCGGATCGTCCGTCGTCACGGCCGCGCCGGTGATCGCACCCTCCTGCTCCGCGGGGGCCTGCAGCGCCCGCACCACGCCCGCATCCAGCCAAGGCGGCGACCACGGCAGTCCACGGGCGAGCGCCTCGAGGGCGCTCCGGCGCAGCCCGAACTGCGTCGGGGACGCGGGATCGACGATCACGAGCTCCGTCCCGTCGCTCGCAGCACCGAGCGCCACCTGACGGGCGGGCGCCGGCACCGGCCGCGCAGCGGAGTTCCAGCGCGACATCGCGGCGGCGGACGAGAAGGCCGGCAGCACCCGGCGGCCGTCCGGCCCCGCGACCGTCACGAGCGCGAGCTCCGCTTTCTTGTCGACCGTGCGCCCGTCCTGCACCCCCGCCTCGCCGAGGTCGGCGAGCAGCGGCACGAGCAGGCGCACGTCGCGGAGCGCGTCGACCACCGCCTCGGGCCCGACGTCGCCCGCGGCGAAGGCCGCATGCGCGGCGAGGAACGCCGCCGGCGCGGTGCCGTCGTCCCCGGCGAAGGGGCTGCCGCTCGCCTCGAACGTGCGGCCCGCGAAGGGCCGCCCTGCGGAGTCGGACCTCACTCCGTGGCGACCGCCAGCGCCTCGACGAGCGAGAACCGCCCGGCGTAGAGGGCCTTGCCGATGATCGCACCCTCGAGGCCCTCGTCCGTCAGCGAGCGCAGCACGCGGAGGTCCTCGAGGCTCGACACCCCACCGGAGGCGACGACCGGCTTGCCGGTGGCCTGCAGCACGCTGCGCAGCAGCTCGATGTTCGGGCCGCCGAGGGTGCCGTCCTTGTGCACGTCGGTCACCACGTAGCGGGCGCAGCCGGCCTGCTCGAGCCGGGCCAGCACGTCGTAGAGGTCGCCGCCCTCGCTCGTCCAGCCGCGGGCGGCGAGGGTCGTGCCGCGCACGTCGAGCCCGACGGCGATCCGGTCGCCGTAGATCGCGATGGCCTCCGCGGTCCAATCGGGGTCCTCGAGCGCGGCCGTGCCGATGTTCACGCGGTCGGCGCCGGTGCCGAGCGCGCGCTCCAGGCTCTCGTCGTCGCGGATGCCGCCGGAGAGCTCGACCCGCACCTCCGGCACGCGGTCGATCACGGCCTGCAGCACCGCCGCGTTCTCGCCGCGCCCGAAGGCGGCATCGAGATCGACGAGATGGATCCAGGCGGCGCCCTGCCGCGCCCACTCCTCCGCGGCCTCGACCGGGTCGCCGTAGCCGGTCTCGCTGCCGGCCTCGCCCTGCACGAGGCGCACGGCCCGGCCGTTCGCGATGTCGACGGCGGGCAGCAGCTCGAGGGGTCGGGCGAGCGGGTCGGTCACAGGGTCTCCAGCCAGTTGGCGAGCAGGCGGACGCCGGCGTCGCCGGACTTCTCGGGGTGGAACTGCGTGGCCGAGAGCGGCCCGTTCTCGACCGCGGCGATGAAGGGGCCGCCGTGGTCGGACCAGGTGACCTGCGGTGCCGCGCGGCGCGGATCCTCGGGCATCGTCCACTCGCGCGCCGCGTAGGAGTGCACGAAGTAGAAGCGCTCGGCCTCGATGCCGGCGAACAGGCGGGAGCCTTCCGGCACGCGCACCTCGTTCCAGCCCATGTGGGGCAGCACCGGCGCGTCGAGGCGGTCGACGGTGCCCGGCCACTCGCCGAGCCCCTCCCGCTCGACGTCGCCCTCGACGCCGCGCTCGAAGAGCACCTGCATCCCGACGCAGATGCCGAGCACCGGGCGGCCGCCGGCCAGCCGGCGCTCGATCACCTCGGGTCCCCTGGCGGCGAGCAGGCCGTCCATCACGGCCCCGAACGCGCCGACACCGGGCACGAGCAGCCCGTCCGCGGCGGCGGCCGCGGCGCGGTCACCGGTGAGCCGCACGTCGGCCCCGGCGGCCTCGAGCGCCTTGCTCGCGGAGTGCACGTTGCCGCTGCCGTAGTCGAGGACCACGACGGTGGGACGCGTCACAGCGCCCCCTTCGTCGACGGCACCCCTGAGACCAGCGGATCGGGCGCCTTGGCGGCCCGGAACGCGCGGGCGAACGCCTTGAACTCGCTCTCGGCGATGTGGTGCGGGTCGCGGCCCGCGAGCACCTGGATGTGCGCGGTGATCGCGGCGTGCACGACGATCGACTCGAGCACGTGCCGCACCATCGAGCCGGTGAAGTGGCCGCCGATCAGGTGGAGCTCGAACCCGGCCGGCTCGCCGCCGTGCACCAGGTACGGGCGTCCCGACAGGTCGACGGAGGCCATCGTGAGCGCGTCGTCGAGCGGCACGGTCGCGTCGCCGAACCGGCTGACGCCGCGCTTGTCGCCGAGGGCCTCGCGGATCGCGTCGCCGAGCACGATGCCGACGTCCTCCGCCGTGTGGTGCACGTCGATCGCCGTGTCGCCGGAAGCGGTGACGGTCAGGTCGGTCAGCGAGTGCTTCGCGAAGGCGGTGAGCAGGTGATCGAGGAACGGCACCGTGGTGTCGATCCGCGCCTGGCCCGTGCCGTCGAGGTCGAGCGACAGCTCGACGGACGACTCGCTCGTGGCGCGCGACACGGAGGCGGTACGGGCGCCGGTCATGGCCTGGATCCTACCGGCGCGCGTCCGGACACCTCGGCGATGGCGGTCAGGAAGGCGTCGGTCTCGGCAGCGGTGCCTGCGGAGACGCGCAGGCAGCCGGGGATGGCGAGGTCGCGGATCAGCACGCCGCGGTCGAGGAGGGCGCGCCACAGCCCGGCCGGGTCCTCGACGCCGCCGAACAGCAGGAAGTTCGTCCAGCTCGGCCACACGCGGAAGCCGAGTCCCGCGAGCCCCGCTGCCGTGCGGTCGCGCTGCACGCAGATGTCGTCCACCATCCGCAGCATCTCGGGGGCGTGCGCGAGCGCGCCGAGCGCTGCCGCCTGGGTGAGCGCGGACAGGTGGTACGGCAGTCGCACCAGCCGCATCGCATCCGTGACGGCCGGGTCCGCGGCGAGGTAGCCGACACGGGCGCCGGCGAAGGCGAAGGCCTTGCTCATCGTGCGGGAGACGATGAGGCGCTCCCGTCCGGGCAGCAGGGTGAGGGCGGACGGCGCGTCCGCCGGCATGAACTCGCCGTACGCCTCGTCGACGAACACCATGCCGTCGGTGGCGTCGTACGCGGCCGCGATCGTCTCGAGGGGCACGGGGGTGCCGGTGGGGTTGTTCGGCGCGCAGAGGAAGACGAGGTCGGGCCGCTCCCGCTCGATCGCGGCCACAGCCGTCTCGGGCGAGATCGTGAAGTCCGCGTCACGCTCCGCGGTCACCCACCGCGTCGAGGTGGAGGCCGCGATGATCGAGTGCATGCTGTAGGTGGGCGGGAAGCCGAGGACGGTGCGGCCCGGGCCGCCGAAGGCCTGCAGCACGTGCTGGATGACCTCGTTCGACCCGTTCGCCGCCCAGATCCACGAGGCGTCGAGGCCGGCGCCGAGGTAGCCGGCGAGGGCCTCCCGCAGCGCGGTGAACTCCCGGTCGGGGTAGCGGTTCACCTCGAGCAGGGCCGTGCGGATGCGACCGACGATGTCGTCGGCGACGTCCGCGGGCACGGGATGGGTGTTCTCGTTGACGTTCAGCGCGACGGGGACCGTGAGCTGGGGTGCGCCGTAGGCCGTGCGGCCGACGAGGTCGGAGCGGAGCGGCAGGTCGGCGAGGGTGGTCACCCCCTCATTCTGGCAAGACCGCTCGGACGGGACCTCAGCGACCGAGGCCCTCGGGGATCACCAGGCGCGCGCCGGCGGCCACCTGCGCGCCGGAGAGCCCGTTCGCCTGCTCGAGCTGCGCCACGGTGTCCCGCGGGTCGTCGGCGGGAGCGAGCCGCTCGGCGATCGTCCAGAGCGTCTCGCCGTCCCCGACGACGACCGAGCCGCGGGTGGTCGCGGTGTCGGCCTGGGCGAACGGCGCCGAGACGCCCACGAAGGCGGAGCTGAGCGCGAGGACCGCCGGGAGCACGACCAGGACGATCCGGCCGCGACGGGTGAGCCGCAGCCGGCCCTGCTTCGACGCCGCTCGGTGGGCGACGACGGTCCGAGAGGCAGCGGGCGCCGCGACCGGCCGGGCGGACGCCACCGGGATGCGCTGGGCGCACGTGGCGCCGCCCCGGACGGCGGTGCGCCGGACGGCCACCGGCGCGTACTCGATCCAGTCGTTCTCCACCGTGATCACGGCGATCCCCTTCCGCTCGGTCCCCCTGGAATCGAACATAGGTTCGAACCCGGGCTGATGCAAGCATCTTCGAACACGGGTCGGACAGCGCCCGACACGGGTCGAACATCCGTTTGATACCGCCCCCGGATCCCGGTACCATCGGAGACGACGAGCCGCGTGCACCGACACGCACGCGAGCGCCTGGAGGACGACCGATGGCCGAGCAGCCCGAGACCCGAGCCGTCGCAGCAGGCACCCGCCGCCGACGCTCCCTGAGCGACAAGCAGATGGCGATCCTCGAGGTCATCCAGCGGTCGGTCGCGAGCAGGGGGTACCCGCCGAGCATGCGGGAGATCGGCGACGCGGTCGGCCTCGCGTCGCTGTCGAGCGTGACCCATCAGCTGAAGCAGCTCGAGCTGTCCGGCTACCTCCGCCGCGACCCGAAGCGCCCGCGGGCGCTCGAGGTCGTCATCGGGGTGCCGATGTCGGAGAGCGACGTCCCGTCGACCGTGCCGGTCGGCGACGCCGCCATGGTGCCGCTCGTCGGCCGCATCGCGGCCGGTGTGCCGATCACCGCGGAGCAGCAGATCGACGAGGTCTTCCCGCTCCCGCGGCAGCTCGTGGGCAAGGGCGAGCTGTTCATGCTGAAGGTCGTCGGCGAGTCGATGATCGACGCCGCCATCTGCGACGGGGACTGGGTCGTCGTGCGCACGCAGAAGACGGCCGAGAACGGCGAGATCGTCGCGGCGATGCTCGACGGCGAGGCGACGGTCAAGGTGCTGCGGCAGCGGGACGGCCACACCTGGCTGCTGCCCCGCAACAGCGCGTTCGAGCCGATCCTCGGCGACGACGCCGAGCTGCTCGGCAAGGTCGTCGCCATCCTCCGCGCGGTCTGACGCCACCGGTCCGACCTCGACACCGGGCCACTTCGGGCAGCACGGGGGTCCGATGACGCCCGGGTGCGCGCGAACCGGCCCGGCCGCCTATGCGGGCAAGGTGTTGACGGCGTGGACGCCGGTCGCCCAGAGGTACTGCACCGCGTGCGCGCGGTAGGGCGACCAGGCTCTCGAGCGCCGCTCGAGTGCCGCGGGACGGTCCGGCAGGCCGAGGCGCCGGGCGGCGAGGACCACGCCGAGGTCGCCGGCGAGGAACGCATCCGGATCGGCGAGCGCCCGCATGCGGACGGTATCGGCGGTCCACGGCCCGACGCCGGGCAACGCCAGCATGGCGGCGCGGACGTCGGCCGCCGGCTGCCTGAGATCGACCGACCCGTCCGCGAGGGCGGCGGCGACCGTGAGGACCGTGCGGCGCCGCGCCTCCGGCATCCGCAGCACCTCGCGCGCCTCGTCCGCGCGGGCGAGCAGCGCCGGCGCCTCGGGGAAGAGATGGGTGAGGCCGCCGACCGGCTCCGGCAGCGGCTCCCCCACCGCGGCGACGAGGCGGCCCGTCAGGGTGCGGGCGGCCGCCGTCGCGATCTGCTGGCCGAGGACGGCCCGCAGCACCATCGCCGCGGGATCGAGCGTGCCCGGCACGCGCCGCCCCGGCGCCTCGGCCACGAGCGGTGCGAGCGCCGGATCCGCGCTCAGGACCGACCCCATCCGGGCCGGATCGAGGTCCAGGTCGAGCAGGCGGCGGACGCGGACCTCCGCATCCGCGGCGTCCGCCGGCTCGGTGAGGAGCAGCTCGACCTCGACCGCATCGCCGGCCGGCGGCGCCACGGCGACGACGGCCGGACCGCCCGCGAGCCGGACCGCCGACCGGTAGGCGCCGTCGCGCCACTCCTCGACGCCGGGGACCGCCGTCGCGGCGAGATGCCCGAAGAGGTTCGACGGCTCGAGCGGCGCCGTGAACGGCAGCCGGAGGCGCGCCTGGTGCACCTCAGGCGCCGGCGAGGCTGAACCGGCGCCGGTAGGCCTGCGGGCTCGTGCCGAGCACGGTCGTGAAGTGATGACGCAGCACCCCGCCGGTCCCGAAGCCCACGGTCCGCGCCACCTCGTCGACCGGGAGGTCCGCCGTCTCCAGCAGGTGCTGCGCGCGGCGCAGGCGCTGGCGGACGACCCAGGCCGCCGGGGTGGTCCCGGTCTCCTCGCGGAAGCGTCGCGCGAAGGTGCGGGGCGACATGAGCGCCCGGCGCGCCAGCACCTCGACGGAGAGGTCCTCGTCGAGGTGTGCCTGCGCCCAGTCGAGCAGCGCGGCGAGCGAGTCCGCCTCGCGCTCCGGCACGGGCAGCGCGATGTACTGCGCCTGGCCTCCGTCGCGCTGCGGCGGCACGACCATGCGCCGCGCGATGACGTTGGCCGCCGCGGCACCGAGCTCGCGCCGCACGATGTGCAGCGAGGCGTCGATGGCGGATGCGGTGCCCGCCGACGTCACGATCTTCTCGTCCTCCACGAACAGGACGTCGGGATCGACCCGGGTCGCGGGCCGGAACGCCTGCAGCCGGGCCGCGTGGCGCCAATGCGTCGTGCTCGGCCGCCCGTCGAGCAGCCCCGAGGCCGCGAGGACGAAGGCTCCGCTGCAGACGCTGAGCACCCAGGCGCCTCGGTCGTGGGCGGCGCGCAGCACGTCGAGCACGCGCTCGTCCGCGTGCCGCAGATCGTCGAGGGCCGGCACAGCCACGAGGTCGGCGTCGGCCGCGTCCTCGAGCCCGCGCTCCACGGTGATGGAGAGCCCGTGCTGGAAGGGGATGGGGCCGGGGTCGGCCGTCACGACGCGGAAGTCGATCGGCGGCACGCCGTCGTCGGTGCGGTCGACGCCGAACACCTCGCAGAGCACCCCGAACTCGAACGGGCTCATGGTGGGGACGGCGAGCACAGCGACGCGACGAAGCATCGACCCAGTCTGGCAGAAAGGCGACGAACTTGGCATTCCTGCCACTCGTGGCCGGATCATGGCGGTCGTAGCGTTCCTGCCATGATCGTCCTGCTGCTCGTGCTCCTGCTGCTCACCGTCGCCGGGATCGCCGGCTCGATCGTCGCCGTCCGCTCGGACGGCTACGGGCCGCGGCCGGCGCGAGGGGACCGGTTCGTCTCCTCGCGCCGGTGGATCTGAGCGATCAGACCAGGTAGGGCTCGAGCGCGGCCCGCTCGCCGTCGCCGACGAGCGCGTTGATCCGCGTGCCGGCCTCCTCGTACACGGTCGCGAGCACGCGCCCGCGCTCGTGCAGCAGCGACACGAGGTCGCCGCGCTCGAAGGGCACGACGGCGGTGATCTCGTGGGCGGGCAGCGGGATCAGCGCGCCGATGGTGGCGAGCAGCTCCTCGATGCCCTCGCCGGTGCGCGCCGAGACGAACGCCGCGGTGGGCTCGAGGCCGCGCAGCACCATCCGGGTCGCGTCGTCGACGAGGTCGGCCTTGTTGAACACGATGAGCTCGGGCACGTCGTTCGCACCGACCTCCGCGATCACCTGACGGACCGTCGCGATCTGCCCCGCGGGGTCCTGCGTGCCGGCGTCGACGACGTGGAGCACGAGATCCGCGCCTTCCACCTCCTCGAGCGTGGAGCGGAATGCCTCGACGAGCTGGTGCGGCAGGTTCCGCACGAACCCGACGGTGTCGGTGAGCGTGTAGGGGCGCCCATCGGGCGTCTCGGTGCGGCGCACCGTGGTGTCGAGCGTCGCGAACAAGGCGTTCTCGACGAGCGCGCCGGCCCGGGTGATCCGGTTCAGCAGGCTCGACTTGCCGGCGTTCGTGTAGCCGGCGATCGCGACCGACGGGATGCCGGTGCGCTCGCGGTTCTGGCGCTTCACCGAGCGCGCGGGGGCCATGTCACCGATCTCGCGGCGCAGCTTCGCCATCCGCGAGTGGATGCGCCGCCGGTCGAGCTCGATCTTCGTCTCACCGGGGCCGCGGGAGCCCATACCGGCACCCGCGCCGCCCACCTGACCACCGGCCTGGCGGGACATCGACTCACCCCATCCACGCAGGCGCGGGAGCAGGTACTGCAGCTGCGCGAGCTCGACCTGGGCCTTGCCCTCGCGGCTCTTCGCGTGCTGGCTGAAGATGTCGAGGATCACCGCGGTGCGGTCGATCACCTTCACCTTCACGACGTCCTCGAGCGCGCGCCGCTGGCTCGGGGCCAGCTCGGTGTCGGCGATCACGGTGTCGGCGCCGACGAGCCGCACGACGTCGCGGAGCTCCTCCGCCTTGCCGCTGCCCAGGTACGTGGAGGGGTCCGGATGCGGGCGGCGCTGCATCAGCCCGTCGAGCACCACCGCGCCGGCCGTCTCGGCGAGCGCGGCGAGCTCGCGCAGCGACTGCTCCGCGTCGGCCTGCCCGCGCGAGTAGACGCCGATCAGCACGACCCGCTCGAGCCGCAGCTGCCGGTACTCGACCTCGGTGACGTCCTCGAGCTCGGTGGAGAGCCCGGTGACGCGCTTCAGCGCCTGGCGCTCCTCGAGGTCGAACTGCTCGCCGTCGAAGTCCTGCGCCTCGAACGCGCCGTCGGCGGTGGTGTTCAGGGTTTCCGTCACGAAAGACCTTTCGATGTTGGTTGAATCCATGTCATGGCCGATGAGCACTACTTCAGTGCCCAGCCGAGCTCGGAGGAGCGGCCGCGGACGATCCGCGTCACGCTGGCGGGGAAGGACCTGGAGCTGCGGACCCAGGGCGGGGTGTTCAGCCCGGAGCGGCTCGACAGCGGCACGGCCGTGCTGCTGTCGCGCGTGCCCGCGCCGCCGACGGCCGGGGCCGTGCTCGACCTCGGCTGCGGGTGGGGTCCGATCGCGATCGCGATGAAGCTGCGTTCTCCTCAGGCGGATGTGTGGGCGGTGGACGTGAACGAGCGCGCCCTCGCGCTCGCTGCCGACAACGCCCGAATCGCCGGCATCAGTATCAAGAGCGCATCGCCCCAGGATATTCCGGACGATCTGCGGTTCGCCACCATCTGGTCCAACCCCCCGATCCGCATCGGGAAGCCGGCCCTGCACGCGCTCCTCGAGCAGTGGCTGCCGCGGCTGGAGCCCGGCGCGTCGGCCTGGCTCGTCGTCGCGAAGCAGCTCGGGGGCGACTCGTTGCAGGACTGGATCGCCGAGCGGTTCGCTGCCGACGGCCTCACGGTGCGCCGCGCGGCGACCGACCGCGGCTACCGGGTGCTCGAGGTGCGCAGCGGCCCGGGCCACTCGCCCGAGTAGACGAGCTCCGCGGGGCCCGACAGCTCCACGTGCTCGCCGTCGTCGGCGGCCAGCATCCGGACGCCGAGCTCGCCGCCGGGCACGGCGACCCGCCAGACGGACGGTGCGGCGAGACCCGCCCAGCTGCGCGCGGCGAGGGCCGCCGCGGCCGCACCGGTGCCGCAGGACAGCGTCTCGCCGCTGCCCCGCTCGTGCACGCGCATGCGGATGCGGCCGACGCCCTCCTGGACGAGCGGGTCGGCCGGATGGACGAGCTCGACGTTCGCGCCCGCGGGCGGCTCCGGCTCGAGGCGGGGCGGACGCGTGAGGTCCGCCGCGTCGAGCTCGTCGCCGTCGGCGAGGGCGACCACGACATGGGGGTTCGGCACCGTCACCGCGAGGCCGGGCCGCGCGACCTGCACGCCGGGCACCTGCACGAGGACCTCGGGGCCGCCGAGCGCGTATCCGCCGAGATCGACGGCGAACCCGGTGCCGTCGCGGCGCACCGGGCGGACGCCGCCGCGGGTGGCGATCCTCAGGGCACCGCCGTCGGGCAGCGTCGCGAGTCCCTCCGCGAGCAGGAACGCCGTGAACACGCGGATGCCGTTGCCGCACATCTCCGCGGCGGAGCCGTCGGCGTTGCGGTAGTCCATGAACCACTCCACCTCGGGGTCGCCCACGGCGATCGCAGCGCCTTCAGCGTCGGCGGCGGCGCGGACCGCCCGGAGCACGCCGTCGGCGCCGACGCCGAACCGGCGGTCGCAGAGCCGGGCGATCTCGCTCGGCGCGAGGTCCTGCTCGCCGTCCGGGTCGGCGATGAGCACGAAGTCGTTGCCGGTGCCGTGACCCTTGGTGAAGCGGAGACCGGCCATCCCGCCAGCCTAGATCGCGGCCGGACCGGTCCCGGCCGCCTCGAGTGCCGTCAGCACGACGCCGGCAGCGGCGGGATCGGCGCCGTCGACGCGGATCGCGTCGTCGTCCCGGCCGAACCAGGCGCGCTGCCGGCGGACCATCCGCCAGGTGAGCCTGATCGTGTCCTCGAGGCCCTCCTCGACCGACAGGTCGCCCCGGAGCACGGCCAGGGCCTGCGCGTAGCCGACCGCGCGGGCCGCGGTGGTCGCCTCGGCCAGGCCGTTCGGAAGCAGGTGGCGGACCTCGTCGAGCAGGCCGCCCGCCCACATCCGCCGCGCGCGCTCGGCGAGCCGCTGCTGCAGCACCGCCCCGTCGGCATCGACGGTGACCCGCACGGCGGGCGCCCACCACGCGCCCTGGTCGGGCAGGGAGGCCGCGTAGGGCCGTCCGGTGAGGGTGACGACCTCGAGCGCGCGGATGACGCGGCGCAGGTTGCCGGATGGGATGCGGCCGGCGGCGACCGGATCCGCCTCCGCGAGCCGCCGCCAGATCGCGTCGGGGCCGAGCTGGTCGGCCTGCTGCTCGAGGTCGGCTCGGAGCTCCGGGTCCGTCGCGGGGAAGTCGAGCTCGCGCAGCACCGCCTCCACGTAGAGGCCGGAGCCCCCGACGAGCAGCGGGACGGCGCCGCGGGCCTCGATGTCACGGACGGCGGCGCGTGCGGCGTCCCGGTAGGCGACGACCGACGCCGTCTCGGTGACGTCCCAGAGGTCGAAGCAGTGGTGCGGGATCCCGCGGCGGTCGGCGACCGGCAGCTTGGCCGTGCCGATGTCCATGCCGCGGTAGAGCTGCATCGCGTCCGCGTTGACGACCTCGGCCGAGCCGCCGGCGGCGGCGATCGCCTCCGCCACGTCGAGGGAGAGCGAGGTCTTGCCGGTGCCCGTCGCCCCGCCGAGCAGGACGATCACAGCCGCGTCATGGGCGGCGCAGCGCGGGCAGGCCGAGGGAGATCGCCCGGCCGCCGGGCGCGGGGACGTGGACCGCGCAGGAGGCGGCTTCCCTGGCGTCCCAGGCGTCGCCGGCACGGGTGCGTTCGATGCGGACGGGCTCCCCCGCCGGCACGTCGGCGATGAGGAACGCCGGCGCCGATGCCGTCACGCGGGCGGTGACGAGGTCGCCTGGCCGCGGGGCCCGGGCACCCTCGGGCAGGCCGACGTGCACGAGGCGGTTGTCGGCGGCGCGGCCGGAGAGGCGGTACGTCGCCGCGTCCTTGCGGCCCTCGCCGGTACCGACGAGCACCTCGACCTCGGTGCCGACGAGGGCGCGGTTGCCCTCCGCGGACATCCGCTCCTGGAGGGCGAGCAGCCGCTCGTAGCGCTCCTGCACGACCTCCTTCGGCACCTGGTCGTCCATGGTCGCCGCGGGCGTGCCCGGGCGGATGGAGTACTGGAAGGTGAAGGCGGACGCGAAGCGGGATGCCTCGACGACGTCGAGCGTGGCCTGGAAGTCCTCCTCCGTCTCGCCGGGGAACCCCACGATGAGGTCGGTGGTGATCGCCGCGTGCGGGATGCGCTCGCGCACGGCGTCGAGGATGCGCAGGTAGCGGTCCGCGCGGTAGGAGCGGCGCATCGCCTTCAGCACCCGGTCGGAGCCGGACTGCAGCGGCATGTGCAGCTGCGGCATGACCACGGCGGTCTCGGCCATCGCGTCGATCACGTCGGGCGTGAAGGCGGCGGGGTGCGGGCTGGTGAAGCGCACGCGGCGGAGGCCGTCGATCGATCCTGTGGCGCGGAGCAGCTTGCCGAACGCCTGGCGGTCGCCGAACTGCACGCCGTAGGAGTTCACGTTCTGGCCGAGGAGCGTGACCTCGATGGCGCCGTCGTCGACGAGGGCCTGGATCTCGGCCAGCACGTCGCCCGGCCGGCGGTCCTGCTCCTTGCCGCGCAGCGACGGGACGATGCAGAACGTGCAGGTGTTGTTGCAGCCGACGGAGATCGACACCCATCCGCTGTAGGTCGACTCGCGCTTCGTCGGCAGCGTCGAGGGGAACACCTCGAGGGCCTCGAGGATCTCGATCTCGGCCTGCGCGTTGTGCCGCGCGCGATCGAGCAGCCCGGGCAGCGACCCGAGGTTGTGGGTGCCGAAGACGACGTCGACCCAGGGGGCGCGCTCGAGCAGCACCGACTTGTCCTTCTGGGCGAGGCAGCCGCCGACGGCGATCTGCATGCCCTCGTGCTCCCGCTTCACGGAGGCGAGGTGGCCGAGGTTGCCGTAGAGCCGGTTGTCGGCGTTCTCGCGCACCGCACAGGTGTTGATCACGACGACGTCGGCCTGCTCGCCGGCGGGTGCGGCGACGTAGCCGGCCGCCTCGAGGGAGCCGGCGAGGCGCTCGGAGTCGTGCACGTTCATCTGGCAGCCGTAGGTCCGCACCTCGTAGGTGCGGGCCGGCGCGGTCAGGGTCATGCCAGCAGTGTAGGAACCGGCCCGGCCGTCAGCCGCGGCGGGCGCGCTCGAGGGCGTCCCGCGCGGCGCTGCGCAGCGACGAGCCGCCGTAGCCGCGCCGCATGAGGTAGGCGGTCAACCGGCGCTCGGCGACGTCATCGGGCAGCGAGGCGAGCCGCCGTGCGCGGTCGTCGGCGACCTCCTGCAGCCGCTCGTCGACGGCCTCGTCGTCCTCGGCGTTCGCCGCGATGGCGGCGTCGATGACGGCCTGGGGCAGGTTGCGGGCACGGAGCGCGGGTCGCAGCGCGCCGTCCCCGAGCCCCTTGCGCTCCCGGAGTGACCGCACGAGGCGGTCGGCGAGGGCGGCGTCGTCCACGAGACCGGCGCCCTTCAGGCGGTCGAGCTCGGCCTCCACGTCGGCCTCGTCGAGGCCGCGGGCGAGCAGCTTCGCGCGGAGCTCGCCCTCGGAGGCGTCGTGCCTCGTCAAGGCCGCGAGGGCGACGTTCTCGGCCCGGCGCGACGCCCGCCGCTCGGCCGCCGGCGGCTCGGGCTCGACCGCCGCCGGGGCGTCGGGCCCGAGCACGGGGACGGCCCAGCCGGGCTCGCCGGAACCGGACGCGGCCGGTTCCGGCGACGGCCCCTGCTCCGGCGGCTCGCTGCCGGGGAAGTAGCGCAGGACTCCCATCGGCTACGCGCGGCGCGCCTGCAGCTTGGCCTCGATGGGCTCGACCGGAGCCGCCGCCTGCGCGGCCTGCGCCTGCTGGGCGTTCGCACCGATGCCGAGCTTCGCGAGGATCTTCGTCTCGATCTCCTGGGCGACCTCGGGGTTCTTCAGCAGGAAGTCGCGGGCCTTCTCCTTGCCCTGCCCGAGCTGGTCGCCGTCGTAGGTGTACCAGGCGCCCGACTTCTTCACGATGCCGTGCTCCACACCGAAGTCGATCAGGCTGCCCTCGCGGGAGATGCCGACGCCGTAGAGGATGTCGAACTCGGCCTGCTTGAACGGCGGGGCCATCTTGTTCTTCACGACCTTGACGCGGGTGCGGTTGCCGACCGCGTCCGTGCCGTCCTTCAGGGTCTCGATGCGCCGGATGTCGAGCCGCACGGAGGCGTAGAACTTCAGCGCCTTGCCGCCCGCCGTGGTCTCCGGGCTGCCGAAGAACACACCGATCTTCTCGCGGAGCTGGTTGATGAAGATCATCGTCGTCTGCGTCTGGTTGAGCCCACCGGTCAGCTTGCGAAGGGCCTGCGACATGAGGCGCGCCTGCAGGCCGACGTGGCTGTCGCCCATCTCACCCTCGATCTCGGCCCGCGGCACGAGCGCCGCGACGGAGTCGATCACGATCAGGTCGATGGACCCGGATCGGATCAGCATGTCGGCGATCTCGAGCGCCTGCTCACCCGTGTCGGGCTGGGAGACGAGGAGCGCGTCGATGTCGACACCGAGCTTCTTCGCGTACTCGGGGTCGAGGGCGTGCTCCGCGTCGATGAAGGCGGCGATGCCGCCGGCCCGCTGCGCGTTGGCGATCGCGTGCAGCGTGAGCGTGGTCTTGCCGGACGACTCCGGGCCGTAGATCTCGACGATGCGCCCGCGCGGCAGGCCGCCGATGCCGAGGGCGACGTCGAGCGCGATCGATCCGGTCGGGATGACCGCGACGGGTGCGCGCTCGTCGCTGCCGAGGCGCATGACCGAGCCCTTGCCGAACTGGCGGTCGATCTGGGCGAGCGCGGTCTCGAGGGACTTCTCGCGGTCGGTGGTGGATGGCATTGCAGGTCTCCTCGTTCGTGGCGCTGAGCGCGCCGTCGGCTGCCCATCGGCTGTCGGTCCGACATGTCGGGCGACAGGGCTGGCGGTGCGTCCGCCGGTCGGAAGCGACAGTACGTGCGGCCACCGACAGCGCTTCGGCGCCGCAGGCGCCCGCCGGAGAACCGGCCTCCGGGAGCGCCTGTGGAGGAGACTACGCCGCGTCGAACAGGGGTTCGAGGGACACGCCGAGAACCGGCCGTCGAAGCGGAGACAGGTTCGAGTGGACCGAGCGCGCCCGTCGGTCGTCGCGACCTGCAGTCGCGTCGAGCAGAGCGCTTGTCGCGCCGTTCCGGAGAAACCGGACGACACACCGGCGCCGCGCCGCGGATCGCGGCGTGTCGCGCAGGAACTCCGGAACGGCGCGATTCCGGGTGCGGCGTGAGGTGGACGGGATGGAGAAGTCGAAGCTCAGCGCCTGCTGCGTGCGACCTCGCGCCCGCGGCCGTGCCAACGCTCCGGCGGCACGTCGTTGGCCTTGCAGAGGGCGCCCCAGACGTCAGCGGCCGGCACGCCCTCGTCGAGGGCGCGGGCGGCGGTGCGGCCGTCGAGCACGTCGATGACGAGCTCGTTCACCAGCACGCGGCCGTGCGTCTCGCCGAACTCCTCGTCGACGGCTCGCCGGAACTCGCTGATCTTCATCGCGGCAGCGGCCGACCGATCAGTGCGCCACCAGGTCGGGGCGGCGGTCGCCGGAACGGCCGAACCGCTCGCCGAAGTCCGCGGGCAGCGCATCCGGGACCTCGAGGCCCTCGAGGACCGCGAGCCGGTCGCCGACCTCGCGCATGATCACGGAGACCGGGGTGTCGAGGGCGTCGGCGACGGAGGCGAGGATCTCCGAGGAGGCCTCCTTCTGCCCGCGCTCGACCTCGGAGAGGTAGCCGAGGGCGACGGACGCCTTGCTCGCCACCTGGCGGAGGGTGCGGCCCTTCTGCAACCGGAAGTCGCGCAGCACGTCGCCGAGTTCTTGCCGTACGAGAACCATCTCTCCCCCTCCTTCTCCATCCTGGTGGCCGATCACGGGGTCCGCCCGAGGGACGGCCACTGTACCCCGCCGCGTTGGGGTCAACGGTAAGCCCCGCATCCGACACCCCGCGTGCGACCTGCGAGAAGTAACGGGATCGAAACCTGCGCTATTCCGCGTCGAGGACCGCGGAGAGGGTCTCGAGCGCCAGGCGGACGGCCGCGCTGCGGACCGCCTGCCGATCGCCTTCGAAGACGCCGGATGCGGCGATGCGGCGGCTGCCGATCGCCACGCCGACGTAGACCGTGCCCGGCGGACGGCCGCCCTGCCGATCGGGGCCGGCGACCCCGGTCGTCGCGACGCCGACGTCGGCGATCCGGCCGTGCAGGGCGAGCGCCCGGCGCACCCCGTCCGCCATCTGCCGGGCGACCTCCGGATGCACGGGACCCTCGTCCGCGAGCAGGCGGGCGTCGACGCCGAGCACCTCGTGCTTCAGGTCGGTGGCGTAGCTGATCACGCCGCCGAGGAGCACTGCGGATGCGCCCGGCACCTGCACGAAGGCGTCGGTCAGCAGTCCGCCGGTCAGGGACTCCGCGACGGCGAGCGTGCGGTCGGACTCGCGCAGCATCGCCAGCACGTCGGCCGCGCTCATCGCCGGTTGAGCCGGCGGTCGTCGAGGAAGTACTGCACCCCGGTGACGAGCGTCACGACGAGGGCGGCGGCCATGAAGACCGTGTTCACCCAGTCGACCCACGTGCCCAGCAGCTGCGGGAACGGCGCGAGGGCGAGGGTGATCGCCACGGACTGCAGCACCGTCTTCAGCTTCCCGCCCTTCGAGGCCGGGATGACCCGCTTCGACAGCACGGCGAAGCGGTAGACGGTGATGCCGACCTCGCGGACGAGGATGAGCACGGTCACCCAGATCGGCAGCTCACCGAGCACCGAGAGGGCGATGAGCGCCGCGCCGGTGAGGGCCTTGTCGGCGATCGGGTCGAGGATCTTGCCGAGGTCGGTGACGAGGTCCCGGCCCCGGGCGAGCCGGCCGTCGACGCTGTCGGTGGCGATGGCGACCACGAACAGGAGCGTGGCCAGCCATCGCAACGGCCCGTACGAGTGGCCGTCGAGGGCGAGCAGCCACAGGAACACGGGGACGAGCAGGATGCGCCCGATGGTGATGAGGTTGGCGGCGTTCCAGGTGCTCGCCGGGCCCTCGCCGGCCGAGATCATCCGCCCGCGCGCCTGGTAGCCGGTGCGCACCGCTGGGTCGTCGCCCACCCGGACCCCCTCGTGCCGCACCGTCGGCGGCGCGCCTCGACCTCAGGGTAATCCGGAAGCGTCCGACGCACTCCCACCGCTCCCGCGCAGATTTCGTGTCAATTCTCGTTGACACGAATACCGGAGGGGCGTAGACCTGCGTCGACATGGCTGCGACGAGGACGTACACGATGCGGGCGCGGTCCGCCGCGGTCGCACGCACACGCGAACGGATCCTCGCTGCCGTGATCGCACTCGGCTACGAGGACCTCGACCTCGATCCGACGCTCGAGCGCATCGCGGTCCGCGCCGGCGTCAGCGTGCAGACGGTCCTCCGGCACTTCGGGACGCGGGACGCCCTCCTCGCCGCGGCGATCGAGACCGGCCAGGTGGAGGTGGAGGCCGAGCGCGTGACGCCCGACCGCGACGCCGTCGGAGCGCTCGCCGCCCTGGTCGCCCACTACGAGCGGCGCGGCCCGTTCGCGCTGGAGATGCTCGCGCGGGAGCGGACCGACGCCCGCGCCGCTGCGGTCACGACCGGCGGCAAGCACCTGCACCGGCGGTGGGTCGAGACGGTCTTCGCGGACCGGCTTCCCGGCGGGGACCAGCGCGACGCGCTCGTCGATCTCCTCGTCGTGGCCACCGACGTCTACGCGTGGAAGCTGCTGCATCTCGACCGAGCGCTGCCGGCCGAGACGGTCGTCGCCCGCATGCGCACCATGACCGACGCGATCCTCGCGTCGCATCGATCCTGAAGGAGCAGCCATGTCCACCGTCCTCGTCGTCACGGTCGATCTCGGGGGCAACGTGCCGCCCGTGCTCGGGGTCGCGGCCGAGCTGGCCCGCCGCGGCCACCGGGTCGTGCTGCACGCCGACGAAGCCGTCCGAAGCCGAGCCGCGGATGCCGGATGCGAGCTCCTGGTCGCGGAGGGCGCCGAGTACGACCCCCTCCTGGCGCGTGGCACCGTCCGCACCCTGCGGGACATCACCCGACTCTTCGCCGACCGCGCGCGCGGGCACTCCGTCGTCGCGGCGGCCAGGACGCTCGGCGCCGACGTCGTGCTCGTCGACGCCCTGCTGACCGGCACCGCGGCGGAGGTGGAGGCCGCCGGTCTGCCGACCGTCCTGCTCGGGCACACCACCTGGGAGTACCTCCGCCGCAGCTGGGGCGGCGGCCCCGTGACCGCCGCGCTCCGACTGCGCGGCGCGGCGCCGATGCCCGTCCTCGACCGGGCCGACCGGCTGCTGCTGCTCACCGGTGGCGGGCTGGACCCGGCCGCCCCGCTTCCGGGCAACGCGCTCCGGGTCGGCGCGGTGCTGCAGGAGCCCGCTCCCGCGGCCGCGCCCACGACGCCGCCGACCGTGCTCGTGAGCCTCAGCTCGATCTGGTACCCGGGGATGCAGGAGACCCTGCAGCGGGTGCTCGACGGCCTGGGCCCGCTTGCCATCCGGGTCGAGGTCACGACCGGACGCACGATCCGGCCGGCGGCGATGCGGGCCCCGGCGAACGCGGTGCTGCACGAGTACGCGGACCACGCGCCGCTGCTCGCGCGGGCCTCGGCGGTGGTCGGTCACGGCGGTCACGCGACGACGGTGCGGGCACTCGCCCACGGCGTCCCGGTGCTCGTGCTGCCGATGCATCCGATGCTCGATCAGCCGATGATCGGCCGGGCCGTCGCGGCGTCGGGCGCCGGCCTCACGCTGCCGAAGACGGCCGCGCCTGCGGCGATCGGCGCCGCCGTCGAGCGGCTGCTCGCCGAGCCGTCCTTCGCCGCGACGGCCCGCGAGATCGCCGCCGACCTGCAGGCCCAGGACGGGGCCGCGCCGGCGGCCGACGAGGTCGAGCGGATCGCGGCCCGCGCCCATCCGGTCGTCCAGTAGCCGCGCTGCGCGAACGACGGAGAGACCGGATCCGCGGGTCGGATCCATGCCGATCCGGGCCGCTTCAGAGCGGAAGCTCCGTCGTTCGCGCAGATGCCCGGGCCGTCAGTCGCGGCCCGTGAGGCTCCAGGCGTCCTCGGACTCGCCGCCCTCGGCGTCGTCGAAGTAGTCGAGGGCCACCGGGACCGCTCCCCCGCCGCCGGAAGCCGCGCCGTTGGCCGGCATCCCCCGGATCTTCGCGAGCGCATCCGCCATGCCGTCCGGCCCGACGAGCACGTCGCGGGCCTTCGAGCCCTCGGAGGGCCCGACGATCTCGCGCGACTCCATGAGGTCCATCAGCCGGCCGGCCTTCGCGAACCCGACGCGGAGCTTGCGCTGCAGCATCGAGGTCGAGCCGAACTGGGTGGTGATGACGAGCTCGACGGCCGCGAGCAGCAGCTCCATGTCGTCGCCGATGTCGCCGTCGATCTGCTTCTTCGGGGCCTCCTCGGCCACGTCCTCGCGGTAGTCGGGGCGCGCCTGCTTCTTCACGTGCTCGACGACGCGGGCGATCTCCGCCTCGCTGACCCAGGCGCCCTGCACGCGCATGGGCTTCGAGACGCCCATCGGCAGGAAGAGCCCGTCGCCCTGGCCGAGGAGCTTGTCGGCGCCCGGCTGGTCCAGGATGACGCGGCTGTCCGTGACGCTCGTGACCGCGAACGCGAGACGGCTCGGCACGTTCGCCTTGATCAGGCCGGTGACGACGTCGACGCTCGGGCGCTGCGTGGCGAGCACGAGGTGGATCCCGGATGCGCGGGCCAGCTGCGTGATGCGGACGATCGAGTCCTCCACGTCGCGCGGCGCGACCATCATCAGGTCCGCGAGCTCGTCGACGACCACGAGCAGGTAGGGGTACGGCGCGAGCTTCCGCTGCGATCCGGCCGGCAGCACGATCTCGCCCTTGGCGACGGCGCTGTTGAAGTCGTCGACGTGACGGAACCCGAACGACTCGAGGTCGTCGTACCGCATGTCCATCTCCTTCACGACCCACTGCAGCGCCTCCGCCGCCTTCTTCGGGTTCGTGATGATGGGCGTGATCAGGTGCGGCACCCCCTGGTACGCGGTGAGCTCCACGCGCTTCGGGTCGATCAGCACCATCCGCACCTCGGACGGCTTCGCCCGCATGAGCAGGCTCGTGACCATCGAGTTGACGAAGCTCGACTTGCCGGAGCCGGTGGCGCCGGCGACGAGGAGGTGGGGCATCTTCGCGAGGTTCGCCACGACGTGGCCGCCCTCGACGTCCTTGCCCACGCCGATCGTCATCGGGTGCGTGCTCTTCGTGGCCGCGGGCGACCGGAGCACGTCGCCCAGGGTGACGATCTCCTTGTCCGCGTTCGGGATCTCGACGCCGATGGCGCTCTTGCCGGGGATCGGCGAGAGGATGCGCACCTCGTTCGAGGCGACGGCGTACGAGAGGTTCTTGCTGAGGGCCGTGACCTTCTCGACCTTGACGCCAGGGCCGAGCTCCACCTCGTAGCGGGTGACCGTCGGGCCGCGCGAGTAGCCGGTGACGGCGGCCTCGACCTTGAACTGGCTGAGCACGCTCGTGATCGCCGCGACGACCTGCTGGTTCGCCTCGGTGCTCTTCTTGGGCGGAGCGCCGGCGGCGAGCGCATGGTCGGGCGGCAGCCGGTAGGCGGCCGCGGATGCGGGCGGGCGGGAGGAGTACTCCCCCTCCTCCTCGGGCTCGTCGGCGGAAGCATGCGCCGGCGGCGAGGCCGCACCGGTGTGCGGCTCGTCGTCGAGCTCGGGCTCCTCGGCCGCGCGCTCCTCAGCGGTGGGGTCGCGGAGCAGCTCGTCGAAGGAGGCGAAGGAGAACTCGCCCTCGGGCTCCAGGTCCTCGACGGGGGCCGGCGCGGGGAGGCCCTCGCCGAGGCCGGCTCCGAGATCGGCACCCCGGTCGTTCGCCGGGTCGACGACCCCGTCGACCGACGTCGGGTCGGGCGTGATCAGCGGGTTGTCGTAGGCCGCGTCGACATGCTTGCCCTTGCCGAAGCGCCACCACGGCACGTGGTCGCCGCCGACGGGCACGTCGACCGCCTCGAGGCCGAGGTCGGCGAGGTCACCGGCGTGCAGGTCGTCCGCGACCGCATCGGGGGCCGCATCCGGCTGATCGGCGGCGGCCTTGCGGCTGCGGCGGGGCTTCGGCTCCACGGCCGGCTGCTCGGGCGCGGGGCCGGCGTCGAAGAGGTAGCGGTAGAGGTCGCCGAGGCGCTGCGGGACGCGGTGCGGCGGCGTGCGGGTCAGGACGAAGAGGCTGAGGAGGAGCACGAGGACCGCGACGAAGTCCGCCACGGCCGCGCCGCCGACGGCGAGCAGCGGCGAGGCGAGCAGCCAGCCGGCGACGCCGCCGCCCGAGCGGAGGGCGCCGACGCCGGCATCCGGCTGCGGGTTGTCCGCCCCCACCTGAAACAGCGCGGCGGCCGAGACGACGAGCAGGGCGGACCCGATGCCGATGCGGCCGTTGTCGTGCACGGACGCCGGATGGCGGAAGAGCCAGAGCGCGAGGATCGCGAGGAAGACGGGCAGCGCGACGGCCACCTGGCCGAACATGCCGCCGAAGCTGTACTGCTCGATGGTCCTGGCGACCGCGTTGGTGCGGAGGAACCACTCGACGGCCCCGCCGGCGACGGCGAGCAGGAGCAGCACGAAGGGGACGCCGTCGCGGCGCTGCTCCTTCGTGAGGGTCTCCGGCCCGAAGGCGCGGGCCGCGCCGCCGGCGACGTGCGCGACGCCGAGCCAGGCGCGCTCGACGACGGTGTCGTGCTGCTGTCCGGCCGGATAGGCCTTCGTGCGACTCGTTCCGGTCCGACCGCGGGTCGCCCTGGCCGCTGCCGGCCGTGAGCGCGTGGTCGTCCCGGCGCTCCGCGCGACGGTGGCGCGCGGCTTCCCCCGAGGATTCCCCATGCGGGCCAGGCTAGGCGGCCCCTCCGTCGGGGTGGGGCAGCCCGGCACCCCTCATCCGGGGGGCACGAGGGTCAGCGCAGGGTCTTCACCATGGTGTCGGAGTCGGTGCCGGACTCCGTCACGACGAAGCCCTCGCTCACGTAGAGGCGCCACGCGAAGTTGGCCCGCTCGACCGACAGGCTGATGCGCTGGTGGCCTGCCGCCGCGGCCTGGGTGCACGCGGTGGCGAGCAGCGCGCGGCCGAGGCCCTGGGCGCGGTGGATGGGCCGGACGCCGAGCGTCAGCTCGGGCACGCCCGGGCCGACCCAGCCGTAGCCCGCGTCGCGCTCGGGGAGCACCCGGTACCAGCAGGCGCCGAGCGGCACGCCGTGATCGTCGACCGCGACGACCCCGCCGTCGCCCGGCCGCCGCCAGCCGCGCAGGTAGCGGTTGACCTTCGGATCCGCGAGCAGCTCGACGCGGGACCGCGCGTGCGTGGCGGTCCAGTCGAAGGCCTCGACGAGCATGTCGGCGAGGAAGGGGGCGTCCGTCTGCTCGGCGGGCCGGATCCGGTGTGCCATCAGGGAGCATCCTGTCGGATCCGGCCGCGCCGCGCGCGACGGGCGCCTCAGATCGCGGTTTCGGCCGCGACGGGCGGTTTCGGGCGTCTGCGGGCGTCATCGGACGCCCGTTCCGCCCGAAGCGGCCCCTCGGCGCGACTCAGACGGCCGCGGACTCCTCTGCGAGCAGCCCGTCGATCTGGTTCATGGCGAGGGTGAGGCCCTGCTCCATGCCCATGTCGAGCATCTGCTGCAGCTGCTCGCGCGAGGCGAAGGTCGTGACGAAGCGCACGCGGGTGCCGCCGTCGACGGGGGTGAGCTCGGCGCGCATCTGCGACCAGCCCATCTCCTCGTTCGGCTCGCCCTGCTCGTCGGCGAACGCGTCGTCGACGACGAACGAGCGCGGCTCGTCGACCTCGCGCACGATCCAGATCCCGTGCGGCTGCTCGCCGGCCGGTCCGGTCATGTAGTAGTGCGAGCGGGCGCCCGGCACGAGCTCGTGCTGGATGAAGGTGGCGGGATAGCCGGGAGGGCCCCAGTGGCGCTCGAGCCGGCGCGGGTCGGCGTAGAGCGCCCAGACGCGCTCGACGTCCGCGGCGAACTCGGCCGTCACGGTCATGGTCAGGTTGTCGAGGTCCTTCTCGACGTCGAGGACGGGCATCGCTTCACTCCTTCTCCGGTGGGGCCTGCTCCTCGGCGAGGAGGGCGTCCATGGCTGCGACCCGGTGCCGCCAGAGCTGCTCGAACCGGTCGAGCAGCTCGCGCGCCTGGCGGATCCTGACGGGTTCGGCGTGCACGCGCTGCTCCCGCCCGATCCGCTCCTTGCCGACGAGACCGGCCCGCTCGAGCACCGCGACGTGCTTCTGCACGGCGGGGAGGCTCATCCGGTAGGCGCCGGCCAGGGCCGACACCGACCGCTCCCGCTCGATCACCCGGGCGAGGATGTCCCGCCGGGTGGCGTCCGCGAGCGCGTGGAAGATCAGGTCGATCTCCGCCCGCGACGGCTCCGCCTCCACAACTGCAACCATTTGGTTTCAGGTTAGACCCGGACGACGGCGCGCACAAGGGCTGCTCCCCGTGCGTTCCGCAGGAGCGCGAGCGGTCTGCAGGACGACCCGCCGTGATGCATCCTGCACATCGCCCGCGGTCCTGCGGATGGCACGGCGGGCGAGGGGCGGCTACGCGCTGACGATCACCGGGATGATCATCGGGCGGCGTCGGTGCTTCGTGTTCACCCAGCGGCCGACGGTGCGGCGGACGGCCTGCCGGTACGTGTGCAGGTCGACGGGGCCGTTGCGGGCGGCGTCGGACAGCGCCGCCACGATCTGCGGGCGCACCGTCTCGAACACCTCGTCGTCCTCGGCGAACCCGCGGGCCTGGATCTCCGGGCCGACGATGACGTTGCCGTTGGAGGGGTCGATCGCGACGAAGATCGAGATGAAGCCCTCCTCGGCGAGGATCCGCCGGTCCTTCAGGTCCGCATCCGTGATCGCGCCGACGCTCGAGCCGTCGACGTAGACGAAGCCGAGGTCGTACTGGCCGGCGATGCGGGGCACACCGTTCTCCAGGTCGACGACGGTGCCGTTGTCCGCGAGGATCACGCGGTCCTCGGGCACGCCGGTGTCGATCGCGATGCGAGCGTTCGCGACCTGGTGCCGCACCTCGCCGTGCACCGGCATGACGCCCTTCGGCTTCACGATGTTGTAGACGTACATCAGCTCGCCGGCGGAGGCGTGGCCGGAGACGTGCACCTTCGCGTTGCCCTTGTGCACGACGTTCGCGCCGAGCTTCGTCAGCCCGTTGATCACGCGGTAGACGGCGTTCTCGTTGCCGGGGATGAGGCTCGAGGCGAGGATCACCGTGTCGCCCTCGCCGATCTCGATCGGGTGCTCGAGGTTCGCCATCCGCGACAGGACGGCCATCGGCTCGCCCTGCGACCCGGTCGACATGTAGACGACCTCGGCGTCGGGCAGGTTGGCGGCCCGCTTCGCGTCGATCAGCACGTCCTGCGGCACCTTCAGGTAGCCGAGGTCCGCGGCGATGCCCATGTTGCGCACCATGCTGCGGCCGATCAGCGCGACCTTGCGGCCGTGCCGGGCCGCGGCGTCGAGCACCTGCTGCACCCGGTGCACGTGGCTCGAGAAGCTCGCGACGATCACGCGGCGCGGCGCGCGGCTGATCACGTCGTCGAGCACGGGCCCGATCGACCGCTCGAGCGCGGTGAAGCCGGGCACGTCGGCGTTCGTGGAGTCGGCGAGGAACAGGTCGATGCCCGCCTCGCCGAGCCGCGCGAAGGCGCGCAGGTCGGTCAGCCGCCCGTCGAGCGGCAGCTGGTCCATCTTGAAGTCGCCGGTGTGCAGCACGGTGCCGGCGGACGTGCGGATGGCGACGGCGAGCGCATCCGGGATCGAGTGGTTCACCGCGACGAACTCGAGCTCGAAGGGGCCCAGCCGCTCGACCTGCCCCTCCTTCACCGTGTGCGTGTACGGCTTGATCCGGTGCTCCTGCAGCTTCGCCTCGACGAAGGCGAGGGTCAGCGCCGAGCCGAGGATCGGGATGTCCTTGCGGAGCCGCAGCAGGTACGGGACGGCGCCGATGTGGTCCTCGTGCCCGTGCGTCAGCACGACCCCGAGCACGTCGTCGAGCCGATCCCTGATGGGGGCGAAGTCGGGCAGGATCAGGTCGACGCCCGGCTGATCGGACTCGGGGAACAGCACCCCGACGTCGACGATGAGCAGCTTGCCGTCCATCTCGAAGACGGTCATGTTGCGGCCGACCTCGCCGAGGCCGCCGAGCGGCACGATGCGGAGCACGCCGCGCTTCAGCGGCTCGGGCTCGGCGATCGGGGCGCGCCTCATCGGGTGGTCCCCGCGACCTTCGGCAGCGCGCCGCCGGCCGCCGCGTTCCGGTCGGGGCGGAAGTTCTTGAAGTCCGCCCCCTCCACGCCGTGCACGAGCGCCAGCTCGTCCTCGATCATCGCGGCCTCCGTCTCCTCAGGTCCCACCAGCGGCAGCCGCACCCGCGGCGAGCCGATCCGCCCGAGCCCGTGCAGCACGTACTTCGCCGCCACGGTGCCGGGAACGTGCGTCATCACGGCCCGCACCAGCGGCTCGAGCAGCCGGTGCTGGGCGGTCGCGGCGTGCAGATCGCCGCGGTTCACCGCATCCACGATGGTGCGGTACGGGGCTGCGGCGATGTTCGCCGTCACCCCGATCAGCCCGGACGCGCCGATCGCGAGGTGCGGCAGCACGTTCGCGTCGTCGCCCGAGAAGTAGAGCAGGTCGGTCTGGTTCAGCACCCGGCTGACCTCCGCGAAGTCGCCCTTCGCGTCCTTGATCCCGACGATGTTCGGGTGCTTCGCCGCGCGGATGATCGTCTCGTACCTGATCGGGACGCCCGTCCGGCCGGGGATGTCGTAGAGGATCACCGGCAGATCCGTGGCGTCGGCGACCATCCGGAAGTGCGTGAGCAGACCGGCCTGCGTCGGCTTGTTGTAGTACGGGGTGACGATCATCACGCCGTCGGCCGCGTGCGCGGAGTGCCGGTAGAGCTCGATGGCGTGCGCGGTCTCGTTCGAGCCGCCGCCCTGGATCACCTTCGCGCGACCGTCCGCGACCGACTTCGCGACCTCGACGAGGCGGATCTTCTCGGGGTCGGTGAGGGTGCTCGTCTCCCCCGTGGTGCCGGAGACGACGATGCCATCGGCGCCCGCGACGATGCAGGAGTCGATGTGCCGCTCGACGCCCGGCCAGTCGACCTCGCCGTCGGCGGTGAACGGGGTGACCAGGGCCACCAGCACCTGGCCGAACGGGTTCTCGGGCACCGAAGAACCCTACCGGGCGAGGCCCACCGCCTCAGCCGGGTCGCCGCATCCCACCCGTCGCACCCTCCCTGCGCGAACGACGGAGAAACTCCATCCGCCGGCCCGAGTCATACGGATCTCGGGCCCGTTCCCGCCAGAACTCCGTCGTTCGCGCGGCATCCGCTCCTCCACAGGGGCGGATGCGGCCGGCGTGACGCCTCCGACGCACGAAGCGGCGCCCTCCCGGGCCGGGCTCCGGCACGGTCCCGCGCCATGACTCCACTGCAGCGACACATCCTCGCCAAGGGCGACCTCATCAAGACCGCGGAGCTGCACGCCTTCGGAATCGGCCGGACGGGGATCGAGCGGGCGCTGGCCGACGGTGAGATCCAGCGCATCCGGCAGAGCTGGTACGCGCGCCCGGACCTCCCGCCGGACCAGGCTCGGGCCGCGCGCATCGGCGGTCAGCTCGCCTGCGGAAGCGCCGCGAAGACCCTCGGGCTCTGGGAGCCCGTCATCCCGGGCTTCCACGTCTGCGTCGAACCGGATGCGCGCGGCCTCCGGTCGCCGTCAAGCTACCGGACGCGTCTGCAGGGGGTGGCCGGGGTCGAGATCCACTGGACCGGCATCGATCCGGGCGGAAGCCGCACCGTCGTGTCCGTCGGTTGCTGCCTCCGACAGCTGGCTCGATGCGCGCCGCCGGAGGTCGCACTCGCCGTCGCGGAATCCGCCCTCAACCGCGGCCGGATCGACCTGCTCGAATGGTGGGCCGTGCTCGATCGCCTCCCTCGAGCGGTCCGGAGGCATCGGGTGCCTCGGACTCCGGGACGGAGAGCGTCTTCCGCTACCGGATGGCGAAGCTGGGCGTGCTCGTGCAGCAGCAGGTGGCCATCGAGGGGGTCGGATTCGTCGACTGCCTGATCGGGGAACGGCTCGTGATCGAGCTGGACAGCATCGCGCACCACAGCGATCCCACTGCTGATCGGCATCGGGACGCGCTGCTCTCCGCGCTCGGGTACCGCGTGCTCCGGTTCATGGCCAAGCAGGTCGACGAGTCCTGGCCCGAGGTCGAGGAGGCGGTCCTCGCCGCGATCAGCCGCGGCGACCATCTCGCCGCGTGACGCGCCGAGCGCGCTGCGCAAACGACGGAGAAATCGCATCCACCGGACCGGTTCATGCGGATCCGGGCCGGATCGGCGCAGAAGCTCCGTCGTTTGCGCAGTGACGTAGTGCTCGGCTGGGGCTACGGCGCGACGCGGCCGTTCGCCGTGAAGGCCGCGTGGGTGTGCGGCATCAGGGTCGCCCAGTGCGCCTCCATCGCCTCCGCGCAGAGCTCGATCTCGCGCTGCGGGAACGACGGGAACGTCGACGCCGGATGCTTCGTGCGCAGCGACAGGAAGTTCATCAGGCTGCGCGCGTTCAGCGTCACGTACATCGAGGAGTACAGGTTCAGCGGCAGCACGATGCGGGCCACCTCACGGGCGACACCCGCGTCGAGCATGCTGCGGTACGCCTCATAGGCGGCGAGCGAGCGCTCCCGCGTGAGGCGGTCGACGAGCTCGTGCTGCGCGTCGTCGCCGGGCAGGAACTCGTAGGCGCCAGGCTTGCCGACCTGGATGAGGTCGCGGTCGCGGCCCGGCACGTAGAACACCGGCCGCAGCTCGCGGTAGCGGCCCGACTCCTCGTTGTAGGACGCGATGCGATGCCGCATGAACTCCCGGAAGACGAAGATCGGCGCCTGCACGTAGAACGTCATCGAGTTGTGCTCGAAGGGCGAGCCGTGGCGGTCGCGCATCAGGTAGTTGATCAGCCCGCGGTCGCGCTTCTCGGTCGCGGTCGGCTCGTCGGCGTCGGCCTTCGCCCGCTCGAGAGTCTGCTCGCCCTGGGTCGACACCCGCGCCGCGAACAGCACGTCGGCGTCCGACGCGTTGCCCCGCACGAGCTCCACGGTCATGTCGCTGCGGAATTCCGGTTGCTCGTCGCTCACGGCCACCGACCCTAGCGGCGGCCCGCGACACCGCCGCCTACGCTGCCGAGGTGGCCGCTGCGATCACCGTGATCACCCTGCTCGCCGTGCTCGCCGCCGTGGCCGTCGGGGTCCTCTGGCTGCGCGGCGACGGATCGATGAAGCGCGGATCCGGCGAGCGCATCCGCCCGGCCGAGGTCGTGCTGCCCGACGACGCGTTCGGGCCGCGCGGCACGCTGCTGCTGTTCACCTCTGACCACGACATCCGCTCGGCGGCGGTGCGCCGCATCCTCGAGGACGCGGCCGACGGGATCGAGGGGGTGCGGATCGCGCCCGTGGACCTCACCCGGCACGGCGACCTCGCCGGCCGCTACGCCGTCACCCTCACGCCGACGGTCTTCGTGCTCGACGGCGACGGCCTGCTGCGGTTCCGGATCAAGGGGTCGGCCCGTCCCGAGGACGTGCGCGCGGCGCTCGCGAGCGTCGCCGCGTCCTGAAGATCGCTCGGGCTACGCTCGTGCCATGGCGAGCACGAAACGCGTCCCCGTGCCGTCCGCGAAGCCGGCACCGAAGCCCCGCAAGGCGCCGCCGGCCGCCGCGCCGATCCCCGAGCCGCGCACCGTCGCCCGCCGCCCGATCCGCAAGGACTCCACGCTGACGGTGCTGCTCGCGGGCGCCTCCGGGATGATCGGCACCGCCCTGCAGCAGCGCCTCACCGAGGCCGGGCACACCGTGCAGCGGCTCGTGCGCCGGCCGCCCCGCTCCGAGAACGAGTTCAGCTGGGCGCCGGACGCGAAGATCCTCGACTTCCGGCTGCTCGAGCACGTCGACGCGGTCGTCAACCTCTCGGGCGCCCCGCTCACCCACGTGCCCTGGACGGCGCGCTACAAGGAGCAGATCCTCCGCTCCCGGGTGAAGGCGACGCAGGCGCTCGTCGAGGCCATGGGGATGTCCGCGTCCCCGCCGCCGATCTTCCTGTCCGCCTCCGCGGTGGGCATCTACGGCGACCGGCCCGGCGTGCGGCTCACCGAGGAGTCCGAGCGCGGCGCCGGCTTCCTCGCCGACGTCGTCGAGGCGTGGGAGGCCGCCGCCCTGCTCGCGCCGCCCAAGACGCGCACGGCGCTGCTGCGCACCGGCGTCGTCATCGGCGGCGACGGCGGCGCCCTGAAGCCGCTGCGCCTCGCCACCTCGTTCGGGCTCGGCGCCACCATCGCCTCCGGCGGGCAGCACTGGCCCTGGATCAGCCTCCACGACGAGGTGGCAGCGATCGTCCACCTGCTCACGAGCGAGCTGGAGGGCCCGGTGAACCTCGCCGGGCCGACCCCGGCCACC
Organism: Amnibacterium sp.; assembly: GCF_036559085.1. Taxonomy (GTDB): domain Bacteria; phylum Actinomycetota; class Actinomycetes; order Actinomycetales; family Microbacteriaceae; genus Amnibacterium. The sequence goes on from NZ_DATBTU010000023.1 coordinate 56,002, forward strand.
GCCGAGCAGATCACCCGACGGCTCGCCACCGACCTGCACCGCCCGTACCTGTTCAAGATTCCCGAGAAGGTGATCGAGCTCGGGATGGGCGACCTCGGCCGGGAGCTGCTGCTGCCGAGTCAGAAGGTCGTGCCCGAGAAGCTCGAGCAGGACGGCTTCGTCTTCACGCATCGGACCAGCGACGAGGCGGTCGACGCCGCCCTCAGGGTCGAGCAGCCGACAGGCTGATCGCCCGCCGCACCGCCGCTCGCGCGCGCCGCCGGTCGCCGCTCGCGTCGTAGGCGAGGCCGAGCCGGAGCCAGGCCCGCCAGTCCTCCGGATGCGCTGTCGCGTCGTCGCGGTACCGGTCGAACGCGGCGGTGGCCGCCGTGCGGTCGACGCGGCCGCTCGGCCGGCGGGGCAGGTCGTCGTCGAGCAGGCCGCCCTCCGCGCCGAGGCGCCGGACCAGCCGGGTGCTCCGCAGCCCGAACGCGAACTCGCGCACGAGCGCCCAGGCGCCGACCAGCGCGATCACGACCAGCGCGACCCCGATGGCGATCCCGACGGCGCTGCCGCTGCCGAGGAACGCCACTGCGCGGGTGCCGAGCACCACGATGTAGAGCAGGAGCAGCAGCCCCATGAGGGCGGCTGCGGGCAGCCCCCGCCCCATCAGGGCCCCGCGACGAGCCCGGCCTGGCCCTCGGGGGCGTCGGCGACGGGGGCGGGAGGACGCGGTCGCCGCACGGCCGGCAGCAGCAGGTGCTCGAGGCCCACGACCACGCCCTGGATGCGATCGAGCGCCTGCAGCGCGAGGCGGATGCCCGCGACGTACGCCGCCGGAGAGAGGGTCTCGTGGCGCAGCGTGAGCAGCTCCCCGGCGCCGCCGAACAGCACGTCCTGCCGCGCGAGCACGCCGCTGACGCGCAGCGAGTGGACCGGCACGCTGCCGACCTGCTGGCCGCGGGCGCGCTGGTCGGTGTGCGGGGCCACGACGGGCCCGAGCTCGTTGCGGGCCGTGTTGATCCGTTCGGCCGTGGCGACGGCGGTACCGGAGGGCGAGTCGGCCTTGCCCGCGTGGTGGGCCTCCACGATCTCGATCGAGTCGTACCAGGCGGCGGCCTGCTCGGCGAAGGCACCCGCGAGCACCGCGCCGATCGAGAAGTTCGGCACGACGAGCACGCCGGGTCCGTCGGCCGGGACCGTCGGCCGCAGCGCGGCGATCCGCTCGGCGGACCAGCCGCTCGTGCCGACGAGCACCGGCAGCCCCGCCTGCACGCCCGCGGCGACGACCTTCGGGGAGACCTGGGGCAGGGTGACGTCGACGACGAGGTCGGCCTCGGCGACGCGCGCGAGGTCGTCGCCCGAACCGAGCGGCACCGTCACCTCGAACCCGTCGAGCCCGGCGACGACCTCGCAGACGAGGCGCCCCATCCGGCCGGATGCGCCGGCGAGGGCGATGCGTCGGGTCACGGGCGGAAATCCTACGGGCAGCGCGGCGCTTCTACCCTGGTCGCATGCGCCTCGTCCCGGTCTCCCCGACCGAGCCGGTGCCCGCCGCGCTCCTCGCCGACTACTTCGCCGAGCGGGCCGCCGGCTTCCCGACACCCGGCGGCTACCGCCCCGCCACCGCCGACCCCGCCGCGTTCGCGCCGCCCGCGGGCGTGTTCCTGCTGCTCACCGAGGACGACGGCGCGCCCCTCGGCTGCGGCGGCCTGCGCAGCCTGCTGCCGACGGACGCGGGAGCGCGCAGCGAGGTGAAGCACCTCTACGTCGTGCCCGCGGCGCGCGGACGCGGGCTCGGCCGCGTCCTGCTCGGCGCGCTCGAGGAGTGTGCGAGGGCCGCGGGTGCGGCGACGCTCGTGCTCGACACGAACCGGTCCCTCGAGGCGGCCGGGGGGCTGTACCGGTCCACCGGCTTCGTGCCTGTGCCGCCCTACAACGACAACCCGAACGCCACCGACTGGTACGGCAAGGCGCTCGACTGAGCAGGCGCCGGTCCTCAGACCGGCGAGGTCTCCGGCAGCCCCGTCCGCAGCTCGAACGGCAGGTGGGCCAGGTCGTTGTGGGCCACGAGCACCGGAGGACGCCCCGGACGGACGCGGATGACCGTGAGCCCGCAGTGCGACTGGTTCAGCCCCAGCCATCGCCAGTTCGGCGCATCCATCGCGTGCCGCACGAACCACGCGATGACGAAGTTGTGGGTGATCAGCAGGTCGTGCCGGTCGTGTCCGCCGGGGACGAAGAACTCGCTGATCGCGTCCGCCATCTGTGCCCGGCCCGCCTCGACCTCCGCCGGCGTCACCGCGGCGAACCACGACTCGAAGGCCTTCGGGGTGTCCGGCGTCATGCCGGACGGGACGCAGTCGAAGAGCAGGGCCGACGGCTTCGGATCCACGGCGGGCAGCAGCCCGGAGAGGATCTGGGCGGTCTCCGTGGCGCTCCGGCTCGGCGCGTACCAGGCGTTGGTCAGCGGGACCCCGCCGAGGCGTGCAGCGAGCAGCTCCGCCTGCCGGCGGCCGCGCGGGGACAGCGGCCCGTCGCTCACCCCGTGCTCCGCGTCGAGGTGCTCGCCGTGGCGCACGAGATAGAGGTACTGCGACATCGCGGGCCGATGCTACCCGCCGCATCCGGTCCGCGAGCGGGCGCACCCCCGGGTCCGGGGGCACCCGGTCTGGGGGTGGGCGCGGGCGGGGGCGGACAGACCGGTCTGTCCGCTGCGCTGCTAGCGTTTCGGAGCCCGTGCGATACGGGCGGGACAGGAGACGGTCGTGACCGACGAACCCGCCCGCAGCGCTGCGCGGCGACCCTCGCACGCGCGCGTGCGGCTGCTCGAGGTCGCGGACGAGCTGTTCTACACCGACGGAATCGTCCAGGTCGGCATCGACCGGATCATCGCCGAGGCGGGCGTCACGAAGGCCACGTTCTACAAGCAGTACGGCTCGAAGGACGCGCTCATCCTCGAGTACATCACCGGCCGGGACGCCGCCGTCCGGCAGGCCCTCGCCGGGCTCGCCGAGGACTCGCCGCAGCCCGCGGACGTGCTCGCCGCCCTCGTGGACGCCGTCGTGGCCGACACCGCCCGGCCGAACTTCCGGGGCGACCCGTTCCTGAACGCGGCGGCCGAGTTCCCGTCGTCGAAGCATCCGGTGCGCGTGGCCATCGCGGACCACCGCGACTGGTTCTCCGGCTTCCTCGAGCACCAGCTCCGGACCGCCGGCCACCCGCAGCCCGGTGCGGCCGCCGACGAGTTCTACCTCCTGCGCGACGGCGCGATGGCCGGCTCCTACGCGGGCGACGTCATCGCGGCGACCTCGGCCTTCGTGCGCGGCGCGCACCGCATCCTCGCCGAGGCCTCCACCGCCTGACCACTGCTTACGCGGTCGCGCGCTCCAGCGCGGCGACCTCCGCCGCCGTGAGGCGCAGCGCCGCCGCCGCCGCGAGCGCCGGCACCTCCCCCGCCGCCGACGGGCCGACGATCGGCGCGACGACGGACGGCCGGGTGAGCAGCCACGCCAGGGCGACGGCGGACGTCGGCACCGAGCGCTCGCGGGCGAGCGCGGCGATCGCCTCGACCACCTTCAGGCCGCGCTTCGTCCCGGTGGCGGCGAGACGCTCGGCCCGCTCCGGATCGAGCTCCTTGAGCCGCTTGCGGCCGCCCTTCGTCGCGGATGCGCCGGTGAGGAAGCCACCGGCGAGCGGCGACCTCGGGAGGCAGCCGAGTCCCTGCGCGACGACGATCGGGGCGAGGTCCGCCTCGTAGGCGGCGCGCTCCAGGGCGCTGTAGACGGGCGAGACCGCGGCGAACCGCGGCAGCCCGCGCTGCCCGGCGGCGACGCGCGCCTCGATCAGCCGGGCGGCGCTGTGCGCGCCGGCCGCGACGGCCCCGACGCGGCCGGACTCGATCAGCGCCGCGAGCGCGACGAGGGTCTCCTCGAGGCTCGTCGCCCGGTCGTGCAGGGCGAGGGTGAGCACGTCGACCCGCTCGGTCCGGAGCCGGGCCCGCAGGCGGTCGACCGCCGCGGTGAGCGCCGCCGCTGAGGACCCCGGATGCTCGGCCGCCAGCCCCACACGCGCCAGGACCACGGTGCGCTCCCGCCGGCGCCGCGTCGCGAGCCAGGACCCGACGACCTCCTCCTGGCGCCCCGACACCGTGTCGGTGACCTCGATGGTGTTGCCGCCGATCTCCGCGTGCGCGTCGAGCACCCGGTGCGCCTCGGCGGCGGGGACGGCGGTCCCGAACCGCATGGCGGACAGGGCGATCGGGTGCAGCGCGAGGCCCGTGCCGTCGAGCGCACGCAGCCGGTACGGCGCCGACGGCTCGTCGAGGAGCGGCACGGTCGGCTGGGCGGCGAGGGCCGCCTCGGCCCGGCGGACGACCTCGAGCGCCGCATCGACGACGGGCTCGTCGGCCGCGTGACGCCGCCGGGCGGGGCGCCTCGCGAACTCGTCGATCGGATCCGTCATCTCGCCGCCCTCCCCACCGTCCGCGGCAGGGCCATCACGATAACGGCGGCCGCCGTCCGGCGCCGTGTGCGACACCGACGAGGCGGAAGGACCGGTCTACCGCTCGGAGATGGCGTCGAGGCGGGCGAGCTGCTCGGGCGTGAGGATGATGTTCGCCGCCGGCATGAGGTCCGCGAGCTGCCGGGCGGTCGGCACGCGCACGACGGGCGCGGCGACGAGCGGCTTCGACAGCAGCCAGGCGAGGGCCACGCGGCCGACGTGCTGGCCGACCTCCCCGCTGATCTCGTCGAGGACCGCGAGCACGGCCGCGCCACGGCGGTTCACGTACTTCAGGGCGCCGGCGAAGATCGGGGAGGCCGGCTTGTCGTGCCGGGACCGGAAGTCGCCACGGAGGTACCCGCTGGCCAGCGGGGTGCGCGGCAGCACGCCGAGGTCCTGCGAGAGCGCGATCGGTGCGACCTCGGTCTCGTACGGCTCCCGCTCGAGCAGGTTGTACTCGGGGAGCACCGTCGAGATGCCCGGGATCTCGAGGCGGTGGGCGACGCGGATGGCCTCGCGGAGGCCGTCGGCGCTGAAGCCGGACGCGGCGATGTGCCCGACCTTGCCGGCGATGATCAGCTCCTGGACCGCCGTCAGCGTCTCCTCGATCGGCGTGCTCGGGTCCTCGTGGTCGAGACCGAGGAGGTCGATCCAGTCGGTGCCGAGGCGCTCGAGCGAGGCGTCGACCGCCCGGTGGATCGCGGCCCGGGAGAGCCCGTGGGCGTCGGGGTGCTTGCCGACCTTCGTCGCGACGACGAGGCGCTCGCGGGAGGCGTGCCGGGACAGCCAGGAGCCGATCATGATCTCGCTCCGGCCGCCCGCGTAGTGGTCTGCGGTGCTGATCAGGTCGCCGCCGGCGGCGTAGAAGAGGTCGAGGGTCGACGAGGTCGCCTTCGCGTCCGATGCCCAGCCGAACACGCTGCCGTCGAGCGCGATGGGGTAGACCGCCATCCCGGTGCCGCCGATGCGGCGGGAGACCGGTCCCGGAGCCAGACTCGTCACACGTCCCCCATCATGAAAAACTGAGCCGCAGCAGTATTCCATATCGAGAATCGCTGCGAACGGGCTTGAAGAAAGGCCCCCGGCCCTGATACGGGTCGGGGGCCTTGCTCACTTCAGGGCTCAGACGGTGGCCGGCTCCGCCGGCTCGTCGACCACGGGCGCGAGCGACAGCTTGCCGCGGTCGTCCATCTTCGTGATCTCGACCTGGATCTTCTGGCCCACGGCGAGCACGTCCTCGACGTTCTCGACCCGCTTGCCGCCGGCGAGCTTGCGCACCTCCGAGATGTGCAGCAGGCCGTCGCGGCCGGGCAGGAGCGACACGAACGCGCCGAACGCGGCGATCTTCACGACGGTTCCGAGGAACCGCTCGCCGATCTCCGGGTTGTGCGGGTTCGCGATCGCGTTGACCGCCTGGCGGGCGGCCTCGGCGGACGGGCCGTCGACGGCGCCGATGTAGACGGTGCCGTCCTCCTCGATGGAGATGTCGGCGCCGGTCTCGTCCTGGATCGAGTTGATCGTCTTGCCCTTCGGGCCGATCAGCTCGCCGATCTTGTCGACCGGGATCTGCACGCTGATGACGCGCGGCGCGGTCGGCGCCATCTCATCCGGGCCCTCGATCGCCTGGTTCAGCACGTTCAGGATCGTGAGGCGGGCCTCACGGGCCTGCTTCAGCGCGCCGTCGAGCACCGACGACGGGATGCCGTCGAGCTTCGTGTCGAGCTGGATCGCGGTGACGAACTCGGCGGTGCCGGCGACCTTGAAGTCCATGTCGCCGAGCGCGTCCTCCGCGCCCAGGATGTCCGTCAGGGTCGCGTAGCGGGTCTCGCCGTCGACGGTGTCGGAGACGAGGCCCATCGCGATGCCGGCCACGGGGGCCTTCAGCGGCACGCCCGCGTTCAGCAGGGACAGCGTGGACGCGCAGACCGAGCCCATGGACGTCGAGCCGTTGGAGCTCAGCGCCTCGGACACCTGGCGGATCGCGTAGGGGAAGTCCTCGCGGGCGGGGAGCACCGGCACGAGGGCGCGCTCGGCGAGGAAGCCGTGCCCGATCTCGCGACGCTTCGGCGACCCGACGCGACCGGTCTCACCGGTGGAGTAGGGCGGGAAGTTGTAGTGGTGCAGGTAGCGCTTCTTCGTGACGGGCGACAGCGAGTCGATCTGCTGCTCCATCTTCAGCATGTTCAGCGTGGTGACGCCCAGGATCTGGGTCTCACCGCGCTGGAAGATGGCGGAGCCGTGCACGCGCGGGATGACCGCGACCTCGGCGTCGAGCGGACGGATGTCCTTCAGCCCGCGGCCGTCCATGCGGACGCCCTCGCTGAGGATCCGGCCGCGGACGACCTTCTTCGTGACCGACTTGTACGCCCCGGAGACCTCGCCGAGTGCGGAGGCCGGCAGCTCGCCGCCTTCGACCATCATCTGGACGGCGTCCTTGACGCGCGACTTCAGGTTGTCGTCGGCGTCCTGCCGCTCGACCTTGCCGGCGATCCGGTACACGGCCCCCAGGTCCTCGAGCGCGAGGTCCTCGACGACGGCGTAGGTCTGCTCCGTGTAGGGCAGGAACACCGGGTACTCGCGGGTCTCCTTCGCGGCCTGCTGGGCGAGCTTCGCCTGGGCCTCGACGAGCACCTTGATGAAGGGCTTGGAGGCCTCGAGGCCCTGGGCCACGACCTCCTCGTTCGGCTTCACGGCGCCCGCGCGGATCTTCTCGAACGCGGTCTCCGTCGCCTCGGCCTCGACCATCATGATCGCGACGTCGCCGGACTCGGTGACCCGGCCCGCGACCGTGAGGTCGAAGACGGCGTCCTCGAGCTGCGCGAAGGTCGGGAACGCGACCCACTGGCCCTCGATGAGCGCGAGGCGCACACCGGCGATCGGGCCGGAGAACGGCACGCCGGAGAGCTGGCTGGAGGCGCTCGCCGCGTTGATGGCGAGGGCGTCGTAGAACTCGCCCGGGGCGATCGACAGCACGGTGATGACGATCTGGACCTCGTTGCGGAGGCCGTTGACGAACGACGGGCGCAGGGGCCGGTCGATCAGGCGGCAGACGAGGATCGCCTCGGTGGAGGGGCGGCCCTCGCGGCGGAAGAACGAGCCGGGGATCTTGCCCGCGGCGTACGAGCGCTCCTCGACGTCGACGGTCAGCGGGAAGAAGTCGAACTGCTCCTTCGGCTGCTTGCTGATGCTCGTCGCGGACAGCAGCATCGTGTCCTCGTCGAGGTAGGCGGCGACGCTGCCCTGAGCCTGCTGCGCGAGCCGGCCGGCTTCGAATCGGATGGTGCGGGTGCCGTAGCGGCCGTTGTCGATGACGGCTTCGGCGGACTTGATCTCAGGACCTTCCAAGAGGTCGCTCTCCTTCACGTGAAAGTGGAGGAGCATTCGGCAGGAAGGAGCGTGGCAAGCCGCTGCGGGCATCCGCCCGTCGATCGGGGGCTGCTCCGCCGGTACGGCTCCTGGTCATCAGTAGAAGATCGCGGGCGCGTGCCGCCCCGAGGTCCACCACTAACGACCAGCTTCCTGCCGGTCTGCTCCGTGCCCCGCACATGCGGGACCCGTCCATGCTATCAGGCAGGCCGCCTCAGGCCGCGGTGCGGCGCTCGAGGCGCACCCCGGAGACGAGCACGAGCAGCGCGACGACGGCGGCGAAGGCGCCGAGCACCGGCACGGGCGGCAGCGCCGCGAGGGCCCCGCCGACCGCGAGCACCGGCACGATGAGGCCGAGGTAGGCGAGCAGGAACAGCCCGGCGAGGGTCTCCCCGCGGCGCTCCTCCGGCGCCATCGGGCCGACGAGCCCGAGGCAGGCGCGGAAGAGCAGGCCGACGCCGGCACCCGCGATCACGGCGCCGAGCACGAACAGCGGCAGGGACCCGAGCGCGGGCGCGCTGCCGAGCACTGCGAGCCCGGCCACCATCGCGACGATCGCCGTGACCAGCGACGTCCGCAGCGCCGCCTTCAGGAACGCGAGCTGCGCGAGCGCGCCGGCGGTGAAGACGGCCCAGGTGACGGCGCCGATCGCGAGCGGGGAGCCGGCGCCGAAGACCTTCGACAGCAGGGTCGGCGTGACGGCGCCGAAGAGGCCGAAGACGCTGAAGCCCGCGAAGACCGCGATGCCGGCCGCGAGGAAGGCGCCGCGCGCCTCCGGATGCACCGCGATCCGCTGGGGGCGGTACGGCGGCAGCGGATCCGGCCGGTCCACGGTCTCGGGCACGAGCAGCACGGCGACCGCCGCGAGCGCGAGCACCACCAGGTAGACGAGGAACGGCGTGACGAGCGGCGCCGGCGCGAGCACCGCGAGGGCGCCCGCGACGAGCGGGCCGAGGCCGAGGCCGCCGATGTTCGCGACGGTCGCGACGGCGCCGGCGAGCGCGCCGTTGCCGCGCCAGCGGCCGTGCAGCTCGCTCAGCTGCGCGGTGGCGGACGCGGTGAGCGCGCCGATGCCGGCGCCGGAGACGACCCGGCCGACCAGGAGCCCGGGCAGCTGCGGCCAGACGAGGAACAGGACGGCCGCCACCAGCTGGGCGCCGAGCGCGGCGAGGGCGATCGGCCGTCGCCCGAGCACGTCGCCGAGGTGGCCGACGAGCACGAGCGCACCGGCGACGCCCACCGCGTAGGCGGCGAACACGACCGTCACGAGGAAGGTGGGGAACCCGTCCTGCCGCTCGAACCCCGCGTAGAGCGGCGTCGGGATCGTCGTGAAGGACATGGCGACGAGGAACACGGCGCCGAGGGTCCAGAACGCACCAGCGCCACCCCGCCGCTCCCCCATCCCTCGATGGTTCCAGCCGTCACCTCGGCGCCGGCTCAGCGCCTCATCGCGCGGATCCGGAGAAACTGGACGACACCCCGCGGATGAGCGTCCAATCGCGGCGTGTCGCTCAGGAACTCCGGAACGACGCGATGGATGCCCGCGCGAGAGCGGGTCAGGGGACGATCTTGGCCGGGTTGAGGTTGCCGCCCGGGTCGGTGGCCGCGAAGACGCCCTGCAGCATGCCGACGCCCTCGGCGGAGACCGCGTCGGGCATCCAGGCGGCGTGCTCCAGGCCGACGCCGTGGTGGTGCGAGAGCGAGCCGCCCGCATCCGCGAACGCCTGCTGCACCGCCGTCTTCACGACGTCGTACTCCCCCACCGGGTCGTCGCCGAAGACGAACGCGAAGGTGAAGTAGAGGCACGCGCCGCCGTGGTACGAGTGCGAGAGGTGCGCCATGATCCAGCCCTGGCGCCCGAGGCTCGCGTACGCCTCCTCGGCCGCGGCGATCGCCCGGTCGTACACCGCCCGGAGCTTCGACCACGGCGCCGCGGTCTCGGACACGTCGCCGGCGGTGCCGCGGTCGAGCAGGAAGTCGCGGAGGTACGGGGTGTCGAACTTCTTCTGGTCGTAGAGCACCCCGGGACCGGTGCCCACGCCGATGCCGCCGTGGCGCTTCACGATCCTCTCGACCGCCTTGCGCTGGCGGGCGACGTGGTCGGGCTCGCCCTCGTAGCCGATGAAGGAGAGGCAGAGCTCGTCGAGGTCCCAGCCGCGGCGCTTCAGGAACGCCATGAGGCCCTTCTGGGCGAGCCCGGACAGCCCCTTCGACTCCTTCGCGGTGGCGAGCGAGAAGCCGGTCTCGCGGGCGTCCGACACCCGGGTGACGGTCGGATGCGTGTCGCTGGCCGCGATCGCCTGCATCGCGGCGAGGCCCGCCGTCCAGTTCGGGAAGAAGTAGGCGTGGATGACGCGCTTCGCCGGCACGCGGTGCACCTGCACGGTGACCTCGGTGATGACGCCGAGGCGCCCCTCGCTGCCGAGGATCAGCTCGCGCACGCTGGGGCCGGTGGATGCGGACGGGTACGCCTTCACGTCGAGCAGGCCGTTGGGCCTCGCCACCCGCATGCCGCGGGCGATGTCGGCGATGTCGCCGTACTTGTCCGACTGCATCCCGGAGGAGCGCGTGGCGACCCAGCCGCCGAGGGTGGAGTGGGTGAACGAGTCGGGGAAGTGGCCGATCGTCCAGCCGCGCTCGTTCAGCTGCGCCTCGAGCACGGGGCCGAGCGCGCCGGCCTGGATCCGGGCGAGGCCCGAGGCCTCGTCGATGTCGATCAGGCGGTCGAGCCGACCGAGGTCGACGGACACGACGACGCGCGTCTCGGTGGGGTCGGGCTCGAGGGATCCGGCGATGTTGCTGCCGCCGCCGAACGGGATCAGCACGGCGTCGAGGCCGACGAGGGCGGCGACGAGCGCCTGCACCTCGTCCTCGGTGCCCGGATAGACCACCAGGTCGGGCGTGCGCGGCAGCACCCCGGCGCGGATGCGCACGAGGTCGCGGAGGCTCTTGCCGTAGGTGTGCACGACGCGGGCGAGCGCGTCGTCGGTGACGGCGTCGGCGCCGACGATCTCCGCGGCGGCGGCGCGGACGCGCCCGTCGTCGCGGGACGCGGGGACGTCGATGCCCTCGAACGACGGCGGGTCGAGCGGCGAGACGGCGTGCAGGTCGAGGCCGACTGCCTTGATCACGAACGGCGCGAACCCGGGCTTGTCCTCGTGGTGGAACGCGACGCCGGGGACGCCCCAGCCCCACCACTTCATGTGGGGCACGTCGCGCACCGCGGTGACGGTGCCGTCGGACGGGACGCCCGCGGCCACCGGCTGCCCGTTCCCCGTCTGCGGCTCCCGCTCGGCGTCGGGCGTCTCGACGAGGTCGGACAGGTCCGTCACGGAAGCTCCTCCTGATGCAGGTGCACGCTCGGCCGCCGGCCGGTCAGCACCCGGTGCTCGTTCTCGTCGTGCAGTCGCTGCACCTCGCCGCGGACGCGGCGCATGTAGTCCGCCGGGGACTCCCCCGTCGCCGCGAACACCGGTCGGCCGTAGACGACGGCCACGGGCGGCCTGCCGCTCTTCGGCCACTTCGAGCCGCGCGGATGGGCGATGTCGGCGCCGATGATCGCGACCGGGACGCACGGCACGTCGGCGCGCGCCGCGAGCGCCGCGGCCCCCGCCTTGAACTGGCCCATGCTGCCGGCCTTGCCGCGGGTGCCCTCGGGGAACACGAGCAGCGGGACGCCGCGGCCCAGCAGCGCGCGGGCCTCGGAGCTCTTCTTCTCCATGCCGGTGCGATGGATCGGGAAGGCGTTGAAGAACAGGGTGGTGAGCCCGCGACGCCAGGGGACGTCGAAGAAGTAGTCGGCGGCGGCGCCGGCGGCGAGGTACCGCGCGAGGCGCCTCGGCAGGGTGGTGAAGACGAGCGGGGCGTCGAGGTGGCTCGTGTGGTTCGCGACGACCACGAACGCGCCGCGGAGGGTCTCGATCTCGGTGCGGCCGAACACCTGCACCCGTGTGACCCCGCGGACGACCCCGGCCAGCACGATGCGCTGCGCGACGTAGCGAGCCGCCGCCATCGGCTTCGAGGTGTATCGGTCGAGCCGCACGTCCCGGGCTTCGGAGCGGGCGTCCAATCCGGTTTGGAGCCGCGTCGTCACGACTGGAGGTTACCGCTCCTGCGGCCGGACAGCGCCCGGGAAACGGCTCGGATCCCGCTTCGCGGCCCATGCCGCACGAGGAACATGAGCGACTTGTAGCGGAGCGTCGGGATCGACACCACCCTGCCCCGCACGAGGTCGCGGAGGGCGTCCGCGACGAGCGCGTCGGCGTCGATCCAGAGCGCCTCCGGGATCCCCGAGACCCCGACGCCGGCCCGTTCGTGGAACTCCGTGTGCACCCAGCCGGGCGCGAGCGCCATCACCCGCACCCCCGTGCCGTGCAGCTCGTTCGCGAGCCCCTCCGTGTAGGCGGTGACCCACGCCTTGATCGCCGAGTAGGCCCCCATCGTGATGAACCCCGCCGTGCTCGACACGTTCACGATGCTGCCGTGGCCCCGCTGCCGCATCCCTCGTGCGGCGGCGCCCGCGAGCACGAGCACGGCCCGCACCATCACCTCGAAGGCCCGGTCGTGCTCGCTGACGTCCGGATCCGTGAGGCGGGCGCGCACCGAGAAGCCCGCGTTGTTCACGAGCACCTCGACCGGATGCGCGGGGTCCTCGAGCCGCTCCGCGACCCGCTGCACGTCGGCGCGGTCGGCGAGATCCGCCACGAGCACCTCGACCCGGCGGCCGAGGGAGCGGTAGTGCGCCGCCTCGGACTCGAGCCGCTCGGCGTCCCGCGCGACGAGCACGAGATCGAAGCCCCGGTGCGCGAGCGCCCTCGCGAAGGCGGCGCCGATGCCGCTCGTCCCCCCGGTCACGAGCGCAGTCGCCATGAACGCATACGATACGAGCACGATGACTCTCCCGGCCCAGTCCGAGGCCGTGGGCCCGCTCGCAGGTCACGTGCTGCTCACCGGTGGCACCGGCTTCGTGGGCCAGGCGCTGCTCGAGCGGCTGCTCGTCTCCCACCCGGACACCACGATCACCGTGCTCGTGCGCGGCAAGGGCTCCGTCTCCGGCGCCGACCGTCTCGCGAAGCTGCTGTCGAAGCCCGTGTTCAAGCCCTGGCGGGAGCGCGTCGGCAAGGACGAGGCGGCGCGGATCTTCGCCGAGCGCGTGATCGCCCACGAGGGCTCGCTCACCGAGCCCGGCGTGCTGCCGGCCGACCTCGACGTCGTGATCCACAGCGCGTCGACGGTGTCCTTCGATCCGCCGATCGACGAGGCCTTCGCCACGAACGTCGGCGGCGCCCGCGCGCTGTACGCGGCGCTCGCCGCATCGGGCTCCGACCCCCACGTCGTGCACGTGTCCACCTGCTACGTCGGGGGCATCCGCAAGGGGGTGCTGCTCGAGGCGCGGCTGCCGCACGAGGTCGACTGGCGCGCGGAGGCGGATGCGGCAGGCCGCGCCCGCGATCGTGCGGAGCTCGCGTCGCGGGAGCCCGCGGTGCTCAAGCGCCTGATGGCCGAGGCACGGGCCGCCCGAGGCAAGCAGGGCCCGCAGGCCGTCGCCCAGGCGACCGAGACCGCCAGGCAGGAGATGGTGAAGCGCCGGCTCGTCGAGGCCGGCCGCACCCGGGCGCAGAGCCTCGGCTGGACCGACGTCTACACGATGACCAAGGCCTTCGCCGAGCGTGCTGCCGAGGAGGCCTGGGGCGCCGGGCACCGGCTCTCCATCGTGCGGCCGAGCGTCATCGAGAGCGCGCTCGCGCATCCGTTCCCCGGCTGGATCGACGGCTTCAAGGTCGCGGATCCGCTGATCCTCGCCTTCGGTCGCGGGCAGCTGCCCGACTTCCCCGGCGTGCCCGACTCGGTCCTCGACGTGATCCCCGTCGACCACGTGGTGAACGCCGTGCTGGCCGCGGCGGCGACGCCACCGCCCGCCGGTGCGCCCCGGTACCTGCACGTGGCCTCCGGGGCGTCGAATCCGCTGCCGTTCCACTCGATGTACGAGAACGTGCGCGCCTACTTCACCGCGAACCCCATCCCGGACGACGTCCGCGGCACCGCGCACGTGCCCACCTGGCAGTTCCCCGGCGATCGTCGGGTCGAGCGCGCGCTGAAGCGCGCCGAGCGCGGCGCGGACCTCGCGGACCGGGTGCTCGAGCGCCTGCCGTCCACGCCACGCACCCGCGACCGGCAGCGCGGCCTCGACCGGCGCCGCAGCGACCTCGCCGTCATGCGGAGCCTGTCCGAGCTCTACCGCGCCTACGTCGGCACGGAGCAGATCTTCGACGACACCCAGGCGCGCCGGCTCCAGGCCGCGATCCCCGAGCGCCAGGCCGAGGACCTCGGCTTCGATCCGACGCGGATCGACTGGAACGACTACCTGCAGCGCGTGCACTTCCCCGCGATCACGGGGCTGATGCGCGTGTTCTCGCGGCGGGGCGGCGAGCGTGCGGCGGCGGCCGAGCCGCCGGCCCTGCCCCAGCGCAGCGATGTGGTGGCCGTCTTCGATCTCGAGGGCACCGTCGTCGACTCGAACATCGTGCTCCAGTACCTCTGGGTGAAGCAGGCCGACGCCGGCTCCGTGCAGGTGCTCGCCGAGACCGCCGCGCTGCTCGCGGCGCTGCCCGCGTACCTCGCCGCCGAGCGCCGCGACCGCGGGGAGTTCGTGCGCACCTTCCTCCGTCGCTACGCCGGGATGCCGTCGGCGCGCCTCGCCGCGTCGGTGCGGGGCGGCTACACGGACACGCTGCTCGCGCACACGAGCGCCGCGGCCCTCGAGCGGGTGCGCGAGCACCGGGCCGCCGGGCACCGGACCGTGCTGCTCACCGGCTCCATCGGCACCCTCGCCTCCCCCGTCGCCGAACTCTTCGACGAGGTCGTCGCGAGCGAGATGCACGAGGCGGACGGCGTGCTCACCGGCTACCTCGCCCGGCCGCCGCTCGTCGACGAGGCGCGCGCCTCCTGGCTGTCCCGGTTCGCCGAGCGCGAGGGCATCGACCTCACGAAGTCGTACGGGTACGGCGACAGCGCCGCGGACCTGCCCTGGCTCGCACTCGTCGGCACCGCGACCGCGGTGAACCCCGACGCACGGCTCTCCCGGGAGGCCCTGCGTCGGCGTTGGCGGATCGTCGACTGGCGCCGCGGCGGCGTCACGCGCGCCGACCTCACCCCGGTGTGAGCACGGCCGACGCCGTCGCCGCGCGGCTCCGGGCGGCCGGATCCGTCTTCGCCGAGGACGAGGCGGCCCTGCTGCTCGCCGAGGCGTCGTCGCCCGAGGCGCTCGAGGACCTCGTCCGGCGCCGCGTCGGCGGGGAGCCGCTCGAGACGATCCTCGGCTGGGCCGAGTTCTGCGGGCTGCGGGTGCGGACGGCGCCCCGGGTCTTCGTGCCCCGGCGGCGAACCGAGCTGCTCGCGCGGCGCGCGGCCGCGCTGCTGCCGGCCGGGGGCGTCGCCGTCGACCTCTGCTGCGGCACCGGCGCGGTCGCGATGGTGATCGCCGCGCTCGCGTCGCCGGGCGTGCTGCACGCGGCGGACCTGGATCCGGCCGCGGTCGCCTGCGCGCGCCGCAACCTCGAGCCGCTCGGCGGCGTCGTGACCGAGGGCGACCTCTTCGATGCGCTGCCCGAAGACCTCCGGGGCCGGATCGACGTGCTGGCCGTCAACGCCCCGTACGTCCCGACCGACGCGATCGCGACGATGCCGCCCGAGGCGCGCGACCACGAGGCCCGGATGGCGCTCGACGGCGGCACCGACGGCCTCGACCTCCATCGCCGCATCGCAGCAGCCGCGCCGGAGTGGCTCGCGCCGGGCGGCGCGGTGCTCATCGAGACCGGCCGGACGCAGGCCGGCTGGACGGCCGTGCTGCTGTCCTCCGCAGGCCTCGAGGTCGAGGTGGACAGCGACGACGAGGTGGACGGGACCGTCGCGATCGGCCGCCGGTCGGCCTGACCCGGCAGGATGGTCGAGTGAGCGGGACGGACGTGCGGTACGGGGTGTGGGCGACGCTCGGTGAGCCGCGGACGGCGGCGGCGCTGACCGGCTCGGGGCTCGACTGGGCCGTGCTCGACCAGCAGCACGGGCACTTCGACGACCGGGCGATGCGGGAGGCCTACGGGCTCACGACCGGTCGCTCGGTGCCGCTGCTGGTGCGGGTGCGGGCGAACGACGCCGGGCTGATCGGCCGGGTGCTCGACGCCGGCGGCGACGGCGTGATCGTGCCGCTCGTCGACTCGGCCGAGGATGCCGCCCGCGCGGTGGCCGCGGCGCACCATCCGCCCCGCGGCACGCGCAGCTGGGGCTTCCTGCCGGACACCGCCCGGACCGACCGCGTGCCGTTCGTCGCGGTGATGATCGAGACCGCGGAGGCGCTCGCCGCCGTCGAGGAGATCGCCGCCGTGCCCGGCGTCGACATGCTGTTCGTCGGCCCGTTCGACCTCTCGCTGCGGCTCGGCACGACCGTCGACGCGCTGCTCGCGGACAGCGGAGCCGATGCCCCGCTCCCCCGGGTGCTCGCCGCCGCGGCGAAGGCCGGCCTGATCGCGGGCGCGTTCGGCGCGGAGCCGGCCCGGGCGGCCGTCCTCGCCTCGCTCGGCTTCTCGTGGGTGATCGTCACCACGGACGCCGGGCTGCTCGCCGCGGGCCACCTGCAGCGCGACCTCGCGGTCCGCGCGGACTGACCCAGCGCCCCCCTGCGCAAACGACGGAGAAACCGTCGTCCGCGGGCGCGTCATGCGGATCCGGGCGCGTTCCGTGCGGAAGCTCCGTCGTTCGTGCAGTCCGGCAGATGCGCCGCAGCCGGCGGGAGGTACGGCGTTCAGGCCGCGATGCGCTCGCGCAGCTCCGCATCCGAGGGCTCGACCAGGTGGGAGCCGTCGGGCAGCACGATCACCGGGATGCTCGTGCGGCCGCTGATCGCGACCGCGGCGTCGGCGGCCTCCTTGGACGCCTCGACGTCGACGTAGTCGTAGTCGATGCCGCTCGCGTCGAGCACGGCCTTCGACCTGCGGCAGTCGCCGCACCATGCCGCGCCGTACATCGTGATCCTGTTGTCCATGCCGACAAGGGTATGTGCCCATTCCTGCGCACCTGCGCGTGGACGCGGCGCGAGGTGCTTACGCTGATCCGGCCTGGACGGCAGTCGATCGATGAGGATCGGGAGCAGCGTGCGCGTGGACGAGTGGCTCGCCATCGCGGGGACGAGCGCGCCTCGCGCGCCCGTCGTCGAGTCCTGGGACCGCGCGCGGCGCGGCCGGCTCGATCCCGAGCGGACGCTCGCCCCCACGCCGCTGACGGCGGAGGAGGTGCGCGACCACCGGGCACGGCATCCGCTCGCCGCCGCGATGCCCGTGCTCCGTGAGCTGCTCGGCAAGGACGCGGACGAGGACAGCGGCGTCGTGGTCGCGGTCGGCGACGCGGCGGGGCGCCTGCTCTGGGTCGAGGGCGACCCCGCGCTCGTCCGCCGGGCGGAGGCGATGCGCTTCGTTCCCGGCGCCGACTGGTCGGAGCACCGCGTCGGCACCTCGGCACCCGGCACCGCGCTGGCGCTCGACCACGGCATCCAGATCGCCGGCGCCGAGCACTTCGCCCTGCCCGTGCGGGACTGGAGCTGCACGGCGATGCCGGTGCACGACCTCCGCACGCACGAGACCGTCGGCGTGATCGACATCACCGGTGGGCCGGAGGTGGTCGCCCCGCACACCCTTCCGCTGCTCGCCGCGACGGCCGCGGCGATGGAGCGGGAGCTGCTCCTCGCCCGGCGCGCGGAGCCACGGCGGCGGATGCGGCAGCCGGTCCGCGCCGCTCGGCTCGCGGTCCTCGGCCGGGACACGGCCGCCCTGACCGCGGGCGACGCGGTGCTCGAGCTCTCCACCCGGCACGCCGAGCTGATGACCCTGCTCGCCTGGCACCGCACCGGGCTCAGCGCGGAGCGGCTCGCCGAGCTCCTGCACGGCCGGCCCGACGCCGTCGTCACGGTCCGGGCCGAGATGGTGCGGCTCCGTCACCTCCTCGAGGGCGTCGCGCCGGCCCTCGTCCCGCTCGCCAGGCCCTACCGCCTCGCCGTGCCGGTCGACCTCGACGCCCGGATGGTCGTCGGGCTGCTCGACCGCGGCGCCCACCGCGCGGCGCTCGACGCCTTCGCCGGCGAGGTGCTGCCCGCCTCCGTCGCCCCCGGGATCGAGGAGATCCGGCAGGAGCTCGCGGCCCGGATGCGGGAGTCGATCCTCGAGAGCGCGTCCGTGGAGCTGCTGCTCGCCTACGCCGATCGGGTGACCGCGGACCCCGCCGTGCTGCTCACCGCGCTGCAGATCCTGCCCGCCAGGTCGCCCCGCCGAGCGGGCGTCGTGGCCCGCCTGGAGGCCCTCGAGCAGCGCAACGATCCGCAACCCTCCCGCGCGTAGCGTCCGGCTCGGGTGCGGGACCCCGCGCCCGAAGCTCTGGAAGGGATCCCATCGATGACGATGTACGCGGACGCTCCCGCCGACCACGCCGGCGAGGACGCTGCACTGCCCGACTCGAGTCCCCAGGTGTACGCGAACCCGGGGTCGGAGGGCGCGGTGATGAGCTACCGCAGCCGGTACGACCACTTCATCGGCGGCCGGTACGTGCCGCCGGCGAGCGGCGAGTACTTCGAGGACATCACCCCGGTGACGGGCAAGCCGTTCTGCGAGATGGCCCGCGGCACCGCCGCCGACGTCGACGCGGCCGTCGAGGCCGGCTGGAAGGCGTTCCCCGCCTGGAGCCGCACCTCCCCCGCCGAGCGCGCCCTGATGCTCACCCGCATCGCGGACCGCATGGAGGCGAACCTCGAGCTGCTGGCCGTGGCCGAGACGTGGGAGAACGGCAAGCCGGTGCGCGAGACCCTCGCCGCGGACCTGCCGCTCGCGATCGACCACTTCCGCTACTTCGCCGGCGCCATCCGCGCCCAGGAGGGCG
The DNA here is from genome assembly GCF_036559085.1 of Amnibacterium sp. Lineage (GTDB taxonomy): Bacteria > Actinomycetota > Actinomycetes > Actinomycetales > Microbacteriaceae > Amnibacterium. Next base: position 74,767 of record NZ_DATBTU010000023.1, read on the forward strand.
GGGTGTCCGAGATCGACCACGACACCATCGCGTACCACTTCCACGAGCCGCTCGGCGTGGTCGGCCAGATCATCCCCTGGAACTTCCCGATCCTCATGGCCACGTGGAAGCTCGCGCCCGCCCTCGCGGCCGGCAACTGCGTCGTGCTGAAGCCGGCGGAGCAGACCCCCGCCTCCATCCACGTGCTGATGGACCTGATCAAGGACCTGATCCCCGCGGGTGTGCTGAACATCGTCAACGGGTTCGGGTTCGAGGCCGGCGCCCCGCTCGCCTCGCACCCGCGCATCCGCAAGATCGCCTTCACCGGGGAGACCACCACCGGCCGGCTGATCATGCAGTACGCGAGCGAGAACCTCATCCCCGTCACGCTCGAGCTCGGCGGCAAGAGCCCGAACATCTTCTTCGAGGACGTCGCGGATGCGAAGGACTCGTACTACGAGAAGGCGCAGGAGGGCTTCTGCTTCTTCGCCCTCAACCAGGGCGAGGTCTGCACCTGCCCGTCGCGCGCCCTCGTCGCCCGGTCGATCTACGACGGCTTCGTCGGCGACGGCATCGAGCGCGTGAAGCGGATCAAGCAGGGCAACCCGCTCGACGTCTCCACGATGATCGGCGCGCAGGCCTCGAACGACCAGCTCGAGAAGATCCTGTCCTACATGGACATCGGCAAGCAGGAGGGCGCGAAGCTGCTGGTCGGCGGCGAGCGGGCCGACCTCGGCGGCGACCTCGCGGACGGCTACTACGTGCAGCCGACGATCTTCGAGGGCGCCAACTCGATGCGGATCTTCCAGGAGGAGATCTTCGGGCCCGTGCTCGCGCTCACCTCGTTCGACGGCTTCGACGACGCCATCTCCATCGCCAACGACACCCTGTACGGGCTCGGCGCCGGCGTGTGGAGCCGCAACGGGTCGCAGCTCTACCGGGCGGGGCGCGCGATCGAAGCCGGCCGCGTGTGGTCGAACACGTACCACCAGTACCCGGCGCACGCCGCGTTCGGCGGGTACAAGCAGTCGGGCATCGGCCGCGAGAACCACAAGGTGATGCTCGACCACTACCAGCAGACGAAGAACCTCCTCGTCTCGTACGCCGACGGCCCGATGGGCTTCTTCTGATCCTTCATCCGCCGCTCCCGCCGCACGCTGCTCGCCGCGCGTGCGGCGGGAGCCCTTCCGAGAGGCCTCACCCGTGACCGCGAACCGCACCGACGTGACCGAGGGCGCCGCCGCCCTGCTCATGAAGCTGGCGGAGCGGCACGGGCCGCTCATGTTCCACCAGTCCGGCGGCTGCTGCGACGGGTCGAGCCCCATGTGCTACCCGGTCGGCATGTTCCGTACCGGCGCCTCCGACGTGCACCTCGGCGAGCTCGACGTCGCCGGCATCGACCCGGTCCCCGTCTACATGTCGCGCTCCCAGTACGAGCTCTGGAAGTACACGCATCTCACCATCGACGTCGTCGACGGGCGCGGGAGCGGCTTCTCGGTCGAGGCGCCGGAGGGCAAGCGCTTCCTCATCCGATCCCGGATGCTCTCCGACGAGGAGCTCGGCGAGCTCGGCATCGAGCCGCGGTTCTCGGTCGGCGCCGCAGCGGGTCCCCGGGTCGGTCAGAGCGTCAGCTCGTAGAACACGAGCTGCTCGGTGCGGCGCACCTCGGTGAACCCCACCTTGGTGAGCACGTTCTGAGACGCCGTGTTCGCGGGATCGGTGTCCGCGTGGACGAGGCGGGCGCCGTGCGCGGCGGCGATCCCGAGCGCGCCGGTCAGCGCCTCGGTCGCGTAGCCGTGGCCGCGGGCGGACGGGACGAGTCCGTAGCCCAGCTCGACGGCGCCGTCAGCATCCGGAGGTCCATGGAACCCGATGCCGCCGACGGCGAGTGCGGTCGACGCCTCCCGCACCTGATCTCCCCGTCGCTCGGCCGTCACGCCGCGTTCGCAGCGCGCCGGAACCGGCTCCCGGGACCCATCGTGAAGACCGGGTCGGGCGCGGCCGAGGCGGCCAGGGACTTCAGCGGCGCGAGCTCGTCCTCGAACGGGTACTCCGGATGCCAGCGGTCGCCGGCGTCCGGCGTGTGGGCGACGATCCGCGCCGCCTCGGCAGGCGTGATCGGGTGCAGCACGAGGCGCGCGGTGGGCGTGTCGGTCACGCCCCCACTCTGCCGCGGGCATCCCACGATCGTCGCGCGGACGTCCGGTGGGTCAGAGGACGACGAGGCCCCTCCGCCGGAAGGCGTCCGCCATGATCGTGAGACCCTCGAGCCCCGGCAGCTCGGCGATCTGCTCGTCCAGCTTGCGCACCTCACGGCTGCCGTCCTCGCCGCTGAAGAGGTGCCGCATGACGTGGTCGACCTCCTCCTCGGGCATGACGCCGGAGCCGACCGGGCCCCAGAACCGCGACATCACGAAGCGGTTGAGCGCTCTGGCCTTGGCGCTCGCCTCGAGGCGCTTGCGGGCCTGGGTGGCGTAGAAGGCGATGTGCCGGCTCTCCTGCGCGGCGATCCGCTTCAGCAGCGGGGTGAGTGCGGGGTGGTTCTCGAGCGCGACGAGGCGCTTGTAGCCGGCGGCGGCGCTGCGCTCGTTCGCGGCGCCCCACGACATGTGCACCGCGATGAAGTCCTTGCCGACGATGTTGCCGAGCAGCGACTGCTTGATCGGGTCGAGGCGGTCCTTCCACCCCACCTTCATCCGGCTGGCCTTCACCTGGTCGAACTCGACCGTGATGCCGTGCACGCCGAGGACGGCGGCGAGCGCCTCACCGTGCCAGTACTCCTCGCGGTTCCACATCGTCATGAACGTGGAGACGTCCGAGTCGGTGTGCGACGGGGTGACGAGCATGTCGCGCAGGTAGCAGACCGTGTGGTACTCGACGTCGCACATGTAGCGGAGCGTGCGGAGCGTCCGCTCGGGAAGGGGGTCGCGACGGAACGCGTCCAGGTCGAGGTCCTCCCAGCCGACCTTGACGCTGGCGGAGGCGAACGTGTCGATGTCGAATGCCATGTGGTGCCTGGCGGCGCGAGGCGCGCCTACCCCTTCTTGTTCACGACGGAAGCCGCGAGCCGGCCGAGCGCCGCCGCGGGTCGAAGAGGTGTTCGGAGCGCCGGAGCGCCGGGATTGGCCGCCGTCCGCCGCATGACGCCGAGGCCGGCGAGCCCCGGCAGCGCCTCGATGCGGGCGTCGAGGCGTGCGGCCCAGCCGGGGTCGCCCTCGGTGAGGATCGTGAGCGCGCGGGCTGTGCCGGCGGGATCGAGCTCCGCGCCGATCGGCCAGGCGCGGGCCAGGACGCGGGCACGCGTGAGCCGCTGCGCCCGGCCGGACTCGGCCAGGCGGGCGTGTGCGGTCTCCAGGAAGAACTCCTGCTGGCGCTCGAGCACCTCACGGAGGTGCTCGAGGTCGTGCGCGACCGCCTCGGGCGCGAGCGCGACGGCGCGGGTCAGCAGCGCGTCGAGCAGCGCGCCGTCGACGACGCGCTCGGTCATGTGCACCGCGCTGAGCCCGCGGCCGTGCACGTTGGCCACGACGGCCTCCCGCAGAGGTCCGAGTCGCTCGAACGCGGACGTCACCCGCCCGCGTGGCACCGGCACCGCGGGCACGCCGCCGGCGAGCGCGAGCAGGGCATCCGACATCCAGTGCCGCTCGTAGGCCCACGTGCTGAGGAACGCGGTGATGCGCGCGTCCTTGTGGGTCGGGGTGACGAGCACGAGACTGAGCCAGGTGGTCGTGCCGCCGAACCGCTCGCGGAGGTAGCGGAGCAGGTCGCGCAGGGCGTCGTCGATGGGCTCGCCCACGCCGCTCAGGCGCGTCCGGAGGCTGCCCTGCGCGTCGAGCGAGTAGGCGCGCACGTCGAACCCTGCTGCGCTCACCCCTGGATCCTAGGGTCTGTCAAGAGGGTTGACAGGTGCGCCCGCTACCCCATTTCACGCGGTTCGCGGGCGCAGCAGGCGCTCCATGCCCAGGTCGGCCACCAGCACGCCGAGCGCGACGGCCGCACCGACGACCGTGTCGACCACGCGGTCCTGGACGAGCAGGAGAACGGGGGCGCCGGATCCGGCCTCGGCGATCGTGAGCGCCAGCGGGGTGATGAGCACGAGGGCCCGAACGCGACCGCCCTGACGAGGGTGCCGAGGACGCGGTGCACGGCCCGCACCGAGCACGATCCGCGGATCCAGCCCCGCGCCCGCGGCGCCCGGCGGCGCGGTGAGCCGGCCCGTGACGCCGGCGATCAGCACGAAGAACAGCCCGTCCGGCGGCGGCCCGACCGCGCCAGATGGAGCGGCGGGCTCGCAGACGGGGTGAGGACCGCGGCGAGGCCGCGGCGGATCTGGCCGCTCAATCGAGCGAGCGCAGGAGGTCCTCGAAGTCCGCGTCGACGGCGAACCCGTCGTCGAGCGCCGGACGCGCGGGCCGCGCGGCGAGCAGCTCGGCGAGCTCCTGCCCGGCCCGTTCGATGCGCGCGGGCAGCGCCGCGTCCCCGGACCCCCAGTCGGCGGACGCGGCGTAGACGCCGGTCGGCACGACGACGGCGTGCAGGTAGGAGAAGAGGGGCCGCAGCGCGTGGTCGAGCACGAGCGAGTGGCGCTCGCTGCCCCCGGTGGCGCCGATCAGCACGGGCACGCCGTCGAGCGCGCCCGGCTCGATCAGGTCGAGGAAGGACTTGAAGAGGCCGCTGTAGGAGGCGTTGAACGTGGGGCTGACCGCGATGACCGCATCCGCACCGGTGACCGTGCGGATCGCCCGATCGAGCTCCGGTCCCGGGAACCGCGTCAGCGTGGCCGACACCACCGCCTGCGCGTGGTCGCGCACCTCGACGACCTCGATCTCGGCGTCGACCCCCCGGCCTGCGAGGGCCGCACCCGTCGCCGCCGCGAGGCGGTCGGCGAGCAGCCGCGTCGAGGAGGGGCTGCTGAGCCCCGCTGAGAGCACCGCGATGCGCCGGGTCGCCGTCATCCGTCCATCCTTCGTCATCGGTTCGCCCTCCTGCATCCGCTCGTCGTTGTGCCGCGTCATACCGCCGCCTCCAGCACGGGCGCGGCCTCGCGGGCGGCCGCGGCCTCGCGGGCGGCCGCGACGCGGGCGTCGTGGGTCGGGGCGTCGGGCACGTCGGCCGGCCGCCCGACGGCGAGCTCGCGTCGGAGCGCCGGCACGACCTCCCCACCGAGGATGTCGAGCTGCTCGAGCACCGTCTTCAGGGGCAGGCCCGCGTGATCGACGAGGAAGAGCTGGCGCTGGTGGTCGCCGAAGAGGTCCCGCATCCCGGCGTACCGGTCGATGACCTGCTGCGGGCTGCCGACGGTCAGCGGCGTCTGCGCGGTGAAGTCCTCGAGGCTCGGCCCGTGCCCGTAGACCGGGGCGTTGTCGAAGTACGGGCGGAACTCGTCGATCGCGTCCTGGCTCCGCGGCCGGATGAACGCCTGGCCGCCGAGGCCGACGATGGCCTGCCGGGCGCTGCCGTGGCCGTAGTGCTCGAAGCGCTGCCGGTAGTAGCCGATCAGCCGCTGGGAGTGCTCGGCCGGCCAGAAGATGTTGTTCGCGAAGAAGCCGTCGCCGTAGTAGGCGGCCTGCTCGGCGATCTCGGGGCTGCGGATGGAGCCGTGCCACACGAACGGCGGCACGCCGTCGAGCGGCCGCGGCGTCGAGGTGAAGCCCCGCAGGGGCGTGCGGAAGCGGCCCTCCCAGTTCACGACGTCCTCACGCCAGAGCTTGTGCAGCAGCGCGTAGTGCTCGACGGCGAGCGGGATGCCCTGCCGGATGTCCTGCCCGAACCAGGGATAGACCGGGCCGGTGTTGCCGCGGCCGAGCGTGAGGTCGACGCGGCCGTCCGCGACGTGCTGGAGCATCGCGTACTCCTCGGCGATGCGCACGGGGTCGTTCGTCGTGATCAGCGTGGTCGCCGTCGAGAGGAGAAGCCGCTCGGTGCGCGCGGCGACGTGGGCGAGGATCGTGGTCGGCGACGAGGGCACGAACGGCGGGTTGTGGTGCTCGCCCATCGCGAAGACGTCGAGCCCGACCTCCTCCGCGTGCTGCGCGATCGTGAGGATGGCCTTGATCCGCTCGGCCTCGGTGGGCGTGCGCCGGGTGGTCGGATCCTCGGTGAGGTCTCCGACGCTGAAGATCCCGAACTGCATCTGCTGGCCGGTCATACCCGCTCCGTTCCCGCTTTCGTTGTATGACGTGTCAACGATAGCCGCCGCAGCCGTATTCCAGGACTCGCGGGAGCGCGGCGCGCAGCACCGGCGCTCGGTCGACTCGTGTCTGCTGTCCGCCCGGACAACTGTCGGCGATTCAGCGGCAGCAGTTGTCCGTTCGGACAGCAGTACCCCTCGGGGGCCCGTACCGCTGGGTGTCAGGCCACGCTGCTCGCCCTTCTGGACGTCGTGTCGCAGTTCGGGACGCAACGGCGGGGCCAGAACGACCGGAAGTGCGCCACGAAGGTCCTCCTTCGGATTCGCGGCGCAGTTCGGGATGGAACGGCGGCGCGCATGCGACCGGAACTGCGACGCGAAGCCCGCGCGGGGAGCGAGCACCGCGCAGCGCCTCGTGTCTGCTGTCCGCACGGACAACTGTCGGCGAATCAGCGGCAGCAGTTGTCCGTGCGGACAGCACTCCCGATTCGCGTCGCGTCAGACGGCGGCCGGGACGCCCTGCGGGATGCGGGCGGCGAGCAGGTCGAGGGTCCGCTCGCGGGCGGGCACGCGGTCGATCGGGTCGGTGCGGCGGGCGCCGGCGCCCGGGCTCACCATGACCTCGTCGACCTCCAACCGCTCCGCGAAGGCGGCGAGGCGCTCGGCGACGTCATCCGCCTCGCCGATGAACCAGCGGCCGCGCATCGCGCCGATGAGGTCCTGCTGCGGCTCGGTCATGGACGCCTCGAGGGCGTCCTCGACGGTGTCGAGCGCCGTCAGCGGCGTGCCGGTGCGGAGCCGCGCCATGTGCTGCAGCTGCGGGAGGGCGAGCTGCGCCGCCTCCTCCGCGGTGTCGGCGGCGACGACGTTCGCGGTGAGGAACGTCCGGGGCGCGTCGAGCAGCTCGCTCGGCTGGAACTGCGTCCGGTAGAGGTCGAGGGCGCGGGCGGTGCCCTCGCCGGAGAAGTGATGCGCGAAGACGTACGGCAGGCCGAGCCGGGCGGCGAGCTCGGCCGAGTAGTCGCTCGAGCCCAGCAGCCAGAGCGTCGGCCGTCCGGCCGCTGCCGGCGTCGCCCGCACCACGTACTGCTCCCCCGTGGCGAGTCGCAGGCCGGCGCCGTCCTCGCCGAGCAGGGCCTCGATGTCCTGCACGTGGTTCGGGAAGGCGTCGACGTCGCTCGTGTGCCCGGTCGAGCGCAGCAGCGCCGAGATGACGGGGTCGCTGCCCGGCGCCCGCCCGATCCCGAGGTCGATGCGGCCGGGCGCCGCCGCCTCGAGCACGGCGAACTGCTCGGCGATGACGAACGGGGCGTGGTTCGGCAGCATCACACCGCCGGAGCCGAGCCGGATGCGCTCGGTGCGCCCGGCGAGCACGCCGAGGAGCACGGGCGGGTTCGTCGAGGCGACCGACGGCATGTTGTGGTGCTCCGCGAGCCAGTAGCGCGTGAGGCCCAGCTCGTCCGCACGCTGCGCGAGCGCGACGGTCGCCGCGACGGCATCCGCGGACCGCTGCCCTGTGCGGACGGGGACGAGATCGAGCACGGAGAGCGAGAGCGGAGCCATGGAGGAGGCAACACCCGCGGCCGCCCCCGGATTCCAGCGCCCGCGTTCTGGGGCTCGTCATCCTCCACCGGGCCTCGGTAGAACGGAGGGGCCGTCAGGCCTGCCGGCATGCACCACGAGGACCTCATGCCACACACCTCCGATCCGGCGGTCGATCTCACCCGGTCGGACCGGCGGATGGCGAGCGCCTTGGCCCGGCTCGCCGTCGGCACGGTCGTCGTCGCCGTGCCGGTCGCGCTGGTGCTCTCGTCCGTGCACGCCGCCCACGAGGCCGGCACCGCCGCGGTGCGCACGGCCCTCACCGCCGTCTCGACGGCTCTGACGACGCAGCACGCCGCCACTGGCACCTGGCCGGGCGACCTGCTCGCGGTCGGCGGCGCCGTGGTCGACGACAGCGGGCAGCACCTCACCACGATCCCCGCCGGCGTCGGCCTCGCCTACGAGCGGAGCCTCGACGGCAGCCGCGCGGTCGTCACGCTCTCCGACCACGGGGCGGAGGCGGTCTTCGACTCGGCGACCGCCGGCCGCTGATCGGCCTCCGCCAGAATGGGGAGGTGAGCACCTTCCCCCACTCGGCCACCGCCCGCGCGCGCGAATCGATCCGGCACGAGGGGGCGAGGCGGCGGCACCTGACGGTGCTCGAGCGCACGGGACTCACCGACACCCTGGTGCGCTTCACCTTCGGCGGCGACCTCGACGGGTTCGCGAGCCTCGGCCCCGCCGACCACGTGAAGGCCTTCTTCCCCGGTCCCGACGGCTTCGTCGCCCGTGACTACACCCCGGCCGAGTTCCGGCCGATCGGCGCCTCGTCGGGCCCGGAGCTCGACATCGACGTGGTCGTCCACGGGGATGCGGGACCCGCGACCGCGTGGGCGTCGCGCGCCGGGCGCGGCGACGCCCTGGAGATCGCGGGGCCGCGGGGCTCGCGGCTCGCGCCCTCGGGTTTCGGCAACGTGCTGCTGATCGCGGATCCGTCCGGCATGCCGGCCCTGCGCCGCTGGATCCGCGCGTTCGCCGGCGTGACGCCCGTGCACGCGGTGCTGTTCGGCTCGGACGCCGGCCTCGTCGGCTACCTCGACGACGTCGAGGCCCTGACCGCCACCCCGCAGCCGGCCCTGACGGGCGAGTTCGACCTCCTCGACGTCGTGCGCAGCCAGGACGTCACCGCCGACACCTTCGTCTTCGCCGCCGGCGAGGCCGGCGCCCTCATCCCCGTGCGCCGCTGGCTGAAGCAGGAAGCGGGCATCCCGAAGGAGAACCTGTCGCTGCACGGCTACTGGAAGCAGGGGGTGGAGGGGCTCGACCACCACGCGCCGCTCGATCCCGCCGACCCGGACTGACCGCCGGGCCGAGGCTCCCTCAGCCGAGCACGGACGGCCGGTCGTCGTGCGGGTCGTGCCGCTCGAGCGCCCGCGCGGCGAGCACGAGTGCGACGACGCCGATCCCGGCCCGCAGGGCGGTGAAGACGAGCAGCGCGATGCCGACGGCCTCGCCCTGCGCGACCAGCAGGCCGCCGATCGCGGCGAGCACCGCGTCGCCGACGAAGGAGATCCGCAGCCAGAACAGCAGGCGCCGGGCCGGGGTCACCCCGGCCCAGGGCCGGAACGCGGGCTCCCGCTCGGGTTCGGGCTCGGGCTCGGGCTCAGAACCCGGTGGGGGTGTGCGGGACGTAGTCCGCCTCCAGCGCCTCGAGCTCGTCGTCGCTCAGCTCGAGCTGCTCGGCCGCAACCGCGTCGGCGAGGTGCTCCGGCTTGGTCGCCCCGATGATCGGCGCCGTGACCGCCGGCTGCGCGAGCACCCACGCCAGCGCGACCTGCGCGCGGGACACGCCCCGGTCGGCCGCGATCCGCCCGACGGCCTCGACGATCCGCCTGTCGGCGTCCTCCGCCTGCCGGAACAGCGTCTTGCCGAACTCGTCGGTCCCGCTGCGGGCCGTCGTGGCGTCCCACTCGCGGGTCAGCTTGCCGCGCGCGAGCGGCGACCACGGGATCACGCCGACGCCGGTCTCGAGGCAGTACGGCAGCATCTCCCGCTCCTCCTCGCGCATGAGCAGCGAGTACTGGTCCTGCATCGACACGAACCGGGTGAGCCCCTCGATGTCGGCGGTGTGCTGCATCTCCGCGAACTGCCACGCCCACATCGACGAGGCGCCGATGTAGCGGGCCTTGCCGCTCTTCACGACGTCGTGCAGCGCCGCCATCGTCTCGGCGATCGGCACGGTGGGGTCGAAGCGATGGATCTGGTAGAGGTCGACGTAGTCGGTGCCGAGGCGCCGCAGGCTCGCGTCGATCTGCGTCATGATCGCGCCGCGCGAGAGACCGGCGCCGTTCGTGCCCGGACCCATCCGCCCGTTCACCTTCGTGGCGATCACGATCTCCTCGCGGCGCGCGAACTCCTTCAGCAGCGTCCCGGTGATCTCCTCGCTGGACCCGTCGGAGTAGACGTTGGCGGTGTCGAACGTGGTGATGCCCGCCTCGACCGCGTCCCGGAAGAACGGCCGGCTGTCGTCGAGGCCGAGGCTCCAGGCGTGGCTGCCGCGGTCGGGGTCGCCGTAGCTCATGCAGCCGAGCACGATGCGGGAGATCTCGAGGCCGGAGGTGCCGAGGCGGATGGTGTCCATGCCTCCAGTCTGGCGAACCGGGCTGGGTGCCCGGCTCAGCGGGTGCGGCCCATCTGCAGGTCGACCCGCAGGCCCTGCCGCGTCTTGACGATCTCGACCGGGATCCGGGGCTTCCTGCCGGCGAGCTCCAGCCGGCTGAGCGTCTCGTTCACCACGCCCTCGAGGCCGCGGGGCACCATGCCGACCGGGCCGAGGATCCGGCCGTCGGCGAAGAGGCGCACGGCCATGGGCGCGTCGGTGCGCTCCTCCTCCAGGGTGCGGCGACTGATCGCCGTCTCCAGCTGCTCGGCCGCCTCCGCCGTCGCGATCACGTCCTGGTGCGGGTCGCTGCCCGCGAGGCGGATCGTGACGCGGTTGCTGCCCGGGGTGAGGTCGAACTTGTAGTCGTCGAGCGACCCCGTGCCCTGGTCCCCCTTCGGGAAGGAGGTGTCGCGGGTGCCGCGGCGGAAGATCATCCGCTCATTGTGCCAGCGGGCGACTTGAGGAACCGGCAACGAGAGGCGTCGGGAACCCTGCCGTTCACATGCTCCGCTGGCCGCGTTCTTATGGGATTCCCGGGAAGAACGGGGGCGCGAAGTGGGAATGAACGGGGGCGCGGCCCGGTTGTGGAGAGCATGCAGCGCAGGACCCCCAGGATCGCCGAAGAGATCGAGGACGAGTTCGGTACCGTCACGCGGTACCGCAGGCACCCCAACGGCCGTGGACTCGTCGCCACCGATGCGTCGGTGGACCCCACCGCATTCCTCGCCCCCTCCGTGTACGTCGAGTCCGGCGCACGGGTGGGGCGCTCCGCCCGGATCCACGCAGGCACGTGGGTCGACCGTGAGGCCGTCGTCGGGCCGCACGCCGAGATCGGAGCCGCCGTGCACGTCGGCGCAGCCGCCGTCATCGGGGAGGGCGCCCACGTGGGCAGCCACTCCCGCATCGGGGCGCGCGCCACGATCGGCGCCGGCGCCCGGGTCGCGCAGGACCAGCAGGTCCGCGACGACGCCGTGCTGACGGGCCAGTCGGAGTTCGGCGCCGCGGCCTGACGCGACGCCCCCGAGACGATCGGCGGATGCGAGGACGGGATCTCCCGTCCTCGCATCCGCCGTTCTCGTCTCGGCGGGCTCTCATCCGGGCGGCCCTCGTTCCGGTGCTCAGCGGGCCAGCAGCCCGCCGTCGAGCAGCATCGTCTTCCCGGTGAGGTAGCCGTTGCCGAGCATCGCGACCGCCAGCTCCGCGACCTCGGACGTCGTGCCCATCCGGCCGACCGGGATGTGGGCGGCCGCGTCGTCCGGCAGCGCATCGCCCATCGTCGTGCCGGTGATCAGGGCCGGGGCGATCGCGTTGACCGTGACGCCGGATGCGGCGTACCGGGACGCGAGGAAGCCGACCAGCCCCTGCAGCCCCGCCTTCGACGCGGCGTAGTGCGGGCCGATCGCGCCGCCGGTGAAGGCCGCGAGGCTCGAGACGAACAGGACGCGACCGAAGCGGCGATCGGCCATCCGCGGCACCGCGGCGCGGGCGAGCAGGAACGGCGCCGTGAGGTTGACGGCGATCGCCTCGTCCCAGTCCTCGTCCGTGGTGTCGGGCAGGGTGCGGGTCGTGCCGCTGCCCGCGTTCGGCACGAGCACGTCGACCGCGCCGTGGCGCCGCTCGACCTCCTCGACGACGCGCGCCGCGGACGCGCGATCGGTCGCATCCGCCTCGATCAGGGAGTACCGGTCGTCGCGCTCCGCCTTCGCCGCGTCGCGGGTGGTCCCCACGATCGTGGCGCCGGCCTCGAGCAGGCGGTCGACGAGTGCGGCGCCGATGCCGCCGGTCGCGCCGGTGACGAGCGCCACCCGACCGGTCAGGTCGGTGCTCACTCGTCCCCGCTCGGCTCCATGAACCATTCGGTGAACGACTCGGCCCTGCCGTCGTCCGCGAGGCGGAGCACCCAGAGGTTGTCGTAGACGTCGCCGTCCGTGTACGTCGTGCGGCCCTGCACGACGGCCGTGGGCCAGTCCACCGCGACGACCGACCAGGTGAAGGCGTGGTCGTCGGCCTCGTCCTGCGCGTCGAGCCAGGCCGTCACGATCGCCTCGTGCCCGACCGTCGGCTCGTCCGACGGATGGAACCGGTACTCGCCGTCGGGGGTGAAGAGCCCCCGCACGTCGTCCGGCTCGTTGCTCGCCCAGGCGCGCTCGTAGCGGCGGACCCAGTCCTCGACGAGCGGGCGGCGGTCCAGAGCGGTCGTGTCCATGGGTCAGGGCTACCACGTCGCCCTGACATGACGAAGGGGCGGCATGACGAAGGGGCGCCCCGCATGCGGGACGCCCCCTCGGACGGTGAAGTCGGTCGGTCAGCGACGCAGGCCGAGACGCTCGATGAGCGTCCGGTAGCGCGCGATGTCGATCTCCTGCAGGTAGCCGAGCAGCCGCCGGCGCTGGCCGACGAGCAGCAGCAGCCCACGACGCGAGTGGTGGTCGTGCTTGTGCAGCTTCAGGTGCTCGGTCAGGTCCTTGATCCTCGTGGTGAGGATCGCGACCTGGACCTCCGGGGAACCCGTGTCACCGGGGTGCGTCGCGTACTCCTCGATGATGGCCTTCTTCACGTCGGCGTCCAATGCCATATGGGGCTCCTCCCTCTCGCTGCGCGGGGCGCGACGCGGGATGCGTCGGGCGTTCTGGATCCGCGGCCGGTTCACGGCGACCACCGATCCTAGCAGCGGGTGAAGAGGCCCCCGAGCGATCGGTCCGGATCCGCCCGTCGCTGGCACCCGGCCTCCCGGCCGCCGAATACGCTGTCGGCTTCGCCCGCTCGTCAGAAGGAGCCACACGGCCGTGTCCGCGGTGCTCGACATCGTCCTCGTCCTCCTCCTGCTCGGCTACCTCGTGCACGGCTACCGGCTCGGGCTCATCCGCAGCCTCGGCGCGCTCGTCGGCATCGCCGCCGGTGCGGTGGTCGCGACGCTCGCGGCGCCGTTCATCGGCCGGTTCGTCACGGACGGCGGCACCCGCGTGCTCGTGACGATCGTCGCCGCGCTCGTGATCGTGGCGATCGGCCACGGGGTCGGCGTCGGCATCGGCTCGCTGCTCGGAGGGCGCCTCCTGAAGAGCCCGCTCGGGATCGTGGACCGCGTGCTCGGTGCGGCCGCGAACACGGTGGTCGCCGCGCTCGTGATCTCGGTGATCGCCTCCGTCGTCGCCGCGCTCGGCGTGCCCTTCCTCGCGCAGCCGGTCGCGTCGTCCGTCGTGCTGCGGACCATCGACACCGTCACCCCGCCGCCCGTGCAGACCGCGCTCGCGCAGCTGCGGGGCACGGTGCTGACCAGCGGCATCCCGCAGCTGCGGGAGGCGCTCGGCGGGCTCCCGGACAAGCCGGTCGTCCCGGGCGTCGACACCCGGACCGCCGCGCTGACCCGCGCGGCGCGGAGCGTCGTGAAGGTCACCGGCACGGCGTACGCCTGCGGCCAGGACCAGAGCGGATCCGGCTTCGTGATCTCCACCGACCGGGTGCTCACCAACGCGCACGTGCTCGCTGGCGTGCGCTCCCCCGTCGTGCTCCGTGACGACGGCGCCGCGCTGGTCGGGAAGGTGACCTACTTCGACCCGTCGTCCGACCTCGCGGTCGTCGCCGTGCCGGGCCTCGGCCGGCCGGCGCTCGCGGTCGACTCGACGCCGGCGGTCGGCACGACGGGCGTCATCGACGGGTTCCCGTTCGGCGGCCCGTTCTCCTCCGGCGGTGCGAAGGTGCTGCAGGTGGGCGAGACGCGGGTGCCCGACGTCGCGGGCAGCGGGACGAGCGTCCGGTCCCTCGCGACGGTCGCGGCGGACGTGGAGCAGGGCAACTCGGGCGGACCGCTGCTCTCCACCGCCGGCCACGTGCTCGGCATCGTGTTCGCCAAGAGCTCGACGACCGCCGACATCGGCTACGCCATGACGCCCACGCAGTTCGACAAGGTCGTCGGCCACGCGGCGTCGTACCGCACCGCGGTCTCGTCGGGCGCCTGCACGAAGGGCTGACGCCGCCGGATCAGGCGGGGTCGACGAGGGTGAGGCGCTGCGTCGGGCGGGTGAGGGCCACGTAGAGCGCGCCGCTGCCGTCGCCTTCGGCGATGCCCTCCTGGTCGACGACGACGACCGCGTCGAACTCGAGGCCCTTCGCGCTCCTCGCGGTGAGGACCGAGACGTGGGCGCCGAGCCCTTCGGCGCCGAACCCGACGGGCTCGTCCAGCGCCGCCGCGAGCCGGTCGTGCACGGGGCGGACGAGCGCCTCCGGGGTGATCACCGCGAGCGTGCCGCCGTCGTCGATCGCCCGGTCGCGGCGGACCGCCTCCACCGTGGCATCCGGGAGGCCGGCGGCGTCGGCCTGCACCCGCTTGATCGGCCATCGGCCGTCGCGCACCGAGCGGGTCGGCGTGATGGGCAGCCCGTCGGCGAGCGCGCGGCGCTCGGCGAGCTCGGTGATCTCCCGCGGGGTCCGGTAGTTCACGGTCAGCTGCTCCAGCCGGAACTCGGTCCCGAGCGCCGCGACGGCATCGTCCCAGCTCGCCGGCGCCTCGGCGACCGACGCCTGCGCCAGGTCGCCCACGACGGTGAACGAGCGGAGCGGGCCGCGGCGGCGCAGCAGTCGCCACTGCATGGGCGTCAGCTCCTGCGCCTCGTCCACGACGATGTGACCATAGGTCCACGTGCGGTCCATCGCCGCCCGCTCGGCGGTCGTGAGCGCCTCGCCCCGGTCGGCGAAGTTGGCGGCGAGGGCGTCCGCGGTGACGATGCCCTCGACGCCCATGTTGCGGATGGCCTGCTCGGCGTTCTCGAGGTCCCGCTTGTGCTGCGCCTCCCGGGCCGAGCGGCGCGCATCGCCACCCGCGTCGAGCTCGCCGAGCAGCTCCGCGGCCTCGTCGAGCAGCGGCACGTCCGACACGGTGAACGGCGCGGAGCGCTCGCGGGCGAGGAGTGCCCGGTCCGCCGGCGACAGCTCCGGGCTCACCGCGGCGAGGTAGGCGGGGCGCGTGTAGAGGTCGCCGAGCAGCTTCTCGGGGCTGAGCGGCAGCCAGGCCGTGTTCAGCAGCACCTTCACGTCCTGGGCCGTGCGGAGGTCCTCGCGGAGCATCCGCCGGTCCTCGTCGTCGATGGTGCCCCCGCGGCCGGACACCGCGTCGACGAGCAGGTCGGTGAGGTCGGCGAGCGCCTCGCGGACGAAGGTGACCCGGGCGACGTTGTGCGGCTTCCTGGTCTGCTGGGCGCGGCGGATCGCGCGCTGGATCAGCGCCGGCGGGACGACGATCCGCTCGTTGTCGATCCACACCGTCTGCGGCTCGGCCGGCGCGACCTGCCTGGCGTGCACGGCACGGCGGAGGACCTGGGCCATCGCGAGCCGGCCCTTCACGGCGGCCGCCGCGGGGGCGTCGACCGCCGCTGCGTCCACACCGGGGTAGAGCTGACCTACGGTGCGGAGGACGACGCCGCTCTCGCCGAGCGAGGGCAGCACCTGCTCGATGTACTGCAGGAAGCTGCGGGACGGGCCGACCACGAGCACGCCGTTGCGGGCGAGGCGCTCCTTGTCGGCGTAGAGCAGGTAGGCCGCGCGGTGCAGCGCGACGGCGGTCTTGCCGGTGCCGGGGCCGCCGGCCACGACGAGGACGCCGCGCGCCGGGGAGCGGATGATGCGGTCCTGCTCGGCCTGGATGGTCGAGACGATGTCGTGCATCCGGCCCGTGCGCTGCGCGGACAGGGCCGCGATCAGGGCGGACTCGCCGTTGAGCGTCGTGTCCTCTGGGATGTCGTCCGGGTCGAAGACCTCGTCCTCGATCGCCGTGACCGCCCGACCCCGGGTCGTCAGGTGGCGGCGCACCTTGATGCCGAGCGGCGTCGCGGCGGTGGCCTGGTAGAACGCGCTGGCCTGCGGGGCGCGCCAGTCGAGCAGCAGCGGCTGCTGGTCGTCGTCGCGGAGGCCGATGCGCCCGATGTAGCGCAGGGCGTCCTCCTCGGTCTGCAGCCGCCCGAACGCGAGCCGCTCGTCCACGTCGTTGAGCTGCCGGATGCGGTCCTCGAACAGCCGCGCCATCGCGTCGCGCTCGCTGCGCGCCTGGTGCGTGCCGGTGGCGCCGCCGCGCCGCGTCCGCTCGAGCTCGGCGGCCGTCTCGGAGCGGAGCGCGTCGAGCCGGGCGTAGAGGCCCGCGACGTACTGCTGCTCGCGGCGCAGCTCGGTCTCGGACGTGTCGGTCACGCGGGTTCCCTCCCGATTCGCGGCCATCGAGTCTACGTCGGCCGGGCGGGGGTGCGCGGTCAGGCGATGCGCCGCAGCTGCGCCTCCAGCGACAGGCCGGGCGTCTCCCGGAACGCCCACTCGGGCAGCTCGCCGCGCTGCAGCCGCATCCCGAGCCAGGCGGCGAAGGCGTCGGTGGGATCCGCGGCGAGCGCCAGGTCGACGAAGGCGCCGGCGATGGACCCGCGGCCGAGCGCCCACTCGAGCCACGCGGCGCAGCCGAGCAGCGGCGCCCGGTCCTCCGGCGCGAGATGCGCGAGGGCGAGCCGGATGGCGTGCAGCGCCCCCTCGATCCGCGGGACGGAAGGGCGCTGCACCTCACCACCGCCCAGGGCGGCGCTCGCGACCGCGTCCTCCTCGTCGCGCTCGAGCCACGCCCGCCGTGCGCGCTCCCCCATCCGCCTGCCCCAGGCGAGGTGCACCAGCAGGTGGTCGGCGAGCGCGGGCACCTCGGCGAAGGCGGCCAGCGCGGCGAGGCACGGGCACGGGTCGTCGGGGTCGTCGCCCTCGTGGCTGGTGAGCACGCCCTCGAGCAGCCGGGCGGTGTCGAGCCCGATCTCCGCGCGATCGACGAACGGCACCGCGCCGATGCCGAACGCCGCACCACGGAGACCCGCGGCGGGCTCGAAGCCGTGGATCCGGCCACCCGGGCCGGCTGACCTCGTGCGCCACGCGGTCAGCAGCTCCGCGAAGGCGGCCCGGGCGGCGTCGCTCACCTCCGGGAGCCGGACCTCCGCCGCGGGGTCGACCAGCTCGTGCTCGTCGGTGCGGAGCTCGGTGAGCGACCGCTGCTCGCCGCCGGGGATCCGCCCCCAGCCGTCGGCGGCGACGCAGAGGGCGTCCCTCACCGTCAGGCCGGCCGACTTCGCGTGGACGGCGAGGAAGGCGACCACCTCGACGGCGGCGTCCGCGTAGGACGCGTCGGTGTAGACGACCGGCACGACCCCGTCGACCTGCTCGACGCGGCAGAGCATGCCGACGAGATGGCGGGCGAGGGCGTCGAGCCGGTCGGGGTCCGTGGTGGTCGGCAGGTCGAACCGCATCGCGGATCCGCTGCGCTTGCCGGTGAAGGCGACGAGCACGAGGCTCTCGGCGGGCCGGAAGCCGACGAGTCGGGGAACGAGGTTCAGGAGCGCGGCGGGGCCGTCCACCTTGACGATGCGGGGGTTCATGACGGGCAGCGTCGCGGTCCGGGCGACCGGCGGAGAGGACGGCGTCCCGGCCGGTGCGTCGATCGGCCGCCTCGGGCCCCTGTGGAGGGACGGAGGCCGCGTCAGTCCGCGGTGGTGAGCGCCAGGATCTCCCGGCCGGGCAACCGGTCCCGGCCGCCGAGCGCGGTCAGCTCGATCACGACGCCGACGCCGGCGACCACCGCGCCGGCGCGTTCGAGCAGCTCGCAGGTGGCGCCGACCGTGCCGCCGGTGGCGAGCACGTCGTCGAGGACGAGCACCCGTGCGCCGACCGGGAACTGGCCGTGGCGCAGCTCGAGCCGCGCGGATCCGTACTCGAGGTCGTAGTCGACCGTCAGCGTCTCGGGCGGCAGCTTGCCCGCCTTCCGCACGGCGAGCACACCGCTCCCGCTGGCATAAGCGGCGGCCGCGGCGAGGAGGAAGCCCCGCGCCTCGATGCCGGCGACGAGGTCGAAGCGCCCGGCGAACCCGGCGACGAGCTCGTCGGTGATCACCTTGAAGGCGGTGGCGTCGGCGAGGGTCGGCGTCAGGTCCCTGAAGAGGATCCCCGGGCTCGGGAAGTCGGGGACGACGGCGGTGAGCCGGTGGATGAGGCCGGCGGCGTCGGTCATGTGCCCCAACCTACGGTCCGCCGCGGCGTGCGGCCGTCCCGGCTGGATGCGGGTGCACCGAGCGCGCCTCCGGAGGCCCGGGATCCGGCGCCCGACGGCACATCCGCATGCAGGCGGGACGCGCCAAACGGGCTCGTAACGCGGTTCATCGCCCGGTGGTGCGGCAGTGCCGGCAGCTCGCCCGGGCGATGAACAACGCAGTCAGGATGCTCCCGCTCCGCGGATCCCGCAACCCTTCTCCGGCGCGTCGGGCCGGCGGCTCAGGCGCCGAGCAGGTCGATGACGAAGATCAGCGTGCGGCCGGAGAGCCGGTGACCGCCGCCCGCGGGACCGTAGGCGAGCTCGGGCGGCACCGTGAGCTTGCGCCGGCCGCCGACCTTCATGCCGGGGATCCCGCGCTTCCATCCCTCGATGAGGTTGTTCAGCGGGAAGGTGATCGACTGGCCGCGGCTCCAGGAGGAGTCGAACTCCTCCCCGGAGTCGTAGTCGACGCCGAGGTAGTGGACGGTGACGGTGCCGCCGGGTTTGGCTTCGGCCCCGTCGCCGGTCACGATGTCCTCGATGACGAGATCCGCGGGCGCGGGTCCCGTGGGGGGATCGAGTTCGGGCTTGCTGCTCAGATCGGTCATGTCTCCAGTCAAGCGGAAGGGCGTGAGCGGTGGCTGAGTCGCGGGCGACGCGCGGGGGCGGCCACCTCGTCGACCTCTCGCCGCTGCGGGAGAGCCCGGCGTTCGCGCGCCTCTTCCTCGGCCGGTCGATCGCGGGCATCGGCGGCCAGATGACCGTCGTCGCGGCGGGCCTGAACGTCTACGCCCTGACGCACTCGACCTTCGCCGTGTCGCTGATCGGCGTCGTCGCGCTGGTGCCCACGATCCTCGCCGGTCTCTACGGCGGGATGCTCGCGGATGCGTTCGACCGCCGGGTCGTCGCGATCGCGTCGGCCGCGGTGTCCTGGCTCGCGACGCTCGGGCTCGCCGGCCTCTCCTGGACGGGGATGCAGTCGGCGACCTCGCTCTACCTGCTCACCGCGCTGTCCGCGGTCGCGACGACGGTGCTGCTCACCACCGAGTCGGCGATCTCGCCGCGGCTGCTGCCCACCCGGCTGCTGCCCGCGGCGGCCGCGCTGAACGGGATCGGCACGGGCATCGCGGTCACCCTCGGCCCGGCCCTGGCGGGCGTGCTCGTCGCCGCGGTGGGCTTCCAGTGGTGCTACTCGATCGACGCGGTGCTGTTCGTCGCCTCGCTCGCCGGCATCCTCACCCTCCCCGCCCTTCCGCCGAGCGGCCGGGTCGACCGGCCGGGCCTGAAGTCGCTCGCGAGCGGGATGCGGTTCCTGCGGCACGCGCCGAACGTGCGGATGACCTTCCTCGTCGACATCGTCGCCATGACCTTCGGGCAGCCGCGCGTGCTGTTCCCGGCGATCGGGTCGGTGCTCCTCGGCGGCGGCTCGGTGACGGTCGGGCTGCTGTTCGCCGCGTTCGCCGTCGGCGCGCTGGCCAGCAGCGTCTTCTCCGGGCGGCTCGGCGCGGTGCGGCGGCAGGGTCTCGCGATCGAGCGGGCGATCCAGGCCTACGGCGCCTGCGTGGCCGGCTTCGGTGTGGTGCTGCTGGTCGCGACGATCGGGGACGCGGCCGGCGTCCTGCCCGGGCCGCCCGAGGTCGACGGCGGGGCGATCGCGGTCGCGGCGGTGCTGCTCGCGGGGGCGGGCGCCGCGGACAACGTGAGCGCCATCTTCCGCTCGACGATCCTGCAGGCGGCGGCCCCCGACGACGTGCGCGGACGCCTGCAGGGCGTCTTCATCGTGGTCGTCACCGGCGGCCCGCGCATCGGCGACCTCTTCACCGGGATCGTGGCGATGCTCGGCCTCCTGTGGCTGCCGCCGGTGCTCGGCGGCGTGCTCGTGATCGCGCTGGTGACGTGGCTCGCGGCGCGCAGCGGGTTCCGCCGCTACGACGCGGCGTCGCCGACGCCGTGAACGCCGTCGCCGCGGTGCTCGCCGCGCTCGGCGCCCGCATCGCCGCGGTGTCGCCGGCACCCGGACCGCTCGACCTGCTCGTGGTCGGCGTCGTCGTCGCCGCGGCGGTGCTCTGGCATCCGCTCTGGCGGCGGCTGCGGCACGGGATCACGATCGTGCACGAGGCGGGGCACGGCTTCGCGGCGACGATCACCCGGCGGCGGCTGTCGGGCATCCGCCTGCACTCGGACACCTCGGGGCTCACCGTGAGCGTCGGCCGGCCCCGCGGGCCCGGCATGGTGCTCACCCTCGCGGCCGGCTACCCGGCACCATCGGCCGCCGGGGTGCTCGCCGCCTGGGCCGTCGGCGCCGGCCACGCCGCCGCGGCGCTCTGGGCCGCCCTCGTGCTGCTGGCGCTGGTGCTGGTGCAGATCCGCAACTGGTTCGGCCTGCTGTCGGTGCTCGTCTCCGGCGCCCTCGTCGCGGCCGCGACCTGGTGGCTGGACCCGGTCTGGCGGATGCGGATCGCGCTCGCGCTCACGGCGCTGCTGCTGATCGGTGGGCTGCGGGCCGCGATCGAGCTCGGGGGCGCCCGCCGCCGCGACCGCCGCGGCACCTCCGACGCCGACCAGCTGGCCCGCATCTCCGTGCTGCCCGGCGGGGTGTGGACGGCGCTGTTCGTGCTGGCTTCGCTCCTCGCGCTCGCCGGCGGCGTGCTCCTGCTGCACCCGCCGCTCCCCCACGCCTGACGCCGGCCCCGATCGCGCCGTTCCGGAGAAATCGGGCGACACGCCGCGCCGAGGGCACCGGCGACGGCGTGTCGCGCAGGAACTCCGGAACGGCGCGATGACCCAGGCGGACGGGGCGGCGGTCAGCTCGTGAGGACCGCCCGGTCAGCGGTGATCCGGGCGAGCAGCTCCTGCTCGTCGGGCGTGCGGCCGACCCCGCGCCGCGCCTTCAGCAGCCGCTGGCGGGCGTGCCCGAGCCGGGTGGCGTCCCGGACGAAGCGGACCATCGCCTTCCGTTTGCGCCGCCGGTCGGGCTGCAGGTCGGCCCAGCGCAGGGCATGCCTGCGCCCCGTCCAGGTGGACAGCAGCGCCACCTCGTCCGCGGTGAACCAGCCGGCCTGCGCGTACTCGCCGAGGCGGGCGCGGGTGATCCGCCGCTCCCGCACGCGGACGGTCAGCACGAGCGCGGTGGCGAGCAGGAAGATCGGCACCTCCACCGTGAAGTAGTAGCCGATCGTGCTCCGCGAGGCCGAGAGGCCGCCGTTCCAGAGCGCGTGCAGGCACGCCGCGGGGATCACGCCGGCCACGAACCAGCCGAGCGAGCCGAGCCGCGACCCGCGCCCCGCGCCGAGGCCGAGCGCGAAGCCCGTGCACGCCGTGAAGAGTGCGTGGGCGAACGGCGAGAAGAGGCCCCTGGCGATGAAGATGACCGCGAAATCGGCCCCGACGCCGTGCTCCACGACGGTGCGCCCGAAGTAGAGGATGTTCTCGCTGAAGGCGAACCCGGCTGCGACGGCTGCGGCGTAGACGATCCCGTCGACGGGCCCGTCGAAGTTCCGCCGGTTGAACCAGAGCAGCAGGAGCACGCCGAGGCCCTTCGCGCTCTCCTCCACCAGCGGCGCCTGCACGATCGCCTGCAGCGCCGGGTTCGGTGTGGTCCCCTCCGTGTTCGTGACGAGCTGGACGCCGAGGTCGAACAGCAGGGCGATCGCGACCGCCACCCCGGCGCCCCAGAGCACCGCGAAGACCAGCGCGGCGCGGGGTTCCGGCTCCCAGCGGTCGATCCAGCGCACCACCGCGATCACGATCACGAAGGGCACGAGCGCGGCGATCGCGGCGATGACGACGCCGCCGGCGCCGAGCGCGCTCGTCAGGTAGACGAGCACGGCCGCGAGCGCCAGAGCCGCGAACGCGATCCCGACGGCGGCGGCGATCGCGGTGCCCACGTGGCGCGGCACCTGCGGTTCGGACCAGATCGGCTGCTGCGGCCTGGCGGGCCCGGCGAGGGTGGTCATGGCGTGCGGAACGGTCGCAAGGGCAGGCCGTGCACGGCGGTGTCGACGGCGAACACGGCCCCGGCGAGCGGCGCCGCGGCGCGGTCGGCATCCGACATGCCCTCCGCGGATGAGCAGACGAAGAGCGTTCCGCGGCGGTCGCCGCCGAAGCAGACGCCCGAGAGGCCCTTGACGGGCAGCTCGACGCGCTCGAGCTCGCGCCCCGCCGGGTCGAGCCGCAGCACGACGCCCGCGCCGTTGACGGCGGTCCAGAGGCAGCCGGTGTCGTCGAGCGCGGCGCCGTCGACGGCGTCGCCCGAGTGGAGCATCGTGAGCTCGCCCGGTCCGGACTCCGCGTCCCAGGGCGCCCGATAGATCGTCGAGACGGATGTGTCGGCCAGATACACGGTCGCGCCGTCGATCGACCACTCCAGGCCGTTGGTGATCCCGAAGCCGCCGAGGTGCACCGCGGCGCCGGACCCGGACACCCGATACCAGGCGGCGTCCGCGTCGTCGGCGTCCATCGCCCCGACGAACAGGCCGCCCTGCGGGTCGACCTTGCCCTCGTTCAGCCGCATCCTGTCGTTCGGCAGCGCCACCCGGGCGAGCTCGGCGGTGATCGTGCCGTCGATGTCGAGCAGCACGATGCGATCCTTCAGGGCGGCGACGTACCCGCCGCCCTCGGCCGGCTGGATGCACGGCAGCGGCGGGGGCAGCTCGAGGACGCGATCCTGCGAGCCGTCCACGGGGCCGTCCCCGGGAGAGACGTGCAGCAGCCCGCGTGGGATGTCGGCCCAGTGCAGGGCACCGCCGTCCCAGAAGGGGGTCTCCGAGAGCGTCGCTCCGACGTCCCGGAAGACCCGGGGCTCGCCCAGCACCACGTCGCCTGCCACTCCCCAAGTAGAGGCCCCGCGCTCTGGACGAGGTCTGGGAAAGACCGGAACGCCGACTGAGGGCTCAGCGAGGGTTCCTAGGCTGCGCCGTATGGACCTCGGGATCGAAGGAAGGATCGCGCTCGTCTTCGGCGGCGACTCCGGCATCGGCTGGCACACGGCGAGGCGGCTGCTCGACGAGGGGGCCGTCGTCGTCCTGTCGGACCTCGACCAGGAGCGCCTCGATGCGGCGGCCGGCCGCCTTGACGCGCCCGAGGGTCGGCTGCATGCCTTCACGGCCGACGTGACCGACCTCGGCAGCCTCGCGGCCCTCCGCGAGCGGATCGAGGCGGCCACCGGACCGGTCGACATCCTCGTGCAGTCGTCCGGCATCACGGGCGCGCAGGGGCTCTTCCACGAGATCGACGACGCCGGCTGGACGAGCACGATCGAGACCGACCTGCTGGGCCCGGTCCGCATCGTCACGACCTTCCTGCCGCACCTCCGCCGCGGCTGGGGGCGCCTCGTGCTGCTCGCGAGCGAGGACGCCGTGCAGCCCTACGACGACGAGATCCCGTACTGCGCGGCGAAGGCCGGCGTGCTCGCGCTGATGAAGGGCCTGTCCCGGACGTACGCGAAGGAGGGGCTCACGGTCAACGCGGTCTCCCCCGCGTTCATCCGCACGCCGATGACGGACGCGATGATGACGAAGTCGTCGGAGGAGCAGGGCATCTCCTTCGACGAGGCGGTCGAGCAGATGCTCACCGAGAAGCGGCCGTTCATGGCCATCAAGCGCCGCGGCGAGCCCGACGAGGTCGCCGCCGTGATCGCGTTCCTCGTCTCCGCGGGCGCGTCCTTCGTGAACGGCGCCAACTACCGCGTCGACGCGGGCAGCGTCGGCAGCATCTAGCGCCTCACGGCGTGGCGGTGATGCCGACGAGCCACGCACCGAGGGTCGCCGGATGCGCGTCGCCGGCGTCGATCTGCATCAGGACCATCGCCGGCTGGACGGCGGCGAGCAGCACCGGGAGCGCGAAGGCGAGCCCGATCAGCAGCCGCCGCGACTGCCGCGGCCACCAGAACGGCGAACCGCCCGACTCCTCCGCGAGGCGCCCCAGCACGCGCGTGGCGACGACCACCGCCGCGAGGGCGAGCGGCACCCAGACGGTCGGGTGCGCGTGCACCGTCACCGGCAGGCCGGAGCCGCCGAGCGCCCGGCTGAACGACCAGCAGGTCGACAGCAGGTAGAGCAGCGCGACGCCGATCGCGAGCGGCCAGAGCCGTTCCCCGCGCCGCGCGGCCTTGAACAGCCGCTCCGCCTGCAGGTCGATGGGCTCGCTGGACACCTCGGGATGATCCCACCGGATGCTCGGAACCCTCCCAGGTTCGGGGCGCCCCCTCAGCGGCCGAGCACGAGCGACGTCTCGAGCATCAGCGCGTGCACGAACGCCTGCGGCAGGTTGCCGCGCAGCTGCCGCCGCTGCACGTCGAACTCCTCCGAGAAGAGGCCCGGCGACCCGGCGGCGGCGCGGTTGCGCTCGAACCAGCGGAACGCCTCGACGTCGCGGCCGAGCGCGTCCTGGGCGAGGGCGACCATGAACCCGCAGAGCAGGAACGCCCCCTCCCGCTCGCCGAGCGGCCGGTCGCCGTGCTGGAACCGGTAGGCGTAGCCGTCGGTGGTGAGGTCGTCGAGCACGCGCTGCAGCGTCGCGACGGTGCGCGGGTCGTCGGGCGGGAAGGCGCCGCGCACCGCGGGCATGAGCAGCGCGGCATCAGTGCCGTCCGTGTCGGGATGCCGGCGCCAGTAGCCCTCGGGGTGCAGGCTGCGGTCGGTGGTCGCCGCCGCGATCCGGTCCGCGACCTGCAGGTACCGCGCGGCCTCGGCGGCCCCGTGCTCCTTCGCCATCGCACGGAGGCCCGCCACGCAGATGAGCCGCGACTCCGTCCACCACCGCGGCTCGATCTCCCAGAGTCCCGCGTCGGGCTCCTCCCAGCGGTCCGCGATCGCCTGCTTCGCGATGTTCGCCGCGGTGCGGCCGTCGGAGTGCAGCAGGCCCATCCGCTCGCCGGCGGCGAGCAGCAGGAGGCTCTCGCCGAACGCGTCGAGCTGGAACTGCCGGTGCGCGCGGTTGCCGGCGACCGACCGGCCGCCCGGGTAGCCCGGCAGGGTGAGCTGCTCCTCGTCGGGCATCGCCTCGCCGTAGCTCGTGTAGACGGGCTTGAGGTTCGGGCCGTCCTCGAGCAGCCGCGCCGTGACGAAGTCGAGGGCGGGCTGCAGCAGCACGGTCGACTCGGCCGCGGCGTCTGCGAGGCCGGCGTAGCACTGGTCGCGGATCCAGGTGTACCGGTAGTCGTAGTCGCGCTCGCCGCCGATGTTCTCCGGGAGGCTCGTCGTCGCCGCGGCCACCATCCCGTTGCCGTGCGAGGTGAGGCCGCACAGCACCGCGTACGCCTGCTGTGCGTCCCGCGGAGCGACGGAGCGGTCCATCGCGGGCACCCTGGTGCGCCAGGCGTCCTCGGTCGCCGCCCACGCGACGTCGGCGCGCAGCGGCTCGTCCGGCAGGTGGGAGCCGAGCTCGAGCACGAGGTCGCGCTGCGCGCCGGAGCCGAGCACGAGGGTGAGGCGCAGCACGCCGTCGCGGCCCGGCTCGGCGTCCGCAAGGCCGCTGAGCCGCCACCGCAGCCCGTCGGGGAGGCGGCCGTGCCAGACCCCGCTCTCGTCGCGCCGCACGTCGCGGGACCGGTGCCGGCCGTAGTGCCCGTGCACGTCGAGCTCGATCTCGACCGCCACCTCGCCGTCGGTCGCGTCGATGCGCCGCAGCAGGGTCAGCGAGTCCTTGTTCGACGGCAGGGCGAGCGCGTCGATGACGTCGACGGCGGCGCCCCGCCCCTTCCAGCTGCTGCGGAAGATCAGCGACCCGGGCTCGTAGCTGCCGCTCCACACGCTCGTCGCCTGCGGCCGCACCGCGAAGGTCCCGCCGCCGCCGAGCAGGTGCGCGAAGACCGCCGGGCTCTCCCAGCGCGGCGCGCAGAGCCACGCGACGTTGCCGTCCGGCGAGAGCACGGCACCGCGCTCGCCGTCCGCGAGCAGGGCGAGGTCCCGGACGGAATGCGCGGCGAGCGGAGGCTGGGTCACGCGTCCAAGAACACCTTGCCGGGGTTGAGGATCCCCTGGGGATCGAACGCGGCCTTGATCCGTCTCGAGAGGGCGGTGACCTCGGGCCCGAGCTCGTCCTCGAGCCAGCGGCGCTTCAGCACGCCGACGCCGTGCTCACCGGTGAGCGTGCCGCCCAGCTCGATCGCGGTCCGGAACATCGCCTCCGCGGCCTCCCAGACGACGTCCGGATAGGTGCCGGGCTCATGCGCCAGCCCGGGCGGGATGACGAGGTTCGGGTGCAGGTTGCCGTCGCCCGCGTGCGCGACGGTCGGGATCGGCAGCCCGTACTCGGCACTGATCCGCTCGATCGCCGCGAACATCGCGGGCAGCCGGGTGCGGGGCACGGCGACGTCCTCGATCAGCACCTGCCCGAGCCGTTCGAACGCCGGATGGGCGCTCCGGCGCACCTGCAGCAGCCGCTCGCCCTCCGCCTCGTCCGCCGCGAGCTCCGGCACGCCGCCGGCGGCCTCGATCAGCCGCACGACCGCCCGGCCCTCCTCCGCCGCGGCCGCCCCGTCGGTCTGCACGAGCAGGAACGCGCCGCGGCCGGCGAGCGACGGCATCCCCGGCACGTCCGCCAGGTAGGCGTCGATCGCGACGCAGCTCGCCGCGTCGAGCAGCTCGAGGGCGGCGCAGCGGATGCCGGCGGCCGTGATCGCCGCCGCCGCCGCGGCCGCCTCGACGACGGTCGGGAAGCCCGCGCCCACCGTGATCACCGAGTCGGCGCTCCGCCGGCGCAGCTTCAGCGTCGCCTCGACGACGACCCCGAGGGTGCCCTCCGAGCCGATGAGCAGCGCGGTGAGGTCGTAGCCGGTGACGCCCTTCACGGTGCGATGCCCGGTGCGCACGAGAGTGCCGTCCGCGAGCACGACGGCGAGGGCGAGCACGCTCTCGCGGGTCACCCCGTACTTCGCGCAGAGCAGGCCACCGGCGTTCGTGGCGATGTTCCCGCCGACGGTGGAGATCGCGCGGCTCGCCGGGTCCGGCGGCCACCAGAGGCCGTGCGGGGCGAGCGTCGCCGCGAGGTCGTCGGTGACGACGCCCGGCTGCACGATCGCGAGCTCGTCGGCGGCGTGGATCTCGAGCACCCGGTCCATCGCCGCGACGTCGACCACGAGGGTGCCCGCGGTGCCGACCGCGCCGCCCGCGAGGCCGGTACCGGCGCCGCGCGGCACGACGGGGATCCCGTGCTCCGACGCGATCCGCATCGCCGCCTGCACGTCCTCGGTGCTGCGGGCGCGGACCGCCCCGAGCGGCGTCTCCGGCGTCGTCCAGCCGCTCTTGTCGGTGCGGTACTCGGCGAGCGCCGCCGGGTCGCCGGTGAAGGCGGGGCCGAGCTCCGCTGCGAGCCGATCGAGCGCGTCAGGAACCGCCATCCGATCAGCCTAGATACCCTGTGCGGCCATGGAGTCGAAGCAGGACGGCGGGGACCGGCGGGACGCGATCCCGGATGACGGCCGCGACGAGACCGAGGCCGAGCGGCTCGACCGCAACTGGAACGCGCTCCTGCAGGAGCTGCGGGTGCTGGAGACCGGCACGCAGATCCTCACCGGCTTCCTGCTGACGGTGGCCTTCCAGCAGACGTTCGCGAAGCTCGAGCCGGACGAGGTCGCGATCTACCTCGTCACCGTCTCCCTCGCGGCGCTCGCCACCGTGCTCGTGCTCTCCCCCGTCGCGATCCACCGCGGGCTCTTCCGCCAGCACCGGATGTCGGTGCTCGTGCGCTGGACGGACCGGATCGTGCGCGCCGTGCTCGCCGTCGCGGGGCTCGCGATCGTCGGCGTCGCCGTGCTCGTGTTCCGGGTGGCCGCCGGCCCGGCCGCCGCGATCGTCGCGGGCATCGCGATGCTCGTCGTCATCGCCTCCGCCTGGGTGGCGCTGCCGCTCGGCCTGCGGCGCAGCCGGGACTGACTCAGCCGGCCTCGGGGTGCGCCCGCGCCACGACCGGGCCGGCGAGGTTCGGCGTCCCGGCGTGCGCCACGGCCGCCAGCAGCGACGAGGCGGCCCGCGCCAGGGTGCGGTAGGCGGCGTCGGCGACCGCCGCCTCCGGGCTCATCGCGTCGATGCCCCGCGACTCGAGCGCGTCCGTCACCGCACCGGCGGCGAGCAGGTCCTCCGCGGCGAACCGGACGCCCGCCCCGCGTGAAGCACCGGCCGCGATCAGGGCCACCATCGTGCGCCGCTGCAGGCGCTCCTGCAGCGCGAGGATCCACTCGGCGGTCGCGACGGCGCCCGCGATGCCGGTGGTGACGACCGCCGGGCCGCCGGGCAGCGCCTCGAGGGGCGCCGGCCCCGCGTCGAGGGCGTCGAGCCAGACGAGCACGTCCGCGTCGTCGGCGACCGCGGCCGCCCCCGGGACGCCCCAGTCGAACCGGACCTGGTAGCGCTGCTGCTCCGTCACCGTCCGATCATGCACCGCGCTTGGCGGGGGTCCTCCTCCGCTTGTCCGACGCCTCGCGGTTCGCCGCGACGGATCGCCGGAGCGCCTCCATGAGGTCGATCACGTCGCCGTCGCCCTCGTCCGGCTGCTTGCCGAACGTCGCCTCCGTGTCGACGGACTCCCCGTGCTCGAGCTTCGCGTCGACCAGCTGCTTCAGCTGCACCTGGTACTCGTCCGTGTAGTCGGCGGGCGAGAAGTCCGACTCGAAGCTGCGGACCAGCGACTCCGCCATCTCGAGCTCGCGCTGCTGGATGCGGATGTCGGTCTTCAGCGACGGGAAGTCGGCGGCCCGCACCTCGTCGTCCCAGAGCAGCGACTGCAGCAGCAGCACGTCGCCGTGCACGCGCAGGGCGCCGAGCCGCGTCTTCTGGCGCAGCGTGAACTGCACGATCGCGATCCGGTCGGCCTTCTGCAGCACGCGCTTCAGCAGCACGTACGACCGCGGGCTCTTCGAGTCGGGCTCGAGGAAGTAGCTCTTGTCGAGTCGGATGGTGTCGACCTGCTCGCTCGGCACGAACTCGACCACGTCGATCTCGCGGCTCGCGGCGCTCGGCAGCGACTTCAGGTCCTCGTCGGTGATCACGACGGTGCGGTCGCCGGCGTCGTAGGCACGGTCGATGTGCTCGTAGTCGACGATGCGGCCGCAGATCTCGCAGCGTCGCTGGTAGCGGATCCGCCCGCCGTCGGCATCGTGCACCTGGTGCAGCGGGAGGTCGTGGTCCTCGGTGGCCGCGTAGAGCTTCACGGGCACGTTGACGAGACCGAAGGTGATGGCACCGCGCCAGATGCTGCGCACGAGTGGGTCCTCCCAAGTGGGTAGTGCCTGGTGGAGGGCCAGTATGGCCCCGATCACGGTGTTCCCGCAGGTGGACTCAGCGATTCAGGAGGCACACAGGCCACGCTCATCCCATGGCCGGACGGGACTCGGACCGGCGCGTCGTCGACGTCGACGGGCGCCGCGTCACGCTCACGCACCTCGACAAGGTGCTCTACCCGGCGACCGGCTTCACCAAGGGCGACGTGCTCGCCTACTACGCCGAGGTCGCCGACGCGCTCGTGCCGCTCGCCGCCGGGCGGCCGGTGACCCGGAAGCGGTGGCCCGACGGGGTCGGCACGGCGGATGCGCCGGGCTCGGTGTTCTTCGTCAAGAACCTCGAGAGCCACGCCCCCGACTGGATCGAGCGACGCGGCATCCCCGAGGAGTCGCGCCGCAACGTCTACCCGCTGCTGAGCGACCGCGCGACCCTCACCTGGCTCGCGCAGCAGGCGACGCTCGAGGTGCACGTGCCGCAGTGGCGGTTCGCGCCGGACGGCACGGCCGGCCACCCCGACCGGCTCGTGCTCGACCTCGACCCCGGCGATGGCGCGGGCCTGCCCGAGTGCGCGGAGGTGGCGCGGCTCGTCCGGCCGATCCTCACGGCGATGGGCCTGACCGCGGTGCCGGTGACGAGCGGATCGAAGGGCATCCACCTCTACGCCGCCCTCGACGGGCGCTGGAGCTCCGACCAGGTGACGGACGTGGCGCACGAGCTCGCCCGCGCGCTCGAGGCGGACCATCCCGACCTCGTCGTCTCGGACATGAAGAAGACGCTCCGCACCGGCAAGGTGCTCGTCGACTGGAGCCAGAACCGCGCGGCGAAGACGACGCTCGTGCCCTACTCCCTGCGTGGGACGGTCGTGCCGGCGGCAGCGGCGCCGCGCACGTGGGAGGAGCTCGACGAGCCGGACCTCGCGCAGCTGTCGCCGGACGAGGTGCTCGACCGGCTGCACCGCGGGGTGGATCCCCTGACCGTGCTGCATCCGGCCGACGGTGCCGGGTCGAGCGAGGACCGGCTCGCCCGCTACCGCGCGATGCGCGACCCCGTGCGGACGCCCGAACCCGGTGTGGCGGTGGAGCCGCCGTCGGTCGGCGCCGGGAACGCGTTCGTCATCCAGGAGCACCACGCCAGGCGGCTGCACTGGGACTTCCGGCTCGAGCGCGACGGGGTGCTCGTCTCGTGGGCGCTCCCCCGCGGCGTGCCGGGGCTCGGCGAGCGGAACCACCTCGCGGTGCACACGGAGGACCATCCGCTCGACTACGGCTCCTTCGAGGGCGTGATCCCGAAGGGCGAGTACGGCGGCGGCTCGGTGTCGATCTGGGACGCCGGCACCTACTCGGCCGAGAAGTGGCGCGACGACGAGGTCATCGTCACGCTCACCGGGCGGGACGGCGGCGGGCTCGGCGGCGAGCCGGCCCGGGTGGCGCTGCTGCGCACCGGCCAGGCGCCGGCGGGCGCCCACGACGCGGAGCAGGCCGGCGGCGAGCATTCGGGCGAGCAGTGGCTGATCCACCGGATGGCGCTCGAGTCGGCCCCCGACCTGAAGCACCGGCCGGAGGGCGATCCGCTCCCCCGGCCGATCGCGCCGATGCTCGCGAGCGCCGGGCAGCGGCCGATGCCGTCGGAGCGGTGGTCCATCGAGATGAAGTGGGACGGCGTGCGGGCCATCGCCGAGGTCGGCCCGGACGGCGTCACCCTGACCAGCCGAAACGAGCTCGACCTCACGGCGACGTACCCGGAGCTCGCGGCCCTCGCCGGCGCGATCGCTACGGGGTCGGCGGTGCTCGACGGGGAGATCGTCGCCCTCGATGAGGCCGGGCGGCCGAGCTTCGCCCTGCTGCAGCAGCGGTTCGGGCTCACGCGGCCGGGCGACGTCGAGCGGGTGCGGCGCACCGCGCCCGTCCGGCTGTTCCTCTTCGACCTGCTGGAGCTCGACGGCGCCGGGATCACGGACCGCCCGTACGCGCAGCGCCGGGCCCTGCTCGAGCGGCTCGTCACCCGCGGCGGCCCGATCGAGGTGCCCCCGGTGATCGCCGAGGCCACCGGTGAGGACCTCGCGCCGGCGGTGGACGACGCGATGGCGACCAGCCTGCGGCTCGGGCTCGAGGGCGTCGTCGCGAAGCGCACCGACGGCCCGTACCGGCCCGGCGCCCGCGGCGGCGACTGGCTGAAGCTGAAGCACGACCGCGCGCAGGAGGTCGTCGTCGGGGGCTGGAAGCCGGGCGCCGGGCGCCGTGAGCGCGGCATCGGCGCCCTGCTGCTCGGGGTGCCGGACGACGACGGGCTCGCCTACGTCGGCAAGGTGGGCACCGGCTTCACCGACGCGGACCTCGACGCGATCGGCGAGCGCCTCGCCGGCCGGGAGCAGGCGGCCTCCCCGTTCCTCGACGTGCCGCGGCCGGATGCGCGCGACGCGCATTGGGTGACGCCCGACCTCGTCGCCGAAGTACGCTTCGCGGAGTGGACGGCCACCGGCCGGCTCCGCCAGCCCAGCTGGCGCGGCTGGCGACCGGACAAGCGGCCCGCGGACGTGATCCGGGAGCAGTGAGGCGGCCGGTGCCATGGCGGATCCGGGAACGAGGGGCGACGGCCGGGACGACCGCGGCCTGCTCACCGCCGCCGAGTGGCGGCACGTCCTCCGCCGCACCTGGCTCGGCTTCGTGAAGCACCGCGGCGTCGACGCCGCGGCCGCCCTCACCTACCTGTCCTTCCTCGCGCTGTTCCCGATCGCGCTGTCCGCGGTGTCCGCCCTGGCGCTGCTCATCCGCCGGCCGGAGGCGGACGACACGATCCTCGCGGTGATGGCGGCCGTCGCACCGCCGTCCGGCGTCGCCGCGCTGCGCGAGCCGCTGCAGGCGCTCGCGACCATCCCCCTGCCGGGCCTCGCGCTCGCGGTGGGCGTGCTGCTCACGGTGTGGGCCGTCTCCGCGTACGCCGCATCCTTCGGCCGGGCGCTGAACGCCCTGTACGGCGTCGAGGAGGGCCGCGCGCTCGTCAAGGTGCGACTGACGATGCTGCTGCTCGCCGTACCGCTCACCGCGGGCGGCGCCGTGGTGGCGGCGATCGTGCTCACCACCCCGCGCCTCGGCAGGGCGGTCGAGGCCACCGCATCCCTCGGCGACGCCCTCGGCAGCGGCTGGCAGGTCCTCAAGTGGCCGCTGCTGCTCGTGGTCCTCGTGCTCATGCTCGGCGCTCTCTACCGGTGGACGCCGAACGTGCGCCGCCACCGCGGGCCGATCAGCTGGGGACCGGGGATCGCGATCCTCGGCTGGGCGATCACCAGCGGCGCGTTCGCGATCTACGTCACCCGACTCGGCCGGTTCAGCGTCTACGGCTGGATGACCGGCGCGCTCGTCATCACGCTCTACCTGTTCCTGTCGAACCTCGTGCTCGTGCTCGGCGCGAGCCTCGACATCGAGGTCGTGCGGATGCACCAGATCCGCGCGGGCGTGCCGGCGGAGGAGCACCTCGCGGTCGTCGTGCGCGACGCCCACCGCAGCACGAGCCTCGCGGAGCGGATGGCGCGCGCCGAGGCCGAGAGCCGGGAGCTCCGCATCGCCGCCGAGGCCCGCCGCATCCGCCCGCCCCGCCGGCCGCGCGTGCCCGACTGACATCCCGCGGCTGCGCTGCATCCGGGCGTGATCCGTCATTCCGGGCGCGAAAAGACGCCCGGAATGACGCGAGGCGCCCGGATTCGGGGCGGGGTCAGGGGCGCGGTCAGGGGGATGGGTAGCGTCCGGGCCATGACAGCACGCCAGGGCGACCCCGACCTCCCGACCGAGGAGGAGGTCGCGAGCGACTTCAGCACCCCCGCGGATCCGGATGTGGAGACCGGCGCGGAGCCGGATCAGCCCGCCTGACTCACGAAGGCGGCCAGCCCGCACCGAACCGTCCTCGGTAGGTTGCAGGCATGGGGATGCTCGAGATCCGGAACGGGGACGACGCCCCGGCGAGGCTGACCGCGTGGATGGCCGGGCAGCGGTGGTTCG
This sequence comes from Amnibacterium sp., assembly GCF_036559085.1. GTDB lineage: Bacteria > Actinomycetota > Actinomycetes > Actinomycetales > Microbacteriaceae > Amnibacterium. Next base: position 108,329 of record NZ_DATBTU010000023.1, read on the forward strand.
CGAACGGCGCGCCCGATCCGCACCTCACGGTGATCGGCTCCTTCGACCTGCACGACCGCGACCTCGTCTCCCGCACCTATCTCGTGCAGGACCACTCGCCCGACGCCGCGGCGCTCTACCAGGTGCCGCTCGCGGAGCGTCCCGGGGCCGAGGACGGCGTCGAGCTCGGCGACTCGGTCGTGGTCGACGGCCCGCGCGACGCCCGATGGGCCGCGGCGCTGCTCGAGCTCGCGCTCGGCGGCGGCACCGCGGGTGAGGAGAGCGGCGTCTCCGCCCTCGGCACCCGCCTCGGCTGGCTCGGGCCGCCGCCCGCGGTCACCGGGGCGAAGGTGCTCTCGGGCGAGCAGTCGAACACCTCCGTCATCATCCGCACCGCGACGCCCGACGGCGGCGTGGGGCCGACCGTGATCATGAAGGTCTTCCGGGCGCTGCACCACGGCGAGAACCCCGACGTCGTGCTGCAGTCCGCGATCGCCGGGGCAGGGTCCCGCCGCGTGCCCGCGACCTACGGCGCCGTGCTCGGCGAGTGGCCGGACGTCGGCCGCCCCGACGGCCGCGCCCGCGGCCACCTCGCCGTCGCGCAGGAGTTCCTCGCCGACACCGAGGACGCCTGGCGGGTCGCGCTGTCCGCCGCCCGCGCCGGCATCGACTTCACCGCCCAGGCCCGCGACCTCGGCGCCGCGACCGCCGAGGTGCACCAGGTGCTCGCGGACGTGCTGCCGACGGTGCCGGCCGACGACGCCACGAAGCGCGCCCTGCTCGACGGGATGCGGGCGAGGGCCGGGCAGGCCGTCCGCGCCGTGCCGTCCCTGGCCGGATCCGAGGCGCTGATCGACGCCGTGCTGTCCGCCGCCGAGGCCGACGACTGGCCGCCCTTCCAGCGCATCCACGGCGACTACCACCTCGGCCAGGTGCTCTCCGCCCCCGGCCGCGGCTGGGTGCTGCTCGACTTCGAGGGCGAGCCGCTGCGGCCGATGGCCGAGCGCAGCGAGCCCGACTCGCCCCTCCGCGACGTCGCCGGGATGCTCCGCTCGTTCGACTACGTCGCCGGCACGCTCGAGCTCGAGGACGACGACCCGTCCGGCCGCGCGTGGGCGGACGCCGCCCGCGCCGCGTTCCTCGACGGCTACGCCGCCGAGCTCGGCCAGCCGCTCGCCCCGCACGCCCGCCTCCTCGCCGCCCTCGAGCTCGACAAGGCGCTCTACGAGTGCGTCTACGAGGTCCGCAACCGCCCGGCGTGGCTCCCCATCCCGGAGCGCGCCGTCTCCCGCCTCGTCTGAAGGAGCCCTGTGACCGACCTCGTCCCCCCCACCGCCGACCGCCGTCCGTCGGAGCGCACCCACCACGGTGACACCGTCGTCGACGAGTACGAGTGGCTGCGCGACAAGGACGACGCCGCGGTGCTCGAGCACCTCACGGCGGAGAACGCCTACACGGACGAGCGCCTCGCAGGCCTCGAGCCGCTGCGGCAGGCGATCTTCGACGAGATCAAGGCGCGTACGAAGGAGACCGACCTCTCCGTGCCCACCCGTGAGGGCGACTGGTGGTACTACAGCCGCACGCAGGAGGGCTTCCAGTACGCCCGCCACCACCGGGCGCCGGTCGCCGGGCCCGACGACTGGACGCCGCCGCGGCTCGAGGGCGACGTGCCGGGCGAGCAGCTGCTCCTCGACGACAACGCGGAGGCGGACGGCCACGACTTCTACGCGCTCGGCAGCTTCGACATCTCCCTCGACGGCACCCGGATGCTCTGGGCCGTCGACACCGAGGGCGACGAGCGCTACACGCTGTTCGTGAAGGACCTGACGACCGGTGAGCGCTTCCCCGACGTGATCGCGGGCACGATGCCCGGCGCCCTCTTCGCGCCGGACGGGTTGTCGCTCTACTACACGACGTGCGACGACGCCTGGCGGCCGGACACGGTCTGGCGGCACGAGCTCGGCTCGACCGGCCAGGACGAGCAGGTCTTCACGGAGGAGGACGAGCGCTACTGGGTCGGCATGGGCATGACCCGCAGCCGCCGCTACCTCGAGATCGGGGTCGGCTCGAAGATCACGAGCGAGTCGTGGCTGCTCGACACGCAGCATCCGGAGGCCGGCTTCCGTCTCGTCTGGCCCCGCCGCGAGGGCGTCGAGTACTCGGTCGAGCACGCGGTGCTCGACGGCGAGGACCTTCTGCTCGTGCTGCACAACGACGGGGCGGAGAACTTCGAGCTCGTCGCCGTGCCGCCGTCGGACCCGTCCGCGACCCCGCGGGTGCTCATCCCGCACCGCGAGACGACGCGGCTCGAGGACGTGGACGCGTTCGCCGGCTTCGTCGCCGTCTCCTACCGGCGGCACGGCCTCGCCCGCGTGGGCCTGCTGAGCCGCGACCCGGAGCGCGAGGACGAGATCGAGGAGATCGAGTTCGACGAGCCGCTGTTCACCGCCGGCCTCGGCGGCAACCCGGAGTGGGAGCAGCCGACGCTGCGGATCGGCTTCACCTCGATGGTGACCCCGTCGACCGTGTTCGACTACGCGGTCGCGTCGAAGCATCTGCGGCTGCTGAAGCAGCAGCCGGTGCAGGGCGGCTACGACCCTCTGCAGTACGTGCAGCGCCGCGAATGGGCGACCGCCGAGGACGGCACGCAGATCCCGATCTCCCTGGTCGGGTCCGCGGCCCTGTTCGGTGCGCCGGAGCGGCCCGCGCCGATGCTGCTCTACGGGTACGGCTCGTACGAGGCGAGCATCGACCCGTCGTTCTCGATCGCGCGGCTGTCGCTGCTCGACCGGGGCGTCGTGTTCGCGATCGCGCACGTCCGCGGCGGCGGCGAGATGGGCCGGCGCTGGTACGAGGAGGGCAAGACCCTCGCGAAGCGGAACACGTTCACCGACTTCGTCGCGGCCGCCCGGCACCTCGTCACCGAGGGCTACACGAGCCCCGACCGGCTCGTCGCGGAGGGCGCCTCCGCGGGCGGCCTGCTGATGGGCGCGGTGGCGAACCTCGCGCCGGACCTGTTCGCCGGCATCCATGCGGGCGTGCCGTTCGTGGATCCGCTCACCTCGATCCTCGACCCGTCGCTGCCGCTGACGGTCATCGAGTGGGACGAGTGGGGCGACCCGCTGCACGACCCGGACGTGTATGCCTACATGAAGGCGTACTCGCCGCTCGAGAACGTGGGCGACCACCCGTATCCGCGGATCCTCGCCACGACGAGCCTCAACGACACCCGCGTGCTCTACGTGGAGCCCGCGAAGTGGGTGGCGCGGCTCCGCGAGGTGGGTGCGGACGTGCTGCTGAAGATCGAGATGAGCGCGGGGCACGGCGGCGTCAGCGGCCGGTACGCGGCCTGGCGGGAGCGCGCGTTCGAGCTCGCGTGGATCCTCGACGTGCTGGGGCTCGCCTGACCTGTCCGCCTCGAGACCGGGCCCGCGCAGCCCGAGGCCGTCGCGATGTACCGCGCCCACGGCTACGTGCACACGCCCGAGGTCGCGCACTGGCCGAGCCGCCTGGCGTTCGAGAAGGGGCTGCCGCCCGTGGACTGAACCGGCTCCGGGACCTACGCGTCGAAGGCGGTCCCGCAGCCGCTGCAGGTGAACGACCTCGTGTCGGCGTGCACGTCGACGACGTTCATCTCGCGGCAGTCCGCGATCGGGCAGGTACCGTGCACGGTCACGGATGCCGATCCGGGATCGTGCAGCTGCTGCAGCGAGTGCCGCGCCCGGCCGACCGCGTCCACCATGGTGCCCTTGTCCGTCATGGATGCCTCCTCCGTACTCGCGGGAACGGTACGGGGGCTCGGGAAGCCGCGTCTATGCCACCGGGCGTGGCGAAGAGCAACCCCTTGCGGATGCACAGGTTCGTCGTCAGCACCCGAACGGCTGCCACGCGGGCCGACGGGCCACTTCGGGCGTTCCGGGCGTCCGAAGACGCCCATGAGTGTCCGAAACCGCCCGGGCCGGGCCGGTGCCCGTGGTGCGGGGCAGCGGGGCGCGTCAGCGCAGGGCGTCGGTGAGCAGGCCGATCAGCGCGTCGAGCTGCACCGACGTCTCCGCCTGCACCTCGCTGTCGTCGCCGTCGAGCGCGCGGGCCGCGAGCGATGCCTTCGCGTCGACGAGCTCCGCGATCTTCGCGTCGATCGTGTGCGCCGCGATGATCCGCCACGCGGTGACCGGCTCGTCCTGGCCGATGCGGTGCGTGCGGTCGATCGCCTGCTGCTGCTCGGCGGCGGTCCACGAGAGCTCCGCGAGCACCACGTTGGAGGCGACCTGCAGGTTGAGGCCGACGCCCGCCGCGGTGAGCGAGCAGACCGCCGCCTTCACGCCCGGGTCGGTGAGGAAGGCGTCCACCTCGCGCTGCCGCTGCTGCGCGGTCTGGTCGCCGCGGATCGAGATGCTGCGGATGTCGCGGCGCGCGAACGTCGCCTCCGCCTGGTTCATCACGTCGATGTGCTTCGCGAACAGCACCACCTTGCCCACGCTGCGCGCGAGCTGCGTGGCGTAGTCGGCGGCGAGCACCGCCTTCGCCTGGCCGATCTTCCGCACCATCGTGAAGATGTTCTCGCCGGTCGTCGCGGCCCGGGACTCCTCGAGCTCCGCCTCCGCGACCATGCGGATGAGGCCGGCGCGCTCCTCGTCCGTGGTGGGCTTCCGCGCCGAGACGAGCGCGCGGTAGCGGGAGACGAGGCGCTGGGCGAGCTCGCGCTCGGCCTGCTTGATGGAGCGGCCGAGGTCGTCATCGAGCTCGACGGGCAGGTCCACCACGCGCTTGGCGGGCAGGTCGGCGGCGACGTCGATCTTGCGGCGGCGCACGATGCCCATGTCGATGACGGCCTGACGGGCCGCGGGCAGGAAGCCGGGGTCGGCCGGCGTGAGGCCGGTCTCCTCGAGCGCTGCCATGAGCTCGGGCCGCGGCTTCGTGTCGTCGATCCAGCCGAGGAACTGCCAGATCGCCTTGAAGTCCTCGGTGCTGTTGATCACCGGCGTGCCGGTGAGGGCGAGCAGCAGCGGGTCGTGGCGGCGCTCGCGGAGCGCGGCCGCGAGCGAGAGCACGAGCTTCGAGCGCTGCGAGCCGAGGTTCTTGATGAAGTGCGCCTCGTCGACGACCATGCCCTTGAAGCCGAGCGTCTTCAGCCAGCCCGCGTGCCGGTCGAGCACCTCGTAGTTGACGATCACGACGTCGGCGAAGGCGTCGAGGTCCTCACCGTCGCCGTGGATGACGGTGGCGGTGCGCTGCGGGGTCCACATCGCGACCTCGCGGGCCCAGTTCATCTTCACGACGTTCGGCACGACCGCGAGCAGCGGGTACGCGTCGGCGACGTTCGCGGCGATGAGGCTCTGCGCGGTCTTGCCGAGCCCCGGCTCGTCGGCGAGCAGGAACGTGCGGTGACCCTGCGCGACGGACTCGATGAGCTCGGCCTGGTGGTGCATCAGCGGCTTGCCGGGCGGCGCCCAGCGCGGCTTCGCCTGCGGCTCCGGCAGCTCCATGCTGGTGACGGATCCGCCGCGCTCGAACGCGCGGAACAGCGGGCCGAGCAGCTCCCAGTTGGAGAGCCGCCGTGTGAGGTGCGGGGTGGTGCCGAGCGCGAAGTCCGGCGCGAGGAACGGGTTCGCCAGCTGGCGGGCGCGCACGGAGACGGGCAGCACCTGGCGCTCGGCGAACGGGTCGGCGGGGCCGGCGATCGCCGGGGCCTCCTCCTCGGGCACGTCGTAGCCGGCCTCCTCGAGCATCCGCCGCTTCAGCGAGCGGGCGGCGTCGGACGGCTGGTGGCCCGGCTCGAGCAGCGCGATCAACGAGGTGTCCCGCGCAGCCGTCTTCGCGAGGATCGTCGCGACGCCGTCGAGCCGCTTCAGCGTCTCGGCGCGCGCCTCCTCGCTCATGTCGGGGTCGGTCTTCGCCCTGGCGCGCTCCTCGCGGACGAGCACCGCGATCACCTGGAACTTCGTGCGGCCGGAGGGGCTCACGGGGCCGCGCGACGCGGCGGTCTCCACCTCCCGCACGGCGCGAGCGAGCACCGGGATGAGCCCCGTGTTGTCGAAGGGGCCCTTCTTGGGCGTGCGGGTACGGGTGGCGGTCGCCGTGGGTCGAGCCAAGCTGGTCTCCTGAAGGCACATCCGAGCCCTGGCCGACGGCCGGGCGAGACGGATCATGGGGTGGTGCGGGGCGGCCGTGGGAGTTCACGCGGGTGCCCGTCTGAGTCCGGGCGACCCGCCTGCCGAGATAAGGATCCGGCCGCGAGGCCTCAGTGTACCGCGCCAGGATCGGCGTGTCGTTCCGGCGCGCCGCCCCAGTCCGCGGGGTCGGCGAATCGTGCCAGACCACCCCGCGCGCCGCCCTCCAGCACGGCTCCGTCGGGGGCGAACCGGCTGCCGCAGACGGGGCAGTCCCACGAGTGCTCGACGTCGTTCCAGGCGAGCGCCCCGCCGAGGCGGGTGCAGACGCCGGAGACGCTGCGCACGACCCCGTCGACCCGGCTGGTGGCCGTGATGCCGCGGTCGGTGCGGTGCACGATGCCCTGGCCCTCGGCGAGCAGCCGCCGGTCGGTGGCCGTGATCCGCAGGGGCGTGACGACGCGGCGCGCCGCGGCGGCGGCGTCCGCCGAGATGCCGATCCGCCCGCTCCTCGGCCTCGTGACGCGGCGGCCGATGGTCGACGCCCAGTCCTGCTTCGGCTCCTGCGCGATCTCCCGGACGATCCGCAGGGCGGCGGCCGTGCCGTGCGTCAGGCCCCAGCCGTCGAACCCCGTGGCGAAGCGCACCCGGCCGAGCGACAGCGGCAGCAGGCCGGCGAACGCGATCGGGTTGAACGGGCGGTAGTCCTGGCCGCTCCAGGCCGCGTCCTGCGTGAAGCCGGGCAGATGCGTCGCGGCGAACCGCTCGACCACGGCGAGGTGCCGCGACTCCGGCTGGTCGACGCCGGTCGGATGCGCGCCGCCCTGCACCGTGACCCCGCCGTCCGCGGCGGTCGCGACCGTCGTGCTGCCGGACGCCGTGAGCGAGGTGAGGATCGGCGCCGACGGATCCGGCACCGTGCCGTGCACCGCGAGGATGCGGTACGACTGCGTCTTGAAGGCGTAGAGGCCGCGGTCGAGGATCGGCGTGCCGGTGGCGAGCACGACGGAGTCGGCCGCCCACTCCCCGCCGGCCGTGATCACCCGGCTCGATCCCGTCGGTCGCACGTCGACGTCGATCACCCGCTCGCCCTCGTGGATGGCGACGCCGAGCCCACGGGCCTGCGCGGCGAGCGCGTCGAGCAGCGCGCGCGGATCGAGCAGCAGCTGGCCGGGCAGGCGCAGCGCGCCGTGCGCGGGCACCGGCAGGTCGGGGCGGCGCAGCTTCTCGACGGCGAGGCCGGCGCGCCGGGCCGCGAGGTGCTCGTCGTCGATGCGGCGGGTCGCCGCCGGGTCCCCCGCGACGAGGTAGGCGTCGCGGCGCTCGAACGGCACGGACCGCTCCTGAACGAACCGCTCGAGGAAGGCGAAGCCGTCGGCGTTCGCGCGACGGTACGCGGCGGCGTTCTTCGCGGCCGTCTCGCCCTGCATCCGCCGGTACGCGGTGCCGTGCAGCTGGCTCACGATGCCGGCGGAGCGGCCGGTGGAGCCGCCGCCGACGGGCTCGGCGGTGAGCACGGTGACCGGGATGCCGCGCTCGGCGAGCTGCACCGCGGTGACGAGGCCCACGATCCCGGCGCCGACGACGAGGACCGTGGGACCGGGATGCGCCATGAGAGGGAACGCTACCCGGCGCCCCCGACGCCGACCCGCCCGTTCCCTACGCTGAGCCCGTGACGGATCCGCGCGTGCAGCTGTCCGAGGAGGTCGCCGACGCCCTCGCCGAGGGCCGGCCCGTGGTCGCCCTCGAGTCGACGATCATCAGCCACGGACTCCCCCGCCCGCACAACCGCGAGGCGGCGGCGGAGTTCGAGGCGGTGCTCCGCGGCGCGGGCGTCGTGCCCGCGACGATCGCCGTGCTCGACGGGGTGCCGCGCGTGGGCATCGACGAGGCCGGGCTCGACCGGATCGCGGGCGAGGAGCTGGCGAAGGCCTCCGTCCGCGACCTGCCCGTGCTCGCCGCCCGCGGCGGCAGCGCCGCCACGACCGTCGCCGCGACGATGCGGCTCGCCGCCCTCGCCGGCGTGCGGGTCTTCGCGACCGGCGGCCTCGGCGGGGTGCACCGCGGCTTCGCGACCACCTTCGACGAGTCCGCGGACCTCGGCGCGCTGGCCGCGTATCCGGTCGCCGTGGTGTGCGCCGGCGTGAAGAGCGTGCTCGACATCGGGGCGACGCTCGAGCGCCTCGAGACCCTGTCGGTGCCGGTCGTCGGCTACGGCACCGACGAGTTCCCGAGCTTCTGGCTGCCGGACAGCGGGCATCCGCTCGACTGGCGGGTCGACTCCCCCGAGGAGGTCGCGGCGATCCTCACGGCGCAGGACGCGCTCGCGCAGCCGGGCGCGACGCCCGGCCTGGTGCTCGCGAACCCCGTGCCCGCCGACGCGGCCTGGAACCGCGCCGACCACGACCGGGTGCTCGCGCAGGCGTTCGCGGCGGCGGACGCGGCGAAGGTGCGGGGCAAGGCGGTCACCCCGTTCCTGCTCGCCTTCATCGTCGACGCGTCGGGCGGCACCTCGCTCGAGGTCAACCTGGCGCTCGCCCGCAACAACGTCGCCGTGGCCGGCCGCGTCGCCACCGCCTACGCCGCCTCCGCATGATCCGGCCGCGGGTGCTCGTCGTCGGCGACGTCATCGACGACGTCCTCGTGCGGCCGGACGGCCCGATCCGGCACGGCACGGACACCCCGAGCACCATCGAGCGGCTCCCGGGCGGCTCGGCGGCGAACACCGCCTGCTGGATCGCCGCCTGCGGCGTCGACGCGAGCGTGATCGCCACCGTCCACCACGACGACCTCCAGCGGCACGCGGCGGTGCTCGACGAGGCCGGCGTGACCCCGTTCCTCACGGCGTCCGACACCCCGACCGGCACGATCGTCGTGCTGACCGACGGCGCCGAGCGCACGATGCTCACCTCCAGAGGCGCGAATGTCGAGACCGGCCCGGATGCGGTTCGATCCGACCTCCTCGTCGAGCACACGCGGCTGCACCTCACCGGGCACGTCGTCACCGGACCCGACCGCGACGACGGATGGCGGGCCCTCTTCGCGCGCGCCGCACACCTCGGCCTGCACGTCTCGATCGACCCGGGCTCGACGGGCCTGCTCGCCGCGTACGGGCCGGAGCGCTTCCGGCGCCTGGTCGCCGGCTGCGAGCTGCTGCTCCCCGGCCGTGAGGAGGCCGAGCTCCTGAGTGGCGAGTCCGACCCGATGCGGGCGGCCGAGGTGCTCGCCCGCGATCACGCGACGGTCGTCGTGAAATGCGGCCAGGACGGCGCCGTCGCCGTCAGCGGGGACCACGTGCTCGTGGCCACCGCGGCCCCCTCGACACCCGTCGACGTGACGGGCGCGGGCGACGCCTTCGCCGGTGCGCTGCTGGCGTCCCTCGCTCGGGGGGCAACGCTCGACGACGCGCTGCGGATCGCGACGGAACGGGCCGCGGACGCGGTCGGAATCCTCGGCGCGCGGCCCGCCTGAGACCGGAATCCTCCGCGGAGGACGACGATTCGTGTTCACACGACGGTCACCGTGGGTCCAACCCGGCGCCCGATCCGCGACGAATCCCGATACGTACGATGCGGTACTTCTTCCGGCGATGAAAGAGCAGGACCCGATGACGACCCGAGGCGGTTCCGGCCACGCCGAACCCGTGCGGACGGCGGAGCACGCCCGCCCCGACCACTTCCTGCTCCACCTCAGCGACACGCACCTGCTGTCGGACCAGGGGAAGCTGTACGGATCGGTCAGCCCGGACGTCACCCTCAAGCGCATCTTCACCGACCTCGAGGCCGCCGGCACGCGGCCCGAGGCGATCGTCCTCACCGGGGACCTCGCGGACCTCGGCCAGGCGAGCGCCTACCGGGAGCTGAAGCGCATCGTGGAGCCGGCCGCCAGGCGACTCGGCGCGCAGGTGATCTGGTGCATGGGCAACCACGACGACCGGGCCACGTTCCGGCAGGTGCTGTTCGGCCAGGCAGGCAGCGCGAAGCCCGTCGACCGCGTCTACGACGTGCACGGCCTCCGGGTGATCACCCTCGACACCTCCGTGCCGGGCTTCCACTGGGGCTCGCTGTCCGGCAGGCAGCTCGACTGGCTGGCGGAGGAGCTCGCCGAGCCGGCCCCGCACGGCACGATCCTCGCCCTGCACCACCCGCCGCTGCCCTGCATCCAGGACCTCGCCGTGCTCGTCGAGCTGCGCGAGCAGCACGAGCTCCGCGAGGTCGTCGAGGGCAGTGACGTGCGGGCGATCCTCGCCGGGCACCTGCACTTCTCGACGAGCGGCACGTTCGCCGGCGTGCCCGTCTCGGTCGCGTCGGCGACCTGCTACACGCAGGACCTGACGACGGAGGCGCGGGGCACCCGTCCGCAGGACGGCGCCCAGTCGTACAACCTCGTGCACGTGTACGAGGACATGGTGCTGCACTCGGTGGTGCCGGTCGCGGCCGGTCGCACCCTCTCCGTGACGTCCGCGGCGGACAGCGCCGCGGCGCTCGCCGAGCACGGCGTCGTGTTCCCCGAGTCGAGCACGGTGCCGACGAAGCGGCGTCGCGACGCGGTCGACCGCGAGCTGGAGGCGATGACCTCCCCGATCACCCTGCCGCCGCGCTCGGAGTGACCGCCTCCTCGACGACCTCCCAGGGCGCGGGGAGCGGGTAGTAGCGCTCGAGGAAGCCGAGCACCTTGTGCGCGCGCTCCTCGGGGCCCACCTCGGGGAAGCTGCCGTCGTTGAGGCAGAAGAAGTCCTGGTCGCGGCGCTTCTGCAGGCGCTTGAGCAGCGCGAGCCCCTTGCGGGTGGTCGTGTCCACGTAGAGCGCCTTCGCGTCCGTGTTCTGGATCGCGGCCCCGGTGAGCAGCCCGTAGTAGTGGTACAGCGAGTTCGTCACGGAGATGTTGTCGGCCGCCCGGAAGGGGCTGGCGGCGGTGCGGGCGAACTCCTCGGCGAACTCCTGCTCCATCCGCTCGATGACGGTGCGGTTCAGGGGCGTCGCGGCATGCTCGAGGTGACGCGTGGTCACGCGCCCGAACCGCTCCTTCAGCAGCGCCCGGTTCACCCGCGCCGAGTTCTCGAACCCGCTGCGGCGCTGGTGGTTCTCCCCGATGCCGATGCGGAGGTCCGCCTCGACGAAGCGGGTGATGCCGCCCGGCGAGAAGAACGTCTCGGGACCCAGCGGCCGGCCGATGAACATGTCGTCGTTCGAGTAGAGGAAGTGCTCCGACAGGCCCTCGATGTGGTGCAGCTGGCTCTCGACGGCCTGCGAGTTGTGGGTCGGCAGCACGGACGGGTCGGCGAAGAACTCCTCGCTGCGCACGATCCGCACCTGCGGGTGGTCGGCGAGCCAGGGCGGGGCCGGCGAATCGGTGGCGATGTAGATCGTGCGGATCCACGAGAGGTTCTGATGCACGGACCGCAGCGCGTACTTCAGCTCGTCGATCTGCCGGTAGCGGGCCTCCGCGTCGTCGCCCTCGCCGACGACGTAGCTCTCCATGCGGCGGGCGCGGGCCCGCTGCCACTCCTTGTCGGTGCCGTCGACCCAGGAGAAGACCATGTCGACGGGGAACGTCACCGCGGAGACGTGGTCCGCGAACATGTCCCGCATCGTGAGCCAGGTGCGGCCGTAGCGCTCGACCTCGTCGAGGTGCATGTCCTCGCGGACGAACCGTCGGCGGGTGAGCGCGTTGGGGGCCGGAACGCGCACCTCGGCGCCGCTGCGGACCCAGAACTCGAAGCGCACGGCGTGGTCGGTGCGCAGGGTGCCTGCCGCGTCGATCCGCGGCCGGACGATCGCGAGCAGCCGTGCGTCGCGGCTCGCGAGCTCGCCGTCGGCGATGAGCACCGGGCGGCCGCGGCGGGTCAGGTCGCGCTTCAGGGGCACGGCGTAGCAGGGCTCCTCGGCGCAGGCGATCACGAGGGCGCGCTGCACGGCGACGCGCTCCGCCTCGTCGACGACGAGGATCGGGCGGTCGGCGTCGTCGCGCATGAGCAGCACCTCGACGCCGGCCTCCGAGAGCGCGTCGGCGAGGAACAGCAGGTCGGCGACCTGGGCGTCGGCGGGCGTCTCCGTGCGGTTGATCATGGCCAGGAGCCCGTCCTGGACCACCACGTCCGATCGGCCGCGGATGCGCGCGGCCGGGGTCGGCAGGGGTCGCAGCTTCGAGCGCACGTCGGCCAAGCGGGTCCCCCTCGAGGTGGCAGCGGTCGCGGATCCTCCTGCCGGCGTCAGCGCGGCATCGAGTGCGGGCCCGGCGATCGCCGGGCGGTCCGCAGTCTAGAGGTCGCGACCCTGAGGGGCCACGGGGCGCCGGCGCGGGTTCGGCGGACGGGCGCCGGTCCGGCGCGGTTCAGTCGGCGAGGTGCGGGCGCAGGGCGTCGACCCAGGCGGTGTAGCCCGCGTCGTTCACGTGCACGCGGTCCTCGGAGTACCGCGGGTCCAGCTCGCCGTCCTCCTCCGCGAACACGGGCCACAGGTCGAGGAACTCGGCCTTCACGCTCGGCGCGAACTGCCGCACGTGGATGTTGACCTGCCGGATCCACTCGGCCCGCTCGCGCTCCCGCGGGAGCACCGAGACGACGACGATCCGGGCGTCGGGCAGCTCGTGGTGCAGGGTCCAGAGGATGTTCTCGGTGCCGCGGACGACCTGCTCCACCGTGGCGCGGAGGCCGAAGTCGTTCGTGCCGACCATCACGACGACGGCGGACGGATGCTGCTGCACGACCTCCTCGAGGCGGTCCTGCACGTCGGCCGTGGTGTCGCCGCTACGGCCGGCGTTCACGACCTCGAGGTCGGGGAACCACTCGTCCCAGCGGCCCGCCTCCGTGAGGCTGTCGCCGAGGAACACGACGGGGCCGCCCTGGCCGGTGGAGCCCGGAGCGGAAGCGGATCGGGCGTCGGTCACGTCGGCCAGGGTACGACACCGGTCCGGAAGAAGGACGATCGCCGGCCGGGTGCACGCCTAGGCTGCCGGTCGTGAGCACCCAGTCCGAACCACTGCTCGCGTCCGGGATCGCGCACCGGCCCGGGCACGCGACCGACGGCGGCGCGCTCGAGCTGCTCGACGGCCCCCTGACGGATCGGACGCTCCGCCGCTACCTCGAGGGCATCCCGGGCGTCGACGCCGTGGGCCTCGAGCAGCGCGCGGCCGGCCTCGGCACCCGGTCCATCAAGACCTCGTCGAAGGCCCTGGCGCTCGACCGCGTGATCCGGCTGATCGACCTCACGACCCTCGAGGGGGCGGACACGCCGGGCAAGGTCCGCTCGCTGGTCGCGAAGGCGATCACGCCGGATCCGTCCGATCCGACCTGCCCGCGCCTCGCCGCCGTCTGCGTCTACGGCGACCTCGCGGAGGTGGCGGTGGAGGCCCTCGGCACGTTCCACGCCCCCGTCGCGCGTGCAGCGGGGCAGCAGGGCATCGCGGTCGCCGCCGTCGCGACCGCCTTCCCGAGCGGCCGCGCATCGCTCGCCGTGAAGCTCGCGGACGTCGAGTACGCGGTGGCCGCCGGCGCCGACGAGATCGACATGGTGATCGACCGCGGCGCGTTCCTCTCCGGCCGCTACCTGCAGGTGTTCGACGAGATCCGCGCCGTCAAGGAGGCCTGCCGCCGTCCGAACGGCGAGGACGCGCACCTGAAGGTGATCCTCGAGGTCGGCGAGCTCGTCACGTACGACAACGCCCGCCGCGCCTCCTGGCTGGCCGTGCTCGCGGGCGCCGACTTCATCAAGACGTCGACGGGGAAGGTCGCGAGCAACGCCACCCTGCCGATGACGCTGCTCATGCTCGAGGTCGTGCGCGACTGGTACCGGCTCACCGGCGAGAAGGTCGGCGTGAAGCCGGCCGGTGGCATCCGCACCTCGAAGGACGCGATCAAGAACCTCGTGACGGTCGCCGAGACGGCCGGCGAGGAGTGGTTGCAGCCGTCGCTGTTCCGCATCGGCGCGTCGAGCCTGCTGAACGACGTGCTGCTGCAGCGGCAGAAGGCGCGGACCGGGCACTACTCGGGCGCCGACTACGTGACGATCGACTGATGGGAACGGATCCGGCAATGGGCTTCCTCGACTACGCGCCGGCACCGGAGTCCCGGTCGATCGTGCACCTGCGGCAGTCCTACGGCCTCTTCATCGACGGGGAGTTCGTCGACGGCCAGGGGCCGTCGTTCACCACCATCTCCCCCGCCACCGAGGAGCCGCTCGCCGAGATCGCGACGGCCGACGACGCCGACGTCGACCGCGCCGTCGCCGCGGCCAGGAAGGCCTACGACCGGGTCTGGTCCCGGATGAGCGGCAGCGACCGCGGGAAGTACCTGTTCCGGATCGCGCGGCTGGTGCAGGAACGGGCGCGGGAGCTCGCCGTCGCGGAGAGCCTGAACAACGGCAAGCCGATCAAGGAGAGCCGCGACGTCGACGTCCCCCTGGTCGCGGCCTGGTTCTTCTACTACGCCGGCTGGGCGGACAAGCTCGATCACGCCGGCCTCGGCCCCGATCCGCGGCCGCTCGGCGTCGCGGGCCAGATCATCCCCTGGAACTTCCCGCTGCTCATGCTCGCGTGGAAGATCGCGCCGGCGCTGGCGAGCGGCAACACCGTCGTGCTGAAGCCGGCCGAGACGACGCCGCTGACGGCGCTGCTCTTCGCCGAGATCCTGCAGCAGGCGGACCTGCCGCCCGGCGTCGTGAACATCGTGACGGGCGCCGGGGCCACCGGCCAGGCGCTCGTGCGGCACCCCGACGTCGACAAGATCGCCTTCACCGGCTCCACGGCGGTCGGCCGGGAGATCGCGAAGGCGACCGCCGGCACCCGCAAGCGCCTCACGCTGGAGCTCGGCGGCAAGGCGGCGAACATCGTCTTCGACGACGCCCCCATCGATCAGGCCATCGAGGGGATCGTCAACGGCATCTTCTCCAACCAGGGCCACGTCTGCTGCGCGGGCTCCCGCCTGCTCGTGCAGGAGAACGTGCACGACGACGTCGTGGAGCGCCTGAAGCAGCGGCTGACCACCCTGCGGCTCGGGGATCCGCTCGACAAGAACACCGACATCGGCGCGATCAACAGCGCGGAGCAGCTCGCCCGCATCCGCGAGCTGACCGCCGCGGGCGAGGCGGAGGGCGCGACGCCCTGGAGCCCGCCCTGCGTGCTGCCGGACGCGGGCTTCTGGTTCGCGCCCACGATCTTCACGGGCGTGCAGACCAGCTCGCGCATCGCCCGGGAGGAGATCTTCGGCCCCGTGCTCTCGATCCTCACCTTCCGGACGCCGCAGGAGGCGATCGCGAAGGCGAACAACACCCCGTACGGCCTGTCCGCCGGGATCTGGAGCGACAAGGGCAGCCGCGTGCTCGCCGTCGCCGACGGCCTCCGCGCGGGCGTCGTGTGGACGAACACGTTCAACCGCTTCGACCCAGCCTCGCCGTTCGGGGGCTACAAGGAGTCCGGCTACGGCCGGGAGGGCGGCAGGCAGGGCCTGGCCGCCTACCTCGCACCCTCGGGAGGGATGTAAGTGACCCGGCTCGCCGTGCCGAAGACGTACAAGCTCTACATCGGCGGGAAGTTCCCGCGGAGCGAGAGCGGCCGCACCTACGAGGTCGCCGACACCTCGGGGGCGTTCCTCGCCAACGCCGCGCAGGCCTCCCGCAAGGACGCCCGCGACGCCGTCGTCGCGGCCCGCGCCGCCGTGAAGGGCTGGTCGGGCAGCACCGCGTACAACCGCGGCCAGGTGCTCTACCGGATCGCGGAGCTGCTCGAGGGCCGGCGGGCGCAGTTCGCCGACGAGCTGGTGCGCAGCGAGGGCCTCAGCGAGCGCCGCGCCGCCGCGGTCGTCGACACGGCCATCGACCGGTGGGTGTGGTTCGCGGGCTGGGCGGACAAGGTCGCCCAGGTGCTCGGCAACGGCAACCCGGTCGCCGGGCCCTACTTCAACCTCTCGGTGCCGGAACCGACGGGCGTCGTCGCCGTGATCGCCCCGCAGGCGGGCGAGGGGCACTCCCTCACCGGCTTCGTGAGCGCCGTCGCGCCGGCGCTCGTCACCGGCAACACGGTGGTCGTCGTGGCCAGCCGCACCGCGCCGCTGTCCGCGATCAGCCTGAGCGAGGTGCTCGCGACCAGCGACGTGCCGGGCGGCGTCGTCAACGTGCTCACGGGCGACCCGGCCGAGATCGCGCCGTGGCTCGCCTCGCACGCCGACGTGAACGCGCTCGACCTGGTGGGCGCGGGTGCGCTCGACTGGGTGCAGCTGCAGATGGACGCCGCCGAGACGCTGAAGCGGGTGCTGCAGCCCGAGGACGGCGACGGGGCGCCGGTCCCGACGCTCGCCCGCATCAGCGCGTTCACCGAGACGAAGACGGTCTGGCACACGAAGGGCCTGCTCTAGCCCCATCCGCCCCGTCCATCGCGCCGTTCCGGAGAAATCGGACGACACGCCGCCCTCGGAGCGCCGGTCGCGGCGTGTCGCGCAGGAACTCCGGAACCGCGCGATTCGGGGCGAGCTAGGCGCGCTCGAGGGTGCGGACGCGGGCCACGTCGACCGCCATCTGGGCGATCAGGGGCTCGATGCCCTCGTAGGCGATCTGCCCGCGGATGCGGTGGGTGAAGACGACGTCGACGACGTGCCCGTAGAGGTCGAGCGTGCGGTCGAGCACGTAGGCCTCGACCTGCTTCGGCGGCACGCCCTCGAACGTCGGGTTGCTGCCGACCGAGATGGCGGCCGGGTAGTCGGCGCCGTCGTCGATGAGGCGCCCTGCGTAGACGCCGTCGGCCGGGATCATCCCGTCCGACTCCTGCGCCAGGTTCGCGGTCGGGTAGCCGAGCTCGCGGCCGCGGTGGGCGCCGTGCACGACGACGCCGCGCACGGCCGGCGGCCGGCCGAGCAGGTTCGCGGCCTCCTCGATCGCGCCCGCGGACAGCAGCTCGCGGATCCACGTCGACGACACCCGGCGGGCGGCGGTCTCGATCTGCTGCTGCACCTCGACCTCGAAGCCGAGCTCGGACCCCATCCGCGTGAGCAGGGCGGTGTCGCCCCGGCCGCCGCGC
Organism: Amnibacterium sp.; assembly: GCF_036559085.1. Lineage (GTDB taxonomy): Bacteria > Actinomycetota > Actinomycetes > Actinomycetales > Microbacteriaceae > Amnibacterium. The sequence goes on from NZ_DATBTU010000023.1 coordinate 125,425, forward strand.
CCGAAGCGGAAGTCATCGCCGACGAGCAGCCGCCGCACGTGCAGCGCCTCGACGAGCACCTCCCGGACGAACGCCTCGGGCTCCTGCGCGGCGCGGGCCTCGTCGAACGCGAGCACGAGCACCGCGGCGACCCCGGCGGACTCGAGCAGCTCGAGCTTCTGGCCGGGTCCGACGAGCGGAGGGGGGCAGGCCTCGGGCCGGAGCAGCTCGAGCGGGTTGCGGTCGAACGTCACCACGGTGGGCAGGAGGGCGTCGCCGGCGGCCGCCAGGAGGTCGCCGATCACCGCACGGTGGCCCTGGTGCAGGCCGTCGAACTTGCCGATCGTGACCGCGGACGGCCCGAATCCGGCCGGCACCTCGCCGACCCCGTGGAAGACGCGCATGGGGCTCAGGCCTCCGCCGCGGCGAACACCCGCCGCTGGCTGCGCAGGAAGAGCAGGCCGAGCACGGGCAGGGCGAGCGGGATGAGCAGGTACTCGAGCCCGTAGTACGCCCAGACGGTGCTCCGATCGCCGGAGAACGGGAACAGGCCGAAGTCGATCACCGAGGCGGTGCCGATCACGAGCACCCCGACGAGCTCGATCGTGATCGCGACGAAGGCGACCCGGTACGCCCTCCGGCCCGGCGTGATGAGGGCGATCGTCGCGACGAGGTAGACGATCCCGGAGAGGAGCGAGAGCAGGTAGGCGACGGGCGCGACCTGGAAGTGGACGACGATCTCGAAGATGCTCCGCGCGAGGGCGGCGATCGTCATGATGAAGTAGAAGACGATCAGGGTGCGACCGGGCCCGGAGGTGCGCGGGCGGGCGGGGCGCGCCTCGAGGTCGGATCCGGTCATCAGGTCTCGATTCTTCCGCATCACGCGTGCTGCACGGTCCAGATGATCTCCATCCGCACGAGCATCACGGCGACGGCGAGGCAGGCGATCCCGGCGACCACGACCGACCACCGGGTGCGCTCCACCAGCGCCCAGCCGATCGCGGCGGGCGGGATGATCAGCGCCGACAGCAGGTAGGCGAAGAACTCGATCGGGTTGCCGGACGGCGGGTTGCCCGCGCCCGGCGCGATGATCGCGATCACGAGCTGCGCGATCAGCAGCAGCTCGACGATCGCCGGGCCGGCGAGCGAGAGGTCGGAGGGGCGGCGGCCGGCGAGGCCGAGCACGATCGCGAGGATCCCGGCGACCACCGCGATCGCGACGGCGACGTCGGTGTAGCCCGCGATCACGCCGGGGCCTCGGCGGGGAGGTTCATCACGACCGAGGCGACGCCTCCCGTGACGCGGGCGAGGCCGACGAGCCGCCCGTCGGGCGCGATGGCGGCGACGGTCTCGGTATCCGGCGCCTCAGGCACGGCGAGGCGCTTCCCCTGGGCGAGGTCGGCCGCCTGCTGCCCGGTGAGCGAGAGGATCGGGAACAGCGCCCGGGCGATGTCGGCGGGGGCCGTGAGCGCGAGCGGGGCCTCGAGCGCGGCCGCGTCCTCGACACGGAACGGCCCGATGCGGGTGCGGCGCAGGGCGGTGAGGTGGCCGCCGACGCCGAGCGCGCCGCCGAGGTCGCGGGCGAGCGCCCGGATGTAGGTGCCGGACGAGCAGTCCACCTCGACGTCCAGCTCCGCGCCGCGCACCGCCTCCACGTCGAACCGGGCGACCGTCACGCGCCGGGCGGGCAGATCGACGCGCTCCCCCGCCCGGACGAGCTCGTGCGCGCGGCGGCCCGCCACGTGGATGGCGCTGACGGACGAGGGCACCTGGTCGATCGGGCCGGTGAGGGCCGCGACGGCCGCGTCGAGCCCTTCCAGGGTCTCGGCGTCGACCTCGGCGGGCTCGCCGAGCGGCTCCCCCTCCGCGTCGTCCGTCGTCGTGGCGAAGCCGAGGCGGATCGTCGCCCGGTAGGTCTTGTCGAGGCCGACGAGCGAGGTGAGCAGCCGGGTCGCCGCGTTGACGCCGAGCAGCAGCAGCCCGCTCGCGGCGGGATCCAGCGTGCCGGCGTGGCCGACCCGGCGGGTGCCGGCGAGGCGGCGCACCTGCTGCACCAGGTCGTGCGAGGTGGGCCCGACGGGCTTGTCGGTGAGGAGGATGCCGGCGGCCGTCACGGGCCCCATGCTGCCAGCCCTAGAGTCTCTGATCGTGCGCATCGGAGTCGTCGGCGCGGGGGCCATCGGCGGGACCTTCGCCGCGCTGCTCGACCGTGCGGGGCACGAGGTCGTGGTCACGGCGCGCGGCGACCACCTCGACGCCATCCGCGAGCGCGGCCTGCGGCTGCGCGGCGCGTGGGGCGACCACGTCGCGCGGATCGGTGCCGCACAGGTGCTGCCGGAGCCGCCGGAGCTCGCCCTGATCACCGTGAAGGCGCAGGACGCGGAGGCGGCCGCGACCGCCCATGCGTCGCTGCTCGCCGGGGTGCCGGTCGTGGTGATCCAGAACGGTCTGAACGGGCCGCAGGCGCTCCGGCGGCTGCTCCCGACGTCTCCGCTGATCGGCGGTCTCTCGCTGATCGCCGCCTCCTATCTGGAGCCGGGCGTCATCACCGTGACCGCACCGGGCACGACCGTGCTCGCCTCCGACACCGCGACGCGCGCCGAGCTCACTGCCGCAGCGGCGGTGCTGCGCGAGGCGGCGCCGATCTCGATCGCCCCCGACCTCGTCGGGGCGCAGTGGTCCAAGCTCGTGGTCAACCAGCTGAACGCCGCCGCCGCGATCACCGGTCTGCCCGCCCAGCAGGCGCTCGCCTCCCCCGCGATGCGCCGCGTCGTCGCCCTCGCGATGCGGGAGACGCTCCGCACCGGTCGCGCCGCGGGCGCGCACTTCGGCGGCGTGCCCGGCCTCACGCCGAACGTGCTCCGCATGCTCGACCTGCTGCCGCCGTCGATCTCCGGGCGGCTGCTCGCGGGTCGCATGGTCGACCGGATGGGGCCGGTGCCGAACCCGGGCAGCACGCTGCAGAGCATCCGCCGCGGCCGGCCGAGCGAGATCGACCACCTCTCCGGCGCGGTCGTCACCGAGGGCGCGCGGCTCGGCATCGACACCCCCGTCAACCGGCGGATCGTCGACCTCGTGCACGAGGTCGAGGCCGACGGCCGGTTCGTGCCGCCCGACGACGCCGCGCGCCGCATCCTCGCCTGACTCGGAATCCGGGCGCCTTCCGTCATTCCGGGCGTCTTTTCACGCCCGGAATGACGGATCCCGCCCGGAATCGGCGGGATCCGCGTCAGCAGGCGTCGGCGAAGACGCGCCGCGGATGCGCCGCGTCCGAGAGGTCGAAGGTCGCGGCGGCGCGGGTGCGCGGGATCGTCCGGCGCTCGATGCGAGGTGCGCCGGGGACGTCCAGCCAGGCGGTCGCGTGCCACAGCCCGACCACGCCGGGCTCCAGCAGCCCCTGGCCGTGCACGACGAGCGCGGCCCGGTCGCCGGGCAGCAGCGCGGCCGCCCGGAACGGCCCGAGCACGGCGATGCGGAAGGTCGGCTCGTCGACGAAGGCGACGGCCGCCGCGGGAACTCCGGCCGCCGTGATCGAGGCCGCGAGGTCCGTGGCGAACGCCGCGCCCACCTCCGCGTCGTCGCGGTCGAGGCCGAGCAGGATCCGGCCGTGCGGAAACACCCCGAGCACCTCGGCGGCGTACTCGTCGATCACATCCGCCCGCGCGGGCGCCCACCGTGCCATGGCAGCACGCTACGCGCGCAGGCGTCCCCCGGCGCTCCTACGCTGGACGCGATGGGTGCGACCGGGGCGACGATCGACGCGGACGCCGTGGTCGCCTGGTTCGCCGAGAACGCCCGCGACCTGCCGTGGCGGCGCCCCGGCTTCAGCGCCTGGGGCACCCTCGTGTCCGAGTTCATGCTGCAGCAGACGCAGGTGTCCCGGGTCGTGCCGATCCTCGAGGCGTGGCTCGTCCGCTGGCCGACGCCCGCCGACCTCGCCGCGACGCCGCCCGCGGAGGTGCTGCGCGCCTGGGGACGCCTCGGCTACCCGCGGCGCGCCCTCGCGCTGCACGCCTGCGCCGCAGCGATCGCCGAGCGGCACGGCAACGAGGTGCCCGAGGACGTCGACGACCTGCTCGCGCTGCCCGGGATCGGCGACTACACGGCCAGGGCGATCGCGGTCTTCGCCCACGGCAGCCGGCATCCGGTCGTCGACACGAACGTGCGCCGCGTGCTCGTCCGCGCCGTCGACGGGCTCGCGCAGCCTGCCGCCCCGAACGCCCGCCGCGACCTGCCGGCCATGGCCGCGCTGCTGCCGGACGACCTCGTCGCGCAACGGGCGTTCAACGCCGGCGTGATGGAGCTCGGTGCGATCGTCTGCACCGCCCGCACGCCGCGCTGCGACGAGTGCCCGCTCGCGGCCACGTGCGCGTGGCGCGCCGCGGGCTACCCGCCCGCCGAGGGGCCACCGGCACGGCGGCAGGCGCGCTTCGAGGGCTCGGACCGGCAGCGGCGCGGCCAGGTGCTCGCCGTGCTCCGGGCCACGGACGCACCCGTCTCCGACGCCGAGCTGGCCGTCGTGCTGCCGGACGCGGAGGTCCGCGCTCGGGTGCTCGCGGGGCTCGCCACCGACGGGCTCGCGGAGCCTGGCCCGGACGGCTGGAGCCTGCCGGGCGCAGAGCGCACGAGCGACTAGCGACCGGGCTGCTGCCGCTCCGGCCGCTTCGACGCGAAGAACCCCGTCGCGAGGAGCGCGGCCGCGGCCACCAGCTGGCCGATCGCCCACGGCTTGCCCGAGAACGGGAAGGGCACCGCCGGGTTCCAGAGCACCGCGATCACGATCGGCACGGGCAGCCACGCCCAGCGGCGCGCCTGCCAGACGAACACCGCGATGATCAGCGAGAGGATCGCGACGGCGTAGCGGATCCAGATGAGCCCCGCGGATCCCGGCAGGGCGACGCCGGCGAGCAGCACGATCGTGGCCAGCACGGCCGGCGCGAGCGCGCGGCGCTCGGGCCTGCGGCCGTACCGGTCGTCGATCTTCGAGGCGGCGGGCACCTCACCGCGGGCGGCGGCTCGGCGCTGCGCCCGGTTGCCGCTCATTCGTCGTCGTCGAGCCCGCGCGGCTGCACGTACGGGTCGGGGTCACCCGCGTACTGCGCGCCGGCCGCGAGCGCCGCAGCCGCCGAGTCCCGCTCCCGCGCCTCCGCGAGCAGCGAGGCGACGTGCGCCGCGTTCTCCGGGATCGCATCCGGGATGAACTCGAGCGTCGGGGTCAGCCGCGTGTGGATGTTGCGTCCCACCTCGGTGCGCAGCAGGCCGGTCGCCGCCTTCAGCGCCGCAGCACTGTCCTCGCGCTCCTGCTCCGTGCCGTACACGGTGAAGAAGACGGAGGCGTGCTGCAGGTCGCCCGTCATCCGCACGTCCGTGATCGTCACGAACCCGAGCCGCGGATCGCGCAGCCCCTTGTCGAGCCGCCGGGCGATGATCTCCTTGACCTGGTCCCCGAGCTTCGCAGCCCGTCCGTGGTCGGCCATCGTGACTCCCTTCCTTCAATCGATCGCGCCGTTCCGGAGAAACCGGACGACACGCCGCCCCCGATCGCTCAGGGACGGCGTGTCGCTTCAGATCTCCGGAACCGCGCGATGAGCGCGGGTCGGGTCCGCTACGCGCGGACCTTCTCCCGGGTCTCGATCGTCTCGATCTCGTCACCGATCTGGATGTCGTTGAACCGACCGAGTCCGATACCGGCCTCGAAGTCCGTGCGGACCTCGGTGACGTCGTCCTTGAACCGGCGCAGCGAGTCGATCGCCAGGTTGTCCCCGACGACCACACCGTTGCGGATGACGCGAGCCTTCGCGTTCCTGGTGATCACACCGCTGCGCACGATGACGCCGGCGATGTTGCCCACCTTGGACGAGCGGAAGATCTCCCGGATCTCGGCGAGGCCCGACTGGACCTCCTCGAACTCCGGCTTCAGCATGCCCTTCAGCGAGTTCTCCACGTCCTCGAGGGCCGAGTAGATCACCGAGTAGAACCGGACGTCGATGCCCTCGCGCGCTGCGCGCTCGCGGGCCTTCGGGTCGGGGCGGACGTTGAACCCGATGATGATCGCGTTGTCGACCGTCGCCAGGTTCACATCGGACTCGGTGACCGCACCGACGCCGCGGTGGATGATCCGCAGCTGGACGCTCTCGTCGACGTCGATCTTCAGCAGGGACTCCTCGAGCGCCTCGACGGCACCGGAGACGTCACCCTTGATGATCAGGTTCAGCGAGTCGACCTTGCCGGCCTCGATCTGGCCCATGAAGTCCTCGAGCGAGATGCGCTTGCGGGCCTTCGCCAGCTGCGCGTTGCGCTCCGCGGCCTCACGCTTCTCAGCGACCTGACGGGCGGTGCGGTCCTCCTCGGTGACGAGGAAGGTGTCGCCCGCTCGCGGGACGGTCGAGAGGCCCTGCACCTGCACGGGACGGGACGGACCGGCCTCGGCCAGTGCGACGCCGTTCTCGTCCGTCATCGCACGGACGCGGCCGTAGGCCGTGCCCGCCACGATGGCGTCCCCGACACGCAGCGTGCCCGCCTGGATGAGCACGGTCGCGACCGCACCGCGGCCCTTGTCGAGCCGCGCCTCGATCGCCACGCCGCGCGCATCCCGATCCGGGTTCGCGCGCAGGTCGAGGCCCGCGTCGGCGGTGAGCAGCACCGCGTCGAGCAGGTCGTCGATGCCCGTGTTCGTCCGCGCCGAGACGTCGACGAACATCGTGTCGCCGCCGTACTCCTCCGCGACGAGACCGAACTCGGTGAGCTGCTGCCGGACCTTCGCCGGGTTCGCGCCCTCCTTGTCGATCTTGTTCACGGCCACGACGATCGGCACACCGGCCGCCTGGGCGTGGTTCAGCGCCTCCACGGTCTGCGGCATGACGCCGTCGTCCGCGGCGACGACCAGGATCGCGAGGTCCGTCACCTGCGCACCGCGGGCACGCATGGCGGTGAACGCCTCGTGACCCGGGGTGTCGATGAAGGTGATGGCGCGCTCGTAGCCCTCGTGCTCCGTCCACACCTGGTACGCACCGATGTGCTGGGTGATGCCACCCGCCTCACCGGCCACGACGTTGGCGTTGCGGATGGAGTCGAGCAGCTTCGTCTTGCCGTGGTCGACGTGACCCATGACGGTGACGACCGGCGGCCGGATCTCGAGATCCTCCTCGTCCTCGTCGTACTCGAACTCGATGTCGAAGCCCTCGAGCAGCTCGCGGTCCTCGTCCTCGGGCGAGACCATCTCGATCCGGTAGCCGAGCTCCTCGCCCAGCACCTGGAACGTGGCCTCGTCGAGCGACTCCGTCGCCGTGGCCATCTCACCGAGGTGGAACAGCACGGTCACGAGGTTGCCGGGGCTCGCGTCGATCTTGTCCGCGAAGTCCGTGATGGACGCGCCGCGGCGCAGACGGATGACCGTGCTGCCGTCGCCGCGCGGGACGCTGACGCCACCGAGCGTCGGCGCCGTCCGCATCTCGAACTCGGCGCGCTTCGTCCGCTTCGACTTGCGCTGGCGGGACTTGCCGCCGCCCTTGCCGAAGGCACCTGCGGTGCCACCACCAGGACCACGGCCACGGCCGCCACCACCGGGGCGCGGGCCGCTGAAGCCGCCGGCCGGGCGCTGGAAGCCGCCGCCCGCACCACCCGGACGAGCACCGGCACCGGCACCACCCGGACGTGCGCCCGGTCCACCGGGACGAGCGCCGAAACCGGCCGGACGCGGAGCGCCCATGCCGGGCCCACCAGGACGCGGAGCGCCCGGACGGGGTGCACCCGGACGCGGAGCGCCGGGACGCGGGATGCCGTTCGTGCCGCCGCCCGGACCGCCGGGGCGCATGCCCTGGTTGGAGGCGAACGGGTTGTTGCCGGGACGCGGCACGGGCGAGCGGCCCATGCCCTGACTCGACGCGAAGGGGTTGTTACCGGGGCGCGGTGCGCCGGGACGCGGCTGCGGGCGCGGGATCGCGCTCGAGGGCGACGGGGCGTCGGTGCGGGCCTCCGGCGCAGCCGGACGCTGTGCGTCGGTGCCGGGGGCCTGGGGCGTCTGCGCGGCAGGACGCTCAGCGGCCGGCGCGGGCGCGGGCTGCGCCTGCGGAGCGGCCTGCGGGGCGGGCGTCGACGGACGGGCCGCCGGAGCCGGGGCCGGGGCGGGCGCCGCCGCACGCTGCGGCTGGGGCGCGCCGGGGGTCGCCGGACGAGCCGCGGGCGCGGTCCGGCCGGATGCCTGCGCGACCGGCCGGGGGCCGGGCGACGGCGCGGCGGACGCACCGCCGGTCGGGATGCCGTCCGCGGCGAGCTTCGCCTTCAGCTTGCGGACGACGGGGGGCTCGACGCTCGAGGACGGGCCCTTGACGAACTCGCCCATCTCCTTCAGCTTCGCGAGTGCGAGCTTCGTGTCGATGCCGAGATCGGATGCGATTTCGTGGACGCGTGGTTTCGCCACAGTTCTCCTGTCTGGACCTGCCAGACAGGCAGGCCGTTAATGCGGTGCGGAGCTCATTTCGAGTCGCTCATCGCTTGTCCATGTGCCTGTTCCACCTCAAGGGGGATGTGAGCCTGGGGCACGGATGCGCCGCAGGCGGAGAGGGCCGGATCCGACCGGCCGCAGAGGAGTCTACCGGTCGTACCCGCTGACGCGAGCCCGACCTGACGAAGGGGACAACGTCCGGGAGGGGTGGGGCATTCCGGGTGCCTCGAGTCGGCGGGCCGGGAGGGCGGCGGGCGCCTTCGTTGTGGCGCGATCGCCGGTGCGGGCATCGGTGGGCCCGGCGGGGGCATGGACGGATGGGTGGGTGCGGCTTCTCGGTGTGACGGATGTAGGGGTTTGTGCCGGGTGCAGGGGTTGGGGCGGTGTGTCGGCCTACACCCGGGACCATCCCCTACGCCAGGGACGCCTCGGCGCGCACGAGGGCCCGGTCAGGGCAGCTGGAGCAGCGCGCCCTCGGAGCGGCAGGTCGCCGCGGCGATGATCATCGCGTTCTGCAGCGCCGCCTCCCAGAACAGGAGGTCGCCGCCGCCGTCCCGGTCGCCGTGCAGCAGGGCGTCCGTCAGCGATGCGAGGGTGGCGTCGCCGGCGCCGATCGTGTCGACGATCGGGCCCGGCAGGTCGGCCACCGGCACGTCGATCCGGCCCTCAGGGAAGAACAGGCTCGCGCCGTCCCGGCCGGCCGTGCCGAGCACCATCCGTGCCCCGTCGCGCTGCAGCCGCTCTGCGGCCTCGGCGAGGTCGGCGCCGTAGAGCAGCGCGGCGTCCTCGTCGCCGATCTTGATCAGCCGCACCGCGGATGCGACCCGGTCCACGTTCCGCACGAACGCCGGCAGGTCCGACATCAGCGCCGGACGCGGGTTGGGGTCCACGACCAGGCGATCGGCCGGATCCGCCACGGCGTCGAGCAGCGCCTGCGTGAGGTCGTCGCGGTCGAACGGGTAGCAGCTGACCACCACGAGCGGCGCGGCGTCGAGGGCGTCGCGCGTGGCGCCGTCGAACTCGATCGCGCGCTGCACCGCGGCGTCGTTGAACGTGTAGCGGGCCTCGCCCTCCGTCTTCGTCGCCACCGCACGCGCCGTGCCGCGGGGCGCCGCCGTCGCGACGAGCCGCACGCCGTAGCGCTCGACGAACGCGCGGACGGCTGCACCGTCGGCGTCGTCCGCGAGCATCGCGATCAGGGTCGTCGGCACGCCGAGCCGGGCGAGGCCCACGGCGACGTTCAGGGCCGCGCCGCCGACGACGTCGCGGACGCCCGCCTCGTCGTGGATCTCGTCGATCAGCGCATCGCCGATGACGACGACGTGCCCACGACGATCCGTCACGGCCTACTCCCCGTCGAGGATCGAGTCGGGCTGGATGTCGATCTTCGCGCCGGTCAGCTTCGCTGCGAGGCGGGCGTTCTGGCCCTCCTTGCCGATCGCGAGCGACAGCTGGTAGTCGGGCACGAGCGCCCGGACCGCCCTCGTGTTCTTGTCGATGATGTAGGCCGACGACACCCGGGCGGGCGAGAGGGCGTTGGCCACGAAGGTGGCGAGGTCGTCCGAGTGGTCGACGATGTCGATCTTCTCGCCGCCGAGCTCCGCCGAGACGGCGCGCACGCGCTGGCCGAGCTCACCGATCGCGGCGCCCTTGGCGTTCACGCCCGGCTGCGTCGCCCGAACGGCGACCTTCGAGCGGTGCCCGGCCTCGCGGGCCAGCGCGGTGATCTCCACGAGACCGGAAGCGATCTCCGGCACCTCGAGCGCGAACAGCTTGCGCACGATCGACGGATGCGTGCGGGACAGCGTGATCGAGGGGCCCTTCTGGCCGCGGGAGACGCTCGTGACGTAGACGCGGATGCGGTCGCCGTGCGTGTAGGTCTCCCCCGGCACCTGCTCCTCGGGCGGGAGGATCCCCTCGACGGTGCCGAGGTCGACGTGCACCATCCGCGGGTTCGGACCCTGCTGGATGACGCCGGCGACGATGTCGCCCTCGCGGCCCTTGAACTCGCCGAGGATCCGCTCGTCGCCGAGGTCGCGGAGCCGCTGGTTGATGACCTGCTTCGCCGCGAAGGCGGCGATGCGGCCGAAGTCGTGCGGCTCGTCCTCGGACTCGCCGATCTGCTCGCCGTTCTCGTCGAGCTCGGGCACGAGCACCGTCACGCGACCGGTCTTGCGGTCGATGTGCACGCGCGGCCGCGGCGTGCCGGGCGCCGGGTGCTCGGGCTGCTCGGTGTGCTTCAGGTACGCCGTCAGCACCGCCGCCTCGATGATCCGCAGCAGCTCGTCGAACGGGATCTCCCGTTCACGCTCCATCAGCCGGAGCACGGCGAGGTCGATCTCCATCGCCATTCCTCCCACTGTCCACTTGGCGCCGGCACGCGGATTCCGCCCCGCCGGGACCACTACGGTAGCAGCGCCGAGCAGGCGGAACGGAGGCGCGGATGAGCGACGCGGGGACCGAGGGACGCACGGTGCAGCTGCGCCGCTACCGGATCGTGGTCGGGGAGCTGCCCGCCTTCATCGACTGGTGGCGGGAGCGGATCGTGCCGGCGCGCGAGGCGCACGGGTTCCGTGTCGAGTTCGCGTACGCGGTGCCGGAGAACGACGAGTTCGTCTGGGCGGTGTCCGTCGAGGGCGACCGCGAGGCGTTCCGCGCGGTCGACGAGCGGTACGCCTCCTCGGAGGAGCGCCGCAAGGCGTTCGAGGGCGTCCCGCAGCGCATCGACACCGCGACGATCGCCATCGCCGACCGCGTCGGCTAGCGCCCGCCACCAGGCCCAGCCGCGCCTCAGGGCTCGAGGAGCCCCGCGATGCGGTCGACGACCTGGTCCACCGGCACGCTCTCGTTGCCGCCGGATGCCCGGTCGCGCAGCTCGACGACGCCGTCGGCGAGCCCGCGGCCGACGACGACGATCGTCGGCACCCCGAGCAGCTCGGCGTCCGCGAACTTCACGCCGGGTGAGACCCTCCGGTCGTCGACGAGCACGTCGGCGCCCCGCAGCTCGAGCTCGCGGCCGATCCGCTCGGCCTCCTCGAAGACGGCCTCGTCCTTGCCGGTCGCCACGACGTGCACATCGAACGGCGCGATCGAGCGCGGCCAGACCAGGCCCTTCTCGTCCGAGTTCGCCTCGGCGACGAGCGCGAGGTCACGCGTGACGCCGATGCCGTAGGAGCCCATCGTGACCGTCACGAGCTTGCCGTTCGGGTCGAGGACCTTCAGGCCGAGCGCATCCGCGTACTTGCGGCCGAGCGCGAAGACGTGGCCGATCTCGGTGCCGCGGGCGAGCTCGACCGGTCCGGAGCCGTCGGGCGCCGGGTCGCCTGCACGCACCTCGGCCACCTCGGCCGTGCCGTCGGGGATGAAGTCGCGGCCGGCCACGAGCGACAGCACATGCCGCTCGGGCTCGTTCGCCCCCGTGACCCAGGCGGTGCCGTCGACGACCCGCGGGTCGACCAGGAAGCGGATGCCGCTCACGGAGCTCTCCCCCAGCACCGGCCCGCTCGCCGACCACGGGCCGATGTAGCCCTTCACCAGGGCGGAGCTCGCGGCGAAGTCCTCCTCGGTGGCGGGCTCGACCGCGGCCGGGAAGAACGCCGCCTCGGCACGCTTCAGGTCCGCCTCGCGGTCGCCGGGGATCCCGACGACGACGAGCTCCCGCTTCCCGTCGATGTGCGTGAGGGCGAGCACGACGTTCTTCAGCGTGTCGGCGGCGGTCCACGCGCGGCCGTCGTCGCGCGGGTGCCGCGCTTCGAGGAGGTCCACGAGGGTGGCGATCGTCGGGGTGTCCGGTGAGTCGAACACCAGCGCGGCGGGGGCGGCGGACGCGTCGCGAGGTGCGGGTGCGAGCGTCCGGAAGGCCTCGACGTTGGCCGCGTACCCGCCCGGCGACCGCACGAACGTGTCGTCGCCGATGGGCGTCGGGTGCAGGAACTCCTCGCTCCGGGATCCGCCCATCGCCCCGGCGTGGGCCGAGACGATCGCGTACTCGAGGCCGAGGCGGGTGAACACCCGCTCGTAGGCGGCGCGCTGCAGGTCGTAGGACGCGTCGAGGCCGGCGTCGTCGACGTCGAACGAGTAGGCGTCCTTCATCGTGAACTCGCGCCCGCGCAGCAGGCCCGCGCGCGGCCGGGGCTCGTCGCGGTACTTGTCCTGGATCTGGTAGATGGTCAGCGGCAGGTCCTTGTAGGACGAGTAGAGGTCCTTCACGAGCAGCGCGAACACCTCCTCGTGCGTGGGCGCGAGCACGTACTCGCCGCCCTTGCGGTCCTGCAGCGTGAAGATGTCGTCGCCGTACTCGTCGTACCGCCCGGTCAGCTGGTACGGCTCGGCCGGGAGCAGGCCGGGGAAGTGCACCTCCTGCGCGCCGGCGGCCTCCATCTCCTCACGGATGATCGCCTCGACCTTGGCCTTGACCTTCAGCCCGAGCGGCAGCCACGCGAAGATGCCGGGCGCCTGCCGGCGGATGTAGCCGGCTCGCACGAGGAGCCGGTGGCTCAGGAACTCGGCGTCGGCGGGATCCTCTCGAAGCGTGCGGAGGAACAGTCGGCTCATGCGGGTCACCACGCTTCGAACCTACCGGGCGAACGAACGCGGACCCCGGTCGAGGGGTCGACGCGGGGTCCGTGGCCGGGGTACGCCGTTCGGGCCACCTGGTGCTCGAAGGCTATGCCGCAGCGGCGCGCGGCGCCATTCGTCGCGTCCCTGATCGGCCCCCCAATCCGGGGGCCGCCGACGGCGCAGAGACGCGCTCAGCCGGCGGCTCAGGCGGTGACGACCTGGGCGGTGCCGACCGGGGCGTCCGGGCCCATCTCGTCCGCGAGGCGGTTCGCCTCCTCGATCAGCGTCTTCACGATCTCGGCCTCCGGCACCGTCTTGATGACCTTGCCCTTGACGAAGATCTGGCCCTTGCCGTTGCCGGACGCGACGCCGAGATCGGCCTCGCGGGCCTCGCCAGGGCCGTTCACGACGCAGCCCATCACGGCGACCCGCAGCGGCACGCTCATGCCCTGGAGCCCCTCGGTGACGCTGTCGGCGAGCGAGTAGACGTCCACCTGGGCGCGGCCGCAGGACGGGCAGGAGACGATCTCGAGCTTGCGCTCGCGGAGGTTCAGCGACTGCAGGATCTGCAGGCCGACCTTGACCTCCTCGACGGGCGGGGCGGAGAGCGAGACGCGGATGGTGTCGCCGATGCCCTCACCGAGCAGGATGCCGAACGCCGTCGCGCTCTTGATCGTGCCCTGGAACGCGGGGCCGGCCTCGGTCACGCCGAGGTGCAGGGGCCAGTCGCCGCGCTCGGCGAGGAGGCGGTAGGCCTTCACCATCACGACCGGGTCGTTGTGCTTCACCGAGATCTTGAAGTCGTGGAAGTCGTGCTCCTCGAACAGGCTCGCCTCCCACACGGCGCTCTCCACCAGCGCCTCGGGGGTCGCCTTGCCGTACTTCTCGAGCAGGCGCGGATCGAGGCTGCCGGCGTTGACGCCGATCCGGATGGAGACGCCCGCGGCCTTCGCGCGCTCGGCGATCTGCTTCACCTGGTCGTCGAACTTGCGGATGTTGCCCGGGTTCACGCGCACCGCCGCGCAGCCGGCGTCGATCGCGGCGAACACGTAGTTCGGCTGGAAGTGGATGTCGGCGATGACCGGGATCTGGCTCTTCTTCGCGATGATCGGCAGCGCCTCGGCGTCGTCCCTCGACGGCACCGCGACGCGCACGATGTCGCAGCCGGATGCGGTCAGCTCGGCGATCTGCTGGAGGGTCGCGTTGATGTCCGTCGTCGGGGTCGTGCACATCGACTGCACGCTCACCGGGGCGTCACCGCCCACGAGCACCTTGCCGACGCGGATCTGGCGCGACTTCCGACGCGGGGCCAGCACCTCCGGCGTCTTCGGCATCCCCAGGTTCACAGCGGGCACGGCGGACCGTCCTTCCTTCTCGCCCCTCGAGGGTACGCGGGATCGGTGAACGCCCAGGCGCGCCTCAGGAGCCGAGGGCCCGCCGTGCGCGGTAGGCCGTGACGTTCATGCGGTTGCCGCAGTTGCCCACGTCGCAGAACCGCTTCGACCGGTTCCGGGAGAGGTCGACGAGCACGGCGGTGCAGTCGTCGGCGGCGCACTCCTTGAGCCGGCCGAGCTCGTCGGCGCGGACGAGGTCGGAGACCGCCATCGCGGTCTCCACGAGGATCCGCTGGTCGAAGGGCGCGTCGTTCGGCACGGCGTGCAGGTGCCAGTCGTAGTCGTCGTGCTTGACGAGGCGCGGCTGGGCCGCAGCGGACGCCAGCACCCGGTTCACGTGCTCGGCCGCCTCGTCGCGCGACTCGGCGAAGAAGCGGCGCAGCTCGGCCCGCAGGCTCCGCACCGCGGCGAGCTCCCGCACGCTCCGGGCCAGGGCGCCGCTGTACGACCAGCCGGCGTAGAAGGCGGCCACGTCCTCGATCCGTGCGAGCTCGTCCTCACCCGAGTGCGACGCCCCGGGCTCCGTGTTCACGAGCGCCGCGGCGGCCTGCAGGACGGACTCCGTGTCATCACCGAACACGATTTCACCCCTTACAGCGCGAGGACTAGTGTCAGGAGCGTAGCGCCGAACGGTCGTGACACGGAACGAGGTGGGTATGGGACGCACGCGGTGGATGCTCGTGGCCGTGCTCTCGGCCCTCGCCTTCGGGATGTCCGGCACGTTCGTGAAACCGGTGCTCGACGCGGGCTGGAGCCCGGGCGCCGGGAGCATCGTGCGCACCGGCGTCGGCGTGCTGATCCTCGCCGTGCCGACGATCCGTGCTCTGCGCGGCAGGTGGTCGCTGGTCCGGCAGCACTGGATCGGCGTGCTCGTGCTCGGCGGCGTCGGCATCGCCGGCACCCAGACGTCGTACTTCCTCGCCGTCTCGCGCATCCCGGTGAGCACCGCGCTGATGATCGAGTACCTCGCACCGGTGCTGCTCATCATCGCCACCGGGCTCTGGGTGCGGCAGTGGCCGCCCCTGCGTGTGATCGCCGGTGCCCTGCTCGCGATGGGCGGGCTGCTGCTCGTGCTCGACACCGGCCACGGCACCGCGCTCGACCCGGTCGGTGTGGGTGCGGCGTTCGTCGCCGCGGTGGTGTGCGCGGTCTACTTCCAGCTGTCCGCGACCCTGCCGATCCCCCCGCTCGCGCTCACCGGGCTCGGCTTCGCGGTCGCGACCGTCGTCTCCGGCGTGCTCGGGTTCGTCGGCCTCGTGCCGGTGCGGATCGGATCGTGGACCGTCGACATGTTCGGCTCGCCGGTCTCCGCGTTGGTGCCGCTCGCGGTCGTGGTGCTGATCGCGACCGCGCTCGCGTACTCCATCGAGGTCGCGGCCGCCGCGCACATCGGGCCGCGCCCGGCGTCGTTCCTGGCGCTCACCGAGGTGCTGTTCGCGACCGTCGCCGCCGCGCTCGTGCTCGGCCAGATCCCGGGGCCGCTGCAGGCGCTCGGCGGCCTCGTGCTGATCGCCGGCGTCGTGCTCGTCGTCTCCGTGCCGGCCCCGCACCGGCCGCTCCTGGACGAGCTGCCAGCCGGCAGCCACGTCGCTGAGCGCGCCCCGGCCGTCCGCCGCGTCGCACGCCGCCCGCGCCGTCCGGTCCACCCTGAGGCCTGACGCCCGCGGCGTCTAGAAGAGCGTGACGGGGCGGACGATGTCCGCGTAGATCAGCAGCACGCTCATCCCGCCGAGCAGGATCGCGACGGCGAACGTCAGCGGCATCAGCTTCGCGGTGTCGACCGGGCCGGGGTCGCGCTTCCCCAGCACCTTCGCGGCGCTGCGGCGGATGCCCTCCCAGAGGGCGCCGATGATGTGGCCACCGTCGAGCGGCAGCAGCGGGATCAGGTTGAACACGAACAGCGCGATGTTCAGGCTGCCGAGGATGCCGACGAGGCTCGCGACCTTCGAGGAGAGCGGCACCGCCGTCGAGCTCGTGATCTCGCCGGCCACGCGGCCGACCCCGACCACGCTGATCGGGCCGTTCGGGTCCCGCGGGCCGCTGCCGAACGCGGCCTGGGCGACGCCGACGAGGCGCTGCGGCAGGTGGACGATCACGTTGCCGACCGCGACCGAGTTGTTCCACACCGCGGGTAGCACCGCGGACGCGGGCTGCTGCGTCAGCTGCTCGGTCGGGCTGATCCCGATGAAGCCGACCGTCTGCGTCTCGACCGCTCCGGCGCCGTTCTTCACCGGCACGCCGTTCGCATCCGTCACCGCGACCGTGTTCACGGCAGGGGTGACGGCGATCGTGCGGCGGCCGTCCGTGCCGGTGACCGTCAGGGTGATGGGCTTGCCGGCGGACTTCCGGATGACGCCGGTGACGTCGGTCCAGCTCTGCACCGGGGCGCCGTTCACGGCGAGGATGCGGTCGCCCGGCTTCAGGCCGGAGTTCGCGGCGGGCGCCGCCTGATCCGTCGACCGGCACACCGTGGTCGTCTGGGTGGCGGGCACGATGCACTTCGAGATCGACGCGACGGTCGTGGTCGGCTGGTAGACGCCGAAGCCCATCAGCGCGATCCCGGTGAACAGGATCCCGAGCAGCAGGTTCATGGTCGGTCCGCCGAGCATGATGACGACGCGCTTCCAGACCGCGAGCCGGTAGAAGGCGCGGTGCTCCTCGCCCGGGTGGATCTGCTCCTGGCTCGAGTCCCGGGCGTCCTGCACCAGGGAGCTGAAGAAGCCGGTCGACGCGGTGCGGGCGCGCCCGCCGGTCTTCGCGGGTGGGAACATGCCGACCATCGAGATGTAGCCGCCGAGCGGCACGAGCTTGAAGCCGTACTCGGTCTCCCCGCGACGGCGGGCGAAGACGGTGCGGCCGAAACCGATCATGTACTGCGTCACGCGCACGCCGAAGAGCTTCGCCGGCACCAGGTGGCCGACCTCGTGCAGCCCGATGGACAGCGCGACGCCGACGGCGATCACGAGGATGCCGACGAGGTAGAGGAGCACGGTCACGCCGACAGGGTACGTGCGCCCGGCTCCCCCGTCGGGCGCGACCTGGCTGCTGCGGCTAGGAGTTCTTCGAGAGGACCCGATGAGCCGCGGCTCGAGCGGCCCGATCGGCCTCGAGCACAGCCGCCCGGTCGAGGTCGCCGGTCTCGCCCGGCACGGCATCGAGCACCGCGCGGATCGTGCCGATGATGTCCGGGAAGCGGATCCGCCCCGCGTGGAACGCGAGCACCGCCTCCTCGTTGGCCGCGTTGAAGAGCGCGGGCGCCGTGCCGCCGGCCGCCGCGACCTGCTTCGCGATCCGCACGGCGGGGAACGCGTCCTCGTCGAGCGGCTCGAACGTCCAGTCCTGCGCCCGGGAGAAGTCGATGGGTACGCCGACGCCGGGCACGCGGTGCGGCCAGTCGAGCCCGAGCGAGATGGGCAGCCGCATGTCCGGCGGCGAGGCCTGCGCGATGGTGGCGCCATCGGTGAACTCGACCATGGAGTGCACGATCGACTGCGGATGCACGACCACGTCGATCGCGTCGAGCGGCACGTCGAAGAGCAGGTGCGCCTCGATCACCTCGAGGCCCTTGTTCACGAGGGTCGCGCTGTTCGTGGTGACCATCAGGCCCATGTCCCAGGTCGGGTGCCGTAAGGCCTGCTGCGGGGTGACCTCCGCCAGTCGCTCGGCGGACATGCCGCGGAACGGGCCGCCGGACGCGGTGAGCACGAGCCGGCGGACCTCGGCGTGGGTGCCGGAGGCGAGGCACTGGGCGATCGCCGAGTGCTCGCTGTCGACGGGCACGATCTGCCCGGGCCGGGCCGCTCGCATGACGAGCGGGCCCCCGATGATGAGGGACTCCTTGTTCGCGAGCGCCAGCGTGGTGCCGGTCTCGAGCGCCGCGAGCGTCGGGCCGAGGCCGGCGGCGCCGGTGATCCCGTTCACGACGACGTCAGCGGGCACCTGGCGGACGAGGGCCTCGGCTGCGTCGGCGCCGAGGGCGGTGGCGGCGACGCCGAACCGCTCGGCCTGCGCGGCGAGCCCGGCCGCATCCGTGCCGGCGGTCAGGCCGGCGACCTCGAACCGGTCGGGGTGGTGCCCGATCACGTCGAGGGTCTGGGTGCCGATCGACCCGGTCGAGCCGAGCAGCAGGACCCGCCGGCGGCTCATCGGGCGCCCTCCGGCGCGCCCGGGTGGTGGCGCACGGGGAAGGCCACCGAGTTGGCGATGAAGCAGAGCCGGTTCGCCTCGGCGTGCAGCGAGTCGGCGAGCGCCCGCTGCGACTCGTCCGCGAGCGTCACGACCGGGTGGAGGTCGACCTCGGTCATCCGGCCGCCGCCGTCCGGATCCACCTCGAGGGCGCCGGTCGCGGTGTCCGTGTAGCCGGTGACGACCACGCCGTTGCGGACCGCGACGTGCAGGTAGGAGAGGAGGTGGCACTGGCTCAGCGCCGCGACGAGGAGCTCCTCCGGGTTCCAGCGGTCGGCGTCGCCGAAGAAGGGCCGGTCGGCGCTCCCGGGCAGGTCGGGCTTGCCCTCCGAGCGCACCACGACGCTGCGGCCGTAGGCGCGGTAGGCGGAGGTCCCGGTGCCGCGGTTCCCGGTCCACTCGACCGAGAGCTCGTATCCGTGCGGCATGGGCCGAGCCTACGGGCGCCGCGCGAGGATGGGTCCGTGATCGGGACCCGGCGGATCGGCGAGGACGACTGGCGTGAGTGGCGGGCGATGCGGCTCGCCGCGCTCGCGGCCGATCCGGACGCCTTCGGCTCCACGCTCGCCGAGTGGACCGGACCGAACGATCTCGAGGCGCGGTGGCGGGCACGCCTCGCCTCGTCGCCGCTGTCCGTGCTGCTCGACGTCGACGGGCGCACCGCCGGCATGGTGGCCGCGTACCGCCCCGACGGGCCGGTCGAGGTCGTCTCGCTCTGGGTGCATCCGGAGTTCCGCGGCCTGGGCGTCGGCGAGGCGGCGCTGGCCGAGGTCGTCGCGTTCGCAGACGGCGAGGACGTGCTGCTGTCGGTCCGCGCGGCGAACCCGCACGCGATCCGCCTCTACGAGCGGTGCGGCTTCGTCGACGAGGGCGTCTCGCCCGACGACCCCCGCGAGCGCCGCATGCGCCGCCCCGCCTGACCGCCCGCGGCGCCGACCCGGGTCAGGCGTGGGTCGTGGCGAGGATGTCGATGACGAAGACGAGGGTGTCGGTGCCCTTGATCGAGCCGTCCTTCGTGCCCGTCTTCCCGTAGCCGTCGGCCGGCGGGATGATCGCGACCACCTGCGAGCCGACCTTCTGGCCGACGAGCGCGTCGCCGAAGCCCTTGACCACCGCGGTCGTCGCGAAGCTGGCGGGGCCGGCCTTCGTCCAGGACTGGTCGAAGACCGTGTTGTTGCGCCAGAGGACACCCTGGTACTGGACGGTCACGGTGTCGCCGCTCTTGACGGTGTCGCCGGTGCCGACCTCACGGTCGGCGATCTTCAGGGTGGTGGGCGCTGCGGTCTTCGGCACCGTCACCGTCGGCTGCCCGTTCCCGGCGAGCGTCACCTTCGGGAAGCCGGACGGCAGCGGCTTCACGGCGCCGGTCGCCTTCGTCGGCGTGAGGGACAGGATGTCGCCGACGAGCACGAGCGAGTGGTCGGCGCCGACGCCGAGCTGCGGGGATCCCTTCGTCCCGAACGCCGCCGACGGCGGGATGACGGCGGCGAACCGCTCGCCGACCTTGCCGCAGACGATCGCCTGGACGAGGCCCGGCAGGTACTGGCTGGTGTCAGCGGTGAGGATCACGGGCTTCTTCGCCGCGGTGTAGCCGCTCTGGTCGAGCTGCTTGCCGGTGGCGCCCTCGTAGAGCGTGTAGGCGATCTTCACGCTGCTGCCCGCCTTGACAGTGTCGCCGGACCCGGCTTTCACGATCGAGCGCTGGGTGGTGGTCGCCGACGTCGGCCGCGGGAACTTCACCGTCGGCGCGGCACCCGCCTTGCCGCTCACCTGCACGGCCTTGGACGCGCTGCCCTCGGTCGCGCAGGCGGTGGGGTTCGTCGCGGGGGCGGCGGTCGACGCGGACGACGAAGGGGACCCCGCCGACGACGAGGCACTCGATCCGCCGGACGACGTGCCGCTGCAGCCGGCGAGCGCGAGGGCCAGCGCGGCGGCCACGGCGGCGGGGGCGAAGCGGCGCAGGTGGGTGGAGGTCGTCGAAGGCATCCGTCCATCCTGAGGCACGGCACGCAGCCCTCGTGCCGTGCACCCTGTTTCTTCCGGAATCCTTGGGCGGCGGCGACGAGCAGCCGGGTCGGGGCGCGCTTCGTACACTGGAGGCATGACCGACACGCTCGTCCCCGACACCAGCACGACCGACGAGCTGACCGCCCGCCGGATCGTCACCGCGATCCCCGGCCCGAAGTCGCAGGAGCTGCACAAGCGGCGACTCGCGGCCGTGCCGGTCGGCGTCAACTCGATGCTCCCCGTCTACATCCGCCGCGCCCACGGCGCCGTCGTCGAGGACGTCGACGGCAACCGCTTCCTCGACCTCGGCGCCGGCATCGGTGTGACCACCATCGGCCACACCAACGACGCCGTCGTCGAGGCCGCCCGTGCCCAGCTCGGCGACTTCCTGCACACCCTCTTCACCATCACGCCGTACGAGTCGTACGTGCGCGTCGCGGAGCTCGTCGCCGAGCGCACGCCGGGCTCGTTCCCGAAGAAGACCGTGCTCGTGAACTCCGGCGCAGAGGCCGTCGAGAACGGCGTGAAGATCGCCCGCAAGGCGACGCGGCGGCGCGCGGTGGCGGTGCTCGAGCACGCGTACCACGGCCGCACGAACCTCACGATGGCGATGAACTTCAAGGCGATGCCGTACGGCACCGGCTTCGGCCCGTTCGCCGGCGACGTCTACCACGTGCCCTCCTCCTACCCGTACCGCGACGGCCTGACGGGTGCCGAAGCGGCCGCGCGCACCATCGCCTACATCGAGAAGCACATCGGCGCCGAGGACCTCGCGATCCTCGTCGTCGAGCCGATCCAGGGCGAGGGCGGCTTCCAGACGCCCGCCGAAGGGTTCCTGCCGGCGCTGCAGACGTGGGCGAACGAGCACGACGTCGTCATCGCGGCGGATGAGATCCAGAGCGGCATGGCCCGCACCGGCACCTGGTTCGCGAGCGAGCACTTCGGCTTCGAGCCCGATCTCGTGTTCTTCGCGAAGGGCGTTGCGGGCGGCCTGCCGCTTGCGGGCGTCACCGGCCGTGCGGAGATCATGGACGCCGCCCAGCCCGGCGGCCTCGGCGGCACCTTCGGCGGCAACCCGGTCGCCGCGGCGGCCGCGGTCGCCGTGATCGAGCAGATCGAGGAGCAGGACCTGCTCGCCGAGGCGCGGCGCATCGAGGGGACCCTCCGTCCGGCCCTCGAGGAGCTGCAGAGCGAGTTCGACATCATCGGCGACGTGCGCGGCAAGGGCGCGATGCTGGCGATCGAGCTCGTCGCCCCCGGCACCGGCGCGACGACGAAGACGCCGAACTCGGCGGCCGTGCAGACGATCTCGTCCTACGCGGGCCAGCACGGCGTGCTGCTGCTCACGGCCGGCACGTACGGCAACGTGCTCCGCTTCCTGCCGAGCCTCGCGATCACCGACGAGCAGCTCCACGACGCGGTGTCCGTGCTCCGCGAGGGGCTCATCGAGGCCACCCGCCGGAGCTGACGAGGCGCATCCGGGCCGGCGCCGCGCCGGCCCGGATGGCCACGACGTCATCCGGCCCCGTGACGGGCGGCAGGACCGTCGCGGATCCGGTCAGCGCACGCAGCTCGCCGGGCAGCACCGCGTCGACGAGCACGGGTGCCTCAGCCGCGAGCCGCCCGAAGAGGACCCACCGGGCCTGCCACTCAGCAGGCGAGCCGACGAGTACATCACCCTGACCGTCGACGCCCGCCGCCGCGACGCCCGCGTCCCGCAGCTGCGCCAGCCGGGCCGCCGGACGCGACGACACGAGCGCGACCGGCGCCCCGCCGGGGAGGAACGGTGCCGCTGCGGGCGAGGCGGCGGGCGTGCGCGGCCAGGGCGGCAGCGCGAGCCGGCCGAGGCGCCCGCGCCAGACGGCCGCGCCCGGTGTCGTCGCGAGGCCGGCGGTGGTCCGATCACCGCCGATCGCGAGGTGGTCGTCGGTCTCGAGCGCGAGCAGCAGCCGGTCGCTGCAGAGCCCGATCACCGGACGGAGGGGCAGGCCGCCCCAGCCCGACGGGCCGCGGACGCCCAGGGCCACCGGCGCGGATCCGTGACGCCGGAGGCGCTGCGCGAGGCGCTCGAGCAGCGCGGCGGCCGCCGCGGCACCGAGGCCGTCGAGCAGCGCCTCGAGGTCGTCGAGCACCACCGGCACGTCGTCGTCGTGCACGGCGTCCCAGGCCGCGGCCGCATCGCCCGCCGGGTCTGCGGCGCCGAGCAACCCGGCCACGAGCACGAGCGCCGTGGTCCGGCCGGAGCCGGGGCGCCCGGCCACGAGCAGCCCGGCGCTCGGCCGCCAGGCGAGCGCCGGCTGCGCTTGCTCGTCCGGCGCGTCGACGAGGCCGAGCACCAGGCTGCCGGGCACCGCCGCGAGCCCCTCGAGATCCAGCCGCTCCGGGAGCGGGTCGAGCCACGGCCGGCGTGGGGCGCGTCCCGGCCGCGCCCTGCTCAGGGCGACGGCGAGCGCCTCCGGGTCGACCCGGGCGACCGTGATCGGCCGGGGGAGCTCGCCGGCGACGGCGAGCACCGCGGCGCCGGGCCCCCTCGGCAGGGTCGCGGCGGCCGCCGTGCCGACCACGGCGACGCTGTCGGCCGCGTCGAGGACGCGCAGCGCGATGCGCAGCCCGCAGTTCGTGGCGAGCTCGTCGCGGATGCTGCCCGCCGGCCGCTGGGTGCAGAGCACGAGGTGCACGCCGAGCGAGCGACCGCGCGCCGCGACGTCGGTGAAGACCGCGGCGAGCGACGGCCGGGCCTCGAGCAGCGCCCGGAACTCGTCGACCACGACGACGAGGCGCGGCTCGCCGGTGCCGGCGATGTCCGCCACCGCAGCGTCGCGCAGCACCTGCTCGCGCCGCCGCAGCTCCGCGGCGAGCGACTGCACGGCACGGTCGGTGCCCGCGGCGTCGAGGTCCGTGACGATGCCGGCCACGTGCGGCAGGTGGGCGACGGGATCGAACGCCGCCCCGCCCTTGTGGTCGACGAGCAGCAGCACGAGCCGCTCGGGCGGATGCGCGGCCGCGAGCGCGAGGACCCACGCGGTCAGCAGCGCGCTCTTGCCGCTGCCCGTGGTGCCGGCGACGATCGCGTGGGGTCCGTCGGCGACGAGGTCGACCTCGACCGGCTCGCCGTGCTCGAGCGCGAACCGGGCGGCGAGGCCGACGTCCGGGGCCGGGTCCCCCGTGAGGGCGGCGATCGACGGGACATCCTCCGCCCGCGGCAGCGCCGTCGCTGCGGATGCCGCGGTGACGAGCGCCGGGCGGAACCGTCTCCCCCGCAGCCCGGCAGGACCGCGGAGCACGACCGCGGCGGTCGGGGCGTCGAGACGCACCTCCAACTCGGCAGCGGGACCGCGCCGCACGGGATCGGCGGCCGCGGCCGCCTCCGCTGCCACCCGGACGGCACGCAGGAAGGCGCCGGTGATCACCGGCGGCCCCGAGACCGCGAGGGTGGTGCCGGGCGGGACCACGAACGGCACCCGGCGCAGCACCGCCGATGCCGCGACGAGCGCGCGTTCCCGCTCGTCGGCCGGTGCGCCGCCGACGAGGGGCTGGATCGCGCGGTCCTCGGTGCCGATCACGAGCCCCTCCCCCGGTCGGCGCAGCCCGTCGAACGCCTGGGGGCCGGGTGCAGCACGGCGCTCGGCGCCCTCGAGCGCGAGGCGACGGGCGTCCGCCGCGCGCGCCACCGCCTCGAGTGCCTCGGCGTGCCGGGCGGCGGCGCGCCGGGCGCGGCGGCGCACCTGGCGCCGGCCGTCGAGCACGCCGGCCACGGCCACGACCGGGGTGAGCACCGCGAGCAGCAGCACGCTCGGCTCGCGGACCACCGCGAACAGCACCGCGGCGACGGCGAGCGGGGCGAGCGCGCCGACGAGCGGGAACGGCGGCGGCTCGGGCGGCTCCGGCCGTACGGGAAGCGTCAGGGCTGCTGGCACCGCTGAAGGATGCCGAACGGCGGGGCGGGCCGGCAGCCCTGCCGGCAGCGCAGCCACGCGACCGACCGTCGCGCCTCCTGTGGAGGAGGGGACGCCGGGCGGATCCGGGCTAGTTCGTCTCGACCGCGAGCACGTCGACGAGCACGACGGTGACGTTGTCGCGGCCGCCCGACTCGAGCGCGGCCTGCACGAGCGCGGTCGCGGTGTCGGCGGCCGGCGCACCGGCGGCGAGCAGCGACTCGATGCGCTCGTCGTCGAGCTCCTTGCTGAGCCCGTCGGAGCAGGCGAGCAGCCGCAGGCCGGGCTCGACCGGCAGCATCCAGTAGTCCGGCATGGGCGGCTCGTTGAAGCCGATCGCGCGGGTGATCACGTTGCTGTCGGGGTGGTTGTCCGCCTGCCGGCGCGTGATCGCGCCGGCGTCGACCAGCTCCTGCACGACCGAGTGGTCGACGGTGACCTGCTCGAACTCGCCCTCGAGGTACCGGTAGACGCGCGAGTCGCCGACGTTGAAGACGGCGAAGTAGGGGTCGTCGCCGGACATGGTCAGCGCCATGCCGGTCACCGTCGTGCCCGCCCCGACGAGCGCGGTGCCGTCGAGCTGCGCGATGTCGTGCGACGCCTGCGCCAGCGCGAGGCCGATCGCGGCGGGGGTCACGAAGCCGTCGGCGATCACGCCGCCGAGCCGGTTCACGACCGCCTCGCTCGCGAGGTCACCGGCGGCATGGCCGCCCATCCCGTCGGCGACGGCGAAGATCGGCGGCTCCGCGACGAAGCTGTCCTCGTTGACCTGGCGCCGGTGGCCGACGTCCGTGGCTGCACCCCAGGCGAGCGTGATCGCGCCGCCGCGATGCGGGAGCGGAAGCCGGCTGCCCGGGCTGCTCTGGCCGATGTGGGTCAACGACGACCTTCCGGGTTCCGGCCCGACCGGGCTCTGGCTCAGCGGTACGCGAGGATCTCGATGACGTTGCCGTCACCGATGTCGATGAGCGTACCGGGTGCGACCGGGAGGGACTCACCCGACTCGAGGCGACGTACCCCGGATCCGGGCTGCCGGACGACCGTACCGTTCGTCGACTGCAGGTCCGTGAGGACGAGCCCCTGCGGCGTCGGCCGGAGCTCGATGTGGGTCGCGGACACCTCCCGGCTCGGGCTCTCGACCCGCACGAGGCGCGGCAGCATCGGCCCGGTGACCCGGGGGCTGCGCGGCTGCCGGCCGACGTACACCGGCGCATCGACCCGCTCCGGCGCGCGGTCGCCGAGCCGGAACGCGGCGGCGCCCGCCGTCTCGGGCGTCGGCGCGGTCGCGGGCGGCTCCGTGCGGTGCCGGGTGAGGGAGGCGGCGCGTCGGCCGAGGTCGCCGAGCACGTTCGTGTCGTACGGCGACAGCTCCGACAGCGGGGACGGCGCGGTGACGGGCCGGGCCGGTGGCACGGGCTTGGAGGCGACGATGTCCCTGGCCCAGCCGAGCCACGGACCGAAGACCACGCCCCCGTCGAGCGGCAGGTCCGTCTCCGTCGGCCGGAGGTCTCCGGGCGAGCGCTGCAGCGGCCCGAGCGCGAAGCGGTCCACCTCGTTCAGCTCGGCGACGTACCAGGGCTGGGCACCCCGCGCGTCGACTCGGCGCATCCGCCCGGCGACCGAGACGTCGGAGCACGCCTCGCCGCGGACGACGAACACCGTGGCGCGTCCGATCCCGGCGATCGCGAACGACTCGACGGCATCCGCGCCCCTGGTCGGGATCGCGCCGACGAGGGCGTCGAGCCCGAGCGACGGCTCGGCGGCGATGCGCCACAGCGTGGCCATGGTGTGCATCCCAGTGCTTGGGGCGAACGCGCCGACGAAGCGATCGGTCGCGAGGAGCCGCCACTCCTCACCGGGTGCGAGCGGTTCCGGTGGGTAGTAGGCGCTCGCCATGTGAGAAGGAGCCCCCCGGTTTCAGAGGCCGCGTTCGCGGCGTTCCACAGATCGTGCGTGGCAGGTCGTGATGCTCGGCGCCGAAGCCGAGGGCCGGTGAGTCAGGCGCCGATGAACGACATCACGTGCTTGACGCGAGTGTAATCCTCGAAGCCGTACATCGAGAGATCCTTGCCGTAGCCCGAGTGCTTGAAGCCGCCGTGCGGCATCTCCGCGACGATCGGGATGTGCGTGTTGATCCATACGCAGCCGAAGTCGAGGCGCTTCGCCGCCCGCATCGCCTTGCCGTGGTCGCGCGTCCAGACGGATGAGGACAGGCCGTACTGCACGTCGTTCGCCCACGCGAGCGCCTGCTCCTCGGTCGAGAAGCGCTGCACGGTCTGCACCGGCCCGAAGATCTCGTTCTGCACGGCCTCGTCGGTCTGCCGCAGGTTCGAGACGATCGTGGCGTCGTAGAAGTACCCCTGGTCGCCGTGCCGGCGGCCGCCGAGCTCGACCTTCGCGTGATCGGGCAGCCCGTCGAGGAATCCGCCGACCCTGGCGAACTGATCGGCGTTGTTCAGCGGACCGAACAGCACGTCCTCGTCGGGTGCGCCCGTCGTCGCGTTCGCGCGGGCGTACTCGGCGAGCGCCGCGACGAACTCGTCGTGGATGCCCTCCTGCACGAGCAGGCGGGTGGCGGCCGTGCAGTCCTGCCCGGCGTTGAAGTAGCCGGCGGTCACGATGCCCGCCACCGCGAGCTCGATGTCGGCGTCGTCGTAGACGATGACGGGCGCCTTGCCGCCGAGCTCGAGGTGCACCCGCTTCAGGTCGCTCGCCGCGGCCTTGGCGACCGCCATCCCGGCGCGCACCGATCCGGTGATCGAGACCATCGCCGGGATCGGGTGCTCGATCATCCGCGCGCCCGTGTCGCGGCCGCCGGTGATGACGTTCAGCACGCCGGCGGGGAGGAACTCGGCGGCCACCTCGGCCAGCAGCAGGGTCGACGACGGCGTGGTCTCGGACGGCTTCAGCACGATCGTGTTGCCCGCGGCGATCGCCGGCGCGAACTTCCACGTGGCCATGTTGAGCGGGTAGTTCCAGGGCGTCACCTGGCCGATCACGCCGATCGGCTCGCGGCGGATCATCGACGTGTGGTCCTTCAGGTACTCCCCCGCCGACCGGCCCTCGAGCACCCGGGCCGCGCCGGCGAAGAAGCGGATCTGGTCGACGGACACGAGGATCTCGTCCTGGACCAGGCTGCGCAGCGGCTTGCCGGTGTCCTTCGACTCCAGCGCCGCGAACTCGTCCGCGCGCGCCTGAATCGCATCCGCGATGCGGAAGAGGGCGAGCTGGCGCTCGGACGGCGTCGTCTCCCTCCAGACCGCGAACGCGTCCCTCGCCGCACGGAACGCCGCGTCGACCTGCTCGGGGCCGGAGTCGACCTCCGTGCCGTAGACCGACTCGTCGACGGGTGAGACGAGATCGAGGGTCGGCACGTCCGCGGGAACGTGCTCACCGGCGATGAAGTTGTCGAGGGTGGGGAGCGCCATGGCCACACCGTACGCCAGGCGGTGCGCCGTCGGACGACTGATTCCGCAGCACTCGGGCAGCGGATTCGACGGAATCGGTTGAGAACGCGCATCCCCACCTGGCAGACTCCCGCTCGTGGCATCTCGCGGTCGAGACAGGACGGGTCCCGTCGCGCTCGACGACGTGTCCAAGGCGATCGTCGAGCAGCTGCAGCAGGACGGCCGCCGCTCCTACGCCGACATCGGCAAGCACGTCGGCCTCTCCGAGGCCGCGGTGCGGCAGCGCGTGCAGCGCCTCACCGAGACCGGTGTCATGCAGATCGTCGCCGTCACGGATCCGATGCAGCTCGGCTTCTACCGCCAGGCGATGATCGGCATCCGCGTCTCCGGCGACGTCCGCGAGATCGCCGACCGGCTCGCGGCGCTGCCCGCGATCGACTACGTGGTGCTCACCGCCGGCACGTTCGACCTGCTCGTGGAGGTCGTCTGCGAGAACGACGACGACCTCATCGAGCTGCTGAACGCCGAGATCCGCACCCTCCCGGGCGTCGTGTCCACCGACACGTTCGTCTACCTGAAGCTCCGCAAGCAGTTCTACAACTGGGGGACGCGCTAGGCGCGGATCCCTCTCGAAGGGGAGACATCATGACCGTCACCGACCAGCTGGTCCCGGGGAGCGCACCGCTCGACGACGAGGGGGCGGCGCTCCGCGAGTCCGCGGCGGAGCACCTGTGGCTGCACTTCTCCCGGCAGAGCGTGCTGGAGCGGCACGGCGTGCCGATCATCGTGCGCGGCGAGGGCCACCACATCTTCGACGACCGCGGCAAGCGGTACATCGACGGCCTCTCGGGCCTCTTCGTCGTGAACGCCGGCCACGGCCGCAAGCGGCTCGCGGAGGCGGCGGCCAAGCAGGCGAACCAGCTGGCCTTCTTCCCGATCTGGTCCTACGCCCACCCGTCCGCCATCCGGCTCGCCGAACGCCTCGCCGACGAGGCCCCCGGCGACCTGAACCGGGTGTTCTTCTCCACGGGCGGCGGTGAGGCGGTCGAGACCGCGTTCAAGCTCGCGAAGCACTACTTCAAGCTCACCGGCAAGCCGACCAAGCACAAGGTCATCTCCCGAGCGATCGCCTACCACGGCACGCCGCAGGGCGCGCTCGCCCTCACCGGCATCCCCGCCATGAAGCAGATGTTCGAGCCGCTCACGCCGGGCGGCTTCCGCGTGCCGAACACGAACATCTACCGCGCGGAGGAGATGAACGCGCCGACGGATCCGGAGGCGTTCGGCCGCTGGGCCGCCGACCGGATCGAGGAGCAGATCCTCTTCGAGGGCCCGGAGACGGTCGCGGCCGTCTTCCTCGAGCCCGTGCAGAACTCGGGCGGCTGCTTCCCGCCCCCTCCCGGCTACTTCCACCGCGTGCGGCAGATCTGCGACAAGTACGACGTGCTCCTCGTCTCCGACGAGGTCATCTGCGCGTTCGGCCGGATCGGCAACACCTTCGCCTGCGACACGTACGGCTACCTGCCCGACATGATCACCTGCGCGAAGGCGATGACGAGCGGCTACTCCCCCATCGGCGCCACGATCGTCTCCGACCGGATCTACGAGCCGTTCTCGAGCGGCACGGCCTCGTTCCCGCACGGCTACACGTTCGGCGGCCACCCGGTCTCGGCCGCGGTCGCCCTCGAGAACCTCGACATCTTCGAGGAGGAGGGCCTGAACGCGCACGTGCGGGAGAACTCCCCGAGGTTCCGGGCCGCGCTCGAGCGGCTGACCGACCTGCCGATCGTCGGGGACGTGCGCGGCGACGGGTACTTCTTCGGGATCGAGCTCGTGAAGGACAAGGCCACGAAGGAGACCTTCGACGACGCCGAGTCCGAGCGGCTGCTGCGCGGCTTCCTCTCCACCGCCCTGTTCGACGCCGGGCTGTACTGCCGGGCCGACGACCGCGGCGACCCCGTCATCCAGCTCGCCCCGCCGCTCACCATCGGCCAGCGCGAGTTCGACGAGATCGAGGGCATCCTGCGCGGCGTGCTCACGGAGGCGTGGGCGCACCTGTGATCGACGGGCGTGCGCTCTGGCTCGAGACGATCGAGCGGAGGGACCGCCCGCCGCTGCCCGGTGACACCCGCGCCGACGTCTGCATCGTCGGAGCCGGGTTCACCGGGCTCTGGACCGCCCTCGGCGTTTTCGCGCGCGAGCCGGACGCCACCGTGGTCGTGGTCGAGCAGGCGTTCGCGGGCTTCGGGGCGTCCGGCCGCAACGGCGGCTGGTGCTCCGCCCTCTTCCCCGTCTCCGGCGCGGAGCTCGCCCGGCGGCACGGGCGGGACGCCGCGATCCGGATGCGCACGGCGCTGCACGACACGGTGGACGAGGTGGGCCGTGCCGGCGCCGCGCTCGGCATCGACTTCGACTACGTGAAGGGCGGCACCCACTCGCTCGTGCGATCGGCGGTCGCCCGCCAGGGCGCCGAGGCCGAGATCGAGGACGCCGCGGCGCTCGGCCTGCCCGCTCCCGAGTGGCGGGACCGGGAGCCGCTCGGCACGACGCTGTTCGATCCGCAGTGCGCCCGCATCTCCCCCGGCAGGCTCGTCGGCGGCCTCGCGATCGCCGCGGAGGACCGGGGCGTGCGGATCCACGAGGGCACGACGGCGCTCGCCGTGCATCCGCACGAGGTGCTCACCGACCTCGGCGTCGTCCGGGCCGACCGGGTGGTCGTCGCGGCGGAGGCCTGGGCCGCCCGACTCCCCGGGTTCCGGCGCCGCGTGCTGCCGCTCTACTCCCTCATGATCGCGACCGAGCCGCTGCCGGAGTCCACCTGGGCCGACATCGGCCTCGAGCACGGCGAGACCGTCACCGACTTCCGTCACCTGCTCGTCTACGGGCAGCGCACCGCCGACGACCGGCTCGCGTTCGGCGGCCGCGGCGCCCGCTACCACGCCGGCAGCACGGTGCGGCCGGCGTGGGACGTCTCGCCGCGGGTGTTCGCGCACCTCGAGCACACGCTCGCCGAGCTGTTCCCCGCCGCCGCAGGAGCGCGGATCACGCACCGCTGGGGCGGCCCGATCGGTGTACCGCGGGACTGGCATCCGGCGGTCGTGCCGCTGCGCGGTGGCGTCGTCTGGGCCGGAGGATACGTCGGCGACGGCGTCGCCGCCACGAACCTCGCCGGCCGCACGATCGCGGACCTCGTCACCGGGCGGGACACCGAGCTCACCACGCTGCCGTGGGTCGGGCACGTGCCGCCGCGGTGGGAGCCGGAGCCGCTGCGCGTGCTCGGTGTGAACGCCGTGGTCGCCGCCAGCGGGCTCGCGGACGCCGAGGAACGCCTCACCGGCGCACCGTCGCGGATCGCCGCCGCCGTCACACGCCTCGGGCTCCGATAGGCGTGGGGAGGCTCGGCTCGTAGGCTGGGGCGGATCGAAGGAGCCGACGCTGTCCTACACGACGACCGCCCGCAGGGACTCGCCACCGCACCCCCGCCGGGTCGACGCGAGGAGCATCGGCGTCCTGATCCTGTTCCTCGCGATCGCGTACGCGGTGGCGGCGTTCGGCGCCGTGACGACGATCACGGCCGTCGACGGCTGGTACGCGCACTCCCCGCACGTCATGTGGACCCCGCCGAACGCCGCCTTCGGCCCGGTGTGGGCCGTGCTGTACACGCTGATCGCGGTCGCGGGCTGGCTCGTCTGGCGGCGCAACGAGAACCGCGTGGCGCGGATCGCCCTCCCGCTCTTCGTGGCGCAGCTCGTGCTGAACAGCCTCTGGACGCCGCTCTTCTTCGGCGGCTACGCGCTGGTCGGGCCCGCGGCGCTCTGGATCGCGCTCCTCGTGATCCTCACCCTCGACCTCCTCGTCGCCGCGACCATCGCGGCGTTCTGGCCCGTCTCCCGGGTCGCCGCGCTCCTGCTGGTGCCCTACCTGCTCTGGATCCTCTACGCGAGCACGTTGAACTGGGGCGACGCCGCCCTGGTCGCCCTCGCGTGATCCGCTCCTCCACAGGCGTCTTGAGCGCCGCCCGGACGGCGCTTCCCGCCCTCGAGTCCCGCTCGGGGGCGGGCACCGCCGTACCGTCCCGGCCGTGGTGCTCCAGAACCCCCTCCGCTATCCGATGACCGTCACGACCGGCGCCGACGGCGTCGCCCGCTGCCCGTGGGCCGCGCCCGGCGAGTACGCGCGCTACCACGACGAGGAGTGGGGCGTCCCCCTGCACGGCGACGTGCCGCTCTTCGAGAAGCTGTCGCTCGAGGGCTTCCAGTCCGGCCTGTCATGGATCGTGGTGCTGCGCAAGCGGCCCGCCTTCCGCGAGGCGTTCGCCGGGTTCGAGCCCGAGCGGGTGGCCGCGTTCGACGACGACGACCTCGCGCGGCTCCTCGCGGACGCGGGCATCGTGCGCAACCGGATGAAGATCCAGGCGGTCGTGTCGAACGCCCGCGCCGTCGCCGCGCTCCGCGAGCGGGACGGAGAGGGGGCGCTCGATCGCCTGGTCTGGTCGCATGCGCCCGAGCCGCGCTCGCCACCCGATCGGCCGACCGGGATGGACGACGTGCCGTCCTCGACGCCCGAGTCGGCCGCGCTCGCGAAGGCCCTGAAGGCCGCGGGCCTCACCTTCGTCGGCCCCGTCACGGTCTACGCCCTCATGCAGTCCGCGGGCCTCGTCGACGACCACGTGCAGGGCTGCTTCCGCGCCGACGCCGCTTCCTGAGGCCCCTTCGCGCCGGCCGACCCGCGACCGCCACCTCGGTTCTGCTGTCCGCACGGACAACTGCTCGCGTTTCAGCGGCAGCAGTTGTCCGTGCGGACAGCAGACATGGGCTCTCGCCGCTGCCTCGTGGCGCTCGGGTCAGCCCGGGAGGCGGCCCAGCCCGTCGGCGATCGGGATCGCGGCGAGCAGCCGCCGCGTGTAGGGGTGCTGCGGGTTCGACCACACCTGGTCGGTCGGCCCCTCCTCGACGATGCGGCCGGCCTGCATGACCGCGATGCGGTCGGCGATCACCCGCACCACGGACAGGTCGTGGCTGATGAACAGCAGCGACGCGCCCTGCTGCAGGGCGACGTCCCGCATGAGGGTCGCGATGCGCTCCTGCAGGCTCGCGTCGAGCGACGCGATCGGCTCGTCGCCGATCAGCACCTCCGGCGCCGCCGCCATCGCCCTGGCGATCGCGATCCGCTGGCGCTGCCCACCGGAGAACTCGTACGGGTACCGCGACGCGACCGCCGGCTCGAGGCCCACCTGCTCGAGCAGCGCCGCGATCGGCAGGGCTTCGGATCCGGCGATCCTCCGGGCGTCCTCGATCTGCTCACCCACGCGGCGGCGGGGGTTCAGCGACGCGTACGGGTTCTGGAAGACCATCTGGATGCGCCGCTGCCGCACCTCCCGCGGCCGCAGCCCGAGCCGCTTCACGGGCTCGCCGTCGAAGCGGATCGCGCCGGAGGCGAGCGGCTCCAGGCCGCACACCGCTCGGGCGAGGGTCGACTTGCCGCAACCCGACTCACCCACCAGCCCGAGCACCTCCCCCGTGCCGAGGGTGAGGCTCACGCCGTCGACGGCGGTCAGCACCCGGCGTCCCGGCTGTCGGTAGTTCACCGTCGCGTGATCGATCTCGAGTCGGGCGGTCATGGCTGCACCTCGTCCTGCTCGACGCCGGCGCCGGGGGGCGGCGTGCTCGGCAGGGCGGCGATGAGCTCCTTCGCGTAGTCCGTCTGCGGCTCCCGGATCACCTGGTACCGGGTCCCGTGCTCGACGACCTCACCCGTCCGCATCACCGCGACCGTGTCCGCGACCGCCGACATGACGCCGAGGTCGTGGGTGACGAGCAGCACGGCGAGCCCGAGGTCGTCGGTCAGCTCCCGCAGCAGCCGCAGGATCCCGGCCTGCACCGTGACGTCGAGCGCGGTGGTCGGCTCGTCGGCGATGAGCACGGCCGGCTCGCAGGCGATCGCGATCGCGATCGCGATGCGCTGCAGCTGGCCGCCGGAGAACTGGTGCGGGTAGCGGCGCACCGCGGCCTGCGGATCCGGCACCCGCACCCGCTCGAGCAGCTCGACCGCGCGCTGCATGGCGGCCCTCCTGTCGAGGTGCAGATGGTGCCGCAGGTGGTCGGTCAGCTGCGTGCCGATCGACAGCATCGGCTGCAGGCTCGCGGTCGGGTCCTGGAACACCATCGCGATGCGACGCCCGCGGAGGCGGTTCATCGCCCGCGGCGACAGGCCGAGCAGGTTCGGCACGCCGTCCCGCTCGTCGTCGAAGGCGATGGTGCCGGACACCTTGGAGCCGGCCGGCTGGAGCCCGATCACGGCGAGGCCCGTCATCGTCTTGCCGGACCCCGATTCACCGGCGAGCCCGGTGATCGCGCCGCCCGGCGCCTCGAGGTCGATGCCGCGCAGCACCTCCGAGCGGCCGATGGTCAGCCGGAGGTCCGAGATCCGCAGCCCACTCATACCGTCGTCCCCTGCACGGCGCCCGCGGTACGGGGGTCGAGGGCGTCGCGCAGCGCGTCGCCGAGGAAGTTGAAGGCGACGACCACCGAGAAGATCGCGAGCCCCGGGAAGGTGGCGAGCCACCAGCTCGAGAACTGCTGCACCCCGTCGGCCACCATCGAGCCCCACTCCGGGGTCGGCGGCACGGCACCGAGCCCGAGGAACGAGAGCCCGGACAGCAGCAGGATCTGGTTGCCGAAGTCGAGGGTCCCGAGCACGCCCATCGGTGCTGCCACGTTGGGCAGCACGTCGCGGCGCAGGGAGGTGAACGGTCCCGCGCCGAGCAGCCGGCCCGCGATCACGTACTCCTGGCCGCGGGCGCCGAGCACGAGCGCCCGCATCACGCGGGCGTAGTTCGGCCAGTTCACGAAGATGAGTGCGACGACCGCGTTCGTGAGGCTGGGCCCAAGGGCGGCCGCCACGACCATCGCGAGGATGATCGTCGGGAAGGCGAACACGAGGTCCGCGATGCGCATGATGACCTCGTCGACGGCCCCGCCGACGTAGCCGGCGACGGCGCCGAGCACGCTGCCGATCAGCAGCGACGCGACGACGAGCACGACCGCGAGTGGCAGCGACACCTGCGAACCCCACAGCGTCCGGGAGAACACGTCGCGGCCGAGCTCGTCGGTGCCGAACCAGTGCGCGGCGCTCGGGGCGGTGAGCACGGCGGCGGACTGCTTCAGCGGATCCTGGATGGGGAGCACCGGCACCAGGACGGCGATCAGCACCCAGAGGACGATGACGGTGGCGCCGATGACGGCGAGCGGGCGGCGCCAGGCTGCGGGCAGCGCGATCCGCCGGCGGGGCGGGGCGAGCACGGCGGCGGTCATCCGACACGCACCCGCGGGTCGACGAACCCGTACACGACGTCGATCACGAAGTTCGTCCCGATGTAGACGAAGCCGACGATGAGGCCCACGCCGAGCACGGCGGGCAGGTCAAGGGCGGTGGCGGCACGGAAGGCGTACTGGCCGATGCCGCCCCAGGCGAAGACCTGCTCGGTGAGCACGGTGCCGGACAGCAGCGAGCCGAAGGCGAGGCCCACGATCGTGAGGATCGGCAGCAGGGCGCCGCGGAGCACGTACCGGAAGACGACCTGGCCGGCGGGCAGGCCCTTCGCCCGGGCGGCGCGGACGTAGTCCTGGTTCAGCACGTCGAGGATGGCGGAGCGCGAGAACCGCACGAGCAGCCCCACCGTGTAGAGGATGAGCACGAGCCCGGGCAGCGCGAGGTGCGAGAGCGCGTCGACGAACACCGGGAACTGACCGGCGAGCAGCGCATCCACGGTGTACATCCCGGTGACGGTCGGCGGCGGCGTGGTCGCCGGATCGAGCCGGCCGGACCCGGGGGCCCAGTGCAGCACGAAGAAGAACAGGAAGTAGGCCGCGACTGCGAGCCAGAACGTGGGCACGGAGATGCCCAGCAGGGACACGACCCGGATCACCTGGTCGGAGAACCGGTTCTGCGTGAGCGCGGAGATGAGGCCGAGCCCGAGCCCGATGATCACCGACAGCACGATCACGAACAGGGCGAGCTCGACCGTCGCCGGGAAGGCGGCGGCCAGATCCTGCGTGACGGGGTTGTGCGTCTGGATCGACGTGCCAAGGTCCCCGTGCAGCAGGTGGCCGAGGTAGATCAGGTACTGCTGCACCAGCGGCTTGTCGAGGCCCTGGGCGGCCTTGAACGCCGCGACGATCTTCGGATCCGACGACGCCCGCTCCCCCAGCGCCGCGGTGACGGGGCTCGCCGGGACGAGGTTCGTCAGCACGAAGGTGACGATCGTCACGCCGATGAGCAGCAGGAACGAGATGAGCAGCCGGATCCCGAGGTAGCGGACCAGCGGGGTCGCGAAGCGGCTGCCCGGGCGCTCAGCCCGGGCAGCCGTCTCCGCTCGTTCGTCGATCAGTGTCACGTGATGGCGGCCAGGTCCACCGTCCAGACCGCGTTCGGCTGCACGTCGTTGACCGACGACGCGGTGACGATGTACTGGGCCGGCTGCAGCAGCGGCACGAACGGACCGTTCGCGTTCGCGGCCTTCTGCCAGGCCTCGTAGGCGGCGGCGCGGGCGTCACCGGTGGCGGCGGTCGCCGCCTCCTTGGCCTTCGTCACCTCGGGCGACATGGTCTTGGCCCACCCGGCACGGAGGCCGAGGGCCTCACCGGGGCTGAAGGTGGTGTAGTCCGAGGGATCCGGGAAGTCCGGGCCCCAGTACATCAGCCCGGCCTGCAGCTTGCCGGCGCGGTACGCGTCGAGCAGCGTGGAGATCGGGGTGCCGGCGAGCTTCACCGTGATGCCGGCCGCCTGCAGCTGCGACTGGACCTTCTGCGCGAGCGTCGAGAACTCGACGCCGGACAGGGTCGCATCCGTCGGGTAGGACAGCGTGAGCGTCTGACCCGAGTAGCCCGCCTTCGAGAGGGCGGCCTTGGCGGCCGCCGCGTCGTAGGTGTTGGTCGCGTCCGGCGTGATCGCACCCAGGAACTGCGACGGCACCATGCCGCCCGGCTGGGTCGAGCCCTCACCGGCGACCGCGAGGATGTCCGGGTAGTTCAGGCCCTTGCGCACGGCGGTGACGAAGTCGGGATTGTTCGTGACGCCCTTGCCGTAGGTCGGGTTCTGGTTCAGCCAGAGATACCCGACGTCGGGTGAGGTGCTCTTGTGCACCTTCAGGCTGGAACCGATGCCCGCCACCTGCTGGGCGTTCAGGCCGGTCGCGACCTGCGCCTGGCCGCCCTGCACGTCGATCTTCTGCGACGGCCCGGTGACGTTCTGCAGCACGACCTTGCCGTAGACCGGCTTGGTACCGACGTAGTGCGGGTTCGGCCCGAACACGACCTTGGTCGTGGCGCTGTAGGACGTGAGCTCGTAGGGGCCCGAGCCGGCCGAGGTGCCGTTCAGGAACTGCTCCGCGGCGTCGTCCTTCGTGGTCGTCCCGCCGTGCTTCTGCACGAGCTTGGAGTCGAGCACGCCGAGCGACGGGTTCGGGAGGATGAACGGGAGCGCCGGGTTCGGGTTCGGGTCCGTGATCGTCATCGTGGTCGAGCTCGTCTTCGCGATGTCGAGCGGCTTGCCGGTCGCCTGGTCGCTGAGCAGGAACGACGGGTTGCCGGCGATCGCCTGCACCCGCTTGTACGACCAGACGATGTCGTCGATGGTCACCGGGTCGCCCGACGAGAACACGTGCTTGCCGTTCAGCGTCAGGGTCAGCACCTTGTTGTCCGGGGACTCGGAGAAGGTGGTGAGCTGCGGCAGGGGCTTCGTCGTGTCGGAGCCCTTGAACGTGAGCGCCGTCTCGTAGAGGGCCTTGTCGACGATCGAGCCGGTGAGCTCGAACGCGCGCGCCGGGTCGGACGTCTTCAGGTCGAAGGTGTTGTCGACCACGAGGGTCTTGGTGGCGCCGCCGCTGCTGCTCGACGAGCTGCCGCCGGCGGAGCATCCGGCGAGCACGAGCACGGAGGCGACGGCGGCAGCGCCGAGCGCTGCGGGACGGACGGGTACGCGGGTCATGCGTCTCCAATGGCTAGGTGCAGGAAGCATCAGGCTAGGCGCACGACGGTTTCGCCCGCGTTTCGTGACGGCGCGTCAGCGAGGCAGCTCCGTCGGGGAGCGCGTACCCGCGAACCGGACGTCGGTGGCGCGCAGCACCCGGAGCACGTTCCCGCCGGTCAGGGCGGCGAGGTCGGATGCGCTCCAGCCACGCCGGGCGAGCTCGGCGAGCAGGTCGGGGAAGCAGTCGACGCCGGAGAGCCCCTCCGGGAACTCGTCGTAACCGTCGAAGTCGCTCCCGAGCCCGATGTGCCGCACGCCGGCCGTCTCGCGGGCGTGCTCGATGTGGTCGGCGACGCGGGCCATCGGTACGACGGGCGGGGCGTCGAGGCGGTCGCCGTCGAACCAGTGCCGGTAGTCGTCGTCCACGAACTGCGGGACGAACGCGATCATGATCACGCCGCCGTTGCCGGCGAGGCGGACGAGCACGTCGTCGGGCACGTTGCGCGGATGGTCGGTGAGGGCGCGGCAGCTGCTGTGGCTGAAGATGACGGGCGAGTCGGTGATGTCGAGCGCCGCGTGCATCGTGGCGGGCGACACGTGGGACAGGTCGACGAGGACGCCCAGGCGGTTCAGCTCCCGCACCATCGCGCGGCCGCGGTCGGTCAGGCCGCCGTGGCGGGGCTCGTCGGTCGCCGAGTCCGCCCAGGCCGTGTTCCGGTTGTGCGTGAGCGTGAGGTAGCGGACGCCGAGCGCCGCGAGCATCCGCAGCACCGCGGGCGAGTCCGCGAGGCTGTGGCCGCCCTCGGCGCCGAGGAACGACGCGATCCGGTCCGTCGCCCTCGCGGTCTCGACGTCGGCGGCGGACCGGGCGAGCAGGAAGTCCTCCGGGTAGGCCTCCGCCATCCGGTGCACCCAGTCGATCTGCTCGAGCGTCTGGGCGACGTGGTCCGCGCCCTTGGACTCGTCCTCGACGAAGACGCTCCAGAACTGGCCGCCGACCCGGCCGCGCCGCAGCCGGAGCAGATCGGTGTCGCCGGGCAGCGGCCCTTCGAGGCCTTCGAGGGTGCCGCCCCGCGTGATGCGGGTCTCCCACGGCCAGTCGTTGTGGCCGTCGATCACGGGTGCGAGCTCGAGAGCCCGTTCCACCGCTTCCAGCGCCCGCGTCTCCGAGATCCTCGCCACGCTCCGAGGCTAGCCGGGCATCGCTCCGCGTCGGTCCCCGCCGCCGGTCACTCGACGATGAGCACCACGTCGTGCTCGCCGCGCGGCGCCATCCGCAGCCCGGCGGTCGGCGCCCAGGCGAGCAGGTCGTCGCGGGAGTGCAGCTCGGGCGCCGCCAGCGCCAGCCGGCGGGCGAGGTCGCCCTTCGCGTGCTTGTTGAAGTGGTTCAGCGCTCGTCCGCATGCGGCGTCGTCGACGTGCAGCACGGCGCTGCCGGCCGGCGCCGGCCCGAGCGCGGCGTACGCGGCGGACCGGGCGTCGAGCACCCAGTCCCGCTCGCGGGCGAGGGCACGGCCGACCGGCTGCGCCCAGTGCCGCTTGAGCGGGAGCCCTGGCAGCGCGGTCGAGCCCGACAGCCGGTACGCCGGGATGGGGTCGGCCGGCGACAGCAGCCCGAACAGCGCCGAGGCGATCAGCACCTGCTCGTCGAGCCACGCTCGCGCGACCATCGGCAGGGAGCCCGCATCGAGGGCGTCGTAGACGACGCCGGTGTAGCGCAGGACCGCGGGCAGCACCGGCGCACGCCGCAGACGGGCGTTCCGGTCGATCTCCCCCGCGAGCTTCGGGCCGAGGTGCAGCACCCTGGCCGCCTCCGCCCGGTCCGCCGACAGCGCGACCACGGCGTCGAGCACCGCCGAGCGGCCGGGGTTCAGCGCCGGCCGGCTGAGGCGACCGAGGGCGAGACGCCCGCTGCCGCCGTCCGATTTCGACTCGGACGGCGGCAGCAGCAGCTTCACTTCAGTGTCCCCGGAGACGGGGACCCGGTCACCGCAGCAGCTCCACGGAGCGTGCGGCGATGGTCACCACGTCGTTCTGCAACGAGATGAACCCGTCGTCGGCCTTCGCCGTGACGCGGCCGCCGTCGGTGGTGTGGATGCGCACCTCGCCGGCCGCGAGGATGCCGAGCACGGGCGTGTGGCCCGCGAGCAGGCCGATCTCGCCCACCTGGGTGCGCGCGACGACCATCTGGGCACGTCCGGCCCAGACCTGCTCGTCCGCCGAGACGACGGTGACCTCGAGGTCCGCCATGAGCTAGCCGTTCTCCTTCTGGATCTGGGCCCACTTCTCCTCGACGTCCGAGATGGAGCCGACGTTGAAGAACGCCTGCTCCGCCACGTCGTCGAAGTCGCCCTTCACGATCGCGTCGAACGACTCGATCGTCTCCTTCAGCGGCACGGTCGAGCCCTCGACGCCGGTGAACTTCGTCGCCATGTAGGTGTTCTGCGAGAGGAACTGCTGGATCCGGCGCGCACGCGACACCGTGATCTTGTCCTCCTCGGAGAGCTCGTCGACACCGAGGATCGCGATGATCTCCTGCAGCTCCTTGTTCTTCTGCAGGATCTGCTTCACGTTCGTCGCCACCCGGTAGTGGTCCTCGCCCAGGTACCGGGGGTCGAGGATGCGGGACGTCGACGCCAGCGGGTCGACCGCCGGGTAGAGGCCGCGGGACGCGATCTCGCGGGAGAGCTCGGTCGTCGCGTCGAGGTGCGCGAACGTCGTCGCGGGCGCCGGGTCGGTGTAGTCGTCGGCCGGCACGTAGATCGCCTGCAGCGAGGTGATCGAGTGGCCGCGCGTGGAGGTGATGCGCTCCTGGAGCACACCCATCTCATCCGCGAGGTTCGGCTGGTAGCCCACCGCGGAGGGCATGCGGCCGAGCAGCGTCGACACCTCGGAGCCGGCCTGCGTGAACCGGAAGATGTTGTCGATGAAGAGCAGCACGTCCTGGTTCTGCACGTCGCGGAAGTACTCCGCCATCGTCAGCGCGGACAGCGCGACGCGGAGGCGCGTCCCGGGCGGCTCGTCCATCTGGCCGAAGACGAGGGCGGTCTTGTCGAAGACGCCCGCCTCCTCCATCTCGCCGATGAGGTCGTTGCCCTCGCGGGTGCGCTCACCGACGCCCGCGAACACCGACACACCACCGTGGTTGGCCGCGACCCGGTAGATCATCTCCTGGATGAGCACGGTCTTCCCGACGCCCGCACCGCCGAACAGGCCGATCTTCCCGCCCTGCACGTACGGGGTGAGGAGGTCGATGACCTTGATGCCGGTCTCGAACAGCTGCGTCTTGCTCTCGAGCTGGTCGAAGGCCGGGGGCTTGCGGTGGATCGGCCAGCGCTCGGTGATCTCGAGCTTCTCGCCCTCCTGCAGGTTCAGCACGTCACCGATCACGTTGAAGACGTGACCCTTCGTGACGTCGCCGACCGGCACCGAGATGGCGGAGCCGGTGTCGCGCACCTCCTGGCCGCGGACCATGCCGTCCGTCGGCTTCAGCGCGATGGCGCGCACGAGGTCGTCACCGAGGTGCTGCGCGACCTCGAGCGTGATCTCGGTGCTCTCCTCGCCCATGACGATCGTCGTCTTCAGGGCGTTGTAGATCTCGGGGATCGAGTCGTGCGGGAACTCGATGTCGACGACCGGGCCGGTGACCCGCGCGACGCGGCCCACCCCGACCTCGCCCGAGTGCCGGTGGGTCTCAACGGCGACTGCTGAGCTCATGTCTCTCGCCTCTCCTTCTCTGCCTCAGCCGGCCAGCGCGTCCGCGCCACCGACGATCTCGGCGATCTGCTGGGTGATCTCCTGCTGCCTGGCGTTGTTCGCGAGGCGCGTGTACTCCCGGATGAGGGCGTCGGCGTTGTCGCTCGCCGCCTTCATGGCCCGCTGCGTCGCCGCGTGCTTGCTCGCCGCCGACTCGAGCATCGCGGCGTAGATCCGCGACTCGATGTAGACGGGCAGCAGCGCGTCGAGCACCTCGCCGGCGTCGGGCTCGAACTCGTACAGCGGCAGCGCCGTCTGGTCGCCCGGCTCCTCGACGCCCTCGACGACCTCGAGCGGCAGCAGGCGCAGCATCTCGGGGGTCTGGGTGAGCATCGACACGAAGCGGTTGTAGACGATGTGGATCTCGTCGACGCCGCCCTCGTCCGTGTCCTGGATGAAGTGCTGCACGACCGCCTCGGCGATCTCGCGCGCGGTCTCGACGTCGGGATTGTCCGTGCCGCCGACCCAGTCGCGCACGTACTCGCGGCGACGGAACCGGTAGTAGCCCACGGCCTTGCGGCCGACGAGGTAGGAGACGACCTCCTTGCCCTCGCTGCGGAGCAGCTCCGCGAGCTCCTCGCTCTTGCGCAGCACGTTCGAGTTGAAGGCACCGGCGAGCCCGCGGTCGGAGGAGAGCACCACGATCGCGGCGCGCCGCGGGTTCTCCTTCTCCCGGGTGAGCACGTGGTCGACGTTCGTGTAGGTCGCCACCGCCGACACCGCACGCGTCACGGCGCGCGAGTACGGCAGGCTCGCCGCGACGCGCTGCTGCGCCTTCGCGATCCGCGACGCCGAGATCAGCTCCATGGCGCGAGTGATCTTCTTCGTCGTCTGCGCGGACCGGATGCGACCCCGGTACTCGCGGACCTGTGCTGGCACGAGCGGCTACCTGCGGTTCTTCTGGATCGTGGCCTGCTCCACGTCGTCGCGGTCGGCGGCCTCGAAGCTCTCGTGGCCGACCGAGTCGAGCGGCTTGCCCTCACCCGTCGTGAACTGCTTCTTGAACTCGTCGACCGCGTCGCCGAGCGCCGCGACGGTGTCGTCGTCGAGCACGTTGCGCTCACGGAGGGTGGTGAGGATCTCCGTGTTGTGCTTCAGGTAGTCGAGCAGCTCGCGCTCGAACCGGAGCACGTCCTCGACAGGCACCTCGTCGAGCTTGCCGTTCGTGCCGGCCCAGATCGAGACGACCTGGTCCTCCACGGGGTACGGCGAGTACTGCGGCTGGCGCAGCAGCTCGGTGAGGCGGGCACCGCGGGCGAGCTGCCGGCGGCTGGCGGCGTCGAGGTCGGACGCGAACATCGCGAACGCCTGCAGGGACCGGTACTGCGCGAGCTCGAGCTTCAGGGTGCCGGACACCTTCTTGATGCTCTTGACCTGCGCGTCGCCGCCGACCCGGGAGACCGAGATGCCCACGTCGACCGCCGGACGCTGGTTCGCGTTGAAGAGGTCGGACTGCAGGAAGATCTGGCCGTCCGTGATCGAGATCACGTTGGTCGGGATGTACGCCGACACGTCGTTCGCCTGCGTCTCGATGAGCGGGAGGCCCGTCATCGAGCCGGAGCCGAGCTCCTCGGAGAGCTTCGCGCAGCGCTCCAGCAGGCGGGAGTGCAGGTAGAACACGTCGCCCGGGTAGGCCTCGCGGCCCGGCGGGCGGCGCAGGAGCAGCGACACGGCGCGGTAGGCCGCGGCCTGCTTCGACAGGTCGTCGAACACGATGAGGACGTGCTTGCCCTGGTACATCCAGTGCTGGCCGATGGCCGACCCGGTGTACGGGGCGAGGTACTTGAAGCCGGCCGGGTCGGACGCGGGCGCGGCGACGATGGTCGTGTACTCCATCGCGCCGGCGTCCTCGAGGGCGCCGCGCACCGAGGCGATCGTGGAGCCCTTCTGGCCGATCGCGACGTAGATGCAGCGCACCTGCTTCGTCGGGTCGCCGGACTCCCAGTTCGCGCGCTGGTTGATGATCGCGTCGATCGCGATGGCGGTCTTGCCGGTCTGGCGGTCGCCGATGATCAGCTGGCGCTGGCCGCGGCCGATCGGGATCATCGCGTCGATCGCCTTGATGCCGGTCTGCAGCGGCTCGTGCACGCTCTGGCGCGCCATCACGCCGGGCGCCTGGAGCTCGAGCGCGCGGACCGCGTCGGTCTCGACGGGGCCGCGGCCGTCGAGCGGCTGGCCGAGCGGGTCCACGACACGACCGAGGTAGCCGTCCCCGACGGGCACGGAGAGGACCTCGCCGGTGCGGCGGACCTCCATGCCCTCCTCGATGCCCTCGAAGTCGCCGAGGACGATGACGCCGATCTCGTTCTCCTCGAGGTTCAGTGCGAGGCCGGAGGTGCCGTCCGAGAACCGGATGAGCTCGTTCGCCATCACGTTGGGCAGGCCCTCGACGTGCGCGATGCCGTCGGCGGCGTCGATCACGGTGCCGACCTCGGTCGCGGTGGTCTTGCCCGGGTCGTACGCGGCGACGAAGTCGGCGAGCGCGCTCCGGATGTCGTCGGGGCTGATGCTGAGATCGGTCATCGGATTCCTTCTTGAAGCAGCGAGGGAGGAGAGCGTCAGC
Source organism: Amnibacterium sp. (assembly GCF_036559085.1). Classification (GTDB taxonomy): domain Bacteria; phylum Actinomycetota; class Actinomycetes; order Actinomycetales; family Microbacteriaceae; genus Amnibacterium. Next base: position 169,623 of record NZ_DATBTU010000023.1, read on the forward strand.
CCGCGAGACGGAGACGCAGGTCGTCGAGGCGGGTGCGGACGGTGCCGTCGATCACGTCGTCGCCGATCGTGATCCGCACTCCCCCGATCAGCGCCGGATCGATCACCTGGTTGACCACGATTTTACGCCCGTAGGCGGCGGCGAGGCGCTCCTCGAGCGCCTTCACCTGGGGAGGCGTCAGAGCCTGCGCAGCGCTCGCCACGGCGATCAGACCGCCGCGCGAGTCGGCGATCCGGCGTTGCGCCTCCTGGAGCGACTCCACGATGCGGCGACCGCGAGGCAGCTGCACGAGGTGCCTCGCGAGCACCTGCGTCGGCTCGGCGGCGTTCACGAGCAGCCGGTCGACGAGCGCGACCCGCGCCTCGACCGGCGCCGAGGTGTTGCCGAGCGCCAACTCGGTCTCGGGCGAGCCGGTGACGGCCCGCTCGAGGGCGAACAGCTGGCCCTCGAGGTCGACGTCGTCCGCGGTGAGCGAGATGGCGCGGATACCCAGCTGCTCGAGCGCGTCGATGAGGTCGCCCGGCTCGGACCACCGCGACGCGGCCAGCGACTCGAGCACCTGGACGGTGCGCTTGTCGTAGGCCTTCCCGAAGACGCGCCGGACGAGCTCGACCTTCTGTTTGCCGGCGACGCCGACGTCCGCGAGGACGGAGGTGAGCTGCGGCGACGACGCGACCGCGCGCGCTGCGGCGAGCAGCTCCGCGCCGACCTCGTCGGACCCGGCCCGCCGCCGGCCGAGCAGGCCCGGCTTCAGCAGGTCGTCGAGCACGCCGACCGCGGCGGCGGTCGACTCCCGCGTCGCGGCGCCCATCAGCGCGCCGTGTCGAGGTCGAGCTCGGCGAGGAACCGGTCGACGAGCGCGGAGGCGTTCTTGTCATCCGCGAGGTGCTGACCGATCACCCCGGACGCGAGGTCGATCGCGAGCGAGCCGACCTCGGCGCGGAGCGACTGCACGGCGCTGGCGCGCTCGGCCTCGATCTGCGCCTGCGCCTGCGCGGTGATGCGCGCGGCCTCGGCCGACGCCTGCTCGCGCAGCTCGGCGATGATCCGCTTGCCGTCCTCGCGCGCCTGGTCGCGGATGCGGCCGGCCTCGGTCCGCGCCTCGGCGAGCTGCTCCTGGTACTGGTGCAGGACGCGCTCGGCCTCCTCGCGGGCGTGCTTGGCCTCGTCGATGCGGCCGGCGATCGCCTTGCTGCGCTCGTCCAGCAGCTGGTTGAGGCGCGGCAGCACCTTCCAGGTGAACAGCGCCACCAGCACGAGGAACGACAGCGCGCCCCAGATGAGGTCGGGCAGCGTCGGGATCAGCAGGCTGGCCTGCGACTCCGCGGCGATGATGTGGGTCTGCACGTGTTACTCCCTCCCCTTGCCTCGTACCGGACTTACGGGGACGGGAAGGGGATGAAGCCGATCGCGATCGCGATGAAGCAGAGGGCCTCGGTCAGCGCGATGCCCAGGAACATCAGCGAGGTGAGACGGCCCTGCAGCTCGGGCTGGCGGGCGACGGACTCGATCGTCTTGCCGACGATGATGCCGACGCCGATACCGGAGCCGATCGCTGCGAAGCCGAAGCCCAAGGCGGCGAGGTAGCCGACGATATGCATTCAGGGTTTCCTTTCGGTGAGGTGTGGGGCCTGCGAGCAGGCGTTCAGTGCTCTTCGGCGACCGCGAGCTGGATGTAGATCGCGGTCAGGAAGGCGAACACGTAGGCCTGCAGCAGGGCGACGAAGATCTCGAAGGCGAGGTAGGCGATCCCGAACAGGACCGTGCCGATGCCGATGAGCCCGAAGAGGTTGCCCTGCGGGAGGAGCGTGAAGAGGAAGAAGGACGACGCCGCGTAGACCAGCGCCAGCAGGAGGTGCCCGGAGACCATGTTCATCAGCAGACGCATGGTGAGCGTGATCGGCCGGACGATGAACGTCGACAGGATCTCGAGCGGCGTGAGCAGGAAGTAGAGCGGCCACGGGACGCCCGGCAGGAACAGGGCGTTCTTCAGATAGGTCCAGCCGAGCTTCTTGAACCCGGCGTAGATGAACAGCGCCCACGCGATCAGCGCGAGGATCACCGGCAGGCCGATGACGGCGGTGCCGGCGAGCTGCAGCGCCGGGATCACGCCGGTGATGTTCATCCCGAAGGTCAGGAAGAACATCGTCATGATGACCGGCATGAACCGGCGGCCGTCCTCCTCGCCGAGCGTCTCGATGGCGATGTTGTTGCGGACGAACCCGAGCGCGAACTCGGTGGCGACCTGGCCGCGACCCGGGACGAGCTTCATCTTCCGGGTGCCGAAGTACAGCCAGGCGACCAGCGCCGCGAGCGCGAGGAGCCGGATGAGCATGACGCGGTTGAGCTCGAACGGGGTACCCGCGAACAGGACCGCAGGAGGGAAGAAGTCCTGGATCGTCGGTGGCTCGAACCCGCTCGCGGCAACGGCCGCCGGCACTAGGTGGGGAATCAGGAGTGTCTCCGAACCGAAGGTGCGCGCGACGCACGACAGGTGAACTCGACGGCCTCCACCCTATCAATCCGCCCAGGGCGGGGTCGAACCGAGGGCTCAGCTCTCGACGCTGCCGACGGGGATTCGGGCGCGGGCGACGACCAGGACGTCGAGCACGAGGAAGGCGAGCACGGCCACCACGAGCGAGACGAACAGCACCATCGGCTGCACCCACGGCTGCCGGCCGACCACCACCATCGCGAGGATGAAGAGCACGACCTTCGCGAACCAGCTGCTGAGGACGACCACGAGCGCGGGGACCGGGTTGGGGTTGCCGATCAGCCGGTTGGTGACCATGAGGCCGGCGATCGTGAGGCCGAGGAAGACGAGGGCGAACGCGGCGCCGACGAGGCCGGAGAGCAGCCCTCCGGTGCCGTAGAGCAGCAGGCCGACGAGCCCGGCGACGACGCCGATCCCGAGGGTGACGGCGACGCCGCCGACGAGGGCGCGGCGCAGCACGGTTCGGCCGGTGTCGAAGGTGGGGCCGGTCACTGTGCTCATGCGTGCCGCTCCTGCACCGGGGTCGCGTTGGTGGCCTTGTCGAGCGGGTCGAGCACCGCGATCTCCGTCGTGGTCGTGGCCACCGGCTTGCTCTGCACCTCGTACTCGCGGCGCTTGCGGTGGCTGAGGGGGGCGAGGGTGGCAGCCGCGCAGAGCAGCAGGCCGCCGCCGATGAACACCCACGCCCACCAGAACGGCCGGGCGACGAAGAACAGGAGCGACCCGACCGAGATGACGGCGGTCCATGCGTAGAAGATGAGCGTCGCGTGGAATCGGGTGTGGCCCATGTCGAGCAGGCGGTGGTGCAGATGCTTGCGGTCGGCGCTGAAAGGGCTCTTGCCGGCGGCGAGGCGCCGCACGACCGCGAGGCTGAAGTCGAGCAGCGGCACGATGAGGATCGCGAACGGCAGCAGCAGCGGCAGGAACGCGGGCGCGAACTGGGCCCGGTTGCCGAGCAGCTGGATGGGGTCGATCGAGCCGGTGACGCTGATGGCCGAGATCGACATGAGCAGCCCGACCAGCAGTGCTCCCGCATCCCCCATGAAGAGCTTGGCGGGGTGCCAGTTGAGCGGCAGGAAGCCGAGGCACGCGCCGAGCGTGATGGCCGAGATCAGCGAAGCGAGGTTGAAGTAGTTCGTCTGGTCGACGATGCGGATCAGCATGTAGCTGTAGAGGTAGAAGGTGCCGTTGGCGATGACGCCGACGCCCGCCACGAGGCCGTCGAGCCCGTCGATGAAGTTGACCATGTTCATCACGGCGACCACGGTGAACAGGGTCAGCGCGAGCGACGCCCACGTGGATCCGACGGTCACGCCGCCGATCGGCAGGGAGTCGATCTGCAGGCCGCCGAGCCACGCGAGCAGGCCGGCGGCGAGCACCTGGCCGATGAGCTTGGTGGACCAGTCGAGGTCGAAGAAGTCGTCGAGCACGCCGATCACGACGATGAGCGTCGCGGAGAGGAGCACGGCGATGATCTGCTTCTCGTCGGCGAAGACGAGGTGGAAGAACGGGATCCGCGAGGCGATGAACAGCGCAGCGAGCACGCCCGTGAACATCGCGACGCCGCCGAGGCGCGGGGTGGGTGTCGTGTGGACGTCTCGCTCGCGGATCTTCGGATAGAGCCTGTACTTCACCCCGACCCGCCACATGACGAGCGACATGAGGAAGGTGACGACCGCCGAGGAGAGGGCGACCAGCAGGGTGACGATCACGGGCTGGTCGTCTCGTCCGGCGGCTCAGCAGCGGGCGGGTCGGCCGGCTCGCCGATCTCGAGGTCGTCGGCGGGGTGCGGCCCCTCGGGCGTCTCCGGCAGGGCGAACGCCTCGGGGGCGACGGCCTTCAGGTCCTTCTCCGCGATCATCCCGAGTCGGACGATGCGGAGGGGGCCGGTGCCGTCGGCGAGCGCGGTGGCGTCGACGATCGTCGAGGGCACGGGGCCGGGCGTCGGCCCGTTGTCGAGGTAGACGTCGACGACGTCGCCGAGCTGCTCCTGCGCGTTCTCGGCGGTGGTCGCGGGGGTCTCCCCCGTGAGGTTGGCGGAGCTGACGGCGAGCGGGCCGGTCTCGGCGAGCAGCTCGAGGGCGATGCGGTCGTCCGGCATCCGGAGCGCGACAGTGCCGTGGGTCTCGCCGAGGTCCCAGGCGAGCGTCGAGCGCGCGGGCAGGATCACGGTGAGCGCGCCGGGCCAGAAGCGTTCGGTGAGCGCGACGACGGCCTCGGGCACGACCTCGGCCAGCGCTTCGAGGGTGCCGCGGGTGGGCACGAGCACCGGCGGCGGGGCGTCGGGGCCGCGGCCCTTCGCCATCAGGAGGCGACGGACGGCCATGGGCTGGAACGCATCCGCCGCGATGCCGTACACGGTGTCCGTGGGCATGACGATGAGGTCGCCGCGGGAGATCGCGGCGCGGGCTTCACGCATGCCCGGGAGCAACGAGACCGGGTCGGCGCAATCGACCACCGTCGCCATGTCCGTCATGGTACCGGGCGAGCCCATGGCTCCGTCCCCAACACGACGGTTGCCACGTTCTGCGACCTTGAGCGCCTGAAGGTCGCAGAAAGTGGCAACCGTCGGGCGGCCGGGCGGGCGGGTCAGCGGCGACGGGTCGTCGTCGCTCGGTCGCGGTCCGTCAGGTCCCGGTGGGTTCGCGCCGGGTGCCACGAGTCGGCCGGGAAGAGGGCGCGGACCTCGGCGCCCTGGTGCTCCCCGTGCTCGACCACGACGAAGCCGCCCGGATGCAGCAGCCGCGCGGCCGTGGCGACCACCGCCCGCATTGGATCGAGGCCGTCGGGGCCGCCGAAGAGCGCATCCGCCGGGTCGTGCAGGCGCACCTCGGGGTCGCGCGGGATCATCCCGTCGGGGATGTAAGGCGGGTTCGACACGACGACGTCCACCCGTCCGTCGAGCTCGGGAACGGCGTCGGCGAGGTCGCCGGGAACGATCCGGGCGTTCGGCAGCGCCAGCGCGACGGCGTTCCGCTCGGCCCAGACCAGCGCGGCCGGGTTCCGCTCGACACCGACGACCGTCGCGGCCGGCACCTCCGCCGCGACCGCCAGCGCGATCGCACCGCTGCCCGTGGCGAGGTCGACGACGAGCGGCGACTCCATGCCGGATGCGGCATCGATCGCGAGCTGCGCCACCATCTCGGTCTCCGGCCGCGGCACGAAGACCCCGGGGCCGACGGCCAGCTCGATCGTGCGGAATCCGGCCGAGCCCGTCAGGTGCTGGAGGGGCTCCCGGTCGGCGCGGCGCTCGACGAGGCGCGCGAACCGGGCGAGGACCACCGGGTCGACGGGGCCGCCGGTCAACGCGATGGCCTGGACGCGGCCACGGCCCGTGCCGAGCTCATGCGCGAGGAGGGACTCCGCATCGGCCCGAGCGGACTCGATGCCGGCGGCGGCGAGCAGGCGCGTCGCGGCCTCGAGGGCCTCGCGCGCGTCGCTCACGCCGGGGTGTCGGCGAGGGCCTGCAGGCGGGCGGCCTCGTCGGCCTGGATCGCGGACTGCACGATCGGCTCGAGCGCGCCGTCGAGCACCCGGTCGAGGTCGTAGGCCTTGTACCCGGTGCGGTGGTCGCTGATCCGGTTCTCCGGGAAGTTGTAGGTGCGGATCCGCTCGGAGCGGTCCACGGTACGGACCTGGCTGCGGCGCGCGGCGGACGCCTCGGCGTCTGCGGCCTCCTGCTGCGCGGCGAGCAGCCGGGCGCGGAGCACCCGCATGCCGGCCTCGCGGTTCTGCAGCTGGCTCTTCTCGTTCTGCATCGACACGACGATGCCGGTCGGCAGGTGGGTGATCCGCACCGCCGAGTCGGTCGTGTTCACGCTCTGGCCGCCGGGGCCGGACGAGCGGAAGACGTCGATCTTCAGGTCGTTCGGGTCGATGACGACCTCCTCGGGCTCGTCGACCTCGGGGAAGACGAGCACGCCGACGGCGGAGGTGTGGATGCGGCCCTGCGCCTCGGTCTTCGGCACGCGCTGCACGCGGTGCACGCCGCCCTCGTACTTCAGGTGCGCCCAGACGCCCTCGGCGGGGTCGTTCGAGGAGCCCTTGATGGCGACCTGCACGTCCTTGTAGCCGCCCAGGTCGCTCTCGGTGCGCTCGAGCAGCTCGGTCTTCCAGCCCTTCGACTCCGCGTAGTGCAGGTACATCCGCAGGAGATCGGCCGCGAAGAGCGCCGACTCCTCGCCGCCCTCCCCCGCCTTGATCTCGAGGATGACGTCGCGCCCGTCGTCGGGGTCGCGGGGCAGCAGCAGGCGGCGCAGCTTCTCGGCCGCCTCGGCCTCCGCGGCCTCGAGGTCGGGCACCTCGGCGGCGAACGCCGGGTCCTCGGCGCCGAGCTCACGCGCGGCCTCGAGGTCGTCGAGCAGCTGCCGCCACGCGGCGTGCGCGGCGACGATCTGCCCGAGCTCGGCGTAGCGCCGTCCGACGCGCCTCGCCCGCCCGGCGTCCGCATGGAGCGCCGGGTCGGCGAGCTGCCGCTCGAGGTCCGCGTGCTCCGCGACGAGCGGAGCGACGGACGGGAACCGCGAGTCGGCGGAGGCGGTGCCGGTCACGCGCCCCGGGTGCCCGTGCCCGGGAGGGACTTCTGCATCTGCACGAGGAACTCGACGTTCGACGACGTCTCCTTCAGCTTGCTGAGCACGATGTCGAGCGCGGCCTGGGTGTCGAGGCCGGCGAGCGCGCGGCGCAGCTGCCAGGTGACCTTCACCTCGTCCGGGCCCATCAGCATCTCCTCGCGGCGGGTGCCGGATGCGGAGACGTCGACGGCCGGGAAGATCCGCTTGTCGGCGAGCTGGCGGGACAGGCGGAGCTCCATGTTGCCGGTGCCTTTGAACTCCTCGAAGATCACCTCGTCCATCTTCGAACCGGTCTCGATGAGCGCCGTGGCGAGGATGGTGAGCGAGCCGCCGTTCTCGATGTTGCGGGCGGCGCCGAAGAAGCGCTTGGGCGGGTAGAGCGCCGCGGCGTCGACCCCGCCGGACAGCACGCGGCCGGAGGCGGGGACGACCTGGTTGTACGCGCGGCCGAGCCGGGTGATCGAGTCAAGCAGCACGACGACGTCGTAGCCGAGCTCCACGAGGCGCTTCGCACGCTCGATGGCGAGCTCCGCGACCGTGGTGTGGTCCTCGGCGGGCCGGTCGAAGGTCGAGGCGATGACCTCGCCCTTCACCGTGCGCTGCATGTCGGTGACCTCCTCGGGGCGCTCGTCGACGAGCACGACCATGAGGTGGGCCTCGGGGTTGTTCTTGGTGATCGCGTTGGCGATCGCCTGCAGGATCATCGTCTTGCCGGCCTTCGGCGGCGAGACGATGAGGCCGCGCTGGCCCTTGCCGATCGGCGCGACGAGGTCGACGATCCGGGTCGACAGCTTCTGCGAGTCCGTCTCGAGGCGGAGGCGCTCCTGCGGGTAGAGCGGCGTGAGCTGCGAGAACTCGACGCGGCCCTCGGCCTGCGCGACGGGCAGCCCGTTGATCGAGTCGACCTTGACCAGCGCGTTGTACTTCTGGCGCGCGGGCTGCTCGCCCTCGGGGATCTGGCGGATCGCGCCGACGACGGCGTCGCCCTTGCGCAGGTGGTACTTCTTCACCTGGCCGAGGGAGACGTAGACGTCGTTCGCGCCGGGCAGGTAGCCGGAGGTGCGGACGAACGCGTAGTTGTCGAGCACGTCGAGGATGCCGGCGATCGGGATCAGGACGTCGTCGTCGCGGACCTCGGGCTCGTCCCACTCGTTCGTGCCGCCGCGGCGCTTGCGGTCGCGGTAGCGGCCACGACGGCCCTCGCCGTCCTGCTGCTGGCCGGCCTGCTGGCGCTCCGGCTGCGCCTCGGGCGCCTCCTGGGTGCGGGTCTGCTGGTTCTGCTGCTGGCCGCGACCCTGCTGGCCCTGCTGCTTCTCCTGCTGCTGGCCGCCCTGCTTCTCCTGCTGCTGGGCGCCGCCCTGCTGCGGGGCGCCCTGCTCGCCGGATGCGTTCTGCCGGTTCTGGCCGCGGTTGCGGTTGCGGCCACGGCCGCGGCGCGGGCCCTCGTTCTCGGCGGTCTCGGTGCTCTCGGCGCCGTCGCCGGACTCGGTCGGGACCTGGCCGTCGTGCTGGTTCTCGTCGGGCGCCTCGCCCTGCTCGCGGCGCTGGAGCTGCTGCAGGTCCTCGGCGATGCCCGTGATCCCGGCGTTGAGGTGGTCGGCGGCGGGCTTCGGCTCGGCGCCGGCCGCGACCTCCTCGGCCACCTTCCCCAGACGCTCGGCCGCCACGTCGCTTCGCGACGCGTCGGAACCGGCGTCCGTGGGCCCATCCGCGACGGACTCGTCGACCGCGGGCGCCTGCTCGGCCTCTGCTGCCTGCACGACGGGCTCGGCGTCCGTGATCGGCGCAGCGGGCTCGGCGTCCGTGATGGACGCGGCGGGCTCGGCCTCGCTCAGCGGCATCGGCTCGGCCGGCGGGATCGGGGACGGCTCGGCCGGCGGGACGGGCGAGGGCTCGTCGGGCGTCGGCAGCGGCGTGGACTCGTCCACGACCGGAGCGGCCTGCTCGGGAGCGGCCTCGCCGGCGGGCGCCTGCTCGGGGCTCACCGCGGCGGCCTCGTCGGCCGCGGCCGGATTGTCGGTGGTGTAGCTGTCGGAGATGGCATCCACGAGGGAACCCTTTCGGAGAGTGTCGACGTCGCCGATACCGAGGGAGGCCGCGAGGTCGCGGAGCTCGGAGAGACGGAGCGCCGCCAGACGACTGCGGGAGAGGGCTGCGGCGCGAGGGGCGCCGGCAGCACGCGGTTCGACTTCAGTCACGTGAGGAAACGGGGTCCTTGGCCCCTGGGTGAGGCGGTCGGGCGGTTCCCGCGCACCTCATGCGATCGGTCCCGGGCCGGGGCGCTGTCGTTCCGCGTGCACCGGCCGGGTGCAGACCGGGCGGCGATGCGTCCGGGAAGCGGCGTTCCGGATCGACCGTTCAGGACGGTGCGCTTCCGGCGGGTGCCGATCGGTTCCTGAGCGTAGCACCTTTGAAATCCACGGCGGGAAGGAGCGCGGTCCAGTGCTGGTCCGCCTGATCAGCGACCAGTTCCGCGGCCTTCAGCCGCTGGGACGGATCCGCGGACAGGACGAGGATGGAGGGCCCCGCGCCGGAGACCACGGCGGCGTGTCCCGCCTCGCGCAGGAGCCGGATGAGCCGGTCCGTCTCGGGCATGGCCGAGGCACGGTACGACTGGTGCAGGCGGTCCTCGGTGGCGACGAGCAGCAGCTCTGGCGACTGGATGAGGGCCGCGATCAGCAGCGTGGAGCGCGAGACGTTGAAGATCGCGTCCTCGTGCGGCACGCTCGCAGGCTGCAGGCTGCGGGCGAGCGCCGTCGACATGGTGTGGTCGGGTACCAGCACGAGCGGCGAGACCCCGCGGTGGACGAGCAGCTTCTTGTGCTGCGGGCCGTCCGGCCCCGTCCACGCGATGGTGAGGCCGCCGAAGAGCGCCGGCGCGACGTTGTCGGGGTGGCCCTCCATCCGCGTCGCGATCGCGAGCAGCCGGTCGCCGTCGAGCGGGGCGACGTCCTCGAGCAGGCCGGATGCGGCGACGACGCCGGAGACGATCGCGGCCCCGGAGGAGCCGAGGCCCCGGCCGTGCGGGATGGTGTTCGTCGCGTCGAGGTGCAGGCCGGGCAGGGGCTCCCCCACCTCGGCGAAGACCTCGGCGATGGCCCGCGCGACGAGGTTCGTCTCGTCCGTGGGCACCTCGCCCTCGCCGACGCCGTGCACGTCGACGCGCACACCGGGCTCGTCGGTGACGGTGACGGTGAGGGTGTCGTAGACGCTGAGCGCGAGTCCGAGGGTGTCGAAGCCGGGTCCGAGGTTCGCCGTGGTGGCGGGCACCTCGACGGTGACCTGCCGGCCGACGGGCAGGCCTCCGCTCATCCGGCGGTCCCGAGGCCGAGGGTCTCGGCGATCGCGGCGGCGTCGACGGGCACGGACGTGGGGACGACCTCGCCGCCGCCCGGCGCCTTCAGCGCCCACTGCGGGTCCTTCAGGCCGTGGCCGGTGACGGTGAGCACGCAGGTGGCGCCGCGCGGGATGGCGCCCGCCTCTGCGCGCTCGAGCAGGCCGGCGACGCTGATCGCGCTGGCGGGCTCGACGAAGATGCCGACCTCGGCGGAGAGGATGCGGTGCGCCTTCAGGATGTCGGCGTCGCTGATCGCGCCGAAGTAGCCGTCGCTGTCCTGGTATGCCGCGATCGCGAGCTTCCACGACGCGGGGTTGCCGATGCGGATGGCGGAGGCGATCGTCTCGGGGTTCTTCACGACGTGGCCGTCCACGATCGGCGCGGAGCCCGCGGCCTGGAAGCCGAACATCCGCGGCAGGCGGCTCGTCGCGCCGCGGTCGAGCTCCTCGCGGTAGCCGCGGTGGTAGGCGGTGTAGTTGCCGGCGTTGCCGACCGGGATGAAGTGGAAGTCGGGGGCGTCGCCGAGCACCTCGACGACCTCGAAGGCCGCCGTCTTCTGGCCCTCGATGCGGTCGTTGTTGACCGAGTTGACGAGGTGCACCGGGTAGTGCGCGGCGAGCTCGCGCGCGATGTCGAGGCAGTCGTCGAAGTTGCCCTGCACCTGCAGCAGCTGGGCGTCGTGCGCGATGGCCTGGCTCAGCTTGCCCATCGCGATCTTGCCCTCCGGCACGAGCACGGCGGCGGTGATGCCCGCGTGGGTGGCGTACGCGGCGGCGGATGCGGAGGTGTTGCCGGTGGAGGCGCAGATGACGGCCTTCGCGCCGGCCTCGAGGGCCTTCGAGATCGCCATCGTCATGCCGCGGTCCTTGAAGGACCCGGTGGGGTTCATCCCCTCGTACTTCACGAAGACCCGCGCGCCGGTGCGCTCCGAGAGCGCGCGCGCCTCGATCAGCGGCGTGCCGCCCTCACCGAGCGTGACGACCGGGGTGGCCTCGGAGACGTCGAGCCGGTCGGCGTACTCGCGGATCACCCCCCGCCACTGCCGGGACAGGCGGGTGGACCGATCAGCCGTGCCGATGCTCATGTCTCCCGATCCTCGTTCCGTTCACTCGCCCTCGACGCGCAGCACGCCGAGGACGGCCTCGACCTCGGCCGCGTCGCGCAGGGCCTCGACGGTGGCCGCGAGCGCGGCCTCCCGCGCCCGATGGGTGCCGACGACCAGGCTAGCGGTGCCGTCCGAACCGGCCCTCGACTGCTCGACCGTCTCGATCGACACCCCGCGCTCGGACACGATGCCCGCGAGCCGCGCGAGCACGCCCGGCTCGTCCCGCACCGCGAGGGTGATCTGGTAGCGGGTCTCCACGACGCCGTGGTCGAGGACCGGCAGGTCCGCACCTGCGGAGCCGATGAGGCCGGGGCCGCCGATGACGTGCCGCCGGGCGGCCGACACGAGGTCGCCGAGCACCGCGGATGCGGTCTCGGGGCCGCCGGCGCCCGCGCCGTAGAACATGAGGTTCCCGGCCGACTCCGCCTGCACGAAGACGGCGTTGTTCGCGCCCCGCACCGCGGCGAGCGGATGGGTGCGCGGCAGCAGCGCCGGATGCACCCGGGCCGAGACCCCCTCGGTGCCGTCGGGTGCGGTGATCCGCTCGCAGATCGCGAGCAGCTTGACGACCTGGCCGGCCGCGCGGGCGGTGCGCACCTGGTCGGCGGTGACGCCGGTGATGCCCTCGACCCAGACCTTCTCGAGCGGCACGGTGGTGTGGAAGGCGAGCCCGGCGAGGATCGCGGCCTTCTGCGCCGCATCCGCCCCCGACACGTCGCCGGTCGGATCCGCCTCCGCGTAGCCGAGCCGCGTGGCCTCGGCGAGCGCCTCGTCGAAGCCGAGGCCCTCCTCGTCCATCCGGTCGAGCACGAAGTTCGTGGTGCCGTTGACGATGCCGAGGATGCGCCGCACGTGGTCGCCGGCGAGGCTGTCGCGGAGCGGCCGGATGATCGGGATCGCCCCGCCGACCGCGGCCTCGTAGTTCAGCTGCGCGCCGACCCGTTCGGCGGCGGCGAAGAGCTCGGGGCCGTGCGTGGCGAGCAGCGCCTTGTTGCCGGTGACGACGTCCGCGCCGCTCTCGAGCGCCAGCAGCACGAGCTCGCGGGCCTGATCGACGCCGCCGATCAGCTCGACGACGATGTTGGCGCCGAGCACGAGGCTCCGGGAGTCGGTCGTGAGCAGCTCGCGCGGGAGCGCCCGCGTGCGCGTCGCGTCGAGGTCGCGGACCGCGACGCCGGAGAGCGCGATGGGGGCGCCGATGCGCGCCTCGAACTCCTCGCGGTGCTCGAGCAGCTGCGCTGCGACCTCCGCGCCGACGGTGCCGGCGCCGAGCACGGCGATGCGGATGGGCGCCCTGGTGGGGGTCATGCTGCGCTCCCGACGCGGGTGAGCCCGGCATCGCGGGCGAGGAGGTCGTCGATGGTCTCGCGGCGCACGAGCACGTGCGCGCCCTCCGCGCCGACGGCGACGACGGCCGGGCGGGTGAGCAGGTTGTAGTTGCTCGCGAGGCTGTGGTGGTACGCGCCGGTCGCCGGCACCGCGACGAGGTCCCCGAAGCCGACGTCGGCCGGCAGCAGGTCCTCCCGCACGACGATGTCGCCGGACTCGCAGTGCTTGCCGACCACCCGCACCAGCTCCTGCGGCGCCTCGGAGGCGCGGGACGCGAGGCGCACGGTGTAGTCGGCGCCGTACAGGGCGGCGCGGATGTTGTCGCTCATCCCGCCGTCGACGGAGACGTAGCGGCGCACCGCGGATCCGCCGTCCGGCGCCTGCACCTCGACGTCCTTCACGGTGCCGACCGTGTAGAGGGTGACGCCCGCCGGACCGACGATCCACCGGCCGGGCTCGACGGCGAGGTCGGGCACGGGGATGCCGTACTCGGTGGCTGCGGCGACGACCGCGCCGACGAGGTCGGCGGCGACGGCCTCGACATCCGCAGGGGTCTGGCCGCTCGTGTAGGCGATGCCCCATCCGCCGCCGAGGTTGAGCTCGGGCACGGTGCCGCCCGCGAGCAGGTCGCGGTGCAGGGCGAGCAGGCGGTGTGCGGCCTCGGCGAACCCGGCGGTGCCGACGATCTGCGAGCCGATGTGGGAGTGCAGGCCGAGGAACTCGAGCGACGGCTCGGCGCGGACCGCGGCGACGATCGCGGGCACGTCCTGCAGGGCGACGCCGAACTTCTGGTCCTCGCGGGCGGTGGCGAGGTACTCGTGCGTGGAGGCGTGCACGCCCGAGTTCACGCGGAGCCGGACCCGCTGCACCCGGCCGGCGCGAGCGGCGGCGGATGCGACCAGCGCCACCTCCTGCGCCGAGTCGAGCACGAGCGCGCCGACCGCGGCGTCGACCGCCGCGGCGATCTCCGCCTCGGACTTGTTGTTGCCGTGGAAGCCGAGCGAGGGGCCCGTGGCGCCCGCCGCGAGGGCGAGGGCGAGCTCGCCGCCGGTGCAGACGTCGATGCGCAGCCCGGCGTCGAGCATCCAGCGCACCACGTGGGCCGTGAGGAACGCCTTGCCCGCGTAGTAGACGTGCGCGTGCACGCCGGCGGCGGCCGCGGCACCCTCGACTGCCGCACGGGCCTTCTCGGCGCGGACCTTCAGCGCGGTCTCGTCGACCACGTGGAGCGGCGTGCCGAACTCGGCCGCGAGGGCACGGGCATCCGCTCCCCCGATGCGGATCGCGCCGTCGGCGGCACGGACGGTGCCGGAGGGCCAGACGGCCGGATCGAGGTCGAGCGGATCCGTGGTCAGACGCGCCGACGCGAGGGGGTTCGGCTGGAGCACGACGGAGCCCTTTCACGGCTGGGGCCCCGCCGGCCGGTTCCGGTGCGCCGCGAAGCGGCGTGACGGCCGAGCCGGTGGGGACGGACACGGAAGCCTATCGAGGAGCGGGCGCAGCCCAGGCGATCCGCCGGGTCAGCAGGAGCCGGTCGCGCCCTGCTGCAGGCCGCCGAGGTCGAGGTGGTCGGCGGTGAGGTTCAGCGTCGCCGAGCCCGGCTGCACGTCGATCGCGTCGAGGTGCACCGTCGGCGGCAGGTACTTCGCCGCGCACACCGAGATGCCGTTCGGCAGCAGGGTCTTGATGAGGGTCGTGCCCGGCACGGACAGCGGTCCGCTCTTCAGCGTGGCCTTCGTGGGTTCCAGGTGCACGTACTTGCCCTGGACGCTCGGCGCCAGCGTCACGTCGACGGTGATCGGCACTCCGAGCACGGTGCGCTGCACCGAGGTGGCGACGGTGCCGTGGCCGAGCTGCGGGGCCGTGGCCTGCGCCTGCTCGAGCGGGGCGAGGTTCTTCAGGGCTGCCTGGCTGATGGTCAGCGACCCGGTCGCGTGCTGCACGGTCCCGGATCCGTTCACCGGCAGGCCGTGCACCCGGATCTTCGCGCTCGCGTCACCCCCCTCGATCTTCAGGTCGTTCGAGGTGAGGAGCACGTCGTCGAA
>NZ_DATBTU010000024.1:0-10664 GCF_036559085.1 Amnibacterium sp.
TGCCACCGCGCCGGCGACGATGGCGGCCTGCTGGCCTTGATCGAGATCGGCCCAACGCCGCTTCATGCGCATGCGGGCAACGTAGCCCCATCGCCGTGTTCGCGGGTATGACTTTCGGCCCAGGCCTCGCGGTGACGCCGGCGGACACGCGAGCCCGAGTCAGAAGGTGATGACGGTGGCGCCTTCGAGCGCGAAGCGCACGAACTCGTCGCGGGCGACGCTCAGCACCAGGCCACGGAAGCCCCTTGTCACGGTACTGCCCATGCCGCACCTCGAATCGCTCGAGGCTCGTCCCCCTCCTAGACTCGGGCGGCCGTGACGCGAGGGGACCCGGAATCCATGAGTGACACCCCTCCGGCGGCGCGGCACCGGCGCAACTTGCTGATGGGGCTGGTCCTCATCGTCGCCGCGATCGTGGTCCTCGCGGCGCACGTCGGCCAGCCGGCCGCCGGAGTCGCCGTGCTGGTGTTCTTCGCCGGCATCGTGCTCTGCGCGACCTCGCTCGCCAGGATCCTCAGGCGGAGGTAGCCGCCGAGGGCGGCGCCCCTTGAAGGATCCCGCGGGAAGCGGACCCGGCCTCAGCCCTCGGCGAATGCGCCCCAGCCGTGCCAGGACAGGATCTCGGCCCTCGCGCTGACGCGTGGCCGATCACGGACCGGATACGGCGAGCCTGTGTACTGCACGGCCAGCGCGTCGATGTCCGACAGGTCGCTGTCGTCGCTCACCTCGACGACGGAGAGCTGCAGGCTCACGTGGGTGCCCCAGTTCGCACCGTCCAGCACGGTGAGCGCGATACGCGGATCCCGGCGGATGTGGTTCAGCCGCACCCGCTCGCCGTCGAGGTTGAGCAGCACGCGGCCGTCCGGCTCGAGCAGATACCAGGTCGCCACGCTGACCGGCCGGCCGTCCTTCGCCAGCGTCGCCATGACGGCCGGGTTCGGCTGCTGCAGGAACGCACGGACATCGTCGGGGAGCTCGATCGTCACATCCGCATCGTAGGGATGCCCACCCGACCGCGAGCCGAGCCGACCCGCGACCAGCCGGGTGGGACCTTCGCCCGTATCGACCGGCCGGGCGTGCGCCGAGGCTGAGCGCGGAAAGGAACGCCATGACCTCGATCGCACCGGATCTCACCCCGCTCGAGCTCGATCACAGCCCGCATCCCCCTGCCGGAGCGCCTGTGATGGACGGGCCGGCCGACCTGCTCGCCGGCATCCGGGTCACGAGCAGCGACGGGGTGGTCCGCCTGGAGGGCGAGGCGTCCTCGGTGGAGGCGTGGCAGCACATCCGCGACGCCGCGCTTGCCGCGCCGGGCGTCCGGGCCGTCGCCGACGAGATCCGGGTGCGCGGGGCGCGGCCGTTGCGCGCCACGAACCGCACGGAGCAGCTCGCCCGCTCCATCGCGGACGTCCCCGGGATGGCGGGGTCCGTCGCCGTCGAGGTCGACGCCGGCGTCGTCACGCTGTGGGGGCAGGTGCCGAACGCCCGGATCCGCGAACGGGTCATCGAGGCCGTGCGGGACGTCGTGGGCGGCGCCTGGATCCAGATGCGGATCGTCACCGGCTGACTTCGCGACCGTGCTTCGACCGCTCCGGCGGCCGCAGGACCTAAGGCTCTTCGGGTCGAGGCCGCCAAGGTCGACCCTTCACCACATCCGACATGGAAGAAGGCGATGATGCTCGGCTCGATCCTCTCTGCGGCTGACCCCGTGAGCGCAGGCACGTTCCTCACCTGGGGGCCGATCAGCATCTCGATCGGCAACTTCGTGGTGATCGTGACCATGCTCGTGGTCTTCGCCGCCGCACTGGTCCTCCCCTTCATCCCGGACGGGAGCGATGATGAGCGCCCAGGAGCCTGACGCGACCGGTTGGACCGGACATGCACGCCGGTGGCTGCTGAAGCGACTGCCTCCGGACAAGCTGCTCCCGGACGACCAGCCCAGCTACGTGGCCTCGTGGATCTACGTCTTCGGCATGGGCGCGATCGCGTCGCTGGTCTACATCGTCGCGTCCGGCCTCGTCCTGTCCCTGAACGGTCCCGCCTGGTACCACGTCTCGGCGCTCGGCCGCTTCGTGAACAGCACGCACCTCTGGAGCGTCGAGCTGTTCTTCCTGACGATGGTCGTCCACCTCTGGGGCAAGTACTGGATGGCGGCGTGGCGGGGCGGCCGTGCCCTGACCTGGATGACGGGCGTGATCGCCTTCCTCGCCTCGATCGGGGCCGCATTCACGGGCTACCTCCTGCAGACCAACCTCGATTCGCAGTGGATCGCGTTCGAGGCCAAGGACGCGCTGAACGCGGTCGGGGTGGGCGCGTGGTTCAACGTCGCCGACCTCGGCCAGATCTTCACCTGGCACATCGTGCTGCTCCCGCTCGCCGTGGGCGCGGTCGTCGCCCTCCACGTGGTGCTGGTGCGCATGCACGGCGTCGTCCCACCGATCGATGCGGCCGAGACCGACGCGCAGCTGTCCGGCGCGCATGGCACGGTGCTCCCGCCGGCCGCAGCAGGGCCCCAGGAGTCGGATGAGGCCCTCCCCGTCCCCGTCGGGAGCGCGACATCATGAGCGCTCCGATGGGCAGCCGCCGCGGCTCGGACCTCGCGAGTCGGCCGTGGGCCGGCCGCACCCGCCGGTACGACCTGTTCAAGGAGCTGGCGGTCGGGACGGCGGTCGTGGGCGCGCTGGTCCTCGTGCTCTCGTTCGCGTTCGGATCGCCGGACGACCGCGCCATCACCCTGCAGAGCTGGGCGCAGGCCGCCCCCGCCGACTTCATCGCCACCTCGACCGCCGAGCTCGGCGGCACGAGCGACTCCGCCACGTACGGGCCGCCCTACAACCACACCAAGGACGCCACGCAGACGTTCGGCCCGATCGACCTCCAGAGCTTCTCCGGAGTGCGGCTGCCCGTCGACGCCGCCCGTGACTTCGTGATCGGTCCGCTCTCGACCACGCCGTCGGCGCGAGCCGCCGTGGCCGCCTGGTCCTCGGCCGACGCGGCGCAGCGCAGCTCCTGGGCCGCGGCGTACGCCGCGGCGCTCGCCAAGGCGCCCTCCGGGGACCCGGCCCGCGTCGCCGCCGGCTCGTACGGCCCGGTTCCCGCGCTCACGGCATCCCTGCTCGGGATGGCGAAGTCGGGTGCGCTCGACGGCGCCATCCGCAACGAGCGAGGATCCACGAGCCTCGACGCGACCCGGACGACCCTGTTCCTCGGGGACGGCGCGTACTTCAACGACCTCGCGAGCCGCCTGCACCTCTCGGGCGACCAGTGGGGCGTGATGAACGAGACCGGGAACTACCCGGGTCAGGCGTGGCTCTGGCTCTTCTCCCTCTGGTACCAGGTCCCCCTGATCGGGAACGCGGCGAACGCCGACGTGCTGGTGATCGGGATCGTCGGGGTGCTGTCGCTCCTGCTCCTGCTCGTGCCGTTCATCCCCGGCCTGCGGACGCTGCCGCGCTGGATCCCCCTGCACCGGCTGGTCTGGCGGGACTACTACAGCAAGCGCGCCCCGCGCTGAACCTCCCCGCCGGTCCCGTCCCCGTCGGACGGGATCGGCGGGCCACCGGGCGCATCACCAGGTCGAGTCGCCGCGGATGACCACGTCGGATCCGCCGTCGATGAAGACGACCTGACCGCAGAGGTGCGCGTTCTCCTCGCTGGTGAGCCACGCGAGGAGGTAGGCCACCGCACGGGGCTCGAAGAAGCCGTTCAGCGGCATCGGCACCATGGCCCTCAGCTGCTCGCGCGACTGCTCGGTCGCCGTCAGGTCCGCGGTCATCGGGGTCAGCACGACACCGGGCGCGACGCCGTTGAGCGGGATCCCCGCGCCTGCCCACTCGGGCGTGGGCGCGTTCCGGCGGATCCAGCGGGCGAGCGCACGCTTGCTCGTGCCGTAGATGGCACCGCCCGCCTCCGGTCCGGCATCGGCGAGCTCGGCGGCCCGAGCCACCGCCGCCGCCTCGTCTCCCGAGAGCATCCCCTCGAGCAGGGCTTCGTCGGGCGGGAACAGCGAGGCCATCGAGGTGACGGCCACCGCCCTCGGCGCATCCGATCCCTGCAGCAGCGGACGGAGGCCCTCGAGCGTGGCGACGGTGCCGAAGTAGTTGATGGCCGCGGTCGCGGCGACCGGCAGCGCGAGGCCGGCGACGGCCAGGATCGCGTCGATGCGTCCCCCGCTGAGCTCCGTGACCTGCGCGACGAGGGATGCGCGCCCCTCGGCGGTGCCGAGGTCGGCCGTCACGTCGACGTCGTGGATGTCGGCGCCGATGACGCGGTGCCCGCGCTCGCGCAGCAGGTCGGCGGTCGCCAGCCCGATGCCGCTCGCGGCTCCCGTGACGACGTAGGTGCGTGCCATGGCGGATCTCCTGTCGATGCGGCCCGGCAGGGCGCCAGGACGATCAGGACGATGCCGGACCGCGGTTCCCCGGGGCAGGGCCCTTCGGCACTTCGCACGCCTGACACCGACAGGCGCAGGACCTTCGGCCGTATCGACGGGCGCGGCGCCCGTCGAGGCTGAGGTCATGGCGATCGTCACCGGCTGAGGGGACGGTGAAGGGGGCGGGGGCCTCGACGACGGATGGGTCGCCGGGGCCCCCTGTTTGCCCCTGCGCTCCTGCAGGGCCACCGGTCGCGGCTGCGGGCGGGATGCGATCCGGTGGCCGCGTCAGGGTCGGGCGGCCAGCCCGAAGCGCGCCGCCGAGCGGATGAGGCGCCGCCTCCGGTGCAGCGGACGTCGATGGGCCTCATCCGCACGGAAGAGCGCCCACTTGGCGATCTCGGCGACCACGAGGTACAGCACCACCACGAGCGCGATCGTCGCGAGCAGCGTGACGGGGAGCGGCTCGAGCCCGAGCACCGGTGCGAGCGGGCTGTACGGCAGCAGCACCGCCGCCGTCACGACCGCGAGCAGGGAGAGCAGCAGCGGCGTGCTGGGCCGGCTGCGGAAGAACGGGGTCACGCGGGTGCGGATGACCAGCACGACGAGCGCCTGCGTGACGAGCGCCTCGACGAACCACCCGGAGTGGAACAGCGTCGCATCCGCGTGGAAGACGCCGAGCAGCATGGCGAACATCGCGAGATCGAACGCCGAGCTGAGCGGGCCGAAGACGAGCATGAACCGGCGGACCGCTCCCATGTCCCAGCGCGACGGCGCGCGCACCGCCGCGGCGTCGACGCGGTCGGTGGCGATCGAGAGCTGGCTGGCGTCGTAGAGGAGGTTCGACAGCAGGATCTGGCTCGGCAGCATCGGCAGGAACGGCAGGAACGCGGATGCCGCGGCGGCGCTGATCATGTTGCCGAAGTTGCTCGACGCGGCCATGAACACGTACTTGATGGTGTTCGCGAAGATCCGTCGCCCCTCGGCGATGCCCGCCGCGATGACCCCCAGGTCCTTCTCGAGCAGGATCACGTCGGCCGCGTTCTTCGCGACGTCCGTGGCGCTGTCGACCGAGATGCCGACATCGGCCTCGTGGAGCGCGAGGCTGTCGTTCACCCCGTCGCCGAGGAACCCGATCGTGCGGCCCTCCTTCCGAAGGACCCGGACGGCGCGGGCCTTCTGCTGCGGCGTGACCCGGGCGAGGATGCGGGTGTCGGCGAGCGCCGCGGGGAGGGATGCGTCGTCGATCCGGTCGAGGTCGTCGCCGGTGAGCGTGCCGCCGTCCACGAGTCCGAGCGCGTCCGCGACGGTCTGCGCCACCAGCGGGTGGTCCCCCGTGGCGATGACCACGCGGACACCGAGGTCGTGCAGCCGCGCGAGGGAGGCGGCGGCATCCGTGCGGGGTGGGTCCGTGAACGCGAGGAACCCCTCGAGCCGGAGCGTCAGCCCTTCGGTGTCGGCGCATCGCGTCGCGGTCGTGGGTGCGGATCCGACCGCGAGCACCCGGGCTCCGTGGTGCAGCAGCTCCGCGAGGGTGTCGGCCGCCTCCGGCGGCACCTCGGCGCAGCGCGCGAGCACCGCCTCGGGAGCGCCCTTCACCACGAGGAGGCGCCCCGATGCGGCGGCGAGCAGGGCGGCCGCGGTGCGTCGCTCGTGGTCGAACGGGGTGGCGTCGACCAGCGCCGGCAGCGCGGCGGCCAGCAGGATGCGCGACGCCGCGCGGACGAGCGCCGTGTCGAGCGCACCCGTGCTGCCGCCGCCCGCCGCATCCGGCGTCATCGCCGCGGCGAGCACGACGAGGTCGGGTCGGTCAGCGCCGTCCGGCCCGATGCTGCGCTCGAAGTCGATCCGCCCGTCCGTCAGCGTGCCGGTCTTGTCGGTGACGAGCACGTCGATGTTGCCGAGGTCCTCGATGCAGACCAGCCGCTTGACGAGCACGTGCTGCCGCGCGAGGCGCCGCGCACCCGCCGACAGCGAGGTGGTCACGACGGCCGGCAGCAGCTGCGGGGTGATGCCGACGGCGATCGCGAGCGCGAAGAGCATGGACTCCAGCAGCGATCGGTGCAGCAGCACGCCGGTGACCACGATGGAGACGACGAGCACCGCGCCGACGATCATCAGCAGCACCGAGAAGTGCCGGAGGCCCGCCTGGAACGCGGTCTCGGGCGCGGCGGTGTCGAGGGAGGCCGCCATCCGGCCGAGCTCGGTGCCGTGACCGGTCGACGTCACCACGGCGGTTCCGGCCCCCGCGGCGACGGTCGTGCCCATGTAGGCCATCGACGCGCGGTCAGCGATGCTCCGTGCCTGCACCGGCTCCGCGGTCTTCGTCACGGGTGCCGACTCCCCCGTCAGGAGGCTCTCGTCGCACTCGAGGTCGTGCGAGACGAGGATGCGCACGTCGGCCGGGACGAGCGCCCCCATCGTGAGCTCGACCACGTCGCCCGGCACGAGGGCGTCGAGCGGGACCACCCGCACGGATCCGCCCCGCACCACGACCGCGGTGTGGCCGAGCGCGTCGCGGAGGCGGGCGGTGGTCCGCTCGGCCCGGTACTCGTCGAAGAACCCGAGACCGACGCTGGCGACGAGGATGACGAGGATGATCGCCGCGTCGGTCGTGTCGCCGAGTGCGGCCGCGATGACGGTGGTGATGAGCAGGAGGACGAGCACCGCGTTCCGGAACTGCCGGCCGAGCACCCGCCATGCCGACACCCGGTGCGCCGCGAGGCTGTTCGGCCCGACGCGGGCCCTGATGTCCTCGGCGTCCGCGTCGGGGAGCCCGGACGGGCTCGAGCCGAGCGCGGCGAGCACCTCGGCGGCGGGCCGTGCCGCCCAGTCCTCACCGGGCTCGGACGGCGCGGCGAGGCTCGAGGGCGCGGTCACGCGGGGCGCCGGAAGCGCCGCCCCGTCACCTCGATCGGCGTGATGTCGACGACCGCCGTGCGCCGCTCGGGCATCCACGGCACCTCCGGCAACGGGCCCGGGTCGCCGCGGTCCGGCGAGAGCTGCACCTCCTCGGCGGTGCCCTTGACGAGCACGCTCCACGCGGTGCCGCCGTCGACGCCGTCGATCTCGAAGGCGACGTGCCCGTCGAGCAGCACCCCGAACAGCTTCGCTCCCGGCGCCGTGTGGAACCGGATCCGGCCCTGCAGCGCGAGGTAGTTGACCGGATAGATCTCCGGCCGCCCGGAACGGACCACGGCGATGCGGCCGTACTCCTGCTCCTCCAGCAGCTGCCAGCTCTGCCGAGCGTCGAGCTCCTCGATCGTGGGCAGCGCCGTCTCGGTCATGGGTCCTCCGTGTGGTCCAGGGCGCGTCCATGGCGCCCGCTGCCAGGCTCTCAGCAGGGCGGCGGCGGCGGCAGGGGCGAAGGTCCTGGCCCGCTCAGCCGATCGCGCGGACCGTCACCAGTACCAGAGCGCGCTCGAACGCGTCCGCCGAGCGAACTCGCGGCCGCTCACCCGGTCGATCACCAGCTCCGCGATCTCGGACCCGGAGGCGACCTCCTCCGGCGCCCACGGCGGGAGCCCGTTCGCCGTCTCACGTGCGGCCACGTCGGCGTCGCGGCTGCGGCGCGACCGCCCGTGCGCGATGACGCTCCACGCGGTGTGGGTGTTCCAGCCGTCGACCTCGAACGACACCGGACGACGCTGCGGCGGCGGCACCGCGGCGCCCGCCGTGGTGCGGAACACGATGTAGGGCCCGCGGAGCACGTAGTTGAGCGGGAGGACCTCCACCGACTCGCGCCCGTCGAACGCCAGCCGGCCCAGCTGGGCGCCGAGGAGGCGCCCCCAGCACTCCGTCTCGCCGAGCTGCTCGACCCGCTGGTCAGGCCACACCGCCATCACATGCTCCCTCGTCCTGATCGTGCGCAAGCCTCATCGGAGTTCGAGGCCGCGAAGAGGGCCGAAGGTCACGCGGAACCGCACCCGGCCCGCTCCCGCTGGGCGGGGACTCTCTGCCGCCGCTGCCGCCGGGTCCTACGGTGGGGCTCGTGCCCACCGGGCACGGGACGAGAGGACTCCCATGACTCCCCCCTCGACGGGAACCGAGACGCCTGCGCCCACCCGCTCCCCCTTCGGCCGCGGGGATCGCGCCCAGCGGTACCGGGAGGTCGTCACGGTTCTCGCCCGGCACGGCCTCGGCTTCGCCCTGCCCGGCATCCACGTGCGGCGCGGTCGTGGCCGGCCGGTCACCGCGACCCGGGCGGAGCAGCTGCGCGGAGCGCTCGAGGAGCTCGGGCCCACGTTCGTCAAGCTGGGCCAGCTGCTGTCGACGCGCCGCGACCTGATCCCCGCCGCCTGGATCGAGGAGCTCGAGAAGCTGCAGGACTCGGCGCCCCCGGTCGACGACGCCGCGGTGCGACGCGTCATCGAGGAGGACCTGGGCGCTCCGCGGGAGCAGCTGTTCGCGCGATTCGACCCGCATCCGCTGGCCACCGCGTCGCTGGGGCAGGCGCACGCGGCGACGCTGCACGACGGCACGGAGGTCGTCGTGAAGGTGCGCAAGCCCGAGGTCGCCGACGTCGTGCGCGCCGACCTCGAGATCATCCAGGACCTCGCGGAGCGGGCGTCGCAGCTGTCCCGGACGGCGGCCGACTTCGACCTGCCCGGCTTGGCGGCGGAGTTCGCCTCCTCGCTGCTGGCCGAGCTCGACTACCTCCGCGAGGCGGCCGCGGCAGAGCACATCGGGCGGGTGCTCGCCGACGATCCCCGGCTGCACGTGCCGAGGGTCCACCGGGAGCGCACCTCGCACCGGGTGCTGACCCTCGACCGCATCACGGGTGTGAAGATCGACGATCTGGCCGCCCTCGACGCGGCGGGCGTCGACCGCCGGGCGCTCGTGAAGGCGGCGATCCAGGCGATGGCGCGGATGGTGTTCGTCGACGGGACCTTCCACGCCGACCCGCATCCCGGGAACCTGCTCATCGAGGCCGACGGGGTCATCGGCCTCATCGACTTCGGGATGATCGGGCACCTCGAGCGGCGGCTGCGCGAGCACCTGGCCGTGCTGTTCGTCGCGATCAGCCGCAACGACGCCGACGCGACCACCTCGGCGCTCCTCGGCGTCGCGGAGGCCGCCGGCCCGGTCGACCGGGCCGCGCTCCGCGTCGACGTGCTGCGGTTCATCACGCTCTACGCGGGCCGGTCGCTCGGGGAGCTGCGGATGGGGGCGCTGCTGCTGCGGCTGCTGACCCTGCTCCGCCGTCACCGCCTGCACCTGCCGCAGGACCTGGCGCTGCTCGTGCGGATGCTCCTGCTCGTCGACGGGATCGGGGAGCGCCTCGACCCGTCACTCGATCTCGCCGCCGAGCTGCGCCCGTACGCCGCCCGCCTCGCCGCCGAGCGGTTCTCGCCGCACAGCATCGCGGCCCGTGCGCGCCGGGCGGGGATCGATGCGGCCACGCTCGGCCTCGAGCTGCCCGAGCGGCTGCACCGCCTCCTGGAGAGCATCGAAGCGGACGGCATCGACGTGCACCTGCGGCTCGCGCAGCTGGATCCGCTCGTCGCGCGGGTGGAGCGCGTGGGGAACCGGATCGTGGTCGGCATCATCACCGCCTCGCTGATCACCGGGATCGGCGGGCTCACCGCCGGCACGAAGGGAGCGGATCGACGCGCCGGCCGGCTCCTCCAGCTCGGCGTCGGTGCCCTCGGGGGCCTCGGCGGGTACCTCGCCTGGACGGCACGGCGGGGCCGGCGCTGAGGTCCGGCCTGCCTGGCGCCGGCAGCGGGCGGCAGCGGGCGGTTCCGGCCCATCCGGGCGCGCGTGCCCGCCCGCATCGGCCGAAACGTGCGGCCGCCGCGGTGCTCCGCCCGGGTCAGCCTCCGGAGGACCGAGGGCGGACGATCGCGATCGGGCAGGTCGGCCGCTCGAGCACGGCCGTGCTGACGGAGCGGCGCAGCAGCCGGTCGAGCAGGGTCAGCCCATGGGTGCCCACGACGACGAGCGACGCGCCGGAGCCGGCGCGCGTCAGCGCCGTGACGGGGTCGGCCTCCGTGAGGACCGGATCGATGCGCACCTCCGGGTGACGGTCCCGCATCCCGTCCGCCACCTCTTCGAGCCGGACACCGGCGGCGTCCTGGATCGCTGCGACATCGAGCTCGGCCATGGTGAGCTCGGCGACCCCTGCGCCGGCCACGACCGCGGGCAGCTGCCAGGCATGGACGAGGACGAGATCACGGTGGAGCACCTCGGCCTCGTGGGCGGCGAACCGGAGCGCGGCCTCGTCGCTGCCGTTCCCCTCGACGCCGGCGACGATGGGGCCCCCGGTGCGCTTCCAGCCCTGCGGCACGAC
>NZ_DATBTU010000025.1:0-34793 GCF_036559085.1 Amnibacterium sp.
GAGGTGGTTCGGCACCCCGATGCTCACGACGTCGAGGTCGTCGCGCGCGACGAGGTCCTCCCAGTCGTGGTAGAGGTTCGGCACCCCGCGGCCGGCACCGAGCTCCTCGAGCCGCGGCTGCTCCTGGCCGGCGAGAGCGACCACCTCGACGCCGGGCAGCGACGCGAACGCGTCGAGGGCGGTGGTGCCGGCGAAGCCGAGCCCGACGACGCCGACGCGGAGGGGTTCGGTTTCGGATCCAGCGGCCATGGGCACTCCTTCGAGAACAGACGCGCCACAGGTCCTCCGCGACGCGGCCGTCACGCTAACGCAGGCCCGCTGAGCGATTCCCACCGGCGACGGCGCCCGGGCGTGGGCGGGCGGCTTCAGGCGCAACGGGCGTCATCGGACGCCCGTCCCGCCCGAGCGGCCCGTCGGCTGCGGTCAGCGGCGCCCGGAGGTGGAGTAGACGTCCACGTACTCCTGGCCGCCGAGCTCCTGCAGCGCGACCATGAGGCGGTCGGTGAAGGCGCGCAGCGCGGCACCGTCGGTGAGGTCGGCGCCGGGGTCCATCGTGAGCGGCTCGCCGACGCGCATCTCGATGCGGTGCAGGCGCGGGATGAGGCTGCTGCTGCTCGCCGGCATCACCTTGTCGGTCCCGATCATCGCTACCGGCACGACCGGGGCCCCGGACAGCAGCGCGAGGCGGGCGACCCCGGTGCGGCCGCGGTGCAGCTTGCCGTCACGGCTGCGTGAGCCCTCCGGGTAGATGCCCATCACGTCGCCTCGGGTGAGGATGGCGAGGCCGGCGCGCAGGGACGCCTCCGACGCCGAGCCACCCGACCGGTCGATGGGCGTCATGCCGGTGCCGGCGAGGAACCAGCCGGCGATCCGGCCGATGCCCGGCTTCGTGAAGTATGTGCTCGCCGCGAGGAAGTGCACCCGCCGCTTGGCCAGCGCCGCGAGGGCGAACGGGTCCATGAAGGACAGGTGGTTCCCCGCGAGGATCACGGCCCCCGACCGCGGGATGTGCTCGGCCCCCGTCACGCGGGGGCGCAGCAGCAACCGCAGCAGCGGGCCCACGATCAGGAGCTTGATGCCCCAGAACAGCATCCGGCCACCGTATCGGGACGAGCGTCAGGCGGCTCCGCGCTCGGCCGACATGCGGCAGATGGGGCACAACCGCAGGAGCGTCGTGTCGTTCGCGGCGTGGCGGCCCGCGGCGTGGTCGTCGACCAGGAACTTCCAGCGGTTCGCCGCCGGCAGCAGCTCCGGATGCCCGTCCCTGTAGGCGGCGATCGCATCCATCGTCGTCAGCCCGTACCGTCGCCGACCGTCCCGCTCCGGAGTGACATCGCTGTCGATCATGGGCTCCTCCTGGACTCGCATCGTGGCGGAGGAGGGTGAGGACGGGCTGGGTCCTCACCGTTCGATTGCCGGAGCGGCATGTACGCGCACCGTGCGTTCTGCAGGATTCCGGGCGGTCCTCCGGACGGCGCGCCGTGGTTCGACCTGCAGACCGCCCGCCGTCCTGCGTGCCGCTCGGTCGTGGGATGGTGTCGGCATGGACGCGGACGTGCTCGTCGTGGGTGGGGGACTCGCGGGGCTCGTCGCGGCCGACGAGCTCGTCCGCGCCGGCCGCCGCGTGACGATCGTCGACCAGGAGAACGCGCGGAACCTCGGCGGCCAGGCGTTCTGGTCGTTCGGCGGCCTCTTCCTCGTCGACACCCCCGCCCAGCGGCGGCTCGGCGTGAAGGACTCCGTCGACCTCGCCTGGCAGGACTGGCAGGGCTCCGCGCAGTGGGACCGGCAGGACGGCCCGCATCCCGAGGACGAGTGGGGCCCGCGCTGGGGTCGCGCCTTCGTCGAGTTCGCCGCCGGCGACGCGCGCGCCTGGCTCCGCGACCGGGGCGTGCGCTTCACGCCGCTCGTCGGCTGGGCGGAGCGCGGCGATGGCCGCGCCCTCGGCCACGGCAACTCGGTGCCGCGCTTCCACATCGCGTGGGGCACCGGCACCGGGATCTCCGAGCCGTTCGCGGACCGCATCCGGGCGGCCGCCGAGGACGGGCGGATCACGCTCCGCTTCCGGCACAGGGTCGACGGGCTCGTGCTCGAGAGCGGCGCGGTCGTCGGCGTGCACGGGGTGCGCCTCGCCCCCGACGACTCGGCTCGCGGGGTGCCGTCGAACCGGGATGCCGTCGAGGACTTCGAGCTGCACGCGCAGGCGGTCGTGCTCGCCTCCGGCGGCATGGGCGCCGACCACGAGCAGGTGCGGCGGTTGTGGCCGGAGCGCCTCGGTACGCCGCCGAAGACGATGATCACCGGGGTGCCCGCCCACGTCGACGGGCGGATGCTCGACATCGCCGACGCGGCCGGCGTGCGCCTCGTCAACCGCGACCGGATGTGGCATTACACCGAGGGGCTGCAGAACTGGGACCCGATCTGGCCGGGGCACGGCATCCGCATCCTGCCCGGACCGTCGTCCATGTGGTTCGACGCCATCGGCCGCCGGTTGCCCGCACCCGGCTTCCCCGGCTCCGACACCCTGGGGACGCTGCGGCTGCTGCGCGCCGACCCGGCGATCCAGGCCTACGACCACTCCTGGTTCGTGCTGACGCAGCGGATCCTCGAGAAGGAGTTCGCGCTCTCGGGATCCGAGCAGAACCCCGACCTCACCGCCCGCGACCTCCGGCTCGTCGCCCGCACCCGCCTCGGGAAGGGTGCGACGCCGGCGGTGCGCGCGTTCGTCGAGCACGGCGCGGACTTCGTCGTCGCGGACGACCTCGACGAGCTCGTCCGGCGGATGAACGCCCTCACCGAGACGCCGCTGCTCGACCCGCGGGAGCTGGAGCGGCAGATCCGCGGCCGCGACGCGGAGCTCGCGAACCCGTTCGCGAAGGACGCGCAGATCCAGGGCATCCACAACGGGCGCCGCTTCATCGGCGAACGGGTCTGGCGGATCGCGAAGCCGCACCGCATCCTCGATCCCGCAACGGGGCCGCTGATCGCGGTGAAGCTGCACATCCTCACGCGGAAGACCCTCGGCGGCATCCAGACCGACCTCACCGGTCGCGCGCTCGACGCCGAGGGGGTGCCCATCCCTGGGCTGTACGCCGCCGGCGAGGCCGCCGGGTTCGGTGGCGGCGGCGCGCACGGCTACAACGCGCTCGAGGGCACCTTCCTCGGCGGCTGCCTCTTCACCGGCCGCACCGCCGGCCGGGCGCTCGCCGCCGCGATCTGACCGCCGCGCCTTGCGCCCTCACCGCCGCACCCTTCGGCGCGGGCGCAGAGGGCGGGGGCCTCAGGGGTTCTTGTGCGCGCGCACCGCGGTGCCGTAGGCGCAGATCTCCGTCCAGGTCTGGCCCATCTCGGACGTGTCGAACCGCATCGCGACGACCGCGTTGCCGCCCTTCGCCTCGGCCTCCTGCACCATCCGCTCGATCACCTGCGTGCGGCTGTCCACGAGCGCCTGGGTCATGCCGCTCACCTCGCCGCCGAGGAGCGACTGCAGGCTCGAGCCGAACGTGGCGACGAGGTTCCGCGACCGCACGGTCAGCCCGAACACCTCGCCGAGCACCTCGTCGATGGTCCAGCCGGGGAGCTCGTTCGTCGTCGCGATCAGCACGGATCGGACGATAGCGGCCCGCCGGCTCGTGCGATCCGCAGGACGCGGAACGATCTGCAGGACCGCGTACGGCGGGTCGTCCTGCGCATCGCCCCGGATCCTGCGGATCGCACCGCGCGGGACAGGTCAGTTGAGCGAGGGGGTGTCGTCGGGGATCACGCCGTCGCCGTACAGGTCGCCGGCGAGGTCGCGCAGCGCCCGCAGGGCCACCCGCTGGGGGAGCGGGCCGTACGAGATCCGGGCGACACCGAGCGCCTCGTACTCGGCGGCGGGCAGCGCGCGGGGCAGCCCGATCACCGAGATCCGTCCCCATCCGATGCCGGCGACGAGCCGCTCCACGTGCTCGCGACGGATCGCCCCCGGCACGAACACGAGCGCGGCGCCCTCGTCGAGATACGCCTTCCCCCGCTCGATCGCCTGCGTGATCCGCTCGTCCACGGGTCGGGCGTCGCGGCCGATCATCGCGTCGGTCCGTGCGTTCAGCTGGAAGGCGATGCCCTCCTGCTCCGCCGCGCGGATGATGGCGCGCACGCGGGCCGCGGCATCGGCCAGCGGCCGCATCCGGTCCTCGACGTTCGCGCCGACGATCCCGACGCCGATGGCGCGGCGGATCGTCTCGCCGGGCTCGTCGTAGCCGTCGTCCAGGTCCGCGGTGACCGGCAGGTCGACGGCTTCGGCGATGGTGCGGGCGCCGGTGAGCGCGAGCTCGAGCGGCATCCCACCGTCGGGGTAGCCGAAGGAGGCGGCGATGGAGTGGCCGGCGGTCGCGATCGCCCTCGTGCCCGGCAGATCGGCCACGACCTTGGCGCTGATCGCGTCCCAGACGTTCACCAGCCGGAGGATCTCGGGCGCCTCGTAGAGGGCCTTCAGCTGGAGGGCGCGGTCGGCGGTGGAAGTCCCGGATGCCATGGGTGGAGCCTAGAAGCGGACCTCGTCCTTCGCGGCGTTCACAAATGTGTGAACGAGGAGTACCGTCCGGGCATGACTCCGGTGATCGAGGCCTCCGGCCTCACGAAGCGCTACGGGCGGGTCATCGCGCTCGACCGGCTCGACCTCCAGGTGCGTCCGGGAGAGGTGCACGGCTACCTGGGCCCGAACGGCGCCGGGAAGTCGACCACGATCCGCATCCTGCTCGGCCTCGCGAGGGCGACGAGCGGGACGGTGCGGGTGCTCGACGGCGACCCCTGGCGCGACGCCGCGCGGCTGCACCGGCGGATCGCGTCCGTCCCCGGCGACGTCGCGCTCTGGCCCGCGCTGTCCGGCGGCGAGACGATCGACCTGCTCGTGCGGCTCCGGGGCGGTGACCTCCGCAGCGCCGAGTACCGGCATCGCCGCGCCGAGCTGATCGAGGCGTTCCGGTTCGATCCGTCGAGGCGGGCGCGCAGCTACTCCAAGGGCAACCGGCAGAAGGTCGCGCTCATCGCCGCCCTCGCCCATCCGGCCGATCTCTGCGTCTTCGACGAGCCCACCAGCGGGCTCGACCCGCTCATGGAGGCCGTCTTCACCCGCGAGGTCGGCGCGCTCGCGGCGCGGGGCTCGACCGTGCTGCTCTCGTCGCACATCCTGAGCGAGGTCGAGCGGCTCTGCGACCGGATCTCCATCCTCCGGGCGGGCCGCATCGTGGAGACCGGCACGCTCGACGAGCTGCGGCACCTCACCAGGACGGCCGTGTCGTTCGAGCGCGGGCAGCTCACCGAATCGATGCTCGCCGGGATCCCGGGCGTCCACGATCTCGCGATCGCGGAAGGGCGGGTCTCGCTGACCCTCGCCTCGGATGCGGTCGCCGCCGCGCTGCCCGCGCTCGGCGCCCTCGAGGTGACCGGGCTGCAGGTGGCGCCGCCCAGCCTCGAGGACCTCTTCCTCCGCCACTACGGCGACGAGCCGGTGAGCGCCTGATGCTGCTCGCGCTGCTGCGCTTCCGGCTGCGCCGCGACCGGCTGCAGCTCGTCGTGTGGGCCCTCTCGCTCGCGGCGCTCCTCGCGATCACCGCCTCGGCGATGACCACCACCTACCCCGCGGTCGCCGACCGGGTCGGGGTGCTGCGCGTCGCGCTCGTGACGCCCGCCCTGCTCGTGCTCCGCGGCACGCCGCAGGGCGCGAGCCTCGGCGACATCACGGTGTTCGAGATCGCGACCTTCCAGGCCCTCCTCGTGGGGCTGATGAGCACCTTCCTCGTCGTCCGCAACAGCCGTGCCGAGGAGGACCACGGCACCGCCGAGGCCCTCGCGGCGACCGCGGCCGGCCGGGCGCTGCCCACGATCGCGACGCTGCTCGAGGGCGTCGTGGCGAACGTGCTCGCCGCCGCGGTGAGTGCGCTCGCGCTCATCGCCGGGGGGCTGCCCGTCGCCGGATCCGTCGTCTTCGGCGCCGCGCTCGGTGCCGCCGGCTGCGCCTTCGTGGGGCTCGGGCTGCTGGTCGCCCAGGTCGCGCCGACGGGCAGGTCGGCCAACGGCTGGTGCACCGCCCTGGTGCTCGGGGCATATGCCCTGCGCGGCATCGGCGATGCGACCGGCACCCCGCATCCGCAGGACGCGACGCTCACGCCCGGCTGGGAGAGCGTGCTCAGCCCGATCGGCTGGGTGCAGTCCGTTCGGCCGTACGCCGCCGACGACCTGCGGCCGGCCCTCCTCGCGCTCGTGGTCGGCGCGCTCGCCGCGGCGGCGGCCCTCGCCGTGCAGCGGGTGCGAGACCTCGGCGAGGGGCTCGTGCCCGAGCGCCGCGGCCGGGCGGAGGCCTCGGGAGCGCTCGCCGGACCGATCGGCCTCGCAGCCCGGCTGCAGCGCGGCAGCGTGATCGCCTGGGGGATCGGCGCGGTGCTGCTCGGCGCCCTCGGCGGCGACCTGGCCACCCTCGTGCTCGGGCAGCTGGGGAGCACGCCCGGCGTGACGGACGCGATGCGCCGGCTGGCCGGCCCCGGCAGCGGCATCCTCGACGGGTTCATCGTCGTGATCGGCGCGTTCGTCGGCATCCTCGCGGCGGCGATCGCCGTGCAGGGCGCGATGCGGCTGCGGCAGGAGGAGGTCTCGGGCGGCGCGGACGCCGTGCTCTCGGGGGGCGTGAGCCGCGTGCGCTGGTTCCTCTCGATCGTGCTCGTCGCTGCGCTCGGTGCAGCCGCCGCCCTGGTGCTGGCCGGGCTCGCGGCGGCCGCCGCCGCGCTCGCGGTCCGTCCGGACGGAAGCGCGGGGACGTTCGGAGCGTGGTTCGGCACCATCGTCTGGCAGCTGCCGGCGGTGCTCGTGCTGCTCGCGATCGTCGCGCTCGTCTTCGCGGTCGCGCCGCGCGCATCGATCCCCGTCGGCTGGCTCGTGCTCGCCGCCGCCGCGTTCCTCGGTGAGTTCGCCGCCCTGCTCGACCTGCCGCAGTGGATCCGCGACCTGGCCCCGTTCTCGCACTCGCCGGCGGTCGCCCTGGCCGATCCGTCGTTCGCCGGCGCGTGGTGGATGACGGCGCTCGCGGTCGCGATCACCGCGCTCGCCTGCGTGCTCGTGCGGCGCCGGGACGTCGCCGCATGAGCGACGAGACGCCGGCGGCGCCGCTGCAGCCCTTCGCCGAGCGGCTCGCGGCCGTGTTCGTCGCCGCGGGCTTCCCGCGCATGCCCGCCCGCGTGCTCATCACCCTGACGACCGCGGCGGAAGGGGGCCTGACGGCGGACGCGCTGCGCGGACGGCTCGGCGTGAGCGCCGCGGCGATCTCCGGCGCCATCCGCTACCTCGAGGTCGTCGGGATGGTGCGCCGGCTGCCGCACCAGCGGTCCCGGCGGGAGGTGTACGAGGTGCTGGAGGGCAGCGGCTGGTACACCGCCTCCCTCCGGGCGACCGCCGTCTACGACGCGATCGGCGCCATCGTGCCCGACGGCGTCGCGGCGGCCCGCGAGGCGGGCGCCGCGGACGTGGCCGACCGCCTGGATGAGATGGGCCGCTTCTTCGCCTTCATCCGCACCCGGCTGCCGGCGCTGATCGAGGAGTGGGAGGCCGTCCGCGACACGCCAGAGTCTGCGCGGGCGGCGGCCGACTAGCCCCGACCCGCGCGCGAACGAGCACTTCGGCAGGCTGCCCGCACTTCAGCAGGCCCCTGGTGAACGAGGGGCCGCTCAAGTGCTCGACGGAGGGGGTTGGGGCGCACCGGATCCCGCTCCGGGCGTGGACGACTAGCGTCGAGCCGCGGCGTCGCGCCGCGAGGACGGAGGACGCGGATGTCGGGCAGCAGCACGTCGCACACGGACGTCACGGCGCGGGCGGAGGAGCTGCTCGCCGCGATGACCCCCGCCGAGAAGGCGGGCCAGCTGACCCAGTACTTCTTCTTCTCCCTGCCGGAGGGCGAGGCCGTCGACCCGGCCCTCGGCCTCGATATCCAGGAGCAGCCCCGCGAGGTCGACGCTGCGCTCGGCCGCGGCGAGGTCGGCTCGCTGCTGTTCATGACCGATCCCGCCCGGATCAACCAGCTCCAGCGCCGCGCGATCGAGGGCAACCGGCACGGCATCCCGCTGCTGTTCGGCTTCGACGTCATCCACGGGCTGCGCACGATCCTCCCCGTCCCGATCGCGCTCGCCGCCTCGTGGGACCCCGCCACCATCGAGCGCGGCCAGGCGGTCGCGGCTCGCGAGGCCCGCTCCGTCGGCATCCGCTGGACGTTCGCGCCGATGGTCGACATCGCCCGCGACCCCCGCTGGGGACGGATGATCGAGGGCGCGGGGGAGGACCCGTACCTCGGTGCCGCCGTGGCCGCCGCGCAGGTGCGTGGGTTCCAGGGCGATGCGCTCGGCGCCGCGGAGCACATCATGGCCGGCCCCAAGCACTTCGCGGGCTACGGCTACGCCATCGGCGGCCGGGACTACGACGAGGTGAACCTCGCCGACGCGGAGCTCTTCAACGTCGTGCTGCCGCCGTTCGAGGCGGCGATCCGGGCGGGCGCCGGCAACGTGATGACCGCGTACATGGACCTGAACGGCATCCCCGCCACGGCCAGCCACTGGCTCTTCACCGACGTGCTGCGGACGACCTGGGGCTTCGACGGCTTCGTCGTCAGCGACGCGAACGCCGTGCGGAACCTCACCACCCACGGCTTCGCGCCGGACCTCCCCGCCGCCGGCGCCCGGGCGCTCGCCGCCGGCACCGACATGGAGATGGTGATCACCGACCCCGCGTTCGCGCACCTGCCCGAGGCGCTCGAGTCCGGCCTCGCCGGCTCGGCCGACCTCGACGCGGCGGTGCTGCGGGTGCTCGAGGCGAAGATCCGCCTCGGCCTCTTCGACGACCCGTACGTGGACGAGGATCGCGCCCACGAGGTGCTCGCCGACCCGCAGCACCGCGAGGTCGCCCGCGTGGCCGCCGAGCGCAGCGCGGTGCTGCTGAAGAACGAGGACGACCTGTTGCCGCTCGACGCCGCGGCCCTCGACTCGATCGCGGTCATCGGGCCGCTCGCCGCGTCGAAGCGCGACACCCTCGGCCCCTGGGTCTTCGACTTCGACCTGGACGAGACGGTCACGGTGCTGGACGGCATCCGCGGCGCCGCGGGCGACGGCGTGCGCGTCGAGTACGCGCAGGGCGTGCCGGTGGTGCAGCGCACCTTCCCGTCGATGTTCGACATGTTCGGCGGCAACCGCCCCGAGGACCCGGAGGGGTTCGATCCCGACGCCGCGTTCGCGGAGGCGGTGCGCACGGCCACGGATGCGGACGTCGCGGTCGTCGTGGTCGGGGAGTGGCAGAACATGATCGGCGAGGCGGCCTCACGCTCCTCTCTCGACCTGCCGGGCCGCCAGCTCGAGCTGCTGGAGGCGGTGGTCGCCACCGGCACCCCGACGGTCGTGCTCGTGATGAACGGCCGTCCGCTGGACCTCCGCTGGGCGGCCGAGCACGCGCCGGCGATCCTCGACGTCTGGTACCCCGGAACCCGGGGCGGCGAGGCGGTGGCGAACCTGCTCTTCGGGACCACGTCCCCAGGCGGCAAGCTGCCCTTCTCCTGGCCGCGCACGGTCGGGCAGGTGCCGATGATCTACGCCCACACCCGCTCGCACGAGCCGGAGAACCAGCAGCGCCGCTACTGGGATGAGGCGAGCACGCCCCTGTTCCCGTTCGGGCACGGTCTCAGCTACGGGCGGTTCGAGTACGGCGCCGCAACCGTCGAGCCCGCATCCGTGCCGCTCGACGGCACCGTGACCGTGGCCGTCGAGGTGACGAACACGGGCGACCGGACCGCGGATGAGGTGGTGCAGCTCTACCTGCACCAGCGCCACGGCACCGCGTCCCGGCCGGTCCGCGAGCTGAAGGGCTTCCAGCGCGTCACGGTGGAGGCGGGGGCCTCGACCCGGGTCGAGTTCGAGGTCGGTCCCGACGAGCGTCGCTACTGGAACGCCGCAGTGCGCGACCACGTGCTCGACGCATCCGCGTTCGACGTCTTCGTCGGCGGCGACTCGATCGCGCCGCAGGTCGGCTCGTTCGAGGTCACCGCCTGAAGCACGGGAGTTGCCACTCGTGGTGACTTCTTGGCCGGAGAAGTCGCCACGAGTGGCAACCGGCTCGTCTGGTGGCGCGGGGGTTGCCACTGGTGGTGACTTCCGGGCGCGGGAAGTCGCCACGAGTGGCAATCCGTGCACCGAGCCGGGGGATGTGCGGACCGGTCGGCGGTGCGGTTCGATGGGGCGGTGACCACGCTCTCCGCGGCCGACTTCTTCGCCGCCAAGCTCGACTACGAGACCGACCCGGCCGACCTCGCCGACGCCAGGAAGGGCGGCGCCGGTCCGCTCGTGATCGACGTGCGGTCGGAGCCGAGCTGGCGGCAGGGCCGCATCCCCGGCGCCGTGCACCTGCCGCGGGCGGAGCTGGAGGCGCGGATCGGCGAGCTCGCGCCCGACCTGGACGCCGAGATCGTCGTCTACTGCTGGGGTCCGGGCTGCAACGCGAGCACGAAGGCGGCGCTCACCCTGGCGACGCTCGGCTACCGGCGGGTCCGCGAGCTGATCGGCGGGTTCGAGTACTGGGCGCGCGAGGGCCTCGCCGTCGTCACGGACGCCGGCCGCAGCCGCCGCGAGCCCGACCCGCTGGCCGCGCCCGTGCCCGAGGCCGAGACGGCCTGAGGGCCGCGCGCGCCGTCCGGGTCTCAGGCCGCTGATCGACTCCCGCGAGGCCGCTCGCAGCGTGCGGGAGCATCCTTTGTACAAGTGCAAAGGAGTGGTGATGGCTGGGATGCGATACCTGGATGCGGTGCTGATCGAGCGGGCGGGCGACACGGACGGGGCCGAGGTCAGGGTGCCGCTCCGCGACGACCAGGACGACGCGCCGGCCACGCTCGTCGATCCGCTGCCCGGCCACCAGGGCGGCTGGACGCGCGAGACCGACCGGCACGAGCGACCGGCGCGGTACCTCCGCGTCGGCTGACGGCGCCTCGTCCGAGCATGCAGACGCCGCTGGGCGGTCGACCCCCCGATCGACCGCCCAGCGACGTTTCTGCAAAGACCGGCAACTCGAGCTTCAGCCCCCCAGCGTCAGCGAGGATCCCGGTGCTGAAAGGCTATGTGGAGGTCGCACCCCCGCCGCGACCCCAGTTGGCGGGGTGCCGCCGGCTCAGTGCGCCAGCACCGGCTCTGCGCTGACCTGCGGCGAGGCCACCGCATCCGTCCGTGGTGCGGGCGTCCGGCGCCGGAACATGATGGCCGCCAGCAGCGCGCCGAACACGAAGAGCGCCGCGTCGAGCCAGTAGGCGATCGCGTACCCGTGCACCGCCGCGTCGGCGACCACGGCCTTGCCCTCGGCGAGGTGGTTCGCCGCGAACGTCGCCGCGGTGGTCGCCGCGAGGGTGTTGAGCAGCGCCGTCCCGATGGATCCGCCGACCTGCTGGCTCGTGTTCACGAGCGCCGACGCGACGCCGGCGGAGCTCCGGTCCACCCCGAGGGTCGCCGACTGCATCGAGCCCGGCATGACGGTGCCCATGCCGAGGCCCATCACGATCAGGGCCGGGAGCAGGGCGCCGGCGTAGGAGCTGTGCACGTCCAGCCGGGTGAAGAGCACCATCGCCGACGCGACGAGCAGCATCCCGATCGGCACGAGCACCTTCGGCCCGAAGCGGGGCAGCAGCACGTTCGTGCCGATCTGCGCCGCGAGCACGAGGCCGCCGATCATCGGCAGGAACGCGAGGCCGGTCTGGATGGGCGTGTAGCCGAGCGTGGACTGCGTGTAGTAGGTCACGAACAGGAAGATCGCGAACATGCCGGCGCCCGCGATCAGCACCGAGGCGAACGCCGCGCCGCGGTTGCGGTCGAGCAGCACGCCGAGCGGCAGGAGCGGATGCGCCGTGCGGCGCTGCCACGCGAAGAACGCGACGAGCAGCACTGCCGCGACGATGATCGGGCCCCAGGTCCAGCCGGAGCCCCAGCTGTCGGTCTCCGCGTTGGAGAAGCCGAACACGACGCCGAACAGCGCCGCGGAGATCAGCACGGTGCCCAGCACGTCGAGCCGAGGGCGCGGGCCTTCGTGGCGCATCGCGGGCAGGAGGGTGATCGCGCCGATCACCGCGGCGATCGCGATGACGACGTTGATGTAGAGGCTCCACCGCCAGTCGAGGTCCTGGGTCAGCACGCCGCCGAGCAGCAGGCCGATGGCGCCGCCGGCGCCCGCGATGGCGCCGAAGACGCCGAACGCGCGTGCACGCTCCTTCGGCACGATGAAGGTCGTGGTGAGCACCGCGAGCGCGGTCGGCGCGAGCAGCGCACCGAACGCGCCCTGCGTCGCACGCGCGGCGACGAGCATCCCGAAGCTCGTGGCCGCGCCGCCGAACGCGGACGCCGCGGCGAAGCCGATGAGCCCGAGGACGAACGTCCGCTTGCGGCCGATGAGGTCGGAGAGCCGGCCGCCCAGCAGCAGCAGGCTGCCGAACGCGAGCGAGTAGGCGGTCACGATCCACTGGCGCTCGCCGTTGGAGAAGCCGAGGTCGTGCTGGGCGGACGGGAGCGCGATGTTCACGACGGTGTTGTCCAGCACGACCATCAGCTGGGCGAGCCCGACGACCACGAGGGTGAGCCAGCGCCGGGACGAGGGGGCTGCGAGGGGGGCGGCGCCCGATGGCGCCGTGCGGATCTCGGTCATGGGAGGAGACTCTATACGAAACGAAACCGTTCCGGATCAAGTTCGTTCCGAATCCACATCGTTCCGGATCGCGCCGGTACCGCAATCGTTCGTCTGCGCGTTACACTCTGGAAACACGGACGAGGAAGGAGCGGGTGCGATGACGCAGACCGACTTCGCCCCGACCCTGCCGGACGAGTCCGGCCGCCCCGGCCGCAAGCGCGACCACACCCGCGATCCGGAGATCCTCCAGGCGGCGCTCGAGGTGCTGTCCGAGACCGGCTACGACCGCATGACGGTCGACATGGTCGCGGCCCGCGCCAAGGCGGGCAAGGCCACGCTCTACCGCCGCTGGCCCTCGAAGGCCGAGCTCATCACCGACGCGGTCGCCTGCCTGCACTCCGGGCCGGCGCTCGCGGAGCTGCCCGACACCGGCACCCTCCGCGGCGACCTCGTCGCCATGGTCTCCCAGCGCACTGTCGCGGACGGCGAGCGCAAGCTCCAGGTCCTGCTCGGCCTCGCCTCCGTGCTGGTGCGCTCGCCCGAGCTCGCCGACTCGATCCGCGCCAGCTTCCTCGAGCCGAGGGCGGCCGTCACCGAGTCGCTGCTCCGCCGGGCCGCCGAGCGCGGGGAGATCCGCTCCGACATCGACTTCCGCCTGCTGGCGAAGGTGAGCTCGTCGATGGTCATCTCGCGGGCGCTCCTCGACCACAAGCCGATCGACCGGGCGTTCCTCCTGTCGGTCATCGACGAGGTCGTCCTCCCGGCCGTGGGCCTGCGCGCCGCCGGCTGATCGTTCCCTGCGCGACCGTCGCGCATCGGTCGTTCGTCGTCGTCCTGGTCGTGCTCCTGCTGCTCCGCCGGGGGCAGGTGGCGCCGAAGGTGAACGCGAGCATGGTCGAGCGGCTCCGGAAGGACGCGCGCAACGACGAGATCGCGACGCGTGAGCGCGAGGCGGAGGCGTTGCGGACCCGTGCCGACGCGGATCGGGCGAAGGCCGACGAGCTCGACCCGAACATCGACACCGCGAACGCCTGTGGGGCGCGTCGCCGGGACTGAACGAGAAGACGCCGGCTCGGGAGCGGGGGGAAGCGCTCGCCGGCCGGCGTCTGTCACGACAGGGGTATCTGGTTGGGTACCGTCACGTCCGTCGGGGATACCGTCCGTGCCGTCTTCGTGCTCCGAAGCGGGGGTGTGCTCCGGTCCGCGGCTGGTGAACCGCCTGATGAGAACACTAGGACAGAACGATCTGTCTGTCCTCTCCCCTCTTCGGGTGTCGCGGCTCCGAACACCGGGAATGAGCGGCCTTCGACGTATGCTCGGCGATCCGGGCCCATCGTCGGATTCGGGCCGTCGGTCCGCTCGAGCAGCAGAAAGGGGTGCACCCTGACCGGGTTCACCGCGATCACCTACAACCTCTGGCACGGCCTCGGGGAGCGCGATCTCGACGACCTCGTCGACGAGCACCGCCCCGACCTGCTGCACCTGCAGGAGGCCGCACCGGGCCTGCCGACCCGCATCGGCGCGCTCCAGCGCGTCGCCATGTCGTCGGGTGGCGGGTACGGTGTCGCGCTCTTCGTGCGGCAGGACCGCTTCCGGGTGGAGGCGGCGGCGGCGCTGCACGTGCCGCGCTCG
The DNA here is from genome assembly GCF_036559085.1 of Amnibacterium sp. Lineage (GTDB taxonomy): Bacteria > Actinomycetota > Actinomycetes > Actinomycetales > Microbacteriaceae > Amnibacterium. Next base: position 14,296 of record NZ_DATBTU010000025.1, read on the forward strand.
ATCCACGACCGGCTGATGCGCACCACGTCCGAGCGGCTGGGCGCGGCGCGCATCCTCGACGAGGAGAGCGGCGCCCGCCTCGTCGTGGGCTCGCTGCACGCGACGCCCCTCACGGACCCGAACGCCGTCCGCCGGGTGCAGATCGATGCCGCGCTGCGCGCGCTCGGCGACCTCGGGCCGCAGCTCCCGGTGTTCCTCGCCGGCGACCTCAACTACCCGCACCTCACCCGCCTGCTCGACCGCCACGTGCGGCGGGCGGGCTGGACGGTCGCCCGCAGCGCGGTCGGCACCTACATCGGCCGCGGACCGGTCTGGGGCGCCTTCGACGTGGCGCTCTCGCGAGGGCTCGCGGTCGAGCGGGCCACGACGCTGCCCGCGGGGTCGTCGGATCACCGGCCGGTCCTGTTCGAGGGCCGACTGGAGTCCGTGGACGTCCGTGCGCGGGAGACCGCCGCATCCGGCCACGTGGCCGACTGACCAGGGTGCCGATCTCCGGGTGAGGGCGTTCGTCATCACTGCGCCCGGCGAGGCGCAGGTGCGGGATGTGCCGGAGCCCGTCGCGGCGCCCGGCGAGGTGGTCGTCGACGTGTGCCGTGCCGGTGTCTGCGGCACCGACGTCGAGTTCTTCACGGGCGGGATGGCCTACCTCCATGACGGCCAGGCGGCCTTCCCCATGCGGATCGGGCACGAGTGGATGGGCGTGGTCTCCGCCGTGGGGGACGGCGTCGACCGCGGGTGGGTCGGCCGTCGGGTCACCGGCGACACCATGCTCGGCTGCGGCGTCTGCGCCCGCTGTCGGAGCGGGCGGCACCACGTCTGCGCGAACCGGTCGGAGATCGGCGTCCGGGCGGGGCGCCCGGGGGCCCTCGCGGACCGGGTCGCCGTGCCGGCCTGGGCGCTCCACGCGCTGCCCGACGCGGTGGACGACGTGCTCGGGGCGCTGGTCGAGCCCGGCGGCAACGCGCTGCGCGCCGTCCGCGGCGCCGACCTGCACGAGGGCGACCGGGCCCTGGTGATCGGCCCGGGGACCATCGGGCTGCTCGCTGCGATGTTCGCCCGCGCCGCGGGCGCCGAGGTGCACCTGCTGGGGATCGATCCCGGCTCCCTCGCGTTCGCTCGCTCGCTCGGCTTCGCCGGCGCCTGGCGCAGGGACGAGCTGCCCGACCTGCCGTGGGACGGAGTGATCGACGCGTCCACCGCACCCGCCATGCCCGCGACGGCCCTCGAGCTCGTCGAACCGGGGAGGCGAGTCGTCTACATCGGCATCGCCGGCACCCCGAGCACGGTGGACGCCCGCGCCTTCGCGTTGAAGGACGTCACCGCCGTCGGTGTGCTCGGCGCATCCGCGGGTCTCGACGGCGCGATCGAGGCCTACGCGAGCGGCTCGGTCGATCCGCGCGTCCTCGTTGGTGCGACCGTGCCGCTGGAGGGCGTCGCGTCGGTGCTCGCCGGTGAGCGGCCGGCGGGCGTCGGGCCCGGGCCGAAGCTGCACGTCCAGATCGCCGAGGAGCCGACCGGCCGCTGAGCGCTGGGGTCCGCACCGACCGTCTGCTGTCCGCACGGACAACTGAGGCCGCTGCAGCAGCAACAGTCGTCCGTGCGGACAGCACTCGTGGGTGGCGTCGCCCCGGACGTCGGCCGCGGGATACTCGGGCTGATCGGAGGGCGCGTTGGGCGAGCAGGACGTCGCGGGACGGACCGTCCTCGGCCGTGCGCTCGCGCTGCTCGGCGCATTCGAGCGCGCGCCGGACCGCCGCCAGACGCTCACCGAGCTCGCGGCCACGACCGGTCTGCCGCTCACCACCGTGCACCGGCTCTGCGCGGAGCTCACCCGGCAGGGCGTGCTCGAACGCGGCGCGGACGGCCGGTTCGGGGTGGGCCTCAAGCTCTGGGAGCTCGGGATGCTGGCACCGCGCGCCCACGGCCTGCGGGAGGCGGCCCTGCCGTTCCTCGAGGACCTCTACGAGGTGACGCACGAGAACGTGCAGCTCGTCGTGCTCGACGGCACGGAGGCGGTGGTCGTCGAACGGCTGCGCGCCCGCAACGCGGTCCGGCTGGTCAGCCGCGCGGGCGGTCGCCTGCCGATCCACGCCACGAGCGGCGGCCTCGTGCTCCTCGCGCATGCGGGGGAGGACGCGGTGCGCGCCGTCGTGGCGGCCGGGCTGCCGCCCTACTCGCCCTCGACGATCACGACCGAGGAGGCCATCCGCGCCGCGCTCGCGCTCGCCCGCCGGCAGGGCTGGCTGGAGCTCCGGGACCACCTCACCGTCGGATCCACCTCGCTCGCGGCCCCGGTGATCGTCAAGGGCCGCGGGGCCGTCGCGGCGGTCTCCGTCGTCGGTGCCGCGGGGGACGACCCCGTCCGGCTCCTGCCGGCGCTGCTCACCACCGCCCGCGGCATCGCCCGGGCACTCGCGACCTGAGCGGACCCGCTCGGCTCACACCCGTTCGAAGATCGCGGCCAGGCCCTGGCCGCCACCGATGCACATCGTCTCGAGGGCGAGCCGCCCGTCGAGGTCCACGAGCTCGTGCGCGAGGGTCGCGAGCATGCGCACGCCGGTCGCGCCGAGCGGATGCCCGATGGAGATGCCGCTGCCGCGCGGGTTCAGCCGTGGGTCCTCGCCGTCGAGGCTCCACTCGTCGACGCAGGCGAGCACCTGCACGGCGAAGGCCTCGTTCAGCTCGATGACGTCGAGGTCGGCGAAGGTGAGGCCGGCGCGGGCGAGCGCCTTCCGCGCCGCCGGGACCGGGCCGATGCCGAACCGCTGCGGCTCGACGCCCGCGACCGCCCAGGTCACGAGCCGGACCATCGGGGTGAGGCCGAGCTCGGCGGCGCGCTCCGGCGTGGTGACGATCGTCGCAGCCGCGGCGTCGTTCTGGCCGGATGCGTTGCCGGCCGTCACGGTCGACGTCGGATCCTTCTTCCCGAGCGCCGGCCGCAGGGCGGCCAGGGCCTCGAGCGAGGTGTCGGCGCGGGGGTGCTCGTCCCGCTCGACGAGCGTCGTGCCCTTCCGGCCCGGCACCTCGACGGGCACGATCTCCGCGTCGAAGGCGCCCGACTGCTGGGCGGCCACCGCCCGCTGATGCGACTGCAGCGCGTACGCGTCCTGCCGCTCGCGGCCGATGCCGTACTCGCGGCGCAGCACCTCCGCGCTGCCGATGTTGCCGTCCGGAGTGATGTGCAGCTCGCCCCCCGCCCGCTCGCGACCCCGGCTGAGGGCGTCGTGCAGCCGCAGCCCGCCGGTGGGCAGCCCGCGGCGGCCCTCCTCGGTGTAGTACGGAGCGTTGCTCATCGACTCGACGCCGCCGGCGATCACGAGGTCGGAGACGCCGGTCTGCACCTGCATCGCGGCGTTGACGACCGCCTGGAGGCCGGCGCCGCAGCGCCGATCGAGCTGGTACCCCGTCGCCGTGACCGGCAGCCCGGCGTCGAGCGCCGCGACGCGGCCGATCGGGGCCGCCTCCATCGTCGGGTAGCACTGGCCGAAGATGACGTCGTCGACCGCGTCGCCGGGCAGCCCGGTGCGCTCGAGGAGCGCCTTGACCACGTGCGCGGCGAGCCGCTCCGCCGACAGGGTCGCCAGGGCGCCGCCGTAGCGGCCCACCGGGGTGCGCAGCGGGGCGCAGAGGACCGCGTCGCGCAGCTCGGTCATGAGCCGATCGCGGCGAGGGAGCCGGCGACACCGAAGTCGCATCCGGTCGCCGTCCGGATGGTCTCGACGGTCTCGCCGGGCGCGAGCTCGAGCAGCAGCAGCCCGTCGTCGGTGACGTCGAACACGGCGCGGTCGGTGATGATCCGGTCGACGCAGCCGCGTCCGGTCAGCGGCAGCGTGCACTCGGAGAGGATCTTGTGCTCACCGGACTTCGCGACGTGCTCCATCAGCACGATCACCCGCTGGGCACCGGCCACGAGGTCCATCGCGCCGCCCATGCCCTTGATGAGCTTGCCCGGGATCGCCCAGTTGGCGATGTCGCCGCGTTCCGACACCTGCATCGCGCCGAGCACCGCGGTGGTGACGCGACCCCCGCGGATCATGCCGAAGCTCGCCGCCGAGTCGAAGAAGGCGGCGCCCGGCAGGACCGTGACCGTCTCCTTGCCCGCGTTGATGAGCTTCGGGTCCTCCTCGCCGGCCCACGGGTACGGGCCGACGCCGAGTATGCCGTTCTCGGAATGCAGCACGATCGACCGGCCGTCGGGCACGAAGTTCGGGATGAGCGTCGGCAGCCCGATGCCGAGGTTCACGTACGAGCCGTCCTCGAGCTCCTGCGCGGCGCGCGCGGCCATCTGGTCCCTGGTGAGCGGCATGTCAGTCCTCGTTCCGCGTGCGCACGGTGCGCTTCTCGATCGGCAGGTCGTTCGCCTGCTCCGGCGTCAGCTGCACGATCCGGTCGACGTAGATGCCGGGCAGGTGGACGGCGTCCGGGTCGATCGCGCCTGGCTCGACGACCTCGTCGACCTCGGCGATCGTGATCCGCCCGGCCATCCCGGCCAGCGGGTTGAAGTTGCGCGCCGACTCCTCGAACACGAGGTTGCCGTGCCGGTCGGCCTTCGCGGCGCGGACGAGGGCGAAGTCGGTGCGGATCGCGGTCTCGAGCACGTACTCCGTCTCGCGGCCGAGCACGTCGAAGCGTGCGGTCGGCTTCGGCGGCGACGCCACGGCGACGGAGCCGTCCGGCCCGTAGCGCCATGGCAGTCCGCCCTCGGACACCATCGTGCCGACGCCGCTCGCGGTGTAGAACGCAGGGATGCCGACGCCGCCGGCGCGCAGGCGCTCGGCCAGGGTGCCCTGTGGGGTGAGCTCCACCTCGAGCTCGCCGCCGAGGTACTGCCGGGCGAACTCCCTGTTCTCCCCGACGTAGGAGCCGATGACCCGGCGGATCCGCTTTTCGGCGAGCAGCAGGCCGAGGCCCCAGCCGTCGACGCCGCAGTTGTTCGACACGACCTCGAGGTCGGTCGTGGGCGTCTCGAGCAGCGCGCGGATGAGCTCGATCGGCACGCCGACGAGACCGAACCCGCCGACCGCGATCGACGCCCCGTTCGGGATGTCCGCGACCGCCTCCGCCGCGGATGCGACGACCTTGTCCATCAGTGCTCCTTCCCTTGCTCCGCCAGCACCCGGCGCAGGACGCCGAAGGCGGTGTTCGCCGCGGGCACGCCCGCGTAGATCGCCGTGGTCAGCAGGATCTCCGCGAGCTCGTCGGCCGAGAGCCCGTTCGTGACGAGGCCGGCCTTCAGATGCAGCTCGAGCTCGTGCCAGTGGTGGCCGGAGACGAGGCTGGAGATCACGACGGCGCTGCGCATCCGCCGCTCGAGCCCCGGGCGGGTCCAGATCGTGCCCCACGCCGTCTCGGTGATGAAGCGCTGGAAGTCGGCCGTCTCGGGCGTCAGGGCCGCGAGGGATGCGTCGACGTAGTCGCTGCCGAGGACGCTGCGCCGCATGGCGAGGCCGGCGTCGTATCGGCTCTGCGGCGCGAGCGCGCGGATCACGTCGGCGATGACCGTCGGGCGCTCGAGCTGGGCCTGGTGGCCGGTGTCCTCGAGCACGGTGCCGATCGCCCCCGGGATGGACGCCGCGAGGCGGCGGCCGTCCTCGCCGCGGACGACGGGGTCGCTGTCACCGACCACGACCGCGGTCGGCACGGCGATGCGGCCCGTGTCGGCGGTGCGGTCGAAGGCGCCCAGGGCCTCGCAGCAGCGGGCGTACGACTCGTCGTCGACGTCGAGCAGGTCGTTCAGGGCGCGCCCGACGACGTCCGGCTCCTTCGCGAGGAAGGACGGCGAGAACCAGCGCTGGGCCGTGGCGGTGACGATCGAGGCGGTGCCCTGCCGCCGGACCTGCACGGCGCGGTCGTGCCAGACCTCCGGCGTCGCGATCCGGGCGTCCGAGCAGACGATCGCGAGCGCGTCGAGGCGGCTCGCGGCCGGCCCGAGGGCGAGCTCGATGCCGATCGCGCCGCCCATGGAGGCGCCGGCGTAGCTGAACCGGCCGCCGCCCTGCGAGTCGACGAGCGCGAGTACGGCATCCGCGAGATCCGCGACGGTGAAGGGGGCGGATGCGGCGGGGGTCGCGCCGTGGCCGGGCAGGTCGAAGCGCAGCACGCGGAAGCGATCGGTGAGGTGCGCTGTCGCTGCGCGCCAGGTGTCCGCGGTGGTACCGAGCGAGGGGCCGAGCACGAGCAGCGGCGCGGCGGCGGTGTCGGCCGTCGTGACGTCGACGGTGCCGCGGAGGACGACGGTCATCGGCTGCTCCTCGCGGCGTCGAGCGCCGCATCGATGAGGGTGTCGGAGAGGCCGACCGGACCGCCGACGGCGGTGACGGCGCGGATGCGGTCCGCGGCGGCCGCCGCCCTGGGATCGGCCTCGACGGCCCGCAGCAGCGCAGGGAGGAGGTCCCCGGTGGCGAGGGCGTCGCGCACCAGCTCCGCGGCTCGGGCGCGCCCGACGACCGGGACCAGCGCCCACTGTGCGCGCTCGGCGTGCACGGCGCCGCCGGTGTCGGCGAGGTGCTCCCGCATCCGCTGCGCGTCGACGGTGAGGGCGACTGCGGTCGTCTGCGCGAGCGCCGTCGCCTCGAGGGCGAGGCGGAGCAGCTCGCGGAGCGGCTGCCACTCGCTGTGCCAGTCGCCGGGCGGCCGGTCGTCGAGGGCGAGCTGCGCGCCGAGGAGCGTCGACGCGAGGCCGGGGGCGCGTCGCGCAGCGGCGACGAGCAGCACGGCGGGCACCGGGTTGCGCTTCTGCGGCATGGCGGACGAGCCGCCCTCGCCCGCGGGCAGGTCGATCGAGAGCTCGCCGAGCTCCTCCCGGGAGCCCTGCGCCGTCTCGAGGCCGATGCGGCCGAGCGCGCCGAGCAGCACGGCGAGGGCGGCGCCGAGGCCGGCGATCGCGCTCCGCTCGACGTGCCAGACGGTCGGGCGGGTGGCGAGCCCGAGCCGGCGCGCGTAGGCCTCCCGGACGGCCACGGCCCGCTCGGGGCCGAGCAGGTCGGCGAGCACGGCGAGGGTGCCGACGGATCCGCCGAGCTGCGCGGGCAGCTCGAGCTCGTCGATCCCGGTGCGGGCGCGCAGCACCCCGTCGAGGAGTACGGCGAAGCGCAGCCCGGCGGTCGTCGGCGCGGCCTGCTGCGCGAGCGTGCGGGCGACGGCGGGCGTGTGCCGGTACGTGTCCGCGAGCTCGGCGAGACGGTCGATCACGAGCGCCAGGCCGTCGCGGATCCGCTGCCGCGCACGGTCCGCGACGAGCAGAAGGGCGGTGTCGAGCACGTCCTGGCTGGTGGCCCCGGTGTGCAGCACGTCCCGGAGCTCGGCGGGGGAGCGGCGGCGCAGCTCGGCGAGCAGCGGGATCACCGGGTTGCCGCTGCCGCGACTCGCCGCCGCGATCGCTGCGAGGTCGAGCGGACCGTCGGTCAGGCGATCGGCGGTGATGTCCTTCGCCGACTCCGGTGCCGCGCCTGCCTCGGCGAGCGCGGCGAGCAGCGCCGCCTCCACGTCGACCATCGCGGCGAGCACCGCCGCATCGCCGACGAGATCGGCGGCGTCGGTCGTGGCCGGATCGAGCAGGCCGGCGTCGAGCGCGGTCACGCGCCGGGGCCGGGGTAGTCCAGGAAGACGGTCTCGTCCTCGCCGCTGAGTCGCACGTCGAAACGGTAGCTGGCGGGGCCGTCCTGGCGGGCGAGGAGCGTGGCCGCTCGGTCGCCGGCGCGCTCGAGCAGCGCATCCGACGGCGCCTGATCGCCCTCGCCGACGAAGTAGGCGCGGGTGAAGAGGTGGTGCGCGAGCCCGCGCGCGAAGACGGCGACCAGCACCCAGCGGGGGCCGCCCTCGGTGGTCGACCCCGGCAGCAGGGTCGAGAACTCGTAGGCCCCGTCCTGCTCCGTGGGCACGCGGCCGAAGCCGGTGAACCGGCCGAGGGTCCGGCGCCGGCTGCCGGCGACGTGCGGCATCCGCCCGTCGGCGTCCGGCTGCCAGAGCTCGACGAGCGCGTCGGGCACGGGGTCGCCGACGGCGTCGAGCATGATGCCGTGCAGCCGCACGGCATCCGGATGCACCGCCGGCACGAGCTCGGCCCCGCCCGGGAACGGCAGGGCGTAGCCGAAGAACGGCCCGACCGTCTGGGACGGCGTCTGCACGAGGGCGGGCGCGCCGGTCAGCGGCTGCTCATCCGCCAGCGCCTCGACGACGGTGCGGTGCTCCTGGCCGTGCTCGGCGCCTTCAGCGGAGTCGGACTCCGGCCGTCCGGTGGGGTCAGTGGTCGGCATCCTCGTCCTCCCGCCACGTCGCGGTGCTGCCCGTGAGCACGATGTCCCACCGGTAGCCGAGCGCCCACTCGGGCACGGTCAGGTCGTGGTCGTACGTCGCGACGAGGCGGTCGCGGGCCGCCTGGTCGGGGATCGACTGGTAGATCGGGTCGAGCGCGAAGAGCGGGTCGCCCGGGAAGTACATCTGGGTCACGAGGCGCTGCGTGAACGCGGTGCCGAACAGCGAGAAGTGGATGTGGGCGGGCCGCCAGGCGTTGCGGTGGTTGCGCCACGGGTACGGGCCGGGCTGCACCGTGATGAAGCGGTACGAGCCGTCGGGGCCGGTGAGCGTGCGCCCGACGCCCGTGAAGTTGGGGTCGAGCGGGGCGGGGTGCTGGTCGCGCTTGTGCGCGTAGCGGCCCGACGCGTTCGCCTGCCACACCTCGACGAGCTGGCCGGCGACCGGGCGGCCGTCGCCGTCGAGCACGCGCCCCTCCACGATGATCCGGCTGCCGAGCGGCTCGCCGCTGTGCTGGATGGTGAGGTCGCTCTCGTAGGGGTCGACGTCCACGTGGCCGAACGCCGGCGCGGTCCGCTCGATCTCCTCGGGGTCGACCTTCAGCAGCTCGTGCGTCGGATGCCGCAGCACGCTCGAGCGGTACGGCGGGAAGTCGCGGAGCGCATGGTTCGCGCGGCGCCCCGCGTACTGCTCGTGCAGCCGCTCGATCTCGGCGCTCAGCGCCGACTGGGGCTCCTCACCCGGCGGGATGGAGACGGGACGCTGCTCGGCGCTCATGCGATGGCCAATCCGGTGTACTGCTCGGCGATGAACTGCTGGGCGTAGCGGGAGCCCTGCACGTAGCGCAGCTGGCCGACGCGGCTGAAGTACCGGAAGGCGCGCTCATCCGCGGGCACGGCGCTGCCGGGCGTGTGCAGGAGATCCGTCATGAACTGGGAGAAGGACTGCACCTTCCACTGCCGGGCCAGCGCCCGCTCGCTGTAGGCGCCGAGCGGCCCGTCGGATCCGCGGGCGTGCTCCGCGAGAGCGGCGCCGAGCAGGGCGACGTCGGCGATCGCGGCGTTCAGCCCCTTGGCCCCGGTCGGCGGCACGATGTGGCCCGCATCGCCGGCCAGGAACAGCCGCCCGTAGGCGAGCGTCGCGGCGACGGACGAGCGCATCGGCGTGATCGACTTCTCGGTGATCGGGCCCGGGGTGAGCGTCCAGCCGGGGGTCGCGAGGCGCTCCTGCAGGCCCTCCCAGATGCGCTCGTCGCTCCAGTCCGCGATGTCCTCGGTCGGATCGACCTGCAGGTAGAGGCGGGAGACGCTCGGGCTGCGCATCGAGTGCATCGCGAATCCGTCCGGGTGCAGCGCGTAGATGAGCTCGTCGGTGCTGGGGGCGACGTCCGCGAGGATGCCGAGCCACGCCGCGTCGTAGCCGCGCTCGGCCGGGGCGAGGACCTCGTCGGGGATCAGCGTGCGGCAGACGCCGTGATAGCCGTCCGCGCCGACGATCACGTCCGCGGCGACGTCGTGCTCCTCGCCGTCGGCGGTGAAGCGGAGGTGCGGATCGTCGCCGTCGACGCCGCTCGGCATCACGTCCGTCGCGCCGTAGTGGACGGCGCTGCCGAGCTCGTCGTGGTGGCGCATGAGGTCGAGCACGACCTGCTGCTGGCCGTAGACCGTGACGGTGCGGCCGACGAGCTCCTCGAAGTCGACGTGGAAGCGGTCGGCGCCGGCCTGCAGGTACACGCCGCCGTGCACGAGGCCCTCGCGGTGCAGGCGCTCGCCGAGCCCGTAGCGGTCGAGCACGTCGACGGATGCCTGCTCGAGCACGCCGGCGCGGATGCGGCTGAGCACGTGCTCGCGGGACCGGTGCTCGACGAGGACGAAGTCGACGCCCTCCGCCGCCAGGATGCAGCCCAGCAGGAGGCCCGCGGGTCCGGCCCCCACGATGGCCACCGACGTACGTTCCACTGGGCGCTCCTTCGCGTCGTGGCGTCCACGTTGGCAGGACCGCCTGCGATCCGCCCGTCCGCTTCCGCTCAGCGGAAGCCTCCGACGCGAGTCGTCACGCCCGAAGCGTGAGTTGCCACTTCTGGCCCCGGAACGCGGGCTCCGAGGGCCAGAAGTGGCAACCCACCGATTGTGGGTCGCGGTGCGCACGCATCGCGGGACGTGCCGATGGGTGGGTTGCCACTTTCAGCCCTTGAGCGAGCGCTTCGAGGGCCAGAAGTGGCAACTCACGCGGTGCGGACGACCCGCGCGACGGCGGATGGACCGGGTCAGGCGGTGCGGGTCGCCGCCCGCGCCTCGTCCTGCCGCTGCTGCTCGGCACCGGTCGCGATGGCCGCACGGAGGTGGCCCTGCTCGTAGCCGAAGCCCGCCACGAGGGCGACCGCCTGGGGCCGCAGCGCCGCGAGGAGCGCGTCGAGCGTCGCGGGCACGGCCCGGGCGCGCTGCCGGCCGATGCGGCCGCGCACGAGGAACCAGTCGAGGTCCTGCTCGATCGCGTCCAGGGCGAAGACGTCCCGCAGCTGCGTGAGCGCGCGGCGCATCGCACCCGCCGGGAGCCCCTCGACGGCGCGGTCGAAGGCCTGCCACTGGCGGAGGCGGGCGTAGGCGCGGGCCGTCTCGATCAGCTCGTGCTGGTTGCGCCCGAGCAGGTCGGCGGCGGCCTCGGGGGTCGCCTTGCCGGCGGGCCGCAGGCGCGCGGCCAGCTCCGCGACGGTGACGTCCACGCGATCCGTCAGCAGCTGCTCCTGCACCGCGCGGTCGCGCAGCGCCCGGCTCGCCTTCGCGCTCGAGCCCGAGTCCGCCACGCGCTGCGCGAGGGCGGTGACGCCGGCCGCACCCGCGACCTTGCCGGCGATCTGCTTGCCGACGATCGACGCGACCGCGGCGGGCGGAGCGCCCTTGAACTGCCGGCCGTAGTCCGTGAGCAGGCGCTTGCCCACGAGCTGCAGCAGCACGGTGTTGTCGCCCTCGAACGTCGTGTAGACGTCGAGGTCCGAGTGCAGGCGCCCGAAGCGGTTCTCCGCGAGGAAGCCGGCGCCGCCGGTCGCCTCCCGGCACTCCTGGATGAGGTCGAGGCCGAAGCGGGTCACGTCCGCCTTCATCGCAGCGGCGAACGTCTCGAGGTCCTGGCGGGCCGCATCGGTGTCGTGCTCGCCGGTGAAGACGCGGTGGAAGTCGTGCAGCAGCTCGTTCAGCGCGAAGGACGCCGCGTAGCTGTGCGCGATGCCGGGCATCAGGCGCCGCTGGTGCTCGGGGTAGTCGAGCAGCACCGTCTCCTCCTGGCTCGCACCCGGGAACTGGCGGCGCTGGTCGGCGTAGGGGACCGCGATCTGCAGGGCGACCTGCGCGCCCGTGTTCGTGGCGAGCGCGAGGGAGACGCGCCCCTGCACCAGGGTGCCGAGCATCGTGAAGAAGCGGCGGCCGGGGCTCGCGATGGGGGAGGAGTAGGTGCCGTCCGGCGCGACGTCGCCGTAGCGGTTCAGCAGGTTCGTCCGCGGGATCCGCACCTCGGTGAAGTGCAGGCGCCCGTTGTCGACGCCGTTCAGGCCGCCCTTGGGGCCGTCGTCCTCGCCGCCGACGCCGGGCAGGAACTCCCCGGCCTCGTCGCGGATCGGGACGTAGAACGCGTGCACGCCGTGCCGCTCGCCGAGGGTCTCGAGCTGGGCGAACACCACCGCTGCGTGCGCGTCGACGGCCGCGTTGCCGATGTAGTCCTTCCACGCCGCGCGGAAGGGCGTGTGGATCACGAACTCCTCGGTCGCCGGATCGTAGGTGGCCGAAGTCGCGATCGAGGCGACGTCCGAGCCGTGCCCGGTCTCGGTCATCGCGAAGCCGCCGAGCACCCGCAGCTCGATCGCGTCGTCGAGGAAGCGCTCGTGGTGCGGATGGGTGCCGAGGTGCAGGATCGCGGCGGTGAAGAGGCCCCACTGCACGCCGGCCTTGATCTGCAGCGACGGATCGGCGGTGACGATCTCGGAGAACGCGGCGAGGTTGCCGCCCGCGTCGCCGGTCCCGCCGAACTCGGGCGGGAAGGGCAGGCGCGGGGCGCCGGTCTCGAGCAGGGCGTGCAGGGTGCGCGTGACCCGGGCGCGCTGGTCGGCCACGCGCTCGTCGTCCTGGAGGTGGAAGACCGGGTCGAGCATCCGGCTCCGGGCCGCCAGGCGGACGTCGCGCCACTCGCCGAGCAGCAGGTCGCGGAGGGCGCCGGGGTCGAGCGCGGGCGCCGCGGTGACCGGCGCTGCGGGCACCCGGACGGGTGCGGCTGGAGCGGCTGCCGGCGGCGTCGTGATGGTGTCCCGCTCGATGCGCTGCTCGCGCGTCTCGACCGTCGTCGTCCCCTGCTTCGCCACGGGCGGGCCTCCTTCTGTCGCTGATCGCCTTCGGGACGGTAGATCACCGACAGTCGATCCGCCGATTCGGTGTGAGGGTTCCACGATCCGTCACCCCGACGTGCTCGCGTCGGATTGCAGGACCCCCACAAACCGGAGTCGCTCCGCCCGGGAGCGCTCAGACGCGGGCGGCGACGCGGTGCCCGCGCTGCACGAGCGCGAGCCCGGCCGCGGCGAGGACGAGCAGCACCGGCACGAGAAGGAAGGCGGCGCTGAGCGACGTCGCATCCGCGAGGGCGCCGATGGTCAGCGGCGCGAGCAGCACGGCGATCGACGAGGCGACCACCGCCCGGCCGCTCGCGGCGCCCGCCCGGCCCGGCGCGAGCGCCACCGCGATCGAGAGCCCGAGCGGGAACAGGTTGCCGATGCCCGCGCCGATCACCGCGAGCCCCGCGAAGGCCTGCCCCGGCGTCGTCGCCGGCCAGAGGAGCAGGAAGCCGGCCGCCGTCAGCGCGAGCGCGAGGCCGAGCAGCCGGCTCGCCTCGAACCGCCGCGCGAGCCGGCTGCCGACGGCGCGGCCGACGAGCACGCCGCCGAAGTACCCGCCCATGAGCCCGACCGCGGCGGCCGGCGCGAGCCGGGCCGCGCCACCGACGAAGGTGGCACCCCAGCCGGTCACGCACCACTCGATGGCGGTGGTGCAGATGATCATGGCCGCGGCGATCCAGAAGGTGCCTGGCAACCGGGCGGATCCGTCCGGCACCGGCGGCGCGGCCGTGATCGGCAGGCGGCGGTTCGCCAGCCAGGCGAGCAGCGGCACGAGCAGCGAGGCGAGCAGCGCGATGCGCCAGCCGAGCCCGATCGCGGCCGTGAACGAGAGCACCCCGATCAGGACGACGTAGGCGGCGCTCGCCGCGAGGTTCGCCTCGGTGAAGGCGATCGTGCGCAGCTCGCCGTGGTGGTCCGCGAGCACGGCCTGCACGGTCACGAGCAGCGTGCCGCCACCGAGGCCGAGCAGCAGCACCGAGCCGACGGTGACCGCGACCACGCCGCCCGCGGTGAGGCCGATCGCGCCGATGCCCATGACCGCTGCGGCCGACCAGAGCATGGTCCGTCGCCCGAGCAGGCGCTCGACGCGTGGCCCGAGCACGCCGGCGATGAGGCTGCCCGCGGCGAAGGCGGCCACGTGCAGTCCGCCCACCGAGTAGGTGAGGTGCAGCTCGTTGCGGAGATAGGGCAGCACGAGTCCGGGCGCGGCCTGCAGGTAGGCGAACCAGGCGAGCAGCAGGTAGCAGAGGCGGGTGACCCGGTCGCGGACGAATCGCGTGGGCTCCGGCACCCGCCCACGCTAGGACGTGCTGCTGACGATCGGACCTCGTCGGCGCGGAACGCGCGGAGCTGCAGCGCGAGCGCGCGGGAGTAGCCGACGAGCGTGGTCAACTCGAACACGGCGCGTGCCCTGGCGGTCGCGCCGGCGCCGGCCCAGGCATCCGCCTGCTCGACCTCGACCTCGACCTCGACCTCGACCTCGGAACCGGGATGACTGCGCGAACGACGGAGTTCCTGCGCGGATCCGCCTTCGATCCGCATGACTCCGTCGCCGCGAGCCGCTTTCTCCGTCGATCGCGCAGATGACTGCCCGGTCGATCGCGCTGCGAGCACGGTCAGTCGCTGATCAGCGTCCCGCCGTCGATCACGATGTTCTGCCCCGTCACGAAGGCGCCGGCGGGGGAGGCGAGCCAGAGGACGGCCCCGGCGACCTCGTCGGCGGTGCCGAACCGGCCGAGCGGGGTCTTCGCGAGGCGCGCGGCGGCGATACCGGGCTCCTCGGTGATCGGCAGGGCGAAGTCGGTCGCGATCACCCCGGGGGAGATCGCGTTGACGCGGACGTGCGCCCCGCCCCACTGCACCGCCAGGTTGCGCACGAGCTGCGCGTTCGCGGCCTTCGTCACGCCGTAGCCGCCGAGCAGCCGGTTGCCGCGCGGGCCCGCGATGCTCGACAGGACGACGAACGCACCCCAGCCGTGCTCGGCCATCGCCGGGATCGTCGCGTTCGCGAGCCGCAGCACCCCGCGCACGTGCAGGTCGAACATCGCGTCGAGCTGCGCGTCGGTCGTCACGGTGTGCGGGCCGGTGTCCAGGGCGACGCCCGCGCTGCAGACGACGGTGTCGATCCGTCCCTCGGTGGCCAGCACGGCGCCGGCCAGGTCGGTGATCGCCGCCTCGTCGGTGGCGTCGAGCACCGCCCCCTTCACCGGGAGCCCGGTCGACGCCAGCCGCTCCGCGACGCCCGCCGGATCCTGCGTGGCGATTCCGGTGAGCACCGTGCGGGCGCCGGCGCCGGCGAGCAGCGCCGCCGTGGCGAGCCCGATGCCGCTGGTCGCTCCGGTGACGAGCGCGACCGTGCCGGACAGCGAGAAGAGCTCGCCGGGAGTCGTCACGGCCGTCACTACAGCGGCGACGCGGGCGCCGCCTCGAGGATGCGCGTCGCCACCTCGACGATGTCGGACATCGCGAAACCCGCCATGTCGGCCCGGAACGCGTCGCTCGCGAGGAACTCGCGGGAGACCGCATCCGGGCTCGTCAACGTGTCCGTGCGCAGGTCGAAGGTCCTGCTCACGCCGCGACCGCGGCGCGCCGGCGGAAGCCGATGAACGAACCCACGCCGAGCAGCAGCGCGAGCACGGCCATGATCGCGATCGCCGCCGGGAGCGTCCCGGTCGCGCCGGTCAGCGCGAGCACGAGCAGCGGGCAGAGGAACTCGCCGAGGAAGACCGCCGAGGTGAAGACGCCCGTCCCACGGCCGCGCTGGTCGTAGGTGAGCCGGGAGATCGCCCAGGTGATGAGGGTCGGCAGCAGGATCCCGGTGCCGAGGCTCACGATGACGGCGCCGAGCACGAGCATCGGCAGGCTCGGCGAGAGCGCCGCGATCAGCAGGCCGACGCCGGCGAGGCCGAGCGCGACCGGGAGCAGCACCCCGGCGCCGTAGCGGGCGATCCAGCGGAAGGAGAACGCCCCGATCGCGGTGGCGAGGGAGGCGAGCGCCGCGATGCCGCCGATCGCGGCCGTCGAGGTGACGCCGTGACCGGTGATCAGGTAGGGCAGCTCGACGATCGGCGTGTAGAAGATCATCCCGCCCGCGATGCTCACGAGGCCGGGGACGAGGACGAGGCCCCAGTTCAGCGGCGGCAGCTTCTCGGCCGCGCGCTCGCTGCCGTCGCCCGTCTGGCGGGTCGGCCAGATGGCGACCGCCATGAGCACCGCGAGCACGATGCTGACGAGGTAGAGCCAGAACGGGGTGCGCCAGCCGAGGGCGCCGAGGCCGCCGCCGATGCCGAAGAACGCGGTGGCCGCGAGCGCGGTGACCGTGGCCTGCAGGCCGAACCACTTGTCCCGCCGGCGTCCGACGAAGTAGTCGGCGAGCAGCGTGGTGCAGGCGGTCATGATGAAGGCCTCGACGATCCCGACGCCGACGCGGGTGGCGAGGATGCCGCCGAGCGGCCCCACCCAGACCGGCGCCGTGCCGAGCAGGGCGTAGAGCAGCAGCGCGACGATCAGCACCCGCTTGCGGCCGAGCTTGTCGATGATCGCACCCGCGAACGGCGACAGGATCGCGATGAACAGCGCGGGGACGGTGAGGACGAGCGGCACGAGGGCCGCGGATCCGGGCGTCGAGGCGAAGTCCTTCGTCATCGAGGGCAGCAGCGGGGACAGCAGCACCGCGCCGAGGACCGGCAGGCAGCTGCCGGCGAGCAGCAGCGAGCCCTGCCATGCCGTGGCGGGCTTGCCGGTGTGGGGGTTGACGACGGCGTCGTGCTCCACCGTCGGGGTCTGGGCGAGGACGTCGTTCGACATCGAACTCCTTCGTCTGATGCGGGACGGGCGAGGCCCGTGTGCGAGGAATGCTGGCACCGCGTCCAGGCGCCAGGAAGTGCCGATCGGTGATCCGCCCATCAGCGCCATGGATGGGCGCTGGGTGACGGTTCTTCCCCGTCGATCCGCGGATCGCGGGTCTCGATATCGGTCGTTTTCCAGCAGATCGGCGTCGGCGGCATCCGTCCGCGTTATGCTGCGGAGCACTCGATGACGAGGAGGCCGGATGCGCAGACGCAGGTGCGGCGCGCCTCCGGCGGACCTGCCATGAGCGGCCGCCTGCAGGACCGCGTCGTCGTCGTCACCGGTGCCGCCCGGGGCATGGGGCGAGCGGATGTGCTGGCTGCGGCCGCCGAGGGCGCGATCGTCTGGGCCACCGACGTCCTCGCCGAGGAGCTCGGCTCCCTCGCCGCGGAGCGCATCCGGACCTTCCGCCTCGACGTCACCGACCCCGAGGACTGGTCGTCCCTCGCCGCCGCGATCCGGGAGCGTGACGGACACCTCGACGGGCTGGTCAACAACGCGGGGATCGCCTCCCGGCAGCGGCTGCCGCACGTCGAGCTCGACGCCTGGAACCGCGCGCTCGCCGTCAACACGACCGGGCCGATGCTCGGGATGCAGGCGCTCCGACCCCTGATGGGGTCGGGCGCCTCCATCGTCAACGTCGTCTCGATCGCCGGCCTGTCCGGCCATGTCGCGGCGCCGTACACCGCCAGCAAATGGGCGCTCCGTGGCCTCTCCCGGGTCGCCGCGCTCGAGTTCGGGGAGGCCGGCATCCGGGTGAACGTGATCTTCCCGGGGCTCATCGAGACCCCGCTCATGGTCGACGCATCGCCGGCCTTCCGCGCCGCCGCAATCGCGGACACCCCGCTCGGCCGCACCGGCACCCCCGAGGACGTGGCGGCGCTCGTGGTCCACCTGCTGTCCGACGAGTCCCGCTTCACCACGGGCGCGGAGATCGCCGTGGACGGCGGCCTCACCGCCCACGTCTCGCACAAGGGCATCGCCGATGCCATCCGGGAGCACTGATGGCCCGCACGCCGATGGCCCGCCTCGAGCTGAACCTGCTCGTCGCACTCGACGCGCTGCTCACCGAGCGCAGCGTGACGCGCGCTGCGGAGAAGCTGCAGCTCAGCCAGCCGGCGCTCAGCGCCTCGCTCGCCCGGCTTCGCGTGCACTTCAGCGACCCGCTGCTCATCCGCGACGGCAACACCTACCGGCTCACGCCGCTCGCCGCCCGCCTCGGCGAGCAGACCGCGATCGCCCTCGATGCGGCCCGCAAGGTCTTCGCCAACGAGGCCACCTTCGACGCCTCCACGTCGAACCGCGAGTTCACGGTCTACGGATCCGACTACGCCTTCGCGACCGTCGGCGCCGCGGTCGCGAACGGGGTCCGCCGCGACGCCCCCGGCATCCGCTTCCGGTTCGTGCAGCACTCGCCGGCGATCGTCGAGGACCCCATGAACTCGCTGCGGACCGTGGACGGCATGCTGCTGCCGCACGGCTTCACGACCGACCTGCCGTGCCTCGACGTCTACGAGGACGAGTGGGTCTGCCTCGTCGCCGCCGACAACCCGCTCGTCGGCGACGAGCTCACCATGGATCACCTCCGCGACCTGCCGTGGGTCTTCACCTACCAGAGCCGGAGCGCCTTCACCCCGGCGGGGCGGCAGCTGCAGATGATCGGGGTCGAGCCGCGCATCGACGTCGTTGTCGAGGGCTTCCTCGCGCTGCCCTTCTTCCTCATGGGCACCGAGCGGATCGGGATGGTGCAGCGCAAGGTCGCCGAACGCTTCGTCGCCGGCAACGAGATGCGGATGCTGAAGCCGCCGTTCGACGTCGTGCGGCTGGCCGGCGCCCTCTGGTGGCATCCGATGCACACCGAGGACCCCGCGCACGTGTGGATGCGGCAGCAGTTCCTGCACTTCGGCCGCGCCTCGTGACGCCGGAACTGTAAGGGCTTTACAGAACCGCCGTTCCGTCGGTACCGTCCTCGCACTCGACTCGATGAGGAGCAGGACATGGCGACGATGCCTGACGATCCGATCGTGGTGCTCGGCGGTGGCCCCGCCGGCATGGCCGCCGCGCTCGCGCTGCACACCGTGGGCCAGCCGGTCGTGATCCTGGAGCGCTACCGGGAGGCGCGGCCGGCGGGCAACATCCTGAACCTGTGGCCGCCGCCCCTGAAGGCGCTGCGGGAGATCGGCGTCGACACCACGGACATCGGGGCGCCGAACCACACGACCTTCCAGAACGCCCACGGCCATGTCCGCGCCGACGTGCAGATCCCGCAGCACGTGCTCGACGAGTACGGCGGCGGCTTCATCGGGCTGCTGCGCCCCGACCTGTACCGCCGGATGCTCGCCGCGCTGCCGGAGGGCATGCTGCGGACCGGCCAGGAGGTGCTCGGGATCGAGGACCGCGGCGCGGACGTGCTGCTGACCCTGCGCTCGGGGGAGACGGTGCGGACGCCGCTGCTGATCGGAGCCGACGGCATCGACTCGATCGTCCGCACCCACCTCTGGGGCCCCTCGCCGAAGCGCGACCACAGGCTGCACATCATCGGCGGCTACACGTTCGCCACCGTGCCGGAAGCGACGTGGGGCGAGCTGCCGCTCATCCACACGAGGACGGTCCAGGGCACCTACTCGTCGATCCGGAGCGAGGGCCGGAACGGGTACCAGTGGTGGGTGCTCGAGGCCTGGGATCCCGCGACGCCGCCCCCCGAGGACCTGCTCGGGCACGCCCGCGGGCTCGCGGCCGCATTCCCGGGGGCGCTTCCCGCGCTCGTCGCCGCGACCGAGCCCGAGCACGTGCAACGCTGGCCGATCCGCGACCGCGTGCCCCTGAAGCGGTGGTCGAATGGCCGCATCACGCTCGCCGGGGACGCCGCCCACGCCACGTCGCCCTACGCCGCCTACGGCGCCGGCATGTCGATCAGCGACGGCTACTTCCTCGCCCAGCGCCTTGCCGGGGTCGACCTCGCCGACACCGCCGCGGTCGTCGCCGCGCTCCGGGCCTACGAGACGCCGCGCATCCCGCACACGACCTCGCAGGTGCAGCAGGCGTACGTGCTCGGGCGGGTGTTCCACCACGCGCCGGCGCCGCTGCGGCCCATCCGGGACTACGTGCTCGACCACACGCCGTTCCTGCAGAAGCAGGTGGGTGAGCGAAGCCCAGGCGAGATCATCGACCAGCTCGCGGAGATGGGCCGGGACATCCGCACGCCGGCGTGAGGCCGGGCGGCAGGATGGAGGGCATGGCCGTCGTCCGGGAGCCGAAGCAGGCCCGGAGCCGTGAGGCGTGGGAGCGCGTGCTCGAGGTCGGACGGCAGCTCATCGAGGAGGGCGGCGTCCCGGCGCTGACGATTACCGAGGTGTGTCGGCGCAGCGGCATCAACGCGCCCTCCCTGTACGCCCGGGTGGACGGCCGCGCCGGCCTCTTCGCCGCGGTGTACGAGCGCGGCATGGCGGAGGTGCGCGCCACCGAGGAGCGGGTGCTCCTGCCGCTGCCCCGTCCGGACGCGACGACCGGCGAGCAGGCCGCCGAGGCCGCTGAGGCCGTCGCCGAGGTGTTCCTCGTGCACGGGCGGTTGCTGAGGTCGGTGATCACGCAGGCGGAGTCGGATCCGCAGCTGCTCGAGCGGGGTGCGGAGGAGTCTCGGCGGATGATGCGCCGGGCCGCCGACGCGATCCACGTCGATCCGACCGTCGCGCTCGAGATCGCGCAGACCCTCTACGCCGAGTGCGTGCTCCGCACGATGTACGGCGCCGGCTTCCTCACCGGCACCGCCGAGACCGAGCCGGCCTTCCGGGCGCGCCTCGCCCGGACCGCCGTCGCCCGCGCGCTCGCAGGCTGAGCCCGGCCCGCGGAGAAGGAGGCAGCACGATGCCGCAGCGCATCCGGCTCTCGCGCCGCAAGGGGTGGCGCAAGCCCGAGGGCGCCATCGTCGTCGCCCGGCCGACGCGCTGGGGCAACCCGTTCTCGGTCAGCCGGTTCGGGCGTCCCCTCGCCATCCGGCTGTTCGAGGACACCGTTCGAGGGG
>NZ_DATBTU010000026.1:0-14477 GCF_036559085.1 Amnibacterium sp.
GTCGTCCCACCCCACCTTTCTGGCACAGTCGATCGCGTCGCCGAAGGCCTCGAACGCGGCTTCATGCTCGTCGTACGCGGCGTGGACGCGCCCGGTGAGATGCCGGACGATGGCCCGGAATGACATGAACTCGGCGGCGGCGAAGAGCTCGGCCGCCTCCCGTAACGTCGCCAGCGCTGGCACCGGGTCGCCTCGCAGACCGTCGATCATGGCGCCCTGCGCACGGAGCTGCCACAGGCTCAACTGGCCCTGGCCGTGCGCCCACTGCTCGCCCTCGATGAGCGCGCCCCGGGCGATTTCCCACCTTCCGGCGCGCTGTTCGAGGTGCCCAAGATGCGAGTAGACCATCGGGAGCGACACCTCATCCCCCACGTCCTTGCACCGCTGCAGCATCCCGTGGCAGAGTGCGCGCCCCTGATCGAACCGGTCCGCCATCATCGCGATGTGCGCGAGTTGCAGCGAAGGCCCGTCGAGGGCGACGAGCGCAGGGGTCCCGGCGTCCACCTCCACAGCGCGGGTGAGCAGGTCCGCCGTCGGCAGGCCCAGAACGAGGCTCATCTCAATCTCCAGGCTGAGCCCGGCGAGCAGCAGGGTGGGGTTCACCCGTTCAGCGGCCTCGGCGAGAACACGATTGGCCAATCGAATGTGCTCCAGTTCGCCCTCTGGCCGGTCAGCGAACTCCTCGTGGACCGTACGGATCATTGCCTCTGCCGCCAGCGGCGGATCCAGATCGGCCCCCAGCAGCTCACGATTCAGGGCGTGAAGCTCATCGCGCTCGGCCGACAGCAGGCACAGCCGGGCCAATCCGATGGTGGCCGGCCAGTACACGGGCGACGCACGATGCAGGGTCCGCACCTCACGGAACCACCGCTCGGCGAGTGACGGTCGGCCGCCCGTCATTGCCCACTCGGCGAGCCGCACGGCACGCCCAGGGCGTTCCGCCGAGTCGAGTGGCGTCCGGGTGACCGCCAGAGTCATCAGGTCGACCGCGGTGTCCCAGGCGCCCTGCGCCCTGGTGAGCTCGGCGGCCGCAGCCAAGACCGATCCGAGCCGTTCATCCGGTCCTTCGGTGGCGAGTCCCGCGTGACGAGCCCTGGCCTCCTCGCTCGGCTCCACCACCGCGAGCCGCCGATGGGCTTCGGCCCGATCAGGAGCCGACGCGGCAGAGACGGCGGCCTCGGCGTAGAGCGGATGCGCGAATAGCACCAGGTCCCCGACACTCACCAGACCGGACCTGAGGGCCGGATCGAGCACCGCTGCCAACTCGACCGCTCGGCAGGACCGGGCCCTGGCGATGACCTCGAGATGCGGGTCGGAAGCCAGGGCTGCTGTCAGCAGCACGATACGGGTCTCGCGCGGGAGCACGGTGAGTCGTTCCTGCACGAGTTGCTCGATGGTTACACCCCCTCCGATCGACAGCCGGTGGCGCGCGAGCTCGAGGGCGTGGAGCGGGTTTCCTGCGGAGGCGCGCTCGATCCCTCTCAACTCTGCGCGTTCCATCACCAATCCCAGGTCGTCGACCACCCGGATGAGGTCTTCGGCCGGGAGCGGCCCCAGCCAGACCTCAGTGAGCCGTTCCATCCCGGCGGTAGGGAGCCAGTCCAGGGCCGAACTGCTTGGCCTGGCCGCGCAGACCAGGACGACGGGAGCGGCACCGATCCGGTCGAGCGCTTGGCTGAGCGCTCCCCGGCTGGCAGCATCGAGCCACTGCGCGTCGTCGAGGACAAGAAGTACGGGGCCCTTCTCCGCCAGGTGCGCCAACGCTGACCGCACGCCTGCCGCGACCGCCCGCGGATCCGCGCCGCCCTGAACCTCCTCCAGGAGCAGCGCCGCGCGGAGACTGGCACGCTGCGGACCGGGAAGGTCGGCGTACACGCTCGCCGGCAGGTCGGTGAGCAGGTCGATCAAGCCGGTGAACGCGAGACCGGTCTCGGTCGGAAGCGGTCGGGCGGTCAGCACGAACGGCGCGTCGACGACCCTGAGCAGGGCGTGGAGGAGCGCGGTCTTGCCCATCCCGGGCGCTCCAACCAGCGTCACGATCCCGGGGCCCGGCCGACGCACGGCCGCGAGCAGCTCTGCGAGTTCCCTGTCCCGACCGACGAGGTTCACCACACGGTCAGTGTGGCCCGACCTCGACGTTCCCGGCAGGGGTCGTTTCAGTCGGAGACAGGAGTGGCGCGTGCTGCGGCCATGGCGGTCCTTCGGATCGAACGTCGGGAGTCGCCGATCACGCTCTTCGGCCCGCTCCTTTCCGGCAATCGGGAACAACCCTCGGTCTGGCTCGCCGCGCCCTCTGATCGAGGGTTTTCCTGTCTATCTCGCCGATCGGGGTCGGCGGAATCTGGCCTCACCAGTTCCCGACCCCGTTTCAGAAGAGGACTCATCATGAACCGCAAACACCTCGCCGCCGCCGCGATGACCGCGCTGGTGCTCGCTGCCGCCGCTCCGGCCTCCGCCGCGCAGGCCATGGACAAGGTCGGCACCGTCTCCATCAGCAGCGCGGTGGCGCAGGCCGCGCTGGCGTCCCGGCCTGACTCCTTAGCGTCCTCGTTCAACAGCGCAAACAAGTCCATCTCCGGACATAGGAACGCAGCGACCGAGAACCGGGGCGCCGCCGCGTCCCTTGCCGCTCAGGCCTTCCCGCCCGGTGACTACAAGGCCGTCTACACAGCCGACCCGAGCCCCGCCATGTCCGCGATCCAGGCTGTCCGGTCGGGTCTGCAGAACATGAACCGGATCTCCGCATCCATTTACATCAAGGCGATACAAACCGGGTCGACCCCATCGAAGGCCGCGCAGATCGCCAGGAACGCGCGCAGTGCCGACGGCGGGACGACTTAGGGCGACACGTGGCGCGGGGCTCGGCGGCGAGCGGAATCTTGGGACGGGTGCCGCGAATCGAGACCGGCGACCGTCTGCACCTCTGCCACGACCGCCGCACCTGGATAGAGCAGCGCGCCTGGCTCAACCCCGGCGCCGCCTGCGTCCTCCCGACCGCGCCGAGAACATCTGACCCACCCCCGTGCCGCCGATGCCCTAACCCACAACTGTCACCGATGTCTTGATACAGAACCGTCACCGATGTCCTGAGACATCACACATCACACATCACACGGGCCTCAGGTCTCTGCTCGTGCCCACATTTTGCCCACAACTGCGCCAGAACCGACTCCGCCAGCGGCCCGCCTGGTAACTCGAGAAGCCCGGAAACATGCGGATCTTGCCCTCACCCGAAGTCGTACAGCACCTCGTGCGAGGTGTCGCTGCTCACCCTCACCGCTCGCTGACGCGTGACGGAGTACCCCGACGAGGGGCCGCTCCACCCTGACCTCGTCCTCCCGCGGCTGCGCACTTGCCGGAGTTCGTGCAGGATGAGCATCGCTTCCGACATCGACCGTCACCCGCGGCGTGCCCGACCGAAGCGCTCGACGTCCAGGAGGATGAGATGCGCCGTGCTCTTCTCGCCGCTGTCGTGGCTGTGATCTCGCCTCTGGCGTCCCTGAGCCCTGCACCCGCTCCAACCGGGCTCCCTCGACCTGCTCACGTCGTGATCGTCGTGGAGGAGAACCACTCCTACACCCAGACGATCACCCAGCCCTACCTGCAGTCCCTCGCCAGGATCGGCGCGAACTTCACGAACGCCCACGGCATCACCCACCCGAGCCAGCCGAACTACCTCGCGCTCTGGTCCGGTTCGAACCACGGGATCACCAGCGACGCATGCCCCGTGAACCTGGGCAGCACGCCGTCGCTCGGGTCCCAGGTCGGGGCGACGATCTACAGCGAATCCCTACCGTCCGCCGGGTACCTCGGTTGCGCGTCCGGTGCGTATGCCCGCAAGCACAACCCGCTCGCGGACTTCACGGCGACGCGCAACTCGGCACACGACAAGCCGTTCAGTGCGTTCCCAACCACCTACGCCGACCTCCCGCCTGTATCGATGGTCGTCCCGAATCTGCACGACGACATGCACGACGGAAGCGTGGCCGCCGGTGACACCTGGCTGAAGAACCACCTGTCCGGCTACGCCACCTGGGCGATGACCCACAACTCCGTGCTCATCGTCACGTTCGACGAGGACAACGGCACCTCGACGAACGGGATCCTCACCGTGATCGTCGGCCAGCACGTCGCCCCGGGCAACTACTCGACCCGCATCACCCACTACAACGTGCTGACCACGATCGAGAAGGCATACGGGGTCCCGGCGCTGAGCAGCGCCAGCCCGATCACCGGAGTCTGGAAGTAGCCGCTTCCGCGACCCGCACCGCGCCGGCTCCCGATCCACGCGGTCTCGGCCCATCCGGGCGGCCGCGCCCACCCGGATGGGCCGTTTCGGGCCGAACGGGCGACCGCCGACACCCGGATGCGCCCTGAATCGGCCGTCTGAGGATGCGCGGCCGGGGCGGGAGGCGGCGAGCCGGGCGTCCGCTATCCTTGTCGAGGCCCGCGCGCGACGATCTCGACGGCGAGCGGTCACCGGGGTATAGCGCAGCTTGGTAGCGCGCCTCGTTCGGGACGAGGAGGTCGTGGGTTCGAATCCCGCTACCCCGACAGTCACCCCCGGACCTCACGGTCCGGGGGTTTCGTCGTCTCTGCCCTGGTGGGACGGTAAGCAGGTGATCCCGCACATCCGCCGGGCGACGTCCCCCGAAGCGGCGGTCGCGACCGCCATCACCCGCGCCGCCTACCTGCCGTGGGTACCCATCATCGGCCGGGAGCCGGCGCCGATGTCCGCCGACCTGGCCGAGTCCGCCGATGCCGGCGCGCTCTGGATCGCGGAGGACGGTGGCGAGGCGGTCGGGGTCCTCGTGCTCGTCCCGCATCCGGACCACCTGCTGCTCCAGAGCGTGGCCGTCGCACCGGATGCGCAGGGCCGCGGGATCGGATCCGCCCTGCTCCGGTTCGCGGACGAGCAGGCGGCGGCCGCCGGGTCGCCCGAGGTGCGGCTGTACACGCACGAGCGGATGACCACCAACATCCGCCGCTACGAGCGGCACGGCTACCGCGAGACGCACCGAGCCCAGGAGGACGGCTTCGCCCGCGTCTTCCTGACGAAGCGGATCGACCCTCAGGCGAAGTCGGCGTCGGGCGCCGACGAGTAGCTGAAGCCGCTCGCGACCGGGTCCTCCCCGTCGAGGCGGCCGCCGCTCTCCGCCAGGTAGCACTCGCCGCAGAGCGACTCGTAGGTCACGTCGCCGACCGCGTCGATCGCGACCTGGGCGCCGTCGAAGACGAAGCGGTCGCCGATCCGCCGCGCGTTGAAGAGCGCCTTCCGGCCGCAGCGGCAGATCGTCTTCAGCTCCTCGAGGCTGTGTGCGAGCTCCATCAGCCGCCGGCTGCCCGGGAACGCCTCGGTACGGAAGTCGGTGCGGATGCCGTAGGCGAGCACCGGCACGTCCTGCACCACGGCGATCCGGAAGAGGTCGTCGACCTGGTCGTGACCGAGGAACTGGGCCTCGTCGATCAGCAGGCAGGCGACCGGCGACCCGGTGCCCGCCATCACGCGCTTGCGGTGCGTGAAGAACCGCTCGAGGACGTCGTCGGTGCGCTCGATCAGGAAGTCGACCGGCCGCACGACGCCGAGCCGCGACACGATGTTGCGGTCGCCCTTGGCGTCGATCCCGGGCTTCGCGAGCAGCACCTGCTGCCCGCGCTCCGCGTAGTTGTAGGCCGCCTGCAGCAGCGCGGTGCTCTTGCCGCTGTTCATCGCGCCGTAGCGGAAGTAGAGCTTCGCCATGGGCCGCCTCCGTCCGTTCTAAGAGGTGTCGGTCCATCCTGCCGCAGCGGGGGCCGGATCGATCCGGCCCCCGCCGGGGTTCACCAGGCGTAGTCCTCCGGGGCGGTCTTGTGACCGGGGAAGATCGCCTCGAGGCGCGCGAGCGCATGCGCGTCCAGCCGCACGTCGAGCGCACGGACGGCCGCGTCGAGCTGCTCGCGCGTGCGCGGGCCGATGATCGGCGCGGTGACGGCGGGCTGGCGCAGCAGCCACGCGAGGGCCACGTCGCCCGGTTCGGCGCCGAGCTCCTCGGCGAAGTCCTCGTACTGCTCGATCTGGTCGCGGTGCGCGGCCAGCGTCTCCGCCGCCCGGCCGCTCGTGCGCCGGCTGCCCTCGCGCTCCTTGCGCACGACGCCGCCGAGCAGCCCACCCTGCAGCGGGGACCAGGGGATGATCCCGATGCCGTTCGCCTGCGCGGCGGGGATCACCTCGAGCTCGATGTCGCGGACGAGCAGGTTGTAGAGCGACTGCTCGCTGACGAGGCCGGTGAAGCTCCGGCGCCGCGCCTCCGCCTGTGCGGTCGCGAGGTGCCAGCCCGCGAAGTTGCTGCTGCCGGCGTAGAGGATCTTGCCCTGGGCGACGGCGACCTCCATCGCCTGCCAGATCTCGTCCCACGGGGTGTCCCGGTCGATGTGGTGGAACTGGTAGACGTCGATGTAGTCGGTCTGCAGCCGCTGCAGGCTCGCGTCGAGGGCGCGCCGGATGTTCAGGGCCGACAGCTTCGCGTTGTTCGGCCACGGGTCCATCTCGCCGTAGAGCTTCGTGGCGAGCACGGTGCGCTCGCGGCGGCCGCCGCCCTGCGCGAACCAGCGGCCGAGGATCGACTCGGTGCCGCCGTAGCCGGTCTTGCCGCCGTAGCGGTTCGCGGTGTCGAAGTAGTTGATGCCGTGCTCGTGCGCGGCGTCCATGATGGCGAAGCTGTCCGCCTCCTCGGTCTCCATGCCGAAGTTCATGGTGCCGAGGCAGAGGCGTGAGACGGTGAGGCCGGACCGGCCGAGGTGCGTGTACTCCATGGGCTCAGCCTGGTCCGGTGCGGATCAGAAGACGCTGTAGCCGCCGTCGATCGTCAGCACCGACCCGGTCATGAAGCTCGAGGCGTCGCTCGCGAGGAACACGATGGCGCCGGCGAGCTCGTCCGGCTCGCCCGCGCGCTGCTGCGGGGTGTCCTCGATCCAGTAGCGCTGGAAGCGCGGCTCGTGCAGCGGCGTCATGTCGGTGTGCATGTAGCCGGGCGCGAGCGCGTTGACCCGGATGCCGAGCGGCGCCCACTCGGCGGCCAGGCTGCGGGTGAGGTGGTGCACGGCGGCCTTCGACGCGTTGTAGGCGGGCTGCCACTGCGGCCGGTTGACGATCGACGCGGACATCGAGCCGATGTTCACGATCACGCCGCCGCCCGCGTCGACCATGTGCCGCCCGAACACCTGGCTCGCGATCCAGAGCCCGTCGAGGTTCACACCCATCACCTGGTGCCACTCGTCGTCGGTCACCTCGAGCGCGGGCTTATGGATGCAGGCGCCCGCGTTGTTCACGAGCACGTCGATCCGCCCGAATCGCTCGACGCTCGCCGCCAGCAGCCGCTCGATGTCGGCGCGGACCGTCATGTCGGCGAGCACCACGATCGCCTGGACACCGAGCCCGGTCAGCTCCGCCTCGATGGAGGCGGCGGCGTCGGCGTCGCGGCCGACGATCACGATGTTCGCGCCCGCCTCAGCAAGCGCCCGCGCGAACGACCGGCCGAGGCCGCGCGTGGACCCGGTGACGACGGCGGTGCGGCCGGTGAGGTCGAAGCGGTCGAGGACGGCCATGGCGGGCTCCTTCCGGCCGGGCTGCGCCGCCCGGACGTCCGCCACGCTATCGACCGGCGGCCGGGCGCGCGCCGAACGCTGTGGCGTACTCCCCCACGAGCAGCCGGCGGGCGGGCACGTCCTCCTCGACGACCGGGTACCGCGGGGCCGGCACGAGGAACTCGTTGTCCGCCCCGTCGTCGTTCACGCTCGACACCTCGCCGCCGAGCACCGGGGACCCTTCGGCCCAGAAGCGGTGGCGGATGCCCCGCGGCACCTGCACGCCCTGGCCCGGTCCGAGGCGCAGCCGCTCCCCCGGTGCCACCGTCAGCGGGACGCCGTCGACGAGGGCACGCACGGACGCGGCCGCGTCGTCCGGGTGCACGAGCTCGACGACGAGCTCGCCGCCGCCCCGGTTCAGGATGTCCTCGGTCTTGCGCCGATGCAGGTGGAACGGCGTCTCCTGCCCCACGTCGACGCGCATCACCTTCTCGGCGTACGTCTGCCCCTCCCCGGCCAGCTGCTCGGCAGGCGTGCCGTTGCGCAGCGTCAGCAGGGTGAGCCCGATGCGGGCGAAGTCGCCGCGGCCGAAGTCGGTCACGTCCCAGCCGAGCCCGCGCTCGATCGGTACGCGGAGGCGGTCGGCCCCGTCGATCCACGCATCCCGGTCCCAGAAGGCGAACGGCGGCAGGGCGAAGCGGAGCTCCGCCGCCAGCGCCACGGCGGCATCGATGGCCGCCTCGATCTCGGACCGGTTCACCGCGAGGACCTCATCCCCTCATCCTGGCCGCATCGCGGCCGCGGGTCACTGCAGGTAGCCGTCCTCCGCCGCACGACGGATGAGGTCCGCCTTCCGGCTCGCGGGACGGCGCGCCTTGGCGTACTTCTCGCGCACGCGCCGCAGGTAGGTCTTCGCCGTCTCGAACTGCACGTGCATCTCCTCGGCGACCTCGAGCGTGGAGCGGCCGCCTGCGTAGAGCCGGAGCGCCTCCTCCTCGCCGACGCTGAGACGCGGCTTCTCGAGGGCCACGGCGGCGGCCGGCAGCGGCCGCCAGGCGCGCGGAGCCGGCTTGCCGGCGCTGAGGCCCATCACCTCGCGGGCGACGGCCATGACCTCGGCGAGCGGCTGCGACTTGGCGACGAACGCGGAGGCGCCCGCCTTCAGGGCGCGGTCGCGCAGGTCGGCGGTGTCGAGGCCGGTGAGCACGATGACCTTCGCGCCGGCGGCGCGGCAGGTGCGCACGCGCGCCTCGATCGAGACGGGCTCCTTCAGCTGCACGTCGATGAAGACGAGGTCCGTGGGGAAGGCGGGGCTGTGCACGAGCTGCAGCCACGAGGCCGCGGTGAGCACGACGTCGAAGTCCTCGGCGTTGACCCGCATCCACGACGCGACGCTCTCGAGCAGCACCTCGTGGTCGTCGAGCAGCGCGACGCGCACACGTCGGGCCTCGCCCTGCTGCTCCGGCTGCGGCTCGACGGGCTCGGGTGCCGGCCGGGGCATGCGTGCCACGCCACCGATCACGGTGGGGACAGCGGGATAGGACGGGTGGTCCCGCAGAAGGTCGTCGGCCGGCAAGTGGTGCTCCGTTGGGTTTCGGGTCCCGCTCGGCCTGGGTGACGACCGGACGGTTTGTACCCCGATTCTGCATGAGTGATACCGTCCGCGGGCATTCGAGGCCCGGAAATCCGCGGTTTGTGCCGTGGACTGGGGTACAGATCGGCTCAGAACAGGGCCGGCTGCACCGCCTGAGGGGCGGGCGGAGGCGGCGGGATGACGCCCGCCGCGCGGGACCGGACGGTGCCGGTGGCGTCGTCGGCGCTGCCGACAACGAGCCCGTGCTTCGCGATGAGGGGCCGGATGCGTGCGGAGAGCCACTGCCGGTAGGCCTTCGGCGCGTACGGCCCGCTGCCGTACATCGACCGGTACGCCGGCAGGTGCTCGGGGTGCGCGCGGCCGAGCCAGTCGAGGTACCACTCGCGGACACCGGGCTTCAGGTGGAGCGCGGACCAGAGCACGAAGCTCGCATCCGCCGCCTTGATCGCCGCCAGAGCCCGGTCGAGGTGCGAGACGGTGTCGGTGAGGTACGGCAGCACCGGCATGAGGAAGACGCCGCACGGGAGGCCTGCCTCGCGGGCGGCGGCGACGGTCGCGAGCCGCGCCGCGGTGCTCGGCGTCCCCGGTTCGACGGCGTGCTGCAGGTCGTCGTCGAACACGGCGATCGACATCGCGAGGTCCACGGGGACCTCATCCGCGATGCGGCTGAGCAGCGGCAGGTCGCGGCGCAGCAGCGTGCCCTTCGTGAGCACCGAGACCGGGGTGCCGGAGGCGGCGAGCGCCTCGAGCACGCCCGGCATCAGGCGGTAGCGGCCCTCCGCCCGCTGGTACGGATCCGTGTTCGTGCCGAGCGCGACCGGGGTGCGTGACCAGGACGCGCGTCGGAGCTCCGCACCCAGCACCTCGCCGACATTGACCTTGACGACCACCTCGGAGTCGAAGGCGCCCGCATCCGCGAAGTCGAGGTACGCGTGCGTCGGCCGCGCGAAGCAGTAGACGCAGGCGTGCGAGCAGCCGCGGTACGGGTTGATCGTCCAGCCGTACGGGGTGCCGGGTACGGATCCCGGCACCTTGTTCAGCGCCGACTTCGCGAGGACCTCGTAGAACGTGACGCCTGCGAACTCCGGCGTGCGGACGGTGCGGACGAGGTTGTTCAGCCGCGCGAGGCCCGGCAGGGAGTCGGGTGCCGTCGAATCGAGCTGCTGTCCCGACCACCGCATGCCTCTATTCGAACATGTGTTCGAAGGAAGGTCAAGTCAGGCGATGAGTCCCAGCGCCTGTGCGGTGATCGCCTTGATGCGGGCGACCGCCTCGGGGTCGTCGGAGAGCAGCCGCCCGAAGCTCGGCACCATGGCCTTCAGCTCGGGCTCCCACGCGGGCATCCGCTCGGGGAAGCAGCGGCGCAGCACGTCGAGCATGATCGAGGTGCTCGTCGAGGCACCCGGCGAGGCGCCGAGCAGGCCGGCGATGGTGCCGTCGGCCCCGGTGACGACCTCCGTGCCGAACTGCAGCACGCCGCCCTTCTTCGGGTCCTTCTTGATCACCTGGGCGCGCTGGCCGGCGATGATCTTGACCCAGTCGCCCTCCTTCGCCTCGGGCATGAAGCCCTGCAGCGCCGCGAACTTCTTCTTCCGCGTGGCGAGCAGCTGCCCGATCAGGTACTGCAGCAGCCCGAGGTTGTCCTTCGCGACCGCCAGCATCGGGATGAGGTTGTGCGGCTTCACGGACAGGACCAGGTCGAGCAGGCTGCCCCGCTTCAGGAAGCGCGGCGAGAAGCCGGCGTACGGGCCGAACATCAGCGACGCCTTGCCGTCCACGATGCGGGTGTCGAGGTGCGGCACGCTCATCGGCGGGGATCCGACCTCGGCCTTGCCGTAGACCTTCGCATGGTGCTTCGCGACGAGCTCCGGGTCGTCCGCGCGGAGGAACTCGCCGCTGATCGGGAAGACCCCGAAGCCGCGCGCCTCGGGGATCCCGGACTTCTGCAGCATCTTCAGCGCCCAACCGCCCGCGCCGACGAACACGAAGCGCGCACGCACCTCGTGCTTCGTCATGCCGACGAGGCCCTTCGCCCGGATGCGCCAGAGGCCGTCGCGCTCGCGCTTCAGCCCCGTGACCTCGGTGTTCAGCAGCAGCTCGGCGCCGTCCGCGGTCAGCGCATCGGTGAGCGCCCGCGTCAGCGCGCCGAAGTCGACGTCCGTGCCCTGCTCGGTGCGCGTCGCCGCGATCGGCTCGTCCTTGTCGCGGCCGAGCACGAGCATCGGCGCCCACTCGTAGATGACCGCCGGATCCTCGGAGTACTCCATCCCGGCGAAGAGCGGGTTGGCGGTGAGCGCCTCCCACCGGCGGCGCAGGAAGTCGACGTTCTCCGCGCCGCGCACGAAGGTCATGTGCGGCGTCGAGTTGATGAACCCGGTGCCGGACGGCAGCGACGAGTTCGTCACCAGCGAGGACCAGAACTCGCGGGACAGCTGCCACTGCTCGTTCACCTTGACCGCGCTCGCGATGTCGATGGTGCCGTCGGGCCGCTCGGGCGTGTAGTTCAGCTCGCAGAGCGCGGCGTGCCCGGTTCCCGCGTTGTTCCACGGGTTGCTGCTCTCCTGCGCCACGGCGCCGAGGCGCTCGTAGATGCGGATGGACCAGTCGGGCTGGAGCGCGTGCAGCAGGGTGCCGAGGGTGGCACTCATGATGCCGCCGCCGATCAGCACGACGTCGATCGGTTCGTCTGTCGCCACGCCTCAACAGTACGCCGCACCGCAGGCCTATCCGCGCCCCCTCCCGGGGGTATCGCTCCCTCCTCCGAGCAGTTGAGCAGGCCGCTGGCGCGAGCCTGCCGAAGTGCTCGGGGGTGGAGTGGACCGGGCGGGTCAGCGGGCGGCGGTGGCCCTCGCGGCGATGAGCTCCGCGATCTGCACCGCGTTCAGCGCGGCGCCCTTGCGGAGGTTGTCGTTGCTGATGAAGAGCGCGAGCCCGCGCCCGTCGGGCACGCCCTCGTCCTGACGGATGCGGCCGACCAGGCTCGGGTCGATGCCCGCGGCGGCCAACGGCGTCGGGACGTCGACGAGCCGCACGCCGGGGGCACCCTCGAGCAGCTCCCGTGCCCTGGCGGGCGTGATCGACTCGCGGAACTCCGCGTTCACCGACAGCGAGTGCCCGGTGAAGACCGGCACGCGCACGCACGTGCCGGACACGAGCAGGCCTGGCAGCTCGAGGATCTTGCGGCTCTCGTTGCGGAGCTTCTTCTCCTCGTCCGTCTCGTTCTCCCCGTCGTCGACGAGGTTGCCCGCGAACGGGATGACGTCGAAGGCGATCGGCGCCACGTACTTCTCGGGCTGCCCGAGGTCGACGGCGGACCCGTCGTGCACGAGCTGCTCGAGGCGTCCGCTCGCGACGCCGCGCTCGACCTGCTGCTGCAGCTCCGCGGAGCCGGCGAGCCCGCTGCCCGAGACCGCCTGGTAGGTGCTGACGACGAGCCGGGTCAGCCCGGCCTCGGCATCCAGCACCTTCAGCACCGGCATCGCCGCCATGGTCGTGCAGTTCGGGTTCGCGATGATGCCCTTCCGCGCCTCGTCGAGCGCGTGCGGGTTCACCTCGCTGACGACGAGGGGTACGTCCGGGTCCATCCGCCAGGCGGAGGAGTTGTCGACGACGAGGGCGCCCGCAGCGGCGAAGCGCGGCGCCTGCTCGCGGGAGGTCGAGGCGCCGGCGGAGAACAGCGCGACGTCGAGGCCGGACGGGTCGGCGGTCGCCGCGTCCTCCACCACGATCTCCTCGCCGCGGAACGGCAGCGTGGTGCCGGCCGAGCGGGCGGATGCGAAGAAGCGGATCTGCTCGACCGGGAAGTCCCGCTCCTCGAGCAGCCGGCGCATCACCCAGCCGACCTGGCCGGTCGCGCCGACGACGCCGACCCGGAGCCCGCTCATCGACCGGTCCCTGCGTAGACGATCGCCTCGGTGTCGGCGTCGAGGCCGAACGCCGTGTGCACCGCGATCGCCGCCGCCTGCACCGAGTCGGCGCGGGTCACGACGGAGATGCGGATCTCGCTCGTCGAGATCATCTCGATGTTGATGCCCGCATCCGCGAGCGCCCGGAAGAGCTGGGCCGAGACGCCGGAGTTCGTGCGCATCCCGGCGCCGACGAGCGCCAGCTTGCCGATCTGGTCGTCGTGCTGCAGCGTCAGGTAGCCGAGCCGAGACTGGTCCGCGGTGAGCGCCGCGATCACCGCCCCCGCGGATGCCTTCGGCAGAGTGAACGAGATGTCGGTGAGGCCCGTCGCCGCGGCTGACACGTTCTGCACGATCATGTCGATGTTGGCGCCGGTGCGGGCGACCGTCGTGAAGATCTCGGCCGCGCGGCCGGGTTCGTCACGGACGCCCACGACGGTGATCTTCGCCTCACCGAGGTCGGTCGCGACTCCCGCGATGACCGGTTCCTCCACGGGATCTCCATTCTCGTCCTGCCCCGGCGCCGCCGGGTTGTAGACGATGGTGCCCTCCTTGTTGTTGAAGGAGGAGCGGACATGCAGGGTGACGCCGTGCCGGCGGGCGTATTCCACGGCGCGGATGTGCAGCACCTTCGCCCCGCCGGCCGCGAGCTCGAGCATCTCCTCGCTCGAGATCCGCCGGATGGGGCGGGCACGGGGCACGATGCGGGGGTCGGCGGTGAAGATCCCGTCGACGTCGGTGTAGATCTCGCAGGTGTCGGCCTCGAGCGCCGCGGCGAGCGCGACGGCGGTCGTGTCGGAGCCCCCGCGGCCGAGCGTCGTGATGTCGCCGGTGCCGCGGTTGAAGCCCTGGAACCCCGCCACGATCGCGATCGCGCCCTCGTCGAGCGCGCCGCGGACCCGGCCGGGGGTCACGTCGACGATGCGGGCCGAGCCGTGCTGGGCGTCCGTGATCATGCCGGCCTGGCTGCCGGTGAACGAGCGGGCGTCGAACCCCATGCTCTTGATCGCCATGGCCAGGAGCGCCATGGAGATGCGCTCGCCGGCCGTGAGCAGCATGTCGAGCTCGCGCGGCGCGGGCAGCAGGGTCACCTCGTGCGCGAGGTCGAGCAGGTTGTCCGTCGTGTCGCCCATCGCGCTGACCGCGACGACGACCTCGTTGCCGGCCTTGCGGGTCTCGACGATGCGCTTGGCGACCCGCTTGATGCTCTCCGCGTCCGCGACGGACGAGCCGCCGAACTTCTGCACGATGAGCGCCACGAGCCGCCTTCCTCCCCCGCCCGGAGGCGGCGCACCAGTGTACCGGCGACGCAGCGGCGCTCAGACGTCCGCCCGGGACCAGGCGGCCCGCGCTCGACGGGCGGCGCGCCAGGCGTCACGGAGGGGTGTCACCGGAGCGGCGCGCCGCGGGGCCCG
>NZ_DATBTU010000027.1:0-41623 GCF_036559085.1 Amnibacterium sp.
GGTGCAGCGCAGTGAGCGCTCACTTCGAAAGGGATCACGATGTCGTCCTCCTCGGCCACCGGA
Source organism: Amnibacterium sp. (assembly GCF_036559085.1). GTDB lineage: Bacteria > Actinomycetota > Actinomycetes > Actinomycetales > Microbacteriaceae > Amnibacterium. Next base: position 64 of record NZ_DATBTU010000027.1, read on the forward strand.
ACGCCGCTGCCTCGCGTCGAACGGACCGCACACGGCCACCGGCTGATCGTGGACGGCCGGCCCGCCCTGCTGCTCGGCGGCCAGCTGCACAACTCCACGCCGACCGATGTGGAGCTGCCCGCTGCGGTGGACCGGGTGAGCGGGCTCTCCGCCTCGGTCGTCATCGGCGCGGCGAGCTGGTCCCTGGTCGAGCCCGAGGAGGGCCGCCACGACTTCTCGACCGTCGACGACCAGCTCGAGGCCGCGCGCGCATCCGGGCTGCGGCTGATCCTGATCTGGTTCGGCGCGTTCAAGAACGCCACCTCGACCTATGCCCCGACGTGGGTGCGCGCCGACCCGGTCCGCTTCCCCCGGGCATCCGCCGGTGGCCGCAAGGAGGCGTTCACCCACGCGGACACGACCGCGAGGCCGGTCCTGTCGGTGTTCTCCGAGGACCTCGGAGCGGCCGACCGGCGCGCGTTCGTCGCGTTCATGGCGCACCTCCGGGAGGTCGACCCGCAGCACACGGTGCTGATGGTGCAGGTCGAGAACGAGGTCGGGCTGCTGCGGGACTCCCGTGACCGCTCACCCCGCGCCGAGGCCGCGTGGGCGGGGCCGGTGCCGCCCGCCCTGCTGCAGCTCCTCGACCGCGAGGGGGCGCTGCCCGAGTCCGTCACCGCCGCCTGGCGGAGCGGCGGGGCTCGTCGTGAGGGCACCTGGCCGGAGGTGTTCGGCGCCGGATGGGAGGCGGACGAGCTGTTCATGGCCTGGCACTTCGCCGCATACGCCGAAGCGCTCGCCGCCGCGGGCAAGGCCGCGAAGCCGCTCCCGATGTACGTGAACGCCTGGCTCGGCCCGCAGCCGGGGCAGCCCGAGGCGGGCGACTACCCGAGCGGTGGCCCCGCCTCTCGCGTGCTCGACGTCTGGAAGGCCGCGGCCCCCTCACTCGACCTCCTCGCCCCCGACATCTACGTGGACGACGTCAAGGCGGCGATCGCTCCCTACCACCGGCCGGACAACCCGCTGTTCGTCCCCGAGTCGCGGCTCGCCACGGGCAACCTCTTCTGGGCGCTGGGCCTCGGCGCCTTCGGCTTCTCGGCGTTCGGCGTCGACGACGTCCGCCCGCACAGCCGGCTCGCGCAGGCGTACTCGGTGCTCGGCGGCCTGACCGACGTGATCACCTCAGCCCAGGCGGATGGACGGATCGCCGGGGTCCTCCTCGAGGAGGGCGAGCGGCAGCACCTCGCCTTCGGCGACCTGCGGCTCGTGATCCAGGGGTCGCGCGCGCTCCTGCAGGCGATGCTCCTCGACGCCGGCGTGCAGGCGCCGCCGCCTGTGGTCGACCGCCCGAGCGAGACCGACCACGGCATCCCCGCCCCGGCGGACACCCGCGCGTTCGGCCTCGTGATCCAGCAGGGGCCGGACGAGTTCCTCGTGGTCGGGCAGAACCTCGCGGTCGACTTCGCCGCACCGGATGCGATCGTCGAGATCGACGGCGTCGAAGCCGGCCGCTACGACCGGGGCGAGTGGACGCGGACCCGGGTCGTCAACGGCGACGAACGCCTCATGATCGTCCCCCTCGACGAGGTCGGCATCGCGCGCGTCCGGCTGCTCCGCCTCCCTACCGGCACGGCCTGAGCGAGCTCGGGGCCCGACTCGGCGTCGGGCGCCTGGTACCGGGGCTGCCCCTCCGCGGATCAGCGGAGCAGCACCGCGCCGGACTGCTTCCAGCCGGCGTGGTTGATGCCGACCCACCACGCGCCGCCGGCCTGGCCGCCCGGTGCCGTCGCCCGGACCTCGAGCGGATTCGAGCCGGCCTTCGCCATGGGGACGGTGACGGTCGCACCGCACGGCACATCCGTGTCCGCGAGGACCCTCCCACCCGCCTTCGCCGTCACGTGCACGACGTCGACCCCGATGCAGGCCGCGACCAGCTCGTAGTCGCCCCGCTCCGTCACGCCCAGCTCGGCCGACCCGGGGGTCAGGCCGCTCGCTCCGCCGAGGCCGGACGGGTCCCGGAGCACCACGTCCATCCGCTCGCCCCAGGCCTGCGACTCGGAGGCCGAGACGGTCGGATGCTGCGACGACGGGGTGCAGCCCACGGTCGTGAGCGCGACTCCGAGGACGACGGCCGCGCCTGCTCCGAACCGCGCAGTCCTCGCCATGAGGCGGGTCTACACCATCCGCCGCCCCGCGGACGGATGCGCCGTGCCGGGCGCACGACAATCGTTGCGGGCGCCGAGAACTCCGGTTCGACACCCCGCGCCCATGCCGTCGTGAGTACCCGGAAGCGGGGTATCGGCGTCCTCGCCGCTCGATGAGACTCCGACGGTGAAGCGATTCCTCGGCCTGCTCGCACTCGGTTCCGCGGCGCTCGTGCTGTCCGGCTGCACGACCGCGCCCGCCCCGCGAGCGACCGTGACCGTCACCGTGAGCCCGACCCGGCCGCCGGTCCTCGCGGCGGATGCCGCGAAGTGGGACCTGTCGGCGGTCTGCGCGGCGGAGTCCGAGATCCTCACCCTCGATCAGTGGGAGAAGGACCAGGCCGCGGCGCATCGCCTGACCGCCGACCAGGCGAAGGCGGTGTCCCAGGCGGTCGCCGTGCAGGTCCTCGACCTCGGGAAGGGGCCGGTGCCCGCGTCGGTGCAGGGCGACGTGACGGCGCTCACCGCCGCGGCGGGGTCGCTCCCGCATCCGTCGCTCGACCTGTCGGCGCCCGCGGTGCAGCGGGCGCAGACGCACATCACCTCGGTCTGCCAGGACGAGCGGCTGACCATCGGGGTGCTCGCGCAGGGGGGCTGATCGTCACCTCATCCGCGAGTCGCCGCTGCTCGCCCTCCACAACGCCCATCAAGGGCCAGAAGCGGCAATCCACCGACATCTCCTGCGGCCTCGTCGAGGGTCGCCCGGGCGACTAGGGTTCGGGTCATGGTGGATGGCCCCTTCGACGCGTCGACGCTCGAGTCGATCGGCGAGCTGCTCGCACTGGCGCAGACCGAAGGATTCGGCCTCAGCTTCTCCCCCGACCCCGACGGCTGGACGATCGGCTACGTGCGGGGCATGAGCGGCGACAACCTGGTCTCCGATTTCGACCTCGGCGCCGCAGCCAGGAAGGCCGTGGCAGGGCTGCTCGACGTCGCCGCCTCCCACGCCCAGGCCGGCCCGGATCCGGCCGACTCGATCGTCTGACCCCGGGACCTCACGCCACGGACCTCGTCGTCGGCCCCTCCTCGCGGACCACATGGCCCGCGAGGCATATCCAGACGAAGTGCTCCCGCGCGTAGGAGAGCTCGTCCAGGGCGCGGAACGCGGCACTGCCGCATCCCGGCCGCCGGCACGTCCCCGTCGCCTCTCCTGCCCCCGTCATGCTTCGAGGTTCGGCATGCATGCTTGAAGCAGCACCTGAATCGGACGGATCCCCATCGGATGCTCAGGGGAGGGCCGCGGACAGCCCGTTCTACCTCGAGCCGATGATCACCGGTCCGTGCGCTGCGCCGGGAAGAGCTCCGGCTCAGGCGCCCCGCGCGGGTTCGCGGATGGGGATCGGCGGACGGACCGGCTCCACCCCGATCGAGGCGCCTCGGGCACGCACCGTGCCCATGACGGTCACCGTGCCGGCCAGCAGCACCATGCCGATCCACTGCGTCGGCGAGAGCACCGCGTGGAAGGCGAGGTAGTTCACGATCACGGTGGTGAGCGGGAACGCGAGCTCCGCGATCGTGGCGGCCGCAGCCGGGGTGCTCGACAGCCCCCGGTAGTAGACGAGGAGGCTGAGCAGGCCGGGCACGAGCGCGAGCAGCACGAGCGCGAGCACGTCCTTCGGCGTCAGCGAGCCGAGCGCCGCGATGCTCCCGGTCGGTATCGCGACCGCCGTGACCGCGAGGAGGCCGAAGAGGAGCCGCAGCGCGGTGAGCTCCGCGAACGGCAGGACGGCGCCGAGACGGCGGCCGAGCACGGTGCCGGTCCCCCACAGCGCCGCGGCCGCGAGGGCGAGCAGCGCGGGTGCGAGCCCCTGCACCTCGACCGAGCCCGGGTTCGGGAACGCGATCAGGTACGCCCCGATCAGCCCCGCGACGAGGAAGAGGCCGAAGCGGCGGTGCAGTCGCTCACCCAGCAGCATGCGGGCACCCGCGACGGCGAAGAGGGGCTGCACCTGCTGCAGCAGCACGGGCGTCGTCGGGTTGCCGTATGTGAAGGCCTGGGTGAACAGCAGCGTCGCGAGCGCGGAGGAGCCGCAGCCGAGCACGAGCAGCGCGATCCACTCCTTCGGCCCGAAGGTGCGGGCCGCCCGTCGCAGCCCACGCACCACGAAGGGCACGAGGATCAGCGTGGGCAGCAGGTGCTCGACGAGCACGAGGGCCGGGGTCGGCACGGTGAGCGCGAGGCCCTGCCGGAACAGCGGATCCGTCCCCCAGAGCGCCGCGCCGAGCGCGACCAGCGCGATGCCCCCACCGGTGACGGGTCGCCAGAACCCCGCGGTCTGCGGATCGGTCGCAGGCGTCGCCACGGTCAGCGGTCCCGTCCGGGACGGAACGGGATGGGGAGGGTCGTCATGGCGGTCCTTCTCGAGGCCGAACGGGGGCTGCGACGCGAAGAGCGTACGCGGCGCCGGCGGGGTGTCCGCTCCGCGCTCAGGTGCGACGGGCGGCCACCGGCGCGAGGGCCCCGGCGGCCAGCAGGGCGATCACGAAGAACACGGCGAGCAGCCAGAACGCGTTCAGCAGCCCGACGGCCTGGCTGAGGAACCCGATGACGGGCGGCCCGGCGAGGTTCGCCACGTAACCGAGCGAGGCCACCACGCTCACCCGCGCGGCGGCGTTCGCTCCCTCCGCAGCCGATGACATGCCGAGCGGGAAGCCCATCGACACCCCGATGGCCCACAGCACCGCGCCGAGCAGCACGACCGGGGCCGGACCACCGAGGATGAACAGCGCGATGCCGAGGACACCGGCGGCCGTGGTGATCCGCACGGTGCCGACCCGGCCGAACCGGGAGACGAGCGGGCTGCCGAGCACCCGGCAGGTCGTCTCCCCGACGGCGAAGGCGGTGAAGAAGAGCGCGGCGACCGCAGGCGACTGCCCGTGGCCCGAGACGACCCCGAGGGTCAGCCAGCTGTTCGCGGAGCCCTCCCCGAGCTCCACGCCGAGCATGACGACGCCGATGAGCAGGAGCCGCAGGTCCGTCCATCCGGCGGCCCAGGTTCTGATCCGCTCGGCGAACGGCGGCGTCTCGCCGAGCTGCGGCTCGGTGGACGGCAGCCCACGCACCGCGAACAGCGCCGCGACGACCGTGAGCGCCGCCTCGACGGAGAACTGCGCGGACGGCGGGACGGCGAGCGCCGCCGCGATCGCGCCGATCGCGGATCCGGCGACGGCGCCGAAGGACCAGCAGGCATGCAGCAGCGGCATCAGGACGGTGCCGCTCTCCTGCTCGACCGCCGCGCCCTCGACGTTGATCATCACATCCGTCGTGCCGATGCCGTAGCCGAGCACCGCCAGCCCCGCCTCGGTGAGCCACGGGGAGTGCCAGAGGCCGCTCGCGATGCCGACGAGGGCCACGCCGACCGACATCAGGGTGAGCGTGAGGGCGAGGCCGCGTCGCGGGCCGAGGCGCCCCAGCAGCCACGAGGACGACGCGAGCCCGAGCAGCGAGGCGACCGTCATCCCGGTGACGAGGAGGCCGAGGGTGCCGTCGCCGACCCGGAGGTCGGCCTTGATCGCCGGCAGGCGCGGGCCCCACGTCGCGAGGTTGAGGCCGCCGAGGGCGAAGGCCGCGGCGACCCCGTTGCGCCGGCGACGCACCGCGCGGGCGGGCGCGGAAAGGGTCGTCACCGGTCCATCCTGGTCGACGTATGCGCCGCGATCGTCCACGGAGCCTGCGGGACTCATGGGCGGCGGCGTGGCGATTCTGGGTCGTCCCTCCGGGTGGCTCCGCGATCCTCGACGGCCGGAGGACGGACATGACCCGATCGGATGCGAGGCGCCCGCCGCCACGGCGGCTGCGCCGCTTCGTGCTGCGCCTGCTCGGGCTCGCCGTCGCCGCAGCGGTGGTCGCGGCCGGTGCGCTCGCGGTGCTGGTGGTCGCGACCCCGAGCGTCGCCGACGCGGCCGACCGCGTCGCGAGCCAGGCGAGCACGCACGGCGCCCACGTCGAGACGACGGTGCCGACCCGGGTCGCCGCGGCGCTGATCGCGACGGAGGACTCGCGCTTCGCCACCGACCCCGGCATCGATCCGCTCGGCGTGCTGCGCTGGGCGGGCGGCACGATCCAGGGGCGGTCGGATGCGGGCGGGGCGACGCTCGATCAGCAGCTCGCGAAGCTGCTGTACACGGACGGCCGCCAGGACCCGCTGGCGCAGGCCGAGCAGGTGGGCCTCGCGCTGAAGCTCGCGCACACGTACTCGCGGCCGCGCATCCTCGAGCTCTACCTCTCCACCGCGTACTTCGGGCACGGCTACTACGGCGTGACCGCGGCGGCCGAGGGGTACTTCCACCGCTCGCCCGACGCGCTCACCTGGCCGCAGGCTGCGCTGCTGGCCGGGCTCGTGCAGGCGCCGAGCGCGTACGACCCCGTCGTGCATCCGGATCTCGCGCGCAGCCGCCGCGGCCACGTGCTCGCCCGGCTCGTGGCGACGGGCATGCTCACGGAGGCGCAGGCAGCCGTGTTCGACCGGGGCGGCCTGCAGCTCGCCGCCCGCTGACCGGGCTCCAGCCCGCCACAGCGGCTCGGGAGGAGGATGCGGGCATGGCCGACGAACCCCGCTTCCTCACCGTCCGCGACTTCCCCACCGAGTCCGGCGTCGTGCTGCCGGAGGCGCGGCTCGCCTACCGCACGTTCGGGTCGCCGGACGCGGCGAGGGGCGCGGTGCTCGTGCCGTCGCACTTCATGGCCGGGGCCGCCGACAACGAGTGGATGATCGGGGCGGGCCTCTCCCTCGACCCCGCCGAGTACTTCATCGTGGCGACCGAGCTGCTCGGCAACGGCGTCTCCTCCTCGCCGAGCAACACGCCCGCCCCGTTCGACGGGCCTCGCTTCCCGGTCACGACCATCCGGGACACGGTCGAGCTTCTCCGCCGGCTGCTGGTGGAGGAGCTGGGCATCCCGCACCTCACCGCGGTCGTCGGCTTCTCGATGGGCGCGATGCAGGCGTTCCAGATCGCGATCGGCCTGCCGGGCCTCGCCGACCGGATCGTCGCGCTCGCCGGCACCGCCCGCTGCTACCCCCACGGGGTCGCCCGGCTCGAGGGCCAGCTCGCTGCGCTGTTCGCGGATCCCGTCTTCGCCGGCGGCGAGTACACGGAGCAGCCGGCCGCGGGCATGGAGGCGTTCGGCACGGTGTGGGCGGCGTGGCTCTACTCGCAGCAGTGGTGGCGGGACGAGCTGTGGCGTGAGACGGACCCCGAGGCGACGTTCGAGTCGACGATGCGGGAGTTCCGCGAGGACTTCCTGCCGGGCGCCGATGCGAACGACGTGGTGCTGCACTGCCGCACCTGGCAGCAGCACGACGTCGGCACCACACCGGGCTTCGGCGGGGACACGCGGGCGGCGCTCGCCTCCATCCGCGTCCCGGTGCTCGTGATGCCGGGCGAGACGGACCTCTACTTCCCGGTCGTCGACGCGCGCTTCGAGGCCGAGGACGTGCCAGGGGCGACGTTCCTGCCGATCCCGTCGCTGTGGGGGCACCCTGCCGGCGCCGGGGCGAGCCCGGCGGACCAGGAGTTCGTGAACTCCGCCATCCGCCGGTTCCTCGCGGGCGAGCCGATCCCCGAAGCCGCGCCGCTGCACTGAGCACGCCCCGAGCGCCCGCCCAGAGCAGGGGCTCGGATGTGGTGATCGCCCTTGGCGAAACCGCGGGAATGTCCTTCCGTTCCGATGTGTTCCGATATATCGTGATGCAACGCCTCAATCGGAGGTGTGCCACGTCTCGAAAGGACACCCCATGTACAACCACCACGCGTCCGCCATGCGCGGACACTTCCAGCATCAGGCGCACGACCGAGGTCAGGCCACCCGCTTCCCGGCGGGCTTCGGCGGACCCTGGGAGGGCGTCTTCCCCGGCCGCGGTCCCCGCGGATTCGGCGGCGGCTTCGGCCCCGGCGGACCCCGTGCCCGTCGCGGCGATGTGCGCAGCGCCCTCCTGGGCCTGCTCGCCAACGGCCCGTCGAACGGCTACGGCCTCATCAAGTCGATCGCCGAGCGCACCGAGGGCGCCTGGACACCGAGCCCCGGCTCGGTCTACCCGACCCTCGCCCAGCTCGTCGACGAGGGGCTCCTCACGCAGGCCGACGGCCCGCGCGGCGCCTACTCCCTGACCGACGCCGGTCGCGAGTACGTCGAGTCCCACCAGGACGAGATCGACAGCGCGTTCGCCTTCGCCCGCGGTGAGCACCGCGGCGACGACGAGCTCTTCACGGCGGCTCGCAAGCTCGCGGGTGCGGTCATGCAGTTCCGCGGCGGCGTCACCGCCGAGCAGCGGGCCCGCGCCACCGAGAAGCTCGACGAGCTGCGGCGGGAGCTCTACCGCATCCTCGGCGAGTGAACCGGAACCGGCCGCTTCCGTCCCCCTGGACCCCCGGGTCCATCGGGACGGAGGCGGCCCTCCGGCGTCCCGTGCTTCGATGAGGCCATGGACGCGTCCTCCCACATCGACGACCTCGCCGCCTTCGTCACCGCCTCGCCCAGCTCGTTCCACGCTGCCGCGGAGGTCGCCCGCCGGCTGACCGAGGCCGGCTCCCGCACGCTCGACGAGCGGGACGACTGGACCGGCACGCTGACGGGCGGCGAGCGGGTGCTCGTCGTCCGCGACGGCGCGGTGATCGCCCTCGCGCTGCCCGCGGATGCCTCCGCCGTCACGCCGTTCCGCATCCTCGGGGCGCACACCGACTCCCCCGGGTTCGTGCTGAAGCCCGAGCCGCTGCTCTCCGGCGGTGCCTGGCAGCAGCTCGGGGTCGAGGTCTACGGCGGCCCCATCCTCGCCTCCTGGTTCGACCGCGAGCTCGAGCTCGCCGGCCGGGTCGTGGACGCGGAGGGGCGCTCGCACCTCGTGCGGACCGGCCCGATCGCCCGCATCCCCCACCTCGCGATCCACCTCGACCGCGACACGAACACCGGGTTCGCCCCCGACCGCCAGCGCGACACCATGCCGGTCGTCGGGGTCGACGGCGATCCCGCGGACCTGATCGGCGCCCTCGCCGCATCCGCCGGGCTCTCGGCGGCGGATGTCGTCGGGATCGACGCCATCACCGTCGACACCCAGCCGCCCCGACGGTTCGGCCTCGACGGCACCCTCTTCGCGTCCGGGCGGCTCGACAACCTCAGCTCCACCCACGCCGGGGTCGTGGCGCTCGGCGCCGCCCAGCCGGAGGGGGTCATCGCGGTGCTCGCGACGTTCGACCACGAGGAGGTGGGGTCCGAGAGCCGATCGGGCGCCGCCGGACCCCTGCTCGCGGACGTGCTCGAGCGCGTCTCGGCCGCGCTCGGTGGCGACCGGTCCGCGTTCCATCGCGCGCTCGCCGGCTCGTGGTGCCTGTCGGCGGATGCGGGGCACGCCGTGCACCCGAACCGGGGCGACCGGCACGACCCGACGGTGCGGCCCGTCGCCGGCGGCGGCCCGCTGCTGAAGATCAACGCCAACCAGCGCTACACGACCGACGCCGCCGGCACCGCCCTCTGGACGGGGATCTGCGCGGCCGCCGACGTGCCCTGGCAACCGTTCGTCTCGAACAACGCGGTGCCCTGCGGATCCACGATCGGGCCGATCACAGCGACGCGGCTCGGCATCCGCACGCTCGACGTCGGCACGCCGCTGCTGTCGATGCACTCGGCGCGGGAGCTCTGCCACGTCGACGACCCGGCCCGCCTCGCCGCCGCCGCGCAGGCCTTCCTGTCCGGTGTAGGCAGCGACCGGTAGAGCACCCGTTCATCGCGCGGATCCGGAGTTCTCGTGCGACACGCCGCCTGTAAAGTCCTTCAATCGGCGTGTCGCGCAGTTTCTCCGGAACGGCGCGATGGGGACGAGAGCCGGTAGAGCACGTGGCGGCGGAGGGGACTCGCCTCCGCCAGCGCCGGATGGTCGAAGTCGTCGGCCGGGTCGTGCGTCATCCCGATGCGCTCCATGACCCGCATCGACCGGACGTTGCTCGTGGCGGTGAACGAGACGATCTCGTCGAGCCCGACCTCGTCGTACGCCACGGCCACGGCGGCCCGCGCCGCCTCGCTGGCGTAGCCGAAGCCCCAGGCGTCGCGGGCGAGCCGCCAGCCGACCTCGACCGCCGGCGTGAAGCGCGCCTGGAATCCCGGCACGCTGAGGCCGGTGAAGCCGAGGAAGCGTCCGCTCGCACGCTCCTCGAGCGCCCACAGGCCCCATCCGTGGTCCTCGAGCTGCTGCGCGATCCGGTCGACGAACGCGTCCGACTCCGGACGCGTGAGCCGAGCGGGGAAGTGCTCCATCACGACCGGGTCGGCGTTGAGGGCCGCGAAGGGGGCGCGGTCCTCGTCCCGCCAGCGACGCAGCAGCAGCCGCTCGGTCACGGGTTCCATCACGCGGCGAGCAGCGCGAGCACCGCGTCGCCGTAGCGCTCGAGCTTCGCGGCCCCGATGCCGCTGACCGCTCCGAGCGCGGAGAGCGAGCCGGGCCGGGTCGTCGCGAGCGCCTTCAGGGTGGCGTCGCCGAACACCACGTAGGCGGGCACGCCCTGCTCCTTCGCCTGCGCCGCACGCCAGGCGCGCAGCCGCTCGAACAGCGCGTGCGCGTGCTCGTCGAGGTCCGCCGCGACCGGCCGCGCCTTCTTCGATCCCCCACCCGAGTGGGACTTCGCGAGGTCGTGCCGCAGCCGCACCTCGTGCTCGCCCTTCAGCACGTCACCGGCTCCCGGTCCGAGGCCCAGGGTGCCGTAGCCGTCGTCGGCCACCGCCACGATCCCCTGGGCGATGAGCTGGCGGAGCACGCTGCGCCACGCTCGGTCGTCGAGGTCGGCACCGACGCCGAAGGTGCTCAGCTCGTCATGCCGGTGCTGCTCGATCCGCGGGGTGTGCTTGCCCCGCAGGATGTCGATGATCTGGCCGCCGCCGAACCGCTGGTTCCGCTCGCGCTGCAGCCGCACGATCGTCGACAGCAGCTTCTGCGCCGGCACCGTGCCGTCCCAGGTGTCGACGGGGTCGAGGCAGGTGTCGCAGTTGCCGCAGTCGGCGTCGGTCGGCTGGTTGAAGTAGGCGAGCAGCTGCCGCCTGCGGCAGCTGACCGTCTCGCACAGCGCGAGCATCGCCTCGAGGTTCGCGCTCTGCCGCCGCCGGTGCGCGGCGTCGCCGCTCCCCCGGTCGATGAGGCGCCGCTGCTGCACGACGTCGGCCAAGCCGTACGCGAGCCAGGCGGTCGCGGGCAGCCCGTCGCGGCCGGCGCGGCCGGTCTCCTGGTAGTACCCCTCGACGGACTTCGGCAGGTCGATGTGCGCGACGAAGCGCACGTCGGGCTTGTCGATGCCCATGCCGAACGCGATCGTGGCGACGACCACGACGCCGTCCTCGCGGAGGAACCGGGCCTGGTTGGCGGCGCGGATGCGCGCGTCGAGGCCCGCGTGGTAGGGCACCGCTGTGACGCCGTGCTCCGACAGCCAGTCGGCGGTCGACTCGACCGACGCACGCGAGAGCGCGTAGACGATGCCCGCGTCCCCGTCGTGCTCGGTGCGGAGGAACTTCAGCAGCTGCTGCTTGGGGTCGTCCTTGGTCACGATCCGGTACTGGATGTTCGGCCGGTCGAAGCTCGCGACGTAGTGCTCGGCGTCGCCGAGACGCAGTCGCTCGGTGATCTCGCGGTGGGTCGCCTCGGTGGCCGTCGCGGTCAACGCCATCGTGGGCACGCCCGGCCAGCGGCCGACGAGCTCGGCGAGGCCGAGGTAGTCGGGCCGGAAGTCGTGCCCCCACTGCGCCACGCAGTGGGCCTCGTCGATGGCGAAGACCGACAGGCCCGGACCCTCGGCCACGCGGTCGAGCAGGTGCCGGGTGGAGTCGAGCGCGAGGCGCTCGGGCGCGATGTAGACGAGGTCGACCTCGCCGGCGAGCAGCGCCGCCTCCACCGCGCGGCGCTCGTCGAGGCCCTGGGTGGAGTTGAGGTACTCGGCGCGGACGCCGACCGCCCGGAGCGCATCCACCTGGTCGTGCATCAGTGCGATCAGCGGCGAGACCACGAGACCGGTGCCGCGGCGCACGAGCGCGGGGATCTGGTAGCAGAGCGACTTGCCCGCACCGGTGGGCATGAGCACGAGGGCATCGCCACCGGCCACGACGCGGTCGACGACCTCGCCCTGCCGACCGCGGAACGACTCGTAGCCGAACACGCGCTGCAGCACCTCGAGCGGGGATTCAGCCGTGATCGTCACGCGCGCGAGGGTAGCCGCCGCGTCGGACATCCGGGACGTCCTGTGGAGGACGCTTCAGGTGTCACCGCCATGCGCGGCACCCGACGGACAGGAGCCGGGGGTTGCCACTCGTGGCGACTTCCCCACCCGAGAAGTCGCCACGAGTGGCAACACCTCTGCTGGTGAGCGGCCGACGGGCGGGTTCGAGCCGGATCAGTCGTGGAAGGCGCGCTCGCCGACCGGGATCGGCACCTCGAGCCGGTTGCCCGCGGGCGCGAGCGGGCAGGCCCACTCGGGGTCGTAGGCGCACGACGGGTTGTAGGCGAAGTTGAGGTCGAGCACGAGGCGCCCGCCCTCGCCGCCGAGATCGGCGCCCTTCACGGTGTCGAGCAGGTAGCGGCCGCCGCCGTAGGTGCCGGCCGGCGCTCCGGCGGATGCGTCGCGGACGGGGAGAAAGATCCCGCCGCCGTAGGAGGCGAGCCGCCAGACGTCGAGCGCGCCGACGCCGGGCAGCCGGACGACGCCGATCCGCTCGAACGGCACGACCCCGTCCGTCCCGGTCGGCACGTCGAGCCGGGCCGGCTCAGCCGGCTCGACGGCGACCTCGAACCGCCAGGCCTCGTCGTACTCGGGCACGCCGAGGCCCGCGAAGCCGGGCCGGTCCTCGGGCAGCAGCGGGCTCGCCGGATGCTCCGCGAACATCCGGTCGCGCTCCATGCGCCAAGCGGCATGTGCCGCAGCGGGCGACGCCGAGGCGCGGACCGCGTCGTACATCGCGTGGGTCCGGCGGCGCCAATCGAGCACCGCGAGGGCCGACGCCGGCTGGCCGGTCATCGCGCCAGCGCGGCGACCGGGTCGTCCCCGGCCTTGACGGACACGAAGTCCGCCTCGATGCCGGCCCGCTCGAGCAGCTCGGCGAAGCGGCGCTGCCGGCGCGCGTTGATGAGCGTCACGACGGTGCCGGAGGCGCCCGCGCGGCCCGTGCGGCCGGATCGGTGCAGGTAGGTCTTGTAGTCCTCGGCCGCGTCGGCGTGCACGACGAGCTCGATGTCGTCGACGTGGATGCCGCGGGCGGCCACGTCGGTCGCGACGAGCGCATCGACCTTGCCGTCGGAGAACCGCTGGAGGTTGCGGGTGCGGCGGGCCTGGTTGAGGTCGCCGTGCAGGCTCTCGGCCTTGACGCCGACCCCGTCGAGCTCGTCGGCGAGCTGCTCGGCGAACGCCCTGGTGCGGGCGAAGACGAGCGAGCGGTCGACGGAGCCGATCAGCGCCTGCAGCACGTTCAGCTTCTCGCCCTGCTCGATGAGCAGCACGCGATGCGTCGACGGCACGCCGCCGTCGCTGTCGGCGACCTCGTGGACCGCCGGCTCCGGCAGGAACTCGTCGACGAGCGCGGCGACCGCCGCGTCGAGGGTCGCCGAGAAGAGCATCCGCTGCCCGGACTCGGGGACGAGTCGCAGCAGCCGCTGCATGGGCTCGAGGAAGCCGAGGTCGGCCATGTGGTCGGCCTCGTCGAGCACGGTGACCTCGATCTGGGAGAGGTCGAGGCGGCCCTGGTCGATGAGGTCCTCCATGCGGCCGGGCGTCCCGATCACGATGTCGACGCCCTTCGACAGCGCACCGACCTGGCGGGCCTGGGGCACGCCGCCGACGATCTGCGTGGTGAAGAGGCCGACGGCGCGGGCGATGGGCTGCACCGTGCGGTCGATCTGGAGCGCGAGCTCGCGGGTCGGCGCGAGGATCAGCGCGCGGGGGGCGCGGCCCATCCGGCGGCCGGTGCCGGCGCGGCCGGACTCGTGCCAGTTGCGCATCAGCCGCTCGACGAGCGCGGCGCCGAAGGCGATGGTCTTGCCGGAGCCGGTGCGGCCACGGCCGAGCACGTTGCGGCCCGCGAGGGCGTCGGGGATCGTCGCGGCCTGGATGGGGAACGGCGAGACGGCGCCGAGGCCGCTGAGGGCCTTGGTGATGCCGTCGCCGAGCCCGAGGTCGGCGAACGTCACGCCCGCCACCTCCTCGGCCGTCACGACCTCGCCCGCGAGCCGCGCGAGCACGACGTCCTCGGGCGGGGTCCACGCCTCGGTGCGGGCGTCGTGGCGGTCCGTGTGCTGCGGACGGTCGTGCCGCTGGGTGCGGTCGCCGTACGTGGGGCGCTGCTGCCGGTCGGACCGCTCGGGACGATCGTCGAAGCGGGGGCGGTCGCCGTAGGACGGACGCTCCCCGCGCTGCTGGCGGTCGCCGTAGGACGGACGCTCGGTGCGCTCGGTGCGCTCGCTGTACCGCGGGCGATCCGACTGCTGCGGACGCTCGTTGGAGCGGGGACGGTCGCCGTACGAGGGACGCTCGGTGCGCTGCTGGCGGTCGCCGTACGACGGGCGCGCGGTGCGCTCCTGACGGTCGCTGTACCGGGGACGATCGCCGGGCTGCGGGCGATCCGAACGCGCCGGACGGTCGCCGTAGGACGGGCGGTCCGACCGCTGGGGACGGTCGCCGTACGTCGGACGCGCGGTCCGCTCCGGACGCTCGCTGTAGCGCGGGCGATCCGACCGCTCCGGGCGGTTCCCGTAGGACGGACGGTCCGAGCGCTGCGGCCGCTCGGCCGACGGCTTCCGGTCGAAGCGCTTCTGAGGCGGCGCATCCGCACGGAACGAGCGGGGCGCCCGGTCGCCGCCGGACCGGCGGTCGCCCCGCTCGTCCGGGCGGGGTGCGCGATCGTCGCGCTGCCGGTCGCCGCGGTCCTCGAAGCGGCCACGGCCGCGCTGCTCGCCGCCGCGCTCGCGCGGGTTGGTGCGGGGGCCCGGGTACCAGTCGGGGCGACGGTCCTGGCGGGCGCCGTCGGCGTCGGGGCGGCGGCGGTCGGCGCCGAAGGTGGCGTCGCGACGCGCTGCGCGCGACTGCGGCGCGCCCTCGGTCGAACGGCCGGGCCGGCGAGCGGCCGGGGCGCCATCGCGCCGGGCGCGCTCGTCCGAGGACCAGCGGCGCTTGGCGCCGTCGGGGGTGCGGTTGTTGCGGGCATGGGTCGCCATGCGGGATCTCGATTCACTGCAACGGCATGCGCGTTGAACTCGATCGGATCGATCGGCGGCGCGGCCTGGATGACGGGCGCCACGGGGCGGGCGCCTGGAGGCCACGACTGGACACCACGAGATGGTCCATACGGCCGACCGGTCGAGCCTACCGGACCGGCGCCCTCCGGCCGCGCGGGGTCAGGAGGCGCCGACGGAGCGGGCGACGGCGGCCGCCGCGGCCGCGCCGGTACGCCACGGATCCCCGTGCCCGGGCAGCAGCCGGTCGGCGTCGGTCTCGGCGATGGCGCGCAGGGAGTCGAGCGCCTGGGCGCTGTCCGCGGTGGCGGCGCCCGCGACGATCCGTGGGCCGGTGAAGCCGGTGTACGGATCGAGGGTCACGAGGGCGTCGCCGCAGAGCAGCGCGGACCGCCCCTCGAGCAGCAGCGCGCTGTGGCCGAAGGTGTGCCCGGGCGTGAACACGACGCGGAGGCGGCCCGGCAGGTCGAGCTCGTCGCCCGGCCCGAACTCGGTGAACTCGTCGATCCCCTGCACGCGGAACGCCCCGGCCGCCGCCATCGCGGCGAGGATCGGGACGCCCCCCGGATGCCGGATCGGATAGCTCGCCCGCGGGTTCTCGTGCGCGTACCGGTAGGGGTGCGCGGCGATCGTCCGCTCGGCGGGATGCGCGTAGACGGGCACGTCCCACTCCTCCTGCATCCGCCGGGCGAAGCCGAGGTGGTCGAAGTGGGCGTGGGTGAGCACGAGGGCGGCGACGTCGGAGGGACCCCGGTGCAGCGCCTCGAGGGCCGTGCGGAGGTATGGCCACGTCGCGGGCAGCGCCGCGTCGACCACGGTGACGGCGCGCCCCTCCTCGACGAGGTAGCAGTTGACGCCGGCGTGCGCGAGGCGATGCACCCCTTGCGCGACGTTCCGCGTCAGCACCGCCTGGAAGCGACGAGGACCGATCGGCATGCCTGGACCGTAGGCACCACCCCTGCGAACCGCCCGGGCGCGCCCTCCCCATCCGCCCGTCACCCAACTTGACTGTTGCCACTTCTTGCGACCTTGGCGGCCTCAAGATCGCGAAAAGTGGCAACAGCCAGGGGGGTGTGGTCAGCGGGCGGCGACCGCCGGCTCGGGCGCGGCGACCGGCGGGGCCGCTGGCACCGCGGTGCCCTCCGCCCGGCGGCTCCGGCGGTCGTCACGGCGCTCCTTGCGTCCCTCGACGAGGTAGTAGAGCGTCGGCAGCACGATCAGCGTGAGCAGCGTCGACGACACGAGGCCGCCGATCACCACGAGCGCGAGCGGCTGCGAGATGAAGCCGCTGTTGCCGTTGACGCCGGTCGCGGTCGGCACGAGGGCGAAGATCGTCGCGAGCGCCGTCATCAGGATCGGCCGGAGTCGCCGCGATGCGCCGTCGAGCACGGCGTCATGCACCCTCGCGCCGCGCTCCCGGTACTGGTTCACGAGGTCGATGAGCACGATCGCGTTCGTGACGACGATGCCGACGAGCATCACGAGCCCGATGAACGACGCGACGCCCAGCGGGATGCCCGAGATCAGCTGCAGCGCGATCGCGCCGGTCGCCGCGAACGGCACCGACACGAGCAGCTCGAGCGGCTGCCGCAGCGAGCGGAACGTCGCGACCATCACCGTGTAGACGATGAGGATCGCCGCGAGCAGCGCGAGCAGCAGCTGCTGGAACGCCGAGTTCTGGTCGCTCGTCACGCCGCCGAGGCTGGCCGAGGTGCCGGCCGGCAGGTGCAGCTTCGCCACGGCGGCCGACACCGCCGCACTCGCCGCACCCGTGTCCTGGCCCGCCGGGGTCGCCGAGATCGCCGCGCTGCGCTTCGCGTCGGTGCTCGTGATCGCGGCGGCCTCCGTGGCCGTGCGGATGGTCGCGAGCGAGTCGAGCCGCTTGTCACCCGTCGGCGTCGCCACCTTCAGCGCGGCGAGATCGGCCCGCGTCGTCGGCGCGTTCCGATCCTGCAGGTAGACGGTGAGCTGGTTGTCGCCCACCGTGATGGAGCCGATCGACGTCGGCTGCGAGGCCCGCGCCACGACCTGCGCGAGCGCCACCTCGCTGTAGCCGGCCTTCGCCGCCTTCGCCGCGTCGATGTCGACCGCGAGATAGGGCTGGGTCGCCGACAGGTTGCTCGACGCCTGCGCGACCTGGGGCAGCGGCTTCACCGCGTCCAGCACCTGCTGCGCGGCGGTGTCGAGGGCGGATGCGGTGCCCGCGGTGATGTCGACCTGGATGTCGCTGTTCGCGCCGAAGCCCTGCGACGCGGTCACCTGGAAGTCGCCCGCCCCCGACAGCGACTTGAGCTTCGCTCGCACCGCGCGCTGCAGGGCGTCCTGGTCCGCCTTCGCGGCCGTCGTGACCGAGTAGGTGATCTTGGCGCCGGACCCGGCCGAGAACGCGTCGCGGAGCGCGCTGCCGCTGGTGCCGATCGAGGCGTCGACGATCCGCACCCCGGAGACGGAGCGGAGCGCGGCATCCGTCGAGCGGGCGCGGACGGTCTGGGCGTCGAGGCTCGTGCCGTCGGGCAGCGTCTCGGTGACGGTCAGCGTGTTCTGCCCGGATGAGCCGAGGTAGTTCGTCTGCAGCAGCGGCACGAGGAAGGCGGTGCCGACGAGGACCGCGAGCGCCGCCATCGTCGTGAGCCACGGGTGCCGCAACGTCCCGCGGAGCAGCGGGCGGTAGGCGCGCTGCAGGACCGGCACGCGGACGGCGGTCGACCGGCCCTTGCGGGCGCGCTTCGGCCGCAGGAACCAGTAGGCGAGCACCGGCACGATCGTGAGCGACACGAACAGCGAGCCGAGCAGCGCCATCGTCACGGTGAGGGCGAACGGCCGGAACAGCTCCCCCGCGACGCCGCTGACGAAGGCGATCGGCACGAAGACGGCGAGGGTCGTGATGGTCGACGCGGTGACCGCGGAGGCGACCTCCTTCACCGCACCGAGGATCGCCGCGCGCCGCTCGACGGGCGGGATGCGGCCGTCGGCGCCGGGGAAGTCCTCCGCGAAGTGCCGCGCGATGTTCTCGGTCACGACGATCGAGTCGTCGACGACGCGGCCGATCGCGATCGTGATGGCGCCGAGCGTGAGGATGTTCAGGGAGTAGCCGACCGACTGCATCCCGATCAGGGTGAGCAGCACCGAGGTCGGGATCGAGATCGCCGTGATCAGCGTGGCCCGCACCGACAGCAGGAACACGAGGATCACGAGCACGGCGAAGCCGAGGCCGAGCAGCCCCTCCGTGAACAGGGACTGGATCGACTGCTCGATGTAGGGCGCCTGGTCGAAGACGGTCGTGAACGAGCCGCCCGAGCCGAGGACCGACCGCAGCTTCGGCAGCTCCGCGCGCACCGCCTGCGACACCTCGACGGTGTTGGCCGCTGGCAGCTTCGTGACGGAGATCGTGAGCGCCGGCCGTCCGTTCACGAGCGACACCGTGGTGACCGGGTCGTGGTTCGACACGACGGTGGCCACGTCGCCGATCGTCGGGATGTGCGTCGAGGTGCTGAGGGGCCCGTTGTACTGGGCGGCCGTGACGCCGGTGAGGGGCAGCGCGGCGATGTCGGCCGTCGACCCGAGCTCGGTGCCGACCTGGATCGACCGAGTGGAGCCGCCCTGCCGCACCGACCCGGCGGGCACGAGCACGCCGCTCGACTTCAGGGTGCTCTCGATCACGTCGGGTGTCAGGTGATGCTTCGCGAGCGCGGACTTCGGCGTCACCGTGATGCGGTCGCCCGGCGCCCCAGAGAGCGTCGCGGCGCGCACGCCGGCGACCTTCTCCAGCTCGGGCGTGACGGATGCGGTGGCCCGCGCCGCGAGGACGTCCGTGGGCGCGTCCCCGCTCACCGCGATCGCGAGCACCGGCAGGTCGGCGAGGCTGCCGGAGATGACCTGCGGGTCCACGCCGTCGGGCAGCGTCGAGCGGATCTTGTTGATCGCGGCGCCGATCTTCTGCTCGGCCTGGTCGAGGTTCGTGCCGTACGCGAAGTCCGCCGTCACCGTCGAGGAGCCGGTGGTCGAGGTCGACGAGGTGCTGTCGAGGCCCTCGATCCCGCGGATCGTCTGCTCGATCGGGCGGCTGACCCGCTCGCTCACCACCGCGGGCGAGGCGCCCGTGTAGGTGGAGACGACGGCGAGCTGCGGCAGCTGCACCGACGGGATCAGCTCCTGCTTGAGGGCGGTGGCCGCGATGGCGCCGAAGAACGCGGCGACGATCGTGACGAGCGCGATCAGGGCCCGGTTGCGCAGGCTGAAGGCCGCGAACAGATGCATCCGTGGATTATCGGGCCCAGGGGAGGCTCGCACGTGCGCGCGTCGGATGGGCGGGGATCCGCTCGGCAACCCCGTCTTGACACGTTTTTGCCTCTGAGTACGCTCTCCCCCCGTGACTTCGGCGCCTGAGGATGAGGGCCGCTCGGTCAAACGCCTGATCCTCGGCGAGAAGCTGCCGAGCGACAAGCTCGAGGACCAGCTGCTGCCCAAGCATCTCGCCCTCCCCATCTTCGCGAGCGACCCGCTCTCCTCGGTGGCCTACGCGCCCCAGGAGCTGATGCTGATCCTCACGCTCGGCGGCCTGTCGTTCCTCTCGTTCGCTCCCGCGGTCGCGGCCGGCGTCGTGCTGCTGCTCGTGGTGGTCGTGCTGTCCTACCGGCGCCTCATCAAGGCGTATCCGTCGGGCGGCGGCGACTACGAGGTCGCGCAGAAGAACCTCGGCGAGAAGGCCGCGCTCATCGTGGCGTCCGCCCTGCTGGTCGACTACATCCTCACCGTCTCGGTGTCGGTCGCCTCGGGCGTCGACAACATCATCTCCGCGGTCCCGCAGCTGGCCGGGGTCAGGGTGGAGCTCGCGATCGCGATCGTCGTCGTGCTCTGCGCGGTGAACCTCCGCGGCGTCCGCGAGTCGAGCAAGGCGTTCGCGCTGCCCACCTACGTCTTCATCGCGAGCGTGTTCCTCATGGTCGTCACCGGCCTCATCCGCACCGCCCTCGGCGACGCTCCCGTCGCCGTGAGCGCCCAGTACCCGGTGCACGGCGACCAGGTGGCGCAGGCCGGGATCGTGCTCCTGCTGCTGCGGGCGTTCTCGAGCGGATGCTCGGCCCTCACCGGCGTTGAGGCCATCGCGAACGGCGTGCCCGCGTTCCGCCGCCCGAAGGTGCGCAACGCCCAGCTGACGCTGGTGGCGATGGGCTCGATCGCGATCGTGCTGTTCGTCGGGCTGCTCGCGATGGCGCTGATCTCGCACGTGCACTACGTCGAGGACCCGTGCGCCCTGATCGGATGGGCGGGCTGCAGGACGGCCCCGCAGCCGAGTCTCATGGCGCAGGTCGCCGCGGCGGTGTTCGGCGGCGGAACCGTCCCCTTCTACATCGTGCAGGCGGCCACCGCGCTCGTGCTGCTGCTCGCCGCCAACACCGCGTTCAACGGATTCCCGCTGCTCGGCAGCGTGCTCGCCCGCGACAGCTACGCACCGAAGGCGCTGCTCACCCGCGGCGACCGCCTCATCTACAGCAACGGCGTGATCGTGCTCTCGCTCATCGCCGCGGTGCTGCTGCTCGTCTACCGCGCGAGCGTCACGAACCTCATCCAGCTGTACATCATCGGCGTCTTCGTCTCCTTCACCCTCGGGCAGGCCGGGATGGTCCGGCACTGGATCCGGCTGCTGAAGAGCCGGCCGGCGAACCGCAGCGAGGTGGTGCAGAGCCTCGTCACGAACCTCGTCGGCGCCTCGCTCACGGGCCTCGTGCTCGTGATCGTCACGATCACGAAGTTCACGCACGGCGCCTGGCTCGTGTTCGTGATCATGCCGATCCTCTGGTTCCTCATGCTCGGTGTGAACCGGTACTACCGGGACGTCGAGAAGGAGATCGAGGTCGACCCGCACACGACCTTCGGCGCCAAGGGCGACCACGCGATCGTGCTCGTGGGGCGGATGCAGAAGCCGGTGCTGAAGGCGATCGACTACGCGATCGCGGCCCGGCACGAGTCGCTCGAGGCGGTGCACATCTCCATCGACGACGCCGCGACGAAGCGGCTCGAGGAGGAGTGGGCGCAGATGAACATCGCCGTGCCGCTCATCGTCGTGCCGTCGCCGTACCGCGACATCGCCGTCCCGCTGATCAAGTACATCAAGGGGCACCGGGCCGCCAACGGATCCGAGGTCGTGACCGTCTACCAGCCGATCTACGTGGTCGGGCACTGGTGGGAGCAGCTGCTGCACAACCACAAGGCTCGGCGCATCCGCCAGAAGCTGATGCTCGTGCACGGCGTGACGCTCGCGCTCGTGCCGTGGCTGCTCGACTCCTCCCAGCTGGTCTACGGCCGCCGGTCGCGGCCGATCCCCGGCCAGGACCGCCGAGGCGAGCCGGTGCGCCCGGTCACCCCGCCGCACCGTCGGCCGATGGGGCCGCACGGCTTCCCGCTGCACATGCGCGGCACGCACGGCGGCGCGGACGCGCTGAACGACCTCCGGCCCGAGCGGACGGCCGGCGAGACCTCCCCGGAGTCGGAGCCCGTCGAGGAGCCGTCGGTCGGTCCGCGCGCCTGACCCGCCCGGCTCGACCCCTCCCCGGTCCCGGCCGTAGGCATCCGTCCCGGGCGTAGGCCGATCCGCGGCGTGTCGGCCTACGGGCGGCACGATCCCCTACGCCCTGCACAAGCGGCGCATGGATGGGCGCGGGATCAGGCGTCGGTGAAGAACCGGGCCATGAGCTCGGCGACGTGGTCGATCGGGCCGGTCGGCGGCGCCGGATCCGCGGGGCGCGCGGCCACGACGTCCTCGGGGCGGATGGTGGCGACCGGCGACGTGGTCTGGCCGAGCGCCGCGAACACCTGCCGCGCGAGCGTTCGGCCCGCGCGGTTCGCGCCGACGGTGCTGGCCGTCGGCCCGTAGCCGGCGAAGAAGATCCGCGGGTCGCGCTCGGCGGCTCCGGTGGTGACGGCGACGCCGCCGGCCTTCTCGTGCAGCTTCAGCGGCGAGAGGTGGCGGATGTCGGGACGGAAGCCGGTCGCCCAGACGATCGCGTCGATCCGCTCGCTGCTGCCGTCGGGCCAGACGGCGGAGAAGCGGTCGAGGTGGTCGAACATCGGCCGCGGCTCGAGCAGGCCGCGCTCGATCGCCGCCGCGATGCGCCGCGTCTTCGGCACGCCGGTGCCGCTCACGATGCTCGGCAGCGCCCGCCCGGCGCGCGCCGCCTCGTCCTGCTCCGCGACGGCGTTCACCGCGGCCTCGAGGTCGAGGGTGCCCTGCTGGAGGTAGTCGACGGGTCGACGGGTGACCCAGAAGGTCTTCGCCGCGACGCCCTCGAGCTCGAGCAGGAAGCCGATGGCGGAGGTGCCGCCACCGATCACGAGCACGCGCTGGCCGGCGAACTCGGCCGCGTCACGGTAGGTCGAGGTGTGCACCTGGCGCCCCGCGAACTCACGGACGCCCTTGTAGTACGGCACGAACGGAGCGCCCCAGGTGCCCGTGGCGTTCACGACGATGCGGGTGCCGATGTCGCCCTGGTCCGTGCGCACCACGAGATCCGCTCCGCTGTCGAACACCGCGGAGACGATGGTGGGCCGCCGCACGTCGAGGCCGAAGAACCGCTCGTAGTGGCCGTAGTACTCGGAGACGACGTCACGCGCGGGCCGCGCGCGGTCCGCGGTCTCGAAGCTGAGGCCCGCGCGACGCATGCCCGGCAGGTCGTGCACGCGGTGCGCGGACCCGAGCCGGAGCGCGCTCCAGCGGTGCTGCCAGGCGCCGCCCGGGGCGGGCCCACGGTCGAGCACGAGCTGATCCACACCGGACCGGACGCCGAGTCGCTGCAGGTAGTACGCCACCGACAGACCCGCTTGTCCGGCACCGATGATCACAACGTCCGTCCGTCGAGGCAGGGCCATCGCGCCACCCCCTCCCCGTGTGCCGGAACCATCCTGCCGTACATGCCCGTGTTACGATGATCGTCAGTTTTCGCACCTTTCCCGCGTCGTCACCCACTGCGCGGTGACGACGGATCAAAGGGGGGTCTCGCATGGGGCGCGGCCGTCAGAAGGCGAAGCACACGAAGGTCGCTCGGGAGCTGAAGTACTTCAGCCCCGACACGAACTACAACGCGCTCGCAGAAGAGTTGTCCACGGGCTCGTCCGACCCGCATGCGGGTTGGTCGGAGGAGGACTTCGCGGAAGAGGAATCCCGGGCCTGAGGGCCCGTGAGGTGGCGTAGGCCCCGCCGGCGCCGTCAGGTGGCGTAGGTCCCGCTGAGCCGGACGGCTCCGCCGTCGACACCCTTCGCTCCGCGCACCCAGCCGTCCTCGGCGGATGCGCGGTGGATCGTCGTGCCCTCGCTCACCGTGCCGACCGGCCAGGTCGGCACGCCGAGCGAGGCGAGCCGTGCGGCGATGGCGGACGCCGACTCCGGCGCCACCACCGCGAGCATCCCGATGCCGAGGTTCCAGGTGCCCTCGACGTCGGTGAGCGCGAGGCCGCCGAGATCCGCCAGCACGCGGAACACCGGCGCGGGGGTCCAGGTGGCGCGCTCGAGCGCGACCGCGGCACCGTCCGGGAGCACGCGGGCGAGGTTCGCCGCGATGCCGCCACCGGTCACGTGGCTCAGCGCGTGCACGCCCGCACCGTCCGCGGAGTCGAGCACCTCGAGCAGCTCGGCCGTGTAGAGCCGGGTGGGCGTGAGCAGCGCCTCCCCCAGCGGGCCGCCGAGCTCGTCGATCCGATCGGTGAAGGCGAGCCCCGCATCCGCGACGATGCGGCGCACGAGGGAGAAGCCGTTCGAGTGCAGCCCCGACGAGGCGAGGGCGAGCACGGTGTCGCCGGTCCGCACGCGGTCGGGACCGAGCAGCGCATCCGCCTCGACGACGCCGACGGCCGCGCCGGCGAGGTCGTACTCGTCGGGCGCGAGCAGGCCGGGGTGCTCGGCGGTCTCGCCGCCGACGAGGGCGGTGCCGGTTCGGCGACAGGCGTCCGCGACGCCGCCGACGATCTCCGCGATCCGCTCCGGCACGACACGGCCGCAGGCGATGTAGTCGGTCATGAACAGCGGCGCCGCGCCGACCACGACGATGTCGTCGACGACCATGC
This sequence comes from Amnibacterium sp., assembly GCF_036559085.1. Lineage (GTDB taxonomy): Bacteria > Actinomycetota > Actinomycetes > Actinomycetales > Microbacteriaceae > Amnibacterium. The sequence goes on from NZ_DATBTU010000027.1 coordinate 24,494, forward strand.
CGACGAGGTCCTGGCCGACGGTGTCGTGCTTGTCGAGCGCACGGGCGATCTCGATCTTCGTGCCCACCCCGTCGGTCGAGCTGGCGAGCACCGGGGACCGCATGCCGGCGATCGCCCGGGCGTCGAAGAGCCCGGCGAAACCGCCGACGCCGCCGAGCACGGCGGGCGTGTGGGTGGCGGCGATGCTGCGCTTCATCAGCTCGACCGCGCGGTCGCCCGCTGCGGTGTCGACGCCGGATGCGGCGTAGGGGTCCGGCACTCGATCCGCCCTTCCGGCAGGAGGGTCCGCGGCGTCGTGGCACACTGATCCCCGCCATCAGCAGCGTACGGCAGGAGATCCACTCGGCATGTGCGGCATCGTCGGCGTCTCCGCCGCCGGTCCGGTCAACCAGCTCGTCTACGACGCGTTGCTGCTGCTGCAGCACCGCGGCCAGGACTCCACGGGCATCGTGACGGACGACGGCGGCTCCTTCCACATGGTGAAGGCCCGTGGCCAGGTCCGTGAGGCGTACCGCACCCGCGACATGCGCACCCTGCTCGGCAACGTCGGCCTCGGCCACGTGCGCTACGCGACCCGCGGATCCGCCGCCAGCGAGGGCGAGACGCAGCCGTTCTACGTGAACGCCCCCTACGGCATCGTGCTCGTGCACAACGGCAACCTCACCAACACGCGGGAGCTGACCGCCGATCTCTTCCACATCGACCGCAGGCACCTGAACAGCGACTCGGACACCGAGCTGCTGCTCAACGTGCTCGCGAACGAGCTGCAGTCGCAGCTCTCCGGCCTCGAGCTCGACCCCGACCAGGTGTTCACCGCCGTGCGCCGCGTGCACGAGCGCGTCGAGGGCTCGTACGCCGCGATCGCCCTGATCGCCGGCCGCGGGCTGCTCGCCTTCCGAGACCCCTTCGGCATCCGCCCGCTCACGATCGGCCGCCGCTCGGCCGATCACCTCGAGGGCGTCGGCCGCGACGAGTGGATGATCGCCTCCGAGTCGCTCGTGCTCGAGAGCAACGGCTACGAGGTCGTCCGCGACCTCGCGCCCGGCGAGGCCGCCTTCATCCCGGAGGACGGCAAGCTCTACATCGAGCAGTGCGCCCGGTCCCCGCGGCTCGTCCCGTGCTCGTTCGAGTACGTCTACCTCGCTCGGCCCGACTCGACGATGTCCGGCATCTCGGTGTACGACGCGCGGCTCCGGCTCGGGGCCCGGCTCGCCGACACGGTGGAGCGCTACACGCCGCTCGGCGACATCGACGTGGTCATGCCCATCCCCGACTCGGCGCGGCCGTCCGCGATGCAGCTCGCGCAGAAGCTCGGCATCACCTATCGCGAGGGCTTCTACAAGAACCGCTACGTCGGGCGGACGTTCATCATGCCGGGGCAGGCGGTGCGCCGGCGCAGCGTGCGGCAGAAGCTGAACGCGCTCGGCACCGAGTTCAAGGGCAAGAACGTGCTGATCGTCGACGACTCGATCGTCCGCGGTACCACGAGCCGCGAGATCGTCGACATGGCGCGCACGGCCGGCGCGAACAAGGTGACGTTCGCCTCCGCGGCACCGCCGGTACGGTACCCGCACGTGTACGGGATCAACATGCCGACGCGGCAGGAGCTCGTCGCCGCGGGCAGGCGGATCCCGGAGGTCGCGCGAGAGATCGGCGCGGACCACCTGATCTACCAGGAGGTCGCCGACATGGAGGCCGCGATCATCGAGGGCTCCTCCGTCGACGGCCTCGAGATGAGCTGCTTCACCGGCGAGTACGTCACCGGCACCGTCGACGCGGAGTACCTCAGCTGGGTCGAGGCCAACCAGCTCTCCTGAGCCGCGGCCGTACACTCGACCGGGGTCCTGGGCGCCTCCTCCTCCCGAGGCGCCGATCCGGAAGGTTCGCATGTCCCTCGTCTCCGAGACCGTCACCGGCGCGCTGCCCGCCCTCATCGGCGGCCGCTACGCCCCGAACGGCGTGCTCGGTCGCGGCGGGGCCGCCGTCGTCTACCGCGCGACCGACCAGCTGCTCGGCCGCGAGGTCGCGATCAAGCTCTTCACCGGGCACGACGCGCCCGAGGCCGAGGTGCGGGCGCACGAGGAGGAGGCACGGCTGCTCGCGTCGCTCAACCACCCGAGCCTCGTCACGCTGCTCGACGCCGGTGTCGAGCGCACGGGGTCCGCGCCGCAGGTCTTCCTCGTGCTCGAGCTCGTGCACGGCACCGACCTGAAGCGCCGGCTCGTGGACGGCCCGCTGCCGCTGCGCCACGTGGCCCACATCGGCTACGACGTCGCCGAGGGGCTCGACTACATCCACGGCCGCGGCATCGTGCACCGCGACGTGAAGCCCGCCAACGTGCTGCTCTCCATCGAGGACGAGGCGCGCCGCCCGCGCGCGAAGCTCGCCGACTTCGGCATCGCCGGCCTGGCCTCCGCGGTCGCGCAGGAGGAGTTCACGACGGGCACGGCCGCGTACCTCAGCCCGGAGCAGGCCGGCGGCGGCAGCGCCGGGCCGTCCGGCGACGTCTACTCGCTCGGGCTCGTGCTGCTGCAGGCCATCACCGGCCTCGTGGCGTTCCCGGGCGGCGTGCTCGAGTCCGCCCTCGCCCGGCTCGAGCGAGATCCCGAGGTCCCCGAGACGCTGCCGGTCGCGTGGCAGCGGATGCTGACGGCGATGACCGCGCGGGACACGGCCTCCCGGCCGACCCCCGCGGAGCTCGCCGTCGCGTTCCGGCAGCTGATCATCGACGCCGAGAACCGCACCCAGGGCGTGCCGACGCTGAACGAGGAGGCGCGGCTCGCCGCGCTGCAGCGCTACGACCTGCTCGACACCCCGCCGGAGGGGGCCTTCGACCGGATCACGTCCCTCGCCGCCCGGGTGACGGGGCTGCCGGTGTCGACGGTGAGCATCGTCGACCGCGACCGCATCTGGTTCAAGTCGCACCACGGCATCGACGCCGAGCAGATCGGCCGCGACCCCGGCCTCTGCGCCCGCGTCGTGGAGACCGGCTCGACCATCCGCATCCCCGACGGCCGGCTGGACGAGTTCGCGTGCAGCAACCCCCTCATGGCGGGCGACGAATCGTTCCGCAGCTACCTCGGGGTGCCGCTGATGAGCTCGGACGGCTACGCCCTCGGGTCGCTCAGCGTGCTCGGCTACGAGCCGCACCAGTTCTCCGACTCGGAGGTCGAGATCGTCGAGAGCCTGGGCGCGATGGTGACCCACGAGATGGACATCCGCCGCGCCACCCGACGGGCGAGCCTCAGCCACGAGTGATCCCTCCCCCGAACTGGGGTGCGGGAACAGGGGGACAGACCGATCTGTCTGTCCTCGTCCTTTGCTACTCTCGGACCTGCGGCGATCACCTGATCACCGTCAGTACCCGCAATGACCGGCTGGTCCGTATCGCCCGCCCCCCACGGCGTCGGACCGACCACGACCCACTTCCCCGCGCGGTCGTGGACCGGTCTCCCGGATGAACGCCGCCGGGTGGTCCTCCCCCCCAAAGGACCCCCGGCGGCACTCCCGTCTTCAGCGCCCGGTCGGGCTCAGGCCTCGTCGTCGACGGCCGGCCGCACGCGCTCCGCCTCGAGGATGCGTGCCCGCCGCGTCGCGACGCCGTCCAGCACGACGGCGAGCAGGCCGCCGAGCACCGCGCCGATCGGCGCGAGCAGCAGCACGAGGAAGCCGAGCACCTGGCTCGTCGGGTACCGGCCGTCGGCGGGCGTGACCACCACGATGACCAGCGCGGCCACGACGCCGGCGAGCAGTCCGGCACCGAGGAAGACCCAGACCTTCGGCGCGCGGCGCACCCGCACGGGACGGCGATCGGGGTCGCTCATCGCCGTCGCCAGACCGGGAGGTAGGGGCCGAGGTCGGCTCGCACGCCGGATGCGCGCACGTCGCCACCCGCACGGGCGTCCGCCCACTCGCGGGCGCCGGTGGCGAGGTCGAGCCACACCTCGGGCGTCATCTCGACGACGTTCGGGGGTGTGCCGCGGGTGTGGCGGGGGCCGGGCACGCACTGCACGGCGCCGTGCGGGGGCACCCGCACCTCGACGCTGTTGCCCGCCGAGCGATCCGCGAGGCACTGCAGCAGGTAGCGGACGGCCGTCGCCGTCGTCGGGCGGTCGGCCTCGCCGGCGATCGCGGCGCGCACCGCGGCCTCCCCCTCGAGATCGTCGATCCGTGCTCGTGCCACGGCAGACGAGGGTAGCCGCCCCCGGGGGCTCGGCGACGCGCGGCCGCTCGGTAGTGTGCTGCGGTGCGCATCCTGATCCTCGGCTCGGGCGCCCGGGAGCACGCCATCGCGCTCGCCCTCGGGCGCGAGGCCGTGCCGCACGAGCTGCTCGTCGCCCCTGGCAACGCCGGCATCGCCGACGTCGCCCGAACCGTGCCGGTGGAGCCGTCGGATCCGGCCGCCGTCTCCGCCCTCGCGCTGGACGAGGCCGTCGACCTCGTCGTCGTCGGCCCGGAGGCGCCGCTGCTCGCCGGCGTCGCCGATGCGGTGCGGGAACGGGGCGTCCCGGTGTTCGGACCCGACCGTGACGCGGCGCGGCTCGAGGGCAGCAAGGCGTTCGCGAAGCGGATCATGGCCGACGCGGGCGTGCCGACCGGCACCGCGACGGACGTCCTGACCGCGGCCGACCTCGACGCCGCGCTCGACGCGGGCGGCGCCCCGTACGTGGTGAAGGCCGACGGCCTCGCCGCCGGCAAGGGCGTGCTGGTCACGAGCGACCGCGCCGCTGCACGCGCCCACGCCCTCACCTGGCTCGAGCAGGGGCCGGTGCTCGTGGAGCAGTTCCTCGCCGGCCGCGAGGCGTCCCTGTTCTTCGTCAGCGACGGCGTCCGCGCGGTGCCGCTCTCGCCGGCGCAGGACTTCAAGCGGCTCGGGGACGGCGACACCGGCCCGAACACCGGCGGCATGGGTGCCTTCTCGCCGCTGCCCTGGCTCGACGACGCCTTCGGCGACGAGGCGTCCTTCGTCGAGCACGTGCGCATCCGCGTCGCCCAGCCCGTGCTGGACCGGCTCTCGGCCGAGGGCACGCCGTTCGTGGGGCTGCTCTACTGCGGTCTCGTGGTCGACGGCGCCGAGGTTCGGGTGATCGAGTTCAACGCCCGGTTCGGCGACCCCGAGACGCAGGTGCTGCTGCCACGGCTCGAGAGCCCGCTCTCGGAGCTGCTGCTCTCGGCGGCGCGCGGCACCCTCGACGCGGTGCCGGCGCCCCGCTTCTCACCGGATGCGGCCGTCGGCGTGGTGCTCGCATCCGCCGGCTACCCGGGCGAGCCCGCACTCGGCCGCCGGATCACCGGCGTCGAGGACGCGGACGGGCTGCCGGACGTCTCCGTCGTGCATGCGGCCACGGTCGCGACCGAGGACGGACTGCTGGCCTCCGGCGGCCGCGTGCTCACCGTCGTGGGCACCGGCCGGACGGTCGCCGACGCACGGGCGCGGGCGTACGAGGGCGTGGCACGCATCCGGTTCGAGGGAGCGCAGTGGCGCTCGGACATCGCGGAGCGCCCATGACCCCCCTGCCCGGCTTCACCCCGCTCGCGAGCGGCAAGGTGCGCGACCTCTACGTGCCCGAGCAGCGTGACGACCTGCTGCTGCTCGTCGCCAGCGACCGGATCAGCGCCTTCGACGAGGTGCTCGAGCCGGCGATCCCGGGTAAGGGCGCGATGCTCACCGCGCTGACGCGGTGGTGGTTCGCGCGGCTGCCGGACGTGCCCAACCATCTCGCCGACGACGGGCCCGCGGTACCGGCGGCGGTGCGCGACCGCGCCATGCTCGTGCGCCGGCTGTCCATGCATCCGGTGGAATGCGTCGTCCGCGGCGTCGTGACCGGCAGCGGCTTCGCGGAGTACCGCGAGACGGGCGCCATCAGCGGCGTGCGGCTGCCCGCCGGATTGGTCGACGGCGACCGGCTGCCCGAGCCGATCTTCACCCCCGCGTTCAAGGCGGAGCAGGGCGAGCACGACGAGAACATCCCCTTCGACCGCGTCGTCGAGCTCGTCGGCGGCGAGGCCGCCGAGCTGCTGCGCGAGCGCTCCCTCGACATCTACCGGCGGGCCGCGGCGATCGCGGCCGACGCCGGCCTGCTGCTCGCCGACACGAAGTTCGAGTTCGGCGCCGACGAGGACGGCGGAGCCGTGCTGGCCGACGAGGTGCTCACGTCGGACTCGAGCCGCTACTGGGACGCGGCGGAGTACGAGGCCGGCAACCGGGGTGTGAGCTTCGACAAGCAGATCGTCCGCAACTGGCTGCGGTCGCAGTGGGACGGCAGCGGCCCCGCGCCGCGGCTCGCCCCCGACGTCGTCGAGCGCACCGCCGCCCGCTACCGGGAGCTGCTCGAGCGCCTCACCGGCGAGGCGTGACGGCCATGGCCGACCGGCTCGCCGACGCCACCGCGATGGGTGCGGTGACCCTCGACGTCGCCGACCTCGACGGCCTGGTCCGCTACTACGGCGAGGGCGTCGGCCTCGATGTGCTGGCGGTGACGACCGACACGGTCACGCTGGGCCGCGGCGGTGTCGCATCCGTGGTGCTGCGGTCCGCACCCGCGCTGCGGCACGCGCCGTCGGGTGGGGCCGGGCTGTTCCACACCGCGGTCCTGTTCGAGACGCGGGAAGGCCTCGCCGCCGCCCTGCTCTCCGTGGCGACGCGCTACCCCGGCTCGTTCACCGGCTCGGCGGACCACCTCGTCTCCGAGGCGTTCTACTTCGACGACCCCGAGGGCAACGGGGTCGAGCTCTACTTCGACCGGCCGCGCAGCCACTGGCGCTGGGACGGCGGCACCGTCTCGATGGCGACCCTGCCGCTCGATCCGAACCGGTTCCTCGCCGAGCACCTGACGGATGCGGATCGCGCGGGTCTCTCGCCGGCGGCCGGACCCCTCGGTGCCGCGCAGGTCGGCCACGTGCACCTGAAGGTCGGCGACATCCCGACCGCGCATGCCTTCTACGTCGACGTGCTCGGCTTCGCGGTGACGGCCGCGTTCGGCTCGCAGGCGCTGTTCGTCTCGGCGGGCGGCTACCACCACCACGTCGGGATGAACACGTGGTCCAGCCGTGGCGCCGGACCGCGGACGCCGGCGCTCGGGCTCGGCCAGGTGAGCCTGCTGCTGCCCGACGGCGACGCCCTCGGGGCGCTGCAGGAGCGGCTCGTCGCAGCGGGCGTCGCGGTGCGTGACGACGGGCGTGCCCTCGCCTTCGAGGACCCGTGGCGGAACCTCGTGCGGGCGGAGGCGCCGGGAGCCGCATCCGCCCCTCGGTAGGCTCGAGGCGTCCGTGGACCCGACCGAAGGTCCGTGGACCCGACCGAAGAAGGAGCGCCCGTGCCGGTGATCGTCGTCGAGGTGATGCCGAAGGCGGAGCTGCTCGACCCGCAGGGCAAGGCCGTCGCAGGAGCCCTGGGGCGGCTCGGCAAGGACCGGTTCTCCGGCGTCCGCGTCGGCAAGCGGTTCGAGTTGACGGTGGACGGGCCGGTGGATGACGCCGCGCTCGCGGATGCCCGCGAGGTCGCGGAGTCGCTGCTCGCGAACGGCGTGATCGAGGACGTGGTGAGCGTCAAGGAGGCGACCGCGTGACCCGCGTCGGCGTCATCACCTTCCCCGGCTCGCTCGACGACGGCGACGCCCGCCGCGCGATCCGCCTCGCGGGAGCGGAGCCGGTGCGGCTCTGGCACGGCGACCACGACCTCGACGGCGTCGACGCGATCGTGCTGCCCGGCGGGTTCAGCTACGGCGACTACCTGCGCTGCGGCGCCATCGCCGCGCACTCGCCGATCATGCGCGAGGTCATCGACGCGGCGGGCCGCGGGGTGCCGGTGCTCGGCATCTGCAACGGCTTCCAGATGCTCACCGAGGCGCACCTGCTGCCCGGCGGCCTCATCCGCAACGACCACGGCGCCTTCATCTGCCGCGACCAGCGCCTCCGCGTCGAGCAGACGGCCACGGCCTGGACGAGCGGATTCGAGGCCGGCGAGGAGATCGTCGTGCCGCTGAAGAACGGTGAGGGCGGGTACATCGCCGACACCGAGACGATCCAGCGACTCGAGGACGAGGGCCGCGTCGTGTTCCGCTACCTGGACGTGGACCCGAACGGCTCTGTGCACGGCATCGCCGGCATCGCGAACGAGGCGGGCAACGTCGTCGGCCTCATGCCGCATCCCGAGCACGCCGTGGAGCCGGGTTTCGGCCCCGACACCCCCGCGGCGATGCGCTCGGGCGTCGACGGCCTCCGGGTGTTCCGCTCGGCGCTGGAGTCCGTGCTCGCCGCCTGACGCCCATGTCCCTCCGGGGGTTGCCACTTGTGGCGACTTCTCCCGCCCGCAAGTCACCACCGGTGGCAACCCCTCGGGGAACCCGAGCGGACGGGAGGAGGCAGCCCCCGGCCGTAGGCTGAACCCGCCGAGAACGAGGGGACCCACCGCCCGATGACCCTGGAGCAGACCGTCGTCGACACCGTCGAGCGGGCCCGAGCCACCCCCGAGCGCGAGCAGCCGTACGCCGCGCTCGGTCTCACCGCCGACGAGTACGCGCGCATCCGCGAGATCCTCGGCCGCCGCCCCACCTCGGGCGAGCTCGCCATGTACTCCGTGATGTGGAGCGAGCACTGCTCCTACAAGTCGAGCAAGCAGTACCTGCGGCGCTTCGGCGAGCGCGTGACCGACCGGATGCGCGAGCACCTGATGGTCGGCATGGGCCAGAACGCCGGGGTGGTCGACATCGGCCGCGGCTGGGCCGTCACGTTCAAGGTGGAGAGCCACAACCACCCCTCGTACATCGAGCCGTTCCAGGGCGCCGCGACCGGCGTGGGCGGCATCGTGCGCGACATCATCTCGATGGGTGCCCGCCCGGTCGCCGTGATGGACCAGCTGCGCTTCGGCGCCCTCGACGAGGCCGACACCCACCGGGTCGTGCACGGCGTCGTCGGCGGCATCAGCTTCTACGGCAACTGCCTCGGGCTGCCGAACATCGGCGGCGAGACGGTCTTCGACCCGGTGTACCAGGGCAACCCGCTCGTGAACGCGCTCTGCCTCGGGGTGCTGCGGCACGAGGACCTGCACCTCGCGAACGCGACCGGCGACGGCAACGTGGTCGTGCTCTTCGGTGCGCGCACCGGCGGCGACGGCATCGGCGGGGCGTCGATCCTCGCGTCCGACACCTTCAGCGCCGGTGGCCCGACGAAGCGGCCCGCGGTGCAGGTCGGCGACCCGTTCGCCGAGAAGGTGCTGATCGAGTGCTGCCTCGAGCTGTTCCAGGGCGGACTCGTCGAGGCGATCCAGGACCTCGGCGCCGCGGGCATCAGCTGCGCGACGAGCGAGCTGGCGGCGAACGGCGACGGCGGCATGCGCGTCGACCTCGACGCCGTGCTGCTGCGCGACCCCACGCTCACGGCCGAGGAGATCCTCATGTCCGAGAGCCAGGAGCGGATGATGGCGATCGTCGCGCCGGACAAGCTCGAGGGCTTCCTCGCGGTCACCCGCCGCTGGGAGGTCGAGACGAGCGTGCTCGGTGAGGTGACGGACACCGGCCGGCTCGAGATCACGTGGCGCGGCGAGACGATCGTCGACGTCGACCCCACGACGGTCGCGGTCGACGGCCCGGTCTACGACCGCCCGGTCGCGCGGCCCGGCTGGATCGACGCCCTGCAGGCGGACAGCGCCGCGGCGCTCCCCCGCGCCCAGGACGGCGGCGAGCTCCGCAGCCAGCTCCTCGCGCTGCTCGGCAGCCCGAACCTGGCCGACGTCGGCTGGATCACCGACCAGTACGACCGCTACGTGCTCGGCAACACCGCGCTCTCCTTCCCGGACGACGCGGGGATGATCCGCGTCGACGAGGAGAGCGGACTCGGCGTCGCCATCGCGACCGACGCGAACGGCCGCTACTCCGAGCTCGACCCCTACGCCGGCGCCCAGCTCGCGCTGGCCGAGGCCTACCGGAACGTCGCCGTCACCGGCGCCCGCCCGCTCGCGGTCACGGACTGCCTGAACTTCGGGGCGCCCACCAACCCCGAGGTGATGTGGCAGTTCGCCCAGACGGTCGACGGGCTGTCCGAGGCCTGCCTCGCCCTCGAGGTGCCGGTCACCGGCGGCAACGTCTCGCTCTACAACCAGACCGGGGACCGGGCGATCCACCCGACACCGGTGGTCGGCGTGCTCGGCGTCATCGACGACGTGGCGAAGCGCATCCCGTCCGGCTGGCAGGACGACGGCCTGAACCTCTACCTGCTCGGCCGCACCGCGCTCGAGCTCGACGGATCCGCGTGGGCGCAGGTCGTGCACGGGCACCTCGGCGGGCGCCCGCCGGCTGTGCGGCTCGAGGACGAGCGCGCCCTCGCCGGGCTGCTCGCCGCCGCCGCGGAGGAGGGCCTCCTGTCGGCGGCCCACGACCTCTCCGAGGGTGGGCTCGCCGCGACGCTCGCCGAGGGCGTGCTGCGCTTCGGCGTCGGCGCACGGATCTGGCTCGACGGCCTGCTCGAGCGGGACGGGATCGACGCGGCCACCGCCCTGTTCAGCGAGTCGAGCGCGCGTGTGCTGGTTGCGGTGCCGCGCGAGGAGGACGTGAAGTTCGCGGGCCTCTGCGCCGGCCGGCGCGTGCCCGCGCTGCGGCTCGGCGTGACGGATGCCGTCAGCGGCATGCTCGAGGTGCAGGACCGATTCACGATCCCGACCGACGAGCTGCGCCGTATCCGCTCATCCGTCCTCCCCGCCGCCCTGGGCCCAGTGGTCGGAGCCTGACCGCCTTCGGCAGTTGCCACTTTCTGCGACCTTGAGGCGCTCAAGGTCGCGAAAAGCGGCAACCGTCGGATGTGCGTCAGGCGTCAGTCGATCGCTTCGGCGGATGCGACCGCCGATTCGCGATTCGAGTGGTGGCGCCAGTCCATCTCGAGCACGACGACGATCGCGACCACGAGCAGCGCGCTGATCGGCAGCCCCGCCGGCACGAAGGCGGCGAGCGCCACGGCCACCGTGAGGACGAGCACCGCCGCGGACGTCCGGCGCGGCAGCGCGGGGCGGAGCGCGAGCACCCACACGCAGAGCAGGAACACCGCCACCGGCACGGTCGTGGTCGCGCGGCCGAGTGCAGCGGGAAGCGTCGGATGGTCTCCGGCCTGCTCCAGCGCGACTTCGATGCCCGCGGCGAGCGCGCCGGCCGCGGCGAAGATCGCGTAGTGGAGGTAGCCGAAGCCGAACGTCGACGGCAGCGACGTGAGGTTGTCGTGCTGATCGCGGGCGAAGTAGATCCACCACATGCCGGCGACCAGCACGAGCGCCGATGCCGCGATCAGCAGGAGCGGCCCGATGTGTGAGGCGTCCTGCAGCGCCGCGATCGTGGCGTGGGTGATCGCGACCAACCCCTCGCCGAGCACGATCAGCGTGAAGAGCCCGTAGCGCTCGGCGATGTGCCGCGGATGGAACGGGGTCACGCGGGTCTGCTCGGCCCAGATCGGCACCGCGAGCTCGGCGATCACCAGCACCGCGAACGACGGCACCGTCAGCGCGGGCGGTACGAGGAGCCGAAGCAGCCAGGCGACCTGCACGATGCTCACGCCCAGGGCGTAGCGCAGCGCGGTGGCGCGGAACTCCCGGCCGTTGTACGCCGCGCGGAGCCACAGGGTGATCACCGCCAGCCGCATCAGGACGTAGCCGATGGTGCCGATCCGGAAGTCGAAGCGGTCCATCGCGGCCGCGGCGCCCGCCGCGAAGATCAGCACCCCCGCCATCTGCACGATTGTGAGCACCCGGTACAACCAGTCGTCGGTGGCGAACGCCGAGGCGAACCACGTGAAGTTCATCCAGGCCCACCAGATGCCGAAGAAGACGAACAGGTACGCGAACGTGCCGGAGGCGACCGCGCCCGACCCGAGCAGCACCGCGAGCTGCTCGGACACCACCCCGATCGCGACGGCGAAGGTGAGGTCGAAGAAGAGCTCGAGCGTCGAGGAGACCCGGTGCGGCTCGGCCGGATCCCGCGGCAGCATCGGCCGCAGGCCGAGCGAGCGGACCGGGCTCACCGGCGGCGCCGCCGGGAACCGCCGGAGGTCGCGGCGTAGTAGACCGCGGCGAGCAGGAAGAGCACGATCGCCAGCAGCGGCACCGCGAAGGCGACGGTGATGCCCACGGAGTAGACGACGACGCCGACCGACGAGCGCTTCACCTCCCGCTTCGCGTAGGCCCGGGTCCAGCCGGGTTCGAGCAGGTCGGGATGCTTCGCGACGTGCAGCCAGATGGCGAGCCACGGCAGGGTCGCCGCGGCGAGCACGATCGCGTAGACCGCCGCGGCGACCCGCGCATCCCTGCCCAGCAGGCCGCCGTGGTGGACGTCACCGAGGTACTCCGCGAGCAGGGCGTTCGGGAAGGGCGTGAAGGAGACGAGCAGCAGCAGGATGAGGTTCCACCACTGCAGCGCGCGGTCGACGTGGCGGATCTTCTGGAACACCGAGTGGTGGTTCAGCCAGATGACCCCGACGGTGAGGAACGTCGCGAGGTAGGAGAGGTAGGTGGGCCAGCCGTGCAGCAGCGCGGGCAGCAGGCCACCGTATCGGATGACATCCGCCTCCTGCGGCACGTGCACCTCGAGCACGAGCAGGGTGATCGCGATCGCGAAGACCGCGTCGCTGAACGCCTCCGTGCGCGCAGTCGGGGAGAGCCGGATGTCCGGCTCGGGGACCTCCGGCTCCGGCTCGCTCGGGCGTTCGACGCTCCCGGCCGCGGATCCGCTGCTGATGACCTCGGATGCTAGGGCACCCCGGAGTCAGGTGAGGGCGTCGAAGTCCCCGCGGGCCCAGCGGATGTAGCGATCCGCCGACCGCTGCACCACACCGCTCGCGTCCTGCGGCACGACGGTGCCGAAGTTGCCGACGAGGCGGTCGAAGTCGAGGGCGGCGAGCGCGTCGGCGATCCGCTGCACGACCGCGGCGGAGAGGGGGATGTGGTTCGGGAAGCTGCGCTGGAACGTCACCCAGCCGTCGGGGGTGGGGAACGCGGTGTCGCCGGAGAGCAGCACCCCGCGGCCGTCGCGGCCGGTCACCTGCGCGACGGCGCTGCCGGGGAAGTGGCCGCCGATGCGATGCAGGGTCACGCCGGGCAGCACCTCCAGCCGGCCCGACCAGAGGCGCACGGCGGCCCCGGTGCGCTGCACCCACGCCTGGTCCTCCTCCGCGATGTACACGGGGGCGTCGCCGAAGCGGCGCGACCACTCGAGCTGCACGCCGTACATGTGCGGATGGCTGGCGGCGATCGCCGCGACGCCACCGAGCCCCTCGACGGTCGCGACGAGGTCGTCGTCGAGGTAGCCGAGGGGCTCCCAGAGCAGGTTGCCGCCGGGCGTCCGAACGAGCACGGAGTGCTGCCCGATCCCAGCACCGGGATGGACCGAGAGGCCGTGGATGCCGGGTTCGAGCTCGATCACCTCCGCGCGACGGCCCTCCGCCTGGAGCTCCCCGAGGGTCGTCCACACCTGGCCGGTCGGCGGCACATACTGGCGCTCGTCGGCGCAGATCGGGCAGACCGACGGCAGCGAGCCGTCGTCGGGCTGCTCCACCGCGCAGGTCGCGCACAGACGAACGGCCACCGGACCTCCCGTCTCCAGGATGCCCGGTGGCCGCGGGAGCGCAACCCTCCGCTCGTCAGGAACGCGGAGCGGCGGCCTCCTGCGCCTCGGGAGCGGCCTGGGTGCCGGGCTGCTTCCAGGCCGCCATCTTCGGCTTGATGAAGAACGCCGCCGCGACCGCGCCGACCAGGATCACCACGGCGGGCAGCAGGAGCGACTCCGCCATCGCCGAGGTGAACCCGGCGTGCAGGAACTGCGGCAGGGATCCGTTGAAGGAGAAGTCCGACGACGCGGCCGAGCCGCCCGGCCGGTGCGGCAGGTTCGCGACGAGCCGGGCCTCGATGAGCACGGCGATGGCCGCGCTGCCGATCACGCCGCCGATCGAGCGGGTGGTGTTGTAGACGCCCGATCCGGCCCCCGCCTCGCGCGGCGGCAGGCCGCGCGTCGCGGTCGAGGAGACCGGCGACCACGTGCACGCGTTGGCGAGGCCGAGCACGACGGCCGGCAGCAGCAGCCAGCCCCACGGGATGTCGGGGGTGAGCATCCGGGAGTAGAGGAACAGCGCGAGGCTGAACAGCACGAGTCCCGGCACCGCGAGCAGCCGCGGGTGCACGCGGTCGACGAGCTTGCCGACGACCGGCGCGAGGCCGATGTTGATCACGGCCATCGGCGCCAGCATGAGCGCCGACTGCGTCGGGGTCATCCCGCGCACGACCTGGAAGTAGAAGACCAGGGGCAGCGACAGGCTGGTCACGGTGAAGCCGACCGTGGTGATCACGACGTTCGCGACGGAGAAGTTGCGGTCGCGGAAGAGGTGCAGCGGCACGAGCGGCTCGCGCTTGGTGAGGGCCTGCTCCACGACGAACAGCGCGAGCAGCACGACGCCCGTGATGATGAGGCCCCAGACGGTGATCGGTCCGGTGATGACGCCCCAGTCGTAGGTCTGGCCCTCCTGGAGGCCGAAGACGACCAGGAAGAGGCCGGCGCCGGACAGCAGCACGCCGAGGATGTCGAACCGGTGCGGATGCGTCGGCAGCGCCGGGACGTTCCGCATGGCGAGCACGAAGGCGACGACGCCGATCGGCAGGTTGACGAAGAAGATCCACTCCCAGCCGAAGCCGTCGACGAGCAGGCCGCCGAGGATCGGGCCGACGAGCGTGGCGACGCCCGCGGTCGCGCCCCAGAGGCCGAGGGCCTGGCCGCGGCGCTCGGGCGGGAAGATCCGGGTGATGACCGCCATCGTCTGCGGGGACATCAGCGCGCCGCCGAGGCCCTGCACGGCACGGGCGGCGATGAGCACGCCGATGGTGCCGGAGAACCCGCAGGCGGCGGAGGCGAGCGTGAAGATCACGAGCCCGATGAGGTAGATGTTCTTCGGGCCGAACCGGTCGCCGAGCCGGCCCGTCACGAGCAGCGGCACCGCGAACGCGAGCAGGTAGGCGCTCGTCACCCAGATGACCGAGTTGATGTCGGTGTTCAGGCCCTCCAGGATCGCGGGGTTCGCGACCGACACGATGGTGGTGTCGATCAGGATCATGAAGAAGCCGATGATCAGCGACCACAGTGCGGGCCACGGCTTGATGTCGGTCATGTCGCTCCGAAGGAGTCGGGGGCCGGAGGATCCGGCCAGAGCAGGTCCCCGGACTCGATGCGCTGCACGAGCCGGGTGAGGTGGTCGATCTCCGCGGCGAGCAGCGCGCGGGTGTAGGGGAGGTCGAGCCAGAAGCGCTCGCCGAGCGACTTGCCGCTGACGACCTGCTCCCCCGCCGCGAGCTCCGCGTCCTGCCCGTGCAGCGCCACGAGGCGCCGTCGCAGCCGGGTGACGACCTCGTCGCGGGACAGGTTGTGCGCCTCGCCGAGCGCCAGCGGGAACCGCGGGAACTCGGGCTCGGCGGTCGAGAGGGCGTGCCGGACCCACTCGCCGAGCGCATCCACCCCCTCCGACGTGATGGCGTAGGTGGTGCGCTCGGGCCGGTTGCCGGCGCGCTCGGTGCCGACCGGCCGGACGAGCCCGTCGGCGTGGAGCCGGTCGACCGCGTGGTAGAGCGAGCCGGGGCGCACCTTGATCAGCCGGTCCTCGGATCGCGCGAGCAGCAGCTGCACCATCTCGTAGGGGTGCATCGGCCGCTCGAGCAGCAGTCCGAGGGCGGCGACGGCGAGCGGCCCGATCACGCTCAGCCTCCTCCGCGCCGATTATTCCGCGTGGAATAGTACACGCGGGCCACCCCGCCCGACACCCCTCCGACGCGGAATCCGGGCGACATCCGTCATTCCGGGCGTCTTCTCCCGCCCGGAATGTCGGAACCGGCCCGGAATCGGGCGGGCGGATGCGGCGTCAGGGGCGGGCGCGGGCCTCGGCGATGCGCTCGTGGTGGTGGATGACCTCGGCCACGATGAAGGCGAGGAACGACTCGGCGAACGCCGGGTCGAGGTGCGACTCCTCGGCGAGTGCCCGGAGCCGGGCGATCTGCTGCCGCTCGCGCTCGGGATCCGCCGCGGGGAGGCCCGCCGCCGCCTTCAGGTGGCCGACCTGCTGCGTGCACTTGAAGCGCTCCGCGAGCAGGTGCACGAGGGCCGCGTCGATGTTGTCGATGCTCGCGCGCAGGGAGGCGAGCTCGGTCACGGCGTCGTCGGGGATGGCCGGATCGCTCATGCGTCGACCCTAGGACGTGCGCCCCGCGCCCGGCCGCGCCCCCGCCCGCTGCGAATCCTCTCCTCCTTCCTTCGATCGGGCGGAGGGCCCTCGCGGTCGACGGCGGTCGGCGAGATCCTGCAGCATGCGCAGGGGCAAGGCTCTGGAGTACGACCGGTACGGCGACGCGGAGGAGCTGCACTTCGTGCCGCAGTCGATGCCGTCGCCCGATCCCGACGAGGTCGTGGTCGAGGTGGTCGCGGCGGCCCTGAACCACATGGACGTCTACGTGCGGAGGGGCGACTTCGCCGACGAGGTGCCGGCCGCCTTCCCGAGCCGGCAGGGCACCTGCTTCGCGGGGATCGTGCGGGCGAAGGGCGCCGCGGTGAAGGAGTTCGCGGTCGGCGCGGACGTGCTCGGGCACGACCCGTCGCGCTCGGCGCACGCGAGCTTCGTGCGGCTCCCCGCGACGGCCCTGGTGCGCAAGCCCGCGGCGCTCTCCTGGGAGGTCGCGGGATCGCTCTACCTCGCCGGCACCACGGCGCTGTCGCTCGTGGCGGGCCTCCGCCTCGGGCCGGAGGACCTCGTGCTCATCACGGCCGCTGCCGGAGGCGTCGGCCACATCGAGTGCCAGCTCGCGAAGCTGGCGGGCGCGTCGGTGCTCGGCGTCGCCGGCGCGGACAACCACGACTACCTGCGGTCGATCGGCGTGATCCCCGTGGGGCACGGCGACGACCTCGCGGCGCGCATCCGCACGGCCGCGAAGGACCGCCAGGTCACCGCGGTGCTCGACAACTACGCCGGCTACGAGGCCCTCGCCGCCGAGCTCGGGGTGCCCGCGGGCCGGTTCGTGTCGAGCGAGCAGCGGCGGGAGACCGAGCTGCGGTTCTACCTGGCGCCCGGCGACGACCGGGAGGCGCGCACGATGCTCGCGGACATCGCGGAGCTCGTCGCGACCTG
>NZ_DATBTU010000028.1:0-61713 GCF_036559085.1 Amnibacterium sp.
CGCCACCGACGGCACCGCACTCCCCCGGCTCGCCGCGCTCCCGCGGCACACCCGCGTGCGGCTGGTCGTCTCGGCCGGCCCCGCGGACTGACGCAGCCTCCCCACATCCGCCGTTTTCAGCGGTTGGGGGGCGCTGTCGCGCCGTGGGGTGGGGGAAGTCTCGTGTGGTCGCCTCTTGTCGGCTCGCGGTGGTGGGGTGGACGCTGGCGGGGTGGGTCGCGGGTCAGATCGGCTGTCCTTGGTGCGGTTCAGCCCGTTTTTCAGCGTGACCGTGAGGGGCACCACGGGAACCGTGGATTGTTGCTTCGAGCACGAGCGTCAGATTCCTGATCTCCCCGCCCCTTCCCGCGGCCCGCGCCGACAGTGCGGAGGAGGGTGGGGCGATGGATGTCGTCCATGAACGTGCGGCGGGGATCGATATCTCCAAGCGTGATGCGAAGGTCGCAGTCCGGGTGCCGGGCGCCAGGGCGGGGACGTACTCGACGACGGTGACGACCTGGGGGGCGACGGTCGGTCCGATCACGGAGTTGGCTGACCACCTGAGGCGGCAGCAGGTGACGGTGGTCGTGATGGAAGCGACCGGGGACTACTGGAAGCCGTTCTACTTCCTGCTGGAAGAGGCCGGCCTGCCGGTGATGCTGGTCAACGCGAAGCAGGCCAAGAACATCCCCGGCCGCAAGACCGACGTGTCCGACGCCGCCTGGCTCGCGCAGCTCGGCGCGCATGGCCTGTTGCGGGGCTCGTTCGTGCCGCCGGAACCGATCCGCCAGTTGCGGGACCTGACCCGGGCCCGCAAGCAGGCCGTTCAGGACCGCACCCGCGTGATCCAACGGTTGGAGAAGTTCCTGGAATCGACCGGGATCAAGCTCTCCGGTGTCGTGTCCGAACTCACCGGCGTGTCCGCGCGGGCGATGCTCGACGCGCTCGTGGCCGGGGAACGCGACCCCGAGCGGCTGGCGAGTCTGGCCAGAGGGTCGTTGTCGAAGAAGACGGTCCTGCTCGCCGAAGCGTTACGGACGTCACGCTTCACCGACCACCACGCGTTCATGATCGGTGAGCACCTCGCCGCGATCGATCAGATGACCGGCACGATCGAGCGGATCGACACCCGCATCGAGGCGGCGATCGCCCCGTTTCGTCACCTCCGGGACGCGCTGACGACGATCCCCGGCGTCTCGGCGAAGATCGCCGAGGTGATCATCGCCGAGACCGGCGGCGATATGAGCGTCTTTT
Organism: Amnibacterium sp.; assembly: GCF_036559085.1. GTDB lineage: Bacteria > Actinomycetota > Actinomycetes > Actinomycetales > Microbacteriaceae > Amnibacterium. The sequence continues at coordinate 1,234 of NZ_DATBTU010000028.1, forward strand.
CGACCGGTGGCCATCTGGCGTCCTGGGCCGGCGTCTGTCCCGGCAGCAACGAATCCGCCGGCCGGGTCAAATCGACCCACACTCGCCCCGGGAACCCGTACTTGAAGGGCGCCCTCGGCATCGCCGCGATGGCCGCGACCCGGAACAAGAACAGCTACCTCGCCGCCAAATACCGGCGCATCGCAACCCGCCGCGGCTCCCTCAAAGCCCTCGTCGCGATCGAACACACCATCCTCATCGCGGCCTGGAACATGCTCACCACCGGGCAGAGCTTCCACGACCTCGGCCCCGACCACTACGACCACCTGAACCCCGAACGCGCCCGCAACAACGCCATCCGCAAACTCCGCGACCTCGGCTACGACGTGATCATCACCCCAGCAGCCGCATAGCCTCACCAGACTTTCGCGTCAGGACTTCCGGCGCGGCGCGCCGGGCTCAGGGCCTGAAGGTCCTGAATTGCGCCGCCGGATCCTGAAAACGGCGGATGGAGGCTACGACGCGGCGGCCTGCCCCGGCGGGACCACCATCACCGCGCACGGCGGCTGCTCGGCGAGACCGCGAGCGACCACGTCCGCGCCATCCGCATCCGCCGCAGTGGCGGAGCCGACCACGATGAGCGCGGCGTCGCGGCCCCGCTCGATCAGGGCCTCCAGGGGCGCGGATGCGCTCTGCACCGGCCGAGCGGACACCGCCGGGTACCGGTCGACGACGTAGTTCAGCGCATCCTCGAGGCTCTGGCTGTCGAGGCTGTCGGCGAACTCCACGTCGAGGTCGCCCGGGACGAAGCGGTCGACGGTGGCGGAGAGGCGCGACGCCCGCAGGAGCACCAGGCACCGATCCTGCTGCTGCGCCTCGGCGGCCGCGCGGTCGAGCGCCGCGTACTCGCCGACGCCGTCGCCCACGCCGACGACGATCGGCCCGTCGGCCGGCGTCCACGCGCGCGGCACGATCACCGTGGCGCAGCCGGCCTGCATGGCGACGCGCGACGCGAACGAGCCCGGGCGCACCTCGTGCTCCGGGTCGGCGACCGTCGTGGTGAGCACGAGGAGGTCGGTCTCGAGCGTCGCGTCGAGCACATCCGCCTCCCGGTCGGCGGACAGCAGCACGACGTCGCTCTCGATGGCCGGCTCCACGAGCTGCAGGTACTCCCGCACCCGCTGGGCGGCAGCGGCCGGATCCGGTCCCTCGTCGCCGATGCCCGGCAGGGCATCCGGCGCGACGCTCACCTGCACGGACAGCGCGTGGGTGCGAGCCCGGGCGATGAGCCACCGCGCGGCGGCGAGGCCGGCGAACGAGCCCTTCGCCGCGAGCAGCACCCGCTCGGTCTGGGGGATGTCCGCCCGCTCGGCATCCTCGGTCCCGATGACGGTGTCCACCACGTGATGCCCCCTGCTTCCGATGGGCGGCGGCTTCGGCCGCCACCCGCACTCCGCTCAAGCCTCGGTTCTCGAGGCACGTGGGGACAGGGTCTTTGGTCCCGACCTTCGGGCGATGCGCCCCGTCGGGTCCGACCGACCGGTCCGGTCAGGACTCGGTGGCTCCCGAGCGGCGCAGCACCGGCGGTCGCGTCCTCGACGCGAGGTGCAGCACGGCAGCCTGGGTGCGGCTCTGCAGCCCGAGCTTGCTCAGCAGCGCGGAGACGTAGTTCTTCACGGTCTTCTCGGCGAGCGAGAGCCGATTGGCGATCTGCCGGTTGCTCAAGCCGTCCGCGATCAGCGACAGCACCTCGCGCTCGCGGGCGTTGAGGTGCGCGAGGCGGGGGTCGCCGTCGGTCTCGCTGCGCAGCCGGTGCCGCACCGCGGTCACCAGCTCGGGCTCGAGCGCGGAGCGTCCGGATGCGACGGTCCGCACGCACTCGACGAGGCGGCTGCCGCGGATGTCCTTCAGCACGTAGCCGGCGGCATCCGCGATCACCGCCGCGACCATCGCCTCGTCGTCGTCGTAGGCGGTGAGGATGATCGAGCGCACGTCGGGTGCGGCCTGGCGCAGCTCGCGGCAGAGGTCGATGCCGCTGCCGTCGGGCAGCCGCACGTCGAGCAGCGCGACGTCGGGCTTGGTCGCGAGGATGCGGCGCCGCCCCTGCGCGACCGTGCTCGCCTCACCGACGACACGGATGCCCGGGTCGGCCTCGAGCAGCTCCGCGACGCCCCGTCGCACCAGCTCGTGGTCGTCGACGAGGACGACGGTCGTCGGTCGTGTCATGGCGCTCCGATGCGGATGGTCTGGGCACAGGTGTACAACCCAACCTGCCCGGGATGCGACTTCGGTGGAAGGGACTTTCGTCCCGAGCTCAGGCCCGGGCCGGGACCGCGGTGCTGCGGAGGGCGGCGGTCCAGACGAGCACGGTGCGTCCCTCGATGGTGGAGAGGGTGAGCGCGCCGCCGCGGCGCTCGGCCCGCTCCTGCAGGTTGGCGAGCCCGCTGCGGCGGGGCGACTGCGCGATCGGCCGCCCGTCGCTCGTCACGGTGACCGTGATCCCCGCGGACGTCGCCGCGACCTCCACGGTGATGTCCCTCGCCCGGCCGTGCTTCACCGCATTGGTGATGCCCTCCGTCATGACGGCGAGCACATCGGCGGTGAGGTCGGCGTCGAGCACCGCATCCACGGGGCCCGCGAAGGTGATGCCCGGCTCGACCGAGAGCGCGGCGCCGAGCTCGCCGATGACGTCGAGGATGCGGTGCCGGCCCGTCGGTGGGCCGCCCACGCGCTCCGGGCTCGACAGCGTGAAGATGATGCGGCGGATCTGAGCGATCGAGGCGTCGAGGTTCGTGATCGCGGCGTCGACCCGCTCGGCGTTGCGGCCCTCGGGCAGGGTGCCGAGCACGCCCTGCAGTTGCATGCCGGTGGCGAACAGCTGCTGGATGACACGGTCGTGCAGGTCGCGGGCGATCCGTCCGCGGTCCTCGAAGAGCAGCATCCGCTCCTGGTCCGTGCGGGTGCGGCGCAGCTCGAGGGCGAGGCTGGTGCGGGTCGCGAAGTCGCCGGCGACCGTGAGGTCGGGCTCGCTGAAGGGCCGGGAGCCGGCGGCCCGGGTGACGAGGATGCAGCCGAGCACGCCGTCCGCGGTGTCGAGCGGCAGGGCGAGCACCGCGCCGTAGGGGTCGAGGTCGGGCATCCGCAGCGCCCGCAGCGCCGGCTCGTCGAACCGGGCGGGCGCCTTCTCGTGCAGCACGAACTCCACGAGCGAGCCCTTCAGCGGCACGTCGGAGTCACGGAACCCGTCGGGATCGTCGCCGCCGACCGCGACGATGTGCAGCGTGGAGCCGCCCTCGTCGAGCAGCGCGACGAAGACGCTGTCGGCCTCGAGGAGGGAGCGGACGCGGTCGGCGACGAGGGAGAGGCCGCCGTCGTCGTGCCCGGCGAGCAGCGCGGCGGTCACCTCGGCCGAGGCGGCGGCGAACTCCTCGCGGCGCTGCGTCTCGAGGTAGAGACGGGCATGCTCGACCGCGAAGCCGGCCGTCGCGACGAGCGAGCCGAGGAGCTGCTCGTCCTCCTCGGTGAAGCCGCTGCGGCGCCGGAGGTGGAGGTTCGCGAAGACCGCGCCGCGGACCCGGACGGGCACGGCGAGGATGCGCTCCGCCGTCTCGTCGGCCGCCTCCGCGTCGTCGCCCTCGCCGAATCGGATGCGCTGCTCGACCTCGCCGTTCCAGCCGACGACCTCGAGCACGGCCGAGTCCGCATCCGTGAGGTCCCGTGCCGACTCGACGATGGTGCGGAGCACGGCGTCGAGCTCCAGCTCCGCGGTGATGGCATGGCTCGCCGCGAGCAGGGCGCGGAGCCGGCCCTGTGCGGTGAGCACGTCGTGCGCGGCCCCGACGAGGTCGGTGATGCGGCGGTCGAGCTCGACACGCGGCTGGTCCGGGAACGTGAGTGCCGGATCGGTCAACGGCGACTCCTTCGAAACGCGCGGACGCCCGTCGTGCGGGCCTGACGGGCAGGACCGCGTCACTGTAGATCGGGCGTCCGAGTGCTCGCCGGGACCGGATGCGGGCCGGGTTCAGGCGGCGACGGTCGCGAACCCGGTCTCGAGCAGCGCGCGCGGGGCGAGGCGCGCGAAGCCCGTGACCTCCCAGACCGGGAGGGCTCGCGCGGCTTCCGCAGCCTCGAACACCGGTCGGGGGACGCCTCCGGTCGCCGACGTCTCGTGCACCGTCGCGCCCGGCATCGTTCGCTTCAGCACCAGCGCGACCCGCTCGATCTCGAGGGGGTCGCCGGTGAACAGCAGCACGGAGGGGTGCTCGTCGCCGCCCTCGAACGCCCACCACTGCGCCCGGCTGCTCCGGAGCACGCCCGCGCCGGTCCACCGGACGCCCGGGCTGCCGAGCTCCGGCATCGCCTCGAGCAGCGGATCGACCGCGTCGACGAGCGCGGTCGGGACGACCGTCCAGCAGGCGTTCGTCGCGGTGCGGACGGCGTCGTAGGCGAACGCGCGGACGGCGTCCTCGACACCCGGGCGCGGGAGATCGGCGGGCAGCACGTCGTCCGCTCGCGGCTGGTCGGCTCGTCGACCGAAGTGGAACATCCGCTACCCCCGAACAGGTCACAGCAACGCAGAACCAAGGGATACCGCCGTCGGGAGCCGGTCGGTGGGAGGCCGGCGGCGTGTGCGCCGCACGGCCGACGACGAATCGTGATCAGAAGACCCCTGGCTACGGGGTTACGGCCGGGTGCTCCTGGCCGATACAGTCTGGCCGCATTGGGGGAGGGGTCCCCCATAAGGGGGACGGCCTTGGTCGAGGGGCGACGCCGACGGCAGTGGGGCGCGGAACGGCGGACGAGACCGCTCCCCATCCTGCACGGCATCCCGTCGCGCCGGGCGGTCACGCTGAGCCGTGTGGCCGTCGTGATCACGGTGCTGCTCTGGGCCGTCTACGTCGTGACCACCGTGCTCCGCGACTTCTTGAACGGGCCGCACGACTTCCGGTTCACGATGGAGAGCGTCGGCTACGTGCTCGTGGTGACGCTCCTCACCTTCTCGGCGGCGATGTACCTGCTCGCCCGGCAGGGGGCGCTCGACCGCTTCCAGCGGCACGTGCGGGCACCGCGGGCGGAGCTGGACCGCCATTTCGCCGCCCGGCAGCCGTCCGTCACCGTCCTGGTGCCGAGCTACAGCGAGGAGCCGCACGTCGTCCGGGCGACGCTGCTGTCCGCGGCGCTCCAGGAGTACCCCGTCCTCCGCGTCGTGCTGCTCGTCGACGACCCGCCGTTCCCCGTCGACCCGGTCGTGCAGGAGCGCCTCGAGCGGACCCGCGCCCTGCCCGGCGAGATCCAGGGGCTGCTGACCGAGCCGTACGAACAGGCCACGGCGGCGCTCATCCGGTTCGAGCTGAACCGACCCGATGACCGCGACCAGATCGGGGCGGAGCTGCTGGATCCGCTCGCCGGCGTCTACGAGTGGTGCGCCGGATGGCTGTGGCAGCTCGCCGACCGGGAGCGCATCGCCGACCACGTGGACCTCTTCTTCGCGCAGCACGTGCTCCGCGATCTCGGCGACGAGCTCATGGTCACCGCCAACGCGCTCCGCGGGGCGATCGCGGAGGACGCATCCCTCCCCGTGGTGCGGGCGTACGAGCTGCACCGACGTCTCCTCAACATCTTCGGCGGCCGGTTCTCCGCCTTCGAGCGCAAGCGGTACGCCTCGCTGCCGCACGACGCGAACAAGGCGATGAACCTGAACGCCTACATCGGGTTGATGGGCGGGTCGTACGTCGCCGAGCCGAGCCCCCGCGGGCCGGTCCTCGTCCCCGCGGGACCCGGCAGCAGCAGCGACCTCGTGGTCCCGGACGCCGACTACCTGCTCACGCTCGACGCCGACTCCATCCTCCTGCGCGACTACTGCCTGCGGCTGGTCCACTTCCTGGAGCAGCCCTCGAACGCGCAGGTCGCCGTGGTGCAGACGCCCTACTCCGCGTTCCGCGGCGCGGCGACCCGCATCGAACGCCTCGCCGCCGCGACGACCGACCTCCAGCACCTCCTGCACCAGGGCATGACGCGCTTCGGGGCCACGTTCTGGGTCGGTGCCAACGCCGTCATCCGCAAGCGGGCGATCGACGACATCGTGGAGGTCGAGACCGTCGGTGGCTTCGAGGTGCGCCGCTACGTGCAGGACCGCACGGTCATCGAGGACACCGAGTCCAGCCTCGACCTGGTCTCTCACGGGTGGGGGCTCGTCAACTATCCGGAGCGGCTCAGCTACAGCGCGACGCCGCCCGATTTCGGTGCCCTGGTCGTGCAGCGGCGCCGATGGGCGAACGGCGGACTGCTGATCCTCCCGAAGCTGTTCCAGGAGTACCGCCGACGCCGCCGTCATGGCGAGCCGGCAGGGGTCCCGGAGATGCTCCTCCGACTCAACTACATGGCCTCGATCGCGTGGGCGAGCTTCGGTCTCGTCTTCCTGCTCGCCTACCCCTACGACAGCCGCCTCCTCAGTCCCGTGGTGCTGGGAGCGGCCCTGCCGTACTTCCTCGCGATGGCCTCCGACCTGCACGCCGCCGGCTACAAGCGCACCGACGTGCTGCGCATCTACGCGTTCAACCTGATCCTGCTGCCCGTCAACCTGGCGGGCGTGCTGAAGTCGCTCGAGCAGGCGCTCACCGGCACCAAGATCCCGTTCGCCAGGACGCCGAAGGTCCGCAATCGCACCGCCGCCCCCGCCCTCTACGTCATCGCGCCGATGGCGATCGTGGCCTTCTCGATCTTCACCGCCGTCCGCGACGAACGGCTCGCGAACTGGGCCAACGCGGCGTTCGCCGGGTTCAACGCGGTGCTCGCCCTGTACGCCATCGTGGCGTTCATCGGCGTGGGGGCCGGGCTGTCCGACGTCGCTCGAGGAGCGGTCGGGCTGCTCTACGTCGAGGGACCGTCGAGGCGGCAGGAGCCGGCGCCCTCGACCGGGCCGCTCGACTGGAGGGCGATGCTGTACCACGGGTCGCTGACCGCACCGGGGGCCGCGGCCCCGAGGGAAGCCCAGGCGAAGGCCAGGGAGAAGGTCCGGAGATGAGCGATCGGTCCGGCCGCCGCCTGTCCCCGTTCCGGGTCGTGCTCGCGCTGCTCGTCGTGGCGGTCGTCGTCGGGACCGGCTTGTTCGGAGCGCAGTGGTGGGCCGCCCAGGCGCTCCCCGGCGGCGCGAAGCCCTGGTTCGGCGCCTACGTCGACGTCACCGCGCAGCCGGTGTACGCGTTCGAGCAGCCGTCCGCGGGCACGAAGGGGAACGTCGTGCTCTCGTTCGTCGTCGCATCCCGTTCGGGCCCCTGCACGCCGAGCTGGGGCTCGGCGTACTCGCTCGCCGCGGCCGCAGGTGAGCTCGACCTCGATCGGCGGATCGCCCGCCTCCGGCAGCTCTCCGGCGACGTCGCGGTCTCGTTCGGCGGCCAGGCGAACCAGGAGCTGGCCCTGACCTGCACCGACCCCGCGCGGCTGATGGCCGCGTACCGCTCCGTCGTGGAGCGCTACACGATCAGCACCGTCGACTTCGATCTCGAGGGTGCGGCCCTCGCCGACCCGGCCTCGGAGGTGCGGCGCGCTCACGTGATCGCCGCCCTCCAGCAGGAGCGGCAGCGGGCGGGGAAGCCCCTCGCCGTCTGGGTCACCCTTCCGGTGTCGCCGACCGGCCTGACGCCGGAAGGCACCGACGCGGTCGCCCGTCTGCTGGCCGCGCACGTCGACCTCGCCGGCGTCGACGTGATGACCATGGACTACGGAGGGAGCCTGCCCTCCGGGACCTCGATGCTCGCCGGATCCGAGCAGGCGCTCGAGGCGACGCACCGGCAGCTCGGCATCCTCTACGACCGTGCCCACCTGCACCAGACCGACGCCGGCGTCTGGACGAGGATCGGCGCGACGCCGATGATCGGCCAGAACGACATCGCGGGCGAGATCTTCACCCCGGGTGCGGCCGCGGCACTGAACGGCTTCGCGAGAGCCCACCATCTCGGCAGGGTGTCGATGTGGTCCGCGAACCGGGACGCGACCTGCGGCAGCAACTGGGTCGACGTGCGGATCGTGTCGGTCGCGTGCAGCGGCGTGGACGAGTCCACGACGACGTTCGCGGGGACGCTCGGCAAGGGGTTCACCGGACGGATCGCGGGTGCCGCGGTGCGGCGCACGACACCGCAACCGACCGTGACGCCCTCGCCCGACCAGGCCTCCTCGAGCCCCTATCCGATCTGGTCGCGCTCCTCGGTCTATCTGGCCGGCACCAAGGTCAGCTGGCACCACGAGGTCTTCGTCGCGAAGTGGTGGACCCGGGGCGACGTGCCCGACGATCCCGTGCTGCAGTCGTTCCAGACGCCCTGGCAGCTGGTCGGCCCCGTGCTGCCCGGCGACCGCCCGGCGCCGCGGCCCTCGCTTCCGGTCGGCCTGTTCCCCCAGTGGTCGGGCACGAAGGACTACCAGACCGGCGCGCACGTCCTCCTCAACGGCGTGCCCTTCGAGGCGAAGTGGTGGAACACGGGGGAGTCTCCCGCCGCCGCGGCAGTCAATCCCGACGGCTCCCCGTGGGCGCAGCTGACCGAGGCCCAGGCCCTCGCCGTGCGGCCGACGCGGTCGCCCTCCCCGTCGCCGTCGCCCTCGCCCTGATCGCGCGGCTCAGGCGAGGGCCGCCGCCGCGCGAGCGCACTCAGGCAGTGTGCTGTCCGCACGGACAACTGTGGCCGCTGCAGCGCCGGCAGTTGTCCGTGCGGACAGCAGACGGCGATTCGGGCCGGCCGATGCAGACGAGGGCGAGCGGCGGGCGAGCGCCCGGGCTCAGCGGAGGAACGCCTCCGGGTCGAACTCGGTGAGCGGGATGATCCGCACGCGGGGGAGCGGCGAGTTGAAGGCGTGCACATCCGCCTCGAGGTCGTACAGGTGCACGTCGAGGCCGGAGTAGGCGCCGCTGACGAGCTCGGGGAAGCCGAGGATGCCGACCTTGTGCCCGGCGTCGAGGAGGTCCTCGACCTGCTCGAGGTAGTCGCGGTCGTGGCTGCCGAGCAGCACGTCGGCGTCGCGATCGACGAGCGCCTCGAGGGTGCGCTGGATGCCGATGTCGACGACCTTCTCGCTCGCGCTCCCGGACAGTGGCACGACCCGGAAGCCGATCTGCGTCAGCGCTGTGACGAACGGACCCGGCAGGTAGCCGTTCGACGCGTTCAGGAAGAAGAGACCCGTCGCGTCCTGGCTCCAGAGGCGCTGCGCGAAGTCGAGCACCCGCTCCCAGCGAGGCCGCTCGTTCGGCTCCGGCTTCCGACCGAGCACCGTCGAACCGAGGGTCGCGTCGATGTTCTCGCCGTCGACGAGCACGAAGGTGCGGCGTGCGGATCCGGGCATCAGGCCTCCGGTCGATCGGGGAGCGGCTTCGCTGTCGTCCATCGAAGCATGCTCGCCGTGCAGGCGGGCGGCCGTCCGTGCGCCTGTGGATGGTCGTCGGCTCCGCCGTCAGATCGGCGCTGCCGTTCGGGGCCACGCGATCAGCAGTGATCCGCCATCTGTCGAGGGCGTTTCCGCTTCAGTCGCCTGCCGCGTCGAGCCTCGACCCCGACGGGTCGACGTGGGCCCGACTGACGGAGGAGCGGCAGAATGGCGCCGTCCGGCATGCCGGGCCGACGGCGAGGAGGGTGCGCATGAGGGTCGCGATCCCCGGCGTCGGCCGGAGAGCTCCCGTCGGACGAGGGTCGCTGCTCGGCAGGCGAGCGGTCGAGGTCGGCTGAGCGGATGGGCGAAGACGAGTCCGGGCGGCCCGGTGAGCCGGACGCGGCGGCCGACGCCCCGTTCCGGGCGGCCCGCGGTAGGCCGGCCGAGGCGGGCGCAGATGCGGTGAGCGGCATCGGCCGCTTCGTGCCCGTTCTGCTGTATCACGGCGTCACCACCGCCCCGTCCGGTCCGATGGCGCCCTTCGCCGTGGCGCCCGACGTGTTCGCCGGCCACCTCGATCTGCTGCTCGACGAGGGCTTCGAGCCGGTCACGATGTCGGCGTTCATGGCGGCTCGCACCGCTGGAACGGCTGCAGGCCGCCGCCTCGCGCTCATCACCTTCGACGACGGCTTCGCCGACTTCGCGTCAAACGCACTGCCTCGGCTTCTCGAGCGCGGGATCCCGGCGAGCCTCTACGTGACGACGGGCTGGCTCGACGGAAGGCGGGAGCGTCTGACGGGGCCGCCCGATCCCTTCCTCAGCTGGTCGGAGCTGCCGGCCATCCGCGACGCGGGGATCGAGGTCGGCGCCCACACCCACAGCCATCCGCAGCTGGACACCCTGTCGCGCCGGATGATCCTCGAGGAGCTCCGCGGCAGCAAGGCGATGCTCGAGGACGCGCTCTCGGCGCCGGTCGTGTCGGTCGCCTACCCGCACGGCTACAACGACCCGAGAGTGCGGCGGATCGCACACGAGGTCGGGTACGAGAGCGGGGCGGCGGTGGACAACCGCCTCGCGTCCTCCGACGGCGACGCCTTCCGGATACCGCGGCTGATGCTCGGGCCGGAAGACTCGGTGGCGGAGCTCCGGCGGCTGCTGTCGGCGCCGCCCGCGAGCGGCGCGAGGGCGCTGGTCCGCTGGAGCCTGCGGATGGGCTGGCGGACATACCGTCGTTCCAAGGCCGTGGCCACCGGTCGACCCGGGCGCGCCTGGTGAGCGGAGCGGAGCCGGATAGGGGGGACGCGGTCGCGGCCCGAATGGGCGGAATCGACCCCGTTCGAAGAACACCGCGGAAGTAATTCTGCGACGCCTCTTGTTTGTCCCCCCGTAGGGGGCCACCATGGCGAATCAGACCGGTTCGTGAGTACGCGAGACCGGCTCCTCATCAATGGGGATCGAGGACGCTCGTGCGTATTCGAAGCCTGGCGCGGAATTCGGCGCTCACCATGTCGGCGGCCGCCGTGCTGCTGCTGTCGAGCGCATTGGTCGACCCTCCCGCTTCCGTCGCCGCAGCCGATCCGGTGATCGCGATCGGGGGCGACGTCGGCTGCCCGATCGGCGTCGGGCCATCCGCCAACAGCTGTCAGCAGGCCGCGACCGCGGACGTCATCGGCAGCATCAACCCCGCCGCTGTGCTGCCGCTCGGCGACGAGCAGTACGAATCGGGCGACCTGGCCTCGTTCCAGCAGGTCTACGGCCCGACCTGGGGCCGATTCAGGTCGATCTCGCATCCCATCGTGGGCAACCACGAGTACGAGACGGCCGGCGCCGCCGGCTACTTCGGCTACTTCGGCACGGCCGCGGGCGATGCCGCCAAGGGGTACTACTCGTACGACCTGGGGACCTGGCACCTGATCGCGCTGAACTCGGAGTGCAGCCAGGGCGCGCAGATCGGATGCGCCGCGGGGTCACCGCAGGAGACGTGGCTGAAGGCCGACCTGGCCGCCCACCCGAACCAGTGCATCCTCGCGTACTGGCATGAGCCCCGGTTCTCCTCGGGTGCCGGCGGCAGCAACAGCATCTACGGCGCGTTCTGGCAGGACCTCTACGCCGCGCACGCCGACGTCGTGTTCAACGGGCACAGCCACGTGTATGAGCGATTCGCCCCGCAGACCCCGACCGCCGTCGCGGATCCGACGAACGGGATCCGTGAATTCGTGGTCGGGATGGGCGGCGTGAACACGCACGACTTCACGGCGGCGCTGCCGAACGAGCAGGCCCGGCAGAACACCGCGTTCGGCGTCATGAAGATGACGCTGCATTCGAGCAGCTACGACTGGTCGTTCATGCCGATCGCGGGCAGCAGCTACTCCGATTCCGGTTCGGCCACCTGCCACGCGCAGTCGGGCGCGCCGGCCGACACCACCCCGCCGTCGGTTCCGAGCGGACTCGCGGCCGGCATCGTGACGCCGTCGAGCGTGCCGCTGTCCTGGTCGCCGAGCACCGACGAAGCCGGGGGGAGCGGGCTCGCCGGGTACCGGGTGTACCGCAACGGCGCCACCACGCCGTTGAACCCGGCTCTCGCCACCTCGGCGAGCTACACCGACGCGACCGCCGCTGCCGGCACGACCTACAGCTATGCCGTGACCGCGGTCGACAAGGCGGGCAACGAGTCCGCGCGGTCGAGCCCCGTCTCGGTGACGACGCCCGCGGGCTCGGGCTCCGGAACCCTCACGTTCGGGCCGACGGACGACGCGATGATCGATTCGACGAATCCGACGGTGAACTTCGGATCGACGGCCCGGCTCGATGCGGACGGGTCGCCGGTGATCGACTCGCTGCTGAAGTTCACGGTGTCGGGCACGGCGGGCTGCACCGTCAGCAAGGCGGTGCTGCGGCTGACGGTCGGCTCCTCCACGGACGACAACTCCGATTACGGGGGTGACGTCTATCCGGTGACGAGCAACAGCTGGTCGGAGTCGACGGTCACCTGGAACACCCGGCCCGCGTCGGGAACGACGTCCGTCGGAGAGATCGGTACCGGCGCGGTCGCGCTGAACACGACCTACACCGTCGATGTCACGCCGCTGGTCCAAGGCGACGGCACGGTGAGCATGCTGCTCGCCAACTCGAACTCCGACGGCGCCCAGTACTGGTCGAAGGACGGCTCCACCGCGGCACAGGCGCCGCAGCTGCAGGTCACGTGCGGCAGCAGCACGGCCGACACGACGCCGCCGTCGACCCCGACCGGGCTCACCGCCTCGGGGGTGAGCAGCAGCCAGGTGAGCCTCGGCTGGACGGCGAGCACCGACAACGTCGGCGTCGCCGGCTACCGCGTGTACCGGAACGGCGCGACCACGCCCCTCGGCTCGAGCCTGGTGACGTCGAGGTCGTACACGGACGGGACCGTGAGCCCCGGCACGACGTACAGCTACGCGGTGACCGCGGTCGACAAGGCCGGCAACGAATCCGCGCGGTCCAGCCCGGTCTCCGTGACGACGCCTGCGGTGGGGTCGGGCACGGCGACCTTCACGCCGACGGATGACGCGACGATCGATTCGAGCAGCCCGTCGTTCAACGCCGGGTCCTCGGCTCGGCTCGACGCCGACGGATCGCCGGTGGTCGACTCGCTGCTGAAGTTCACGGTGACGGGGACCGCCGGCTGCACGGTCACCAAGGCGGTGCTGCGGCTGACTGTGGGGTCGTCGACCTACGACGACTCCGCGTACGGCGGGGACGTCTACCCGGTGTCGAGCAACAGCTGGTCGGAGTCGACGGTCACCTGGAACACCCGGCCGGCGTCGGGGACGACGTCGGTGGGGGAGATCGGCACCGGCGCGGTGGCGCTGAACACGACTTACACGGCCGACGTCACCTCGCTCGTCACGGGCGACGGCACGGTGAGCATGCTGCTCGCCAACTCGAACCCCGACGCTGCGCAGTACTGGTCGAAGGACGGCTCCACCGCGGCGCAGGCCCCGCAGCTGCAGGTCACCTGCGGCGCCTCGGGCGGCCCGGACACGACCGCGCCGTCGGTGCCGGCGGGGCTGACGGCCGGAACGGTGACGGCGTCGAGTGTGCCGCTCTCCTGGTCGGCGAGCACCGACAACGTGGGGGTCGCCGGCTACCGGGTGTACCGGAACGGAGCGAGCACCCCGGTGAACGCGAGCCCGGTGACGTCGACGTCGTACACCGATTCCGCCGTGACCGCGGGCACGACGTACACGTACGCGGTGTCCGCGGTGGATGCGGCGGGGAACGAGTCGGCCAGGTCGAGCCCGCTCTCGGTCACGACACCTGCAGCGGGGTCGACGACGCTCACCTTCCGGCCCACCGATGACGCGACGATCGACGAATCGCATCCGACGGTGAACGCCGGTTCGGCGAGCCGATTGGTGGCGGACGCGTCGCCCGTGAACGACGTCCTGCTGAAGTTCGCGGTGACCGGCACCTCCGGGTGCACGGTGAGCAAGGCGGTGCTCCGCCTGACGGTCGGCTCCTCGACCGACGACAACTCCGACAACGGCGGCAACGTGTACTCGGTGACGAGCACCACGTGGTCGGAGTCGACGGTCACCTGGAACACCCGTCCGACGGCGTCGACCACGGCGGTGGCGCGGGTCGGTACCGGCGCGGTGGCGTTGAACACGGCCTACACCGCGGACGTGACGAGCCTGGTGAAGGGTGACGGGACCGTGAGCATGCAGGTCGCCAATCCCAGCAGCGACGGGGTCCGTTACTGGTCGAAGGACGGCTCCACGGCCGCCCAAGCACCCCAACTCCAAGTGACCTGCGGATGAGAGGGACCATGTTCACTCGATCCGGCATCGCATGCACGATCGTGCTCGGTGTCCTGCTGACGGCGGGGTGCGCGAGCCGGACGCCCGCGATGCTCGCGGGCGCGGCGCCCGCAGCCTCCACCCCGACGACCTTCCACGAGACCGAGGGCAAGCTCGGCCGGACCCCCGCGGCAGCGCTCGCCCGCACCCTCGGCTGTCCCGACTTCGAGCCGCAGGAGCGCGCTCCGGGCGTCGGCGCGCAGGTGTCCTGCGGCATCGGCGGCCACCGCATCTATGTGCAGACCTTCACCGGGTCGCACGTGCCGAGGAAGTACGTGCAGGCCGGCCCCGGGCCGAAGCCGGTCGGTGCCGACGTGATCGGGCCGGGCTGGATCATCCATGTCGACGACGCCTCCTTCGCCGCGACGGTGAAGGCGAAGGTGGGCGGGAGGATCGTGCCGGCCTCGTGACGGGGCACCAGCCGCGGGTGAGCGTCGTCATCTGCGCCTACACCGAACGCCGGTGGGACGACGTGGTGGCCGCCGTGGAGTCCGCGGCGGCGCAGCGCGACACGGCGGAGGTCCTGCTCGTCATCGATCACAACCCGGCTCTGCTCGCCCGCGCCCGGGCCCGCTGGCCGGTGCACCGCGTGCTCGCGAACACGGGCGTGCGAGGCCTGTCCGATGCCCGGAACACCGGCACGGCGGCGGCGGAGCACGACCTCGTCGCCTACCTCGACGACGACGCCCGCGCGGAGCCGCGCTGGCTCGATTTCCTGACGGACGCGATCGCGCCCCCCGACGTCGTCGGCGTCGGCGGCCGGGCGGTCCCGCTGTGGCCGGACCGGCGCCCTCCCTTCCTCGTGCCGGAGCTGAACTGGATCGTGGGCTGCACCTTCACCGGACAGCCCACCTCGCTCGCCGAGGTGCGCAACGTGATGGGCTGCAGCATGCTCTTCCGTCGGCTGCCCGTGCTGGCGGTCGGCGGATTCAGCACCGATACCGGGCGCGTGGGCTCCCTCCCGCTCGGGGGCGAGGAGACGGACCTCTGCATCCGGCTCCGGCGTGCCCGGCCCGGCGCCCGTATCCTGTTCGAGCCCCGTTCCGTCGTGCACCACCGTGTGAGCCCCGACCGGGTCCGCTGGTCGTACGTCGTGCGTCGCAGCTACTACGAGGGGATCTCGAAGGCCGTCCTCAGCACCCGCCTCGGTGCCGGCGACGCCCTCGCCAGCGAGCGCCGCTACAGCGCCGTCGTGCTGCCGCGGGCCGTGGTGCGCGCCCTGCTGCACGGCGAGCTCGTCGCGGCGGCCGGCGTCGTCGTCACCTTCGCCGCCACCGTCGCCGGCTACCTCCGTGGGCGGGTGGCCGCCGTCGGCCGCCCGATGAGGGGCCGGGCAGCCTAATGGTGGGAGAAGCGACGGCAGGCGCCCTCGGGACAGAGCGCGCAGTCGGTTCCGCGACGGTAGTGCTCGTGCGCCTCCCGCCCATGCCCGCAGGTGCACCGCTGCGCCGCAAGATCCGGCGCGGGCTCCTCGGGGCGCGACGATCGGCGCCGTGCCCGGCCGACAGGGCCGAGGGCGCGGGCGGTGGCTCTCGGGAGACCGAACCTCTGCATCGTCGTGTGATTCTGCTCCGTTCGCCTCGGAACGAGCCGCAGGTCGAGTCCGCCGGGCGCGCCGAGGCGGGTACCCGACCGCGAGCGCCGTCCGCCGACCCCTCGGGGAGCATCCGGCGGTCGGTCACGATCCGGACCACTCGGCTGTCGACGGGATCGCCTCAGCCCGCTGCGCCCGGGCCGCCCGCCCTACGATCGCGCTTCATGAGGCGGATCCCGCGGGTCGGGGCGTTCAGCTCGCCCCGACCGGCGGGCGCCGCGTCGGGCCGCCGGCGGCCGGGCCATGCCTGAGCGGCCGTTCGCCGTTCAGGACGAGGCGCCCACGCCCGAGGTCACCGGCGACGCACCACAGGCCCCCGTCGCACCCCGCTCCCGCGAGGTGGCGACGGTCCGCTGGGAGCAGGTGGCCCTCTGCTCGAGCATCGTCCTGGCGGTCCTCGTGCCGCTCCTCGGGGCGATCGGGGCACGGCTCCCCGGCCAGATCGTCCTGGTGCTGCTGTACGCGCTCGCCGTGCCCGGTGTGCCGCTCGTCTCGCTGCTGCGCATCCGGAACCCGCTGGTGGCGGCCTCGATGGCCGGAGCGCTGAGCCTCTCGTGCCTGCTGCTGAGCGCCAACACCGCCGTCATCACCGGCTGGTGGGATCCGGTGGCGTGGACCGCCGGCATGTCGGGGCTGTCGGTCGGGGCCGCCGCTGCCGCGCTGCGGCGGCTGCAGCGGCTCCCCGAGGTCGTCGGCGCGCCGGACGGGGAGGCGCCGCCCGTGCCGCGACGGTGGAGCCGCGGCCGAGTCGGCTCGCTCGCCCTGCTCGCCGCCGCGCTCCTCCTCTGGTGGATCGCGACCCGGTCGGTGCGCCTCGCCGACGCCGGGGCGTTCGGGCTGATCAGCGTCGTCGGTTGGCAGTACCTGGCCGCGCTCGGGATCGTCGCCGTCGTCGCGGCGGTCGAGCTGCGGCGAGCCGTTCCCGACGCCGTCGTGCTCGGCGGCGCCGCCGTGGTCCTCGCCGTCACGATCTTCCTGTTCGTGAACGCGGTGTCCGGCGTCGCGAGCGTTCCCGTGGGCTGGACGCACGTGGGATTCATCCGGTACATCACCGAGCACCACGCGACCTTCTCCTCGTTCGACGCTCGCGGCGACTGGCCGGCGTTCTTCGCCGCGGGCGCCCAGCTCGTGCAGCTGGCCGGCGCGCCCGACGCGAGCGTCCTCCTCGCCGGCGCCCCGCTGTTCGCGAACATCGCGGTGATCGCGCCGCTGCTCGTCATCGCCAGGCGGGTGACCCAGTCGGAGCGGCTGGCCTGGTTCGCCGTGCTGCTCTACCTCTGCAACAACTGGTTCCAGCAGGACTACTTCTCGCCGCAGGCGACGGCCTTCCTGCTCTACACCGCGATGCTCGCGTACCTGTTCGAGGCCGCGCAGTGGAGCGAACCACCCCCGCCGGGGCGCCTGCGCGAGCGCCTCTCATCCGGATGGCGGCGACGTCCGGCGCTGCCTCCCGGCGTCTCGCCGCACCGGTCGATGGCGCACGAGTTCGCCTTGGTCCTGATCGCCGCGGCGATCGTGGTCACGCACCAGCTCACCCCGGTGATGCTGGTGCTGACCCTGCTCGCGTTCACGGTCACGGGCCGGACCCGCTACCGGCGGCTCTGGCTCGTCGTCGCGCTGCTGTTCCTCGGCTGGTTCTCCTACGGCGCGGAGGGGTTCTGGGTCGGGCACCTCAAGGACGTCATCGGCGACTTCGGCCGGGTCGGAGCGAACCTCAACAGCGCGGTGAACGCCCGCCTCGGCGTGAACGAGTCGTACCAGCTCATGCAACGGGTACGCGTCGGGTACTCGCTCGCGTACCTGCTGCTCGGCATGGTCGGGCTGTGGCGCATACGGCACCGCCCCGGCGCCCTCCTCCTCGCCCTGCTGGTGGTGGGCGCCGGCAGCATCGTGCTGCTCCAGAGCTACGGCGGCGAGGTGGTGCTCCGGATCTTCGTCTTCGCGGCCCCCGTGCTCGCCCCGCTCTCGGCGCTCGCCCTCGCCTTCCTGGCCGAACGGCGGATGTCGGTGCTGCCGCTCGCCCTCGTCCTGTTCGCCTACACGTTCCTGGGAACGACGACCCGGGGGGTCAACGCCTCGTTCGAACAGGTGACACCCCAGGACCTGTCGGCCGTGCAGGTCCTCTACCCGCGGATCCGCCCGGGCGACACGGTGGGCGTCTTCGCCGATGCCGGGCCGCTCGGCTCGAACCGCATCGGTCAGATCCACACCGTCGACCTCGACGCCGTGTCCTGCCACCGGCGGCCCCTCGACTGCGCGCTGACACTGCGGCCCCGCTTCATCCTGGTCAGCCCGGAGCAGGACGCGGCCCTGGAGCTCGTCGAGGGTGCCCGGCCGGGGACGGCGAGCGCCGTGTCACTGGATCTGGTGAGCCGGGGCATCTATGCCGTCGACTTCCGGCGGAACGACACGATGCTGCTCGAACTGGTCCCGAAGGCCGGCCGGCCGTGAGCGCCGTCCTGCTGCTCGGGCTCGTAGGGGCGGTGCTCCTCGTCGCCGCAACGGTGGCCGTTCTGCTGCTCGAGGTCCGGGACGCGGGGCGTGCCCCGGACGGTGCCGCGAAGGGGCCGGCGGCCGCTCGCCACGGACGCGTACCGGAGGCGGCGACGCTCGCACTGGTCGCCGTCTCCGTGGCCTACGCCGTGTTCCGCATCGCCGTGCTGGCGGGCTGACCGATGCCTCGTCACCTCGCTCCGCCACCGCCACCGCCACCGCCGCCACCGCCACCGCCACCGCCGCCACCGCCACCGCCACACGAGCGTCGCGCCAGGCACGCCGGGCCGGGGGTGGACAGGGCCCGCGGTGCCTCGCCGGCGACGCAGGTCCTGACGATCGCGCTCGTGCTGGCCGTCTGCGTCGCCGTCGCCGCCGCGGTCCAGGCGCTGCCGCACGCATCCGCAGGAAGGCCGGCGTTCCAGGTCGGCGTGACGCACGGTGAGCAGTCCGCGGACGGATGGAACCCGACGGCGAGCGTCGAGCGGGCCAGGACCGTGCTCAAGGCGGTCGCTCCGCTGCAGAACCAGAGCCTGATGGGCTGGGGGGCGCTGAACCCCGAGCCCAGTCCCGGAACGTGGGACTGGAGCAGCCTGGACGCCCGCATCCAGCTGATCACCGCGACGGGCGCGCGGCCCGTGCTCACCCTGTGCTGCGCGCCCGACTGGATGAAGGGCGGGCCGGCCGGATCCACCGACTGGACACGGCTGGGGGTCGCGCCGACGCCGGACCACTACGCCGACTTCGCGCGCCTCGCCGCCGCGGCCGCGCAACGGTATCCGCAGGTGCGGGACTTCCTCGTCTGGAACGAGTTGAAAGGGTTCTACGACGCCGCGCGCGACGATTGGGACGTGGCGGCCTACACCGACCTGTACAACCAGGTCTACCGCGCCGTGAAGCGCGTGCGACCGGATGCGCGGATCGGCGGTCCCTACGTGGTGTTCGACTCCTGGTCGTCCGCCTCGACCTCCAGCCACCCCTCGACGGTGCACGGACCCTGGGGCGTGCTCGATCAGCGGCCGCTCGACGTGGTGACCTATTGGCTGAAGCACGCCGTCGGTGCCGACTTCATCGCCGTCGACGCCGTCACGTCCACCCGGGATCGCGGTCTCATCACCACGGACTTCGCCTCCGTCGCGAAGCTGGCGGCGGTGACGCACTGGGTACGCTCCCGCACCCGTCTGCCCATCTGGTGGGCGGAGATCTACGCCAACGCCTCGGGCGCCACCGGCTCCGCCGATCCACGCGCCGCCGCCGTGCTGACGGACGCCCTCGTCACCGTCGCGCAGGCCGGCGCGTCCGTGGCGCTCATCTGGCAGCCGCAGGAGAGCCCGAACCTGCGATCGCCGGCCCTGTTCACGAGCACCGCGTCGACCGACGGCGGCCGTGCCCTGCCGCTCGTCGGCATGCTCGATCACCTGGAAGGGCCGCTCGCGGACGATCCGAGGAGCATCACGATGTCGACCGATCGGGCTGGATCGCGATGGTCCCTCGCGACGGCCGGATCGAGGATCAGCTGGTCCCTGACCTCGGGCCTCAGCGTGCAGGACACCGCACCGGGTGCGCCTCCACAGGCCGTCGGCTGAGGTGGACGCGTGCCGTACCCGCCTCGAAGCCCCGCTCGCCGGGTCTTGTCCCGGATTCGCCGGGCCCATTACCATGAGCGGCACTGAATGGTGAACGGGCTCGAATTCTCCGAATCGGGACCCGTTCTTCGTCCGGAACCGTCCAACACATTCCTCACGATGATGCGAGAGACGGGCGTTCCGCGGTCCCTTCCGGGTGCTCTCCGCCGATCCCCGGAAAGGTTGGTGCCGTGCCCCTGAGCGCAAGCGGACCTCGGTCCGCGCCGACGGCCGGCCGGCAGCCGTGCATCCGCGCCTGATCGCCCTCTTCGCCGCACTCAGCGGCCACGGCGTCGTGTGGACGCTGCTCCGGGTTCCCCGGAATCCCGAGCTGCCGCCCGGGGACGTGGATCTGCTCGTCCGGCCGGAGGACCTGACGGCGTTCGACGCCGTCGCCCGGGACGCCGGCTTCGTGGCCCTTCCCGGCTGGGACGCGCCGCCGTCCCTGCTCTACTTCGCGCTGGACGAGGACGCCGGCCGCTTCGTGGTGCTCGATGTCGCGGATCGCGTCGTCTTCGGTGCCCGGGACCAGTACCCCACATCCGTCGCCGCGGGCGTCCTCGACCGCCGGGTGCCCGACGGTGACGCGTTCCGGCCGGCTCCGGACGACGAGTTCTGGCTGCTCCTGCTGCACTGCCTGCTCGACAAGGGCACCGTTCCTGATCACTACAGGGATCGGCTGGAGGCCGGCGCGCGGAGCGCGAGCACGGACTCGGCGCTGCCGAAGTTCCTGGCCGCGATCCAGGTGGACGTGGATGCGCTGCGCTCGGCGGCAGCCCGGGGCGACTGGTCCGCGCTGCTCGCCCAGGCGGCCCCTCTGGCTGCCGCCTGGACGCACTCCGTGCCCCGGATGGAGCGCGCCGCGCAGCGATGGAGGCGGCTGCGACGGGTGCTCGGCCGCCCCGCGCTGCTGCCCCGTCGGCGGGGCATCACGGTCGCGCTGCTGGGGCCGAACGGCGCCGGCAAGTCCACGCTCGCGCACGGCATCGGCGAGAGCTTCCCGCTGCCGGTCGCCCAGATCTACATGGGGTTGTGGAAGACCGGCGCCTCGGAACCCACGGCGCTGCGGCAGCTCGCCGACGCCGCAGCGCGACCGTTCCGCGCCTGGGGGCGCCTGGCCCGCGCCATGGGGCACCAGGCACAAGGGCACCTCGTGGTGTTCGACCGGTATGTGGACGATGCCCGGCGCCCCGCCGCACCCCCGCTGAGGGCCGTCAAGCGCATCTACTTCTGGCTGCTCTCACGCGCCGTGCCCCGGCCCGACGTGAGCCTGCTGCTCGACCTGCCGGCTGCGGTGGCGCACGGCCGCAAGGCGGAGAACAGCCTCGCGGAGACCGAGGTGGAGAGGACGGAGTACCTCGCCCTGCGCGCGCAGCTGCCGCTGCACGTGCTCGACGCGTCTCGCCCTGCCGCCGAGGTGCGCGGTCAGGCGCTCGCGGTGGTGTGGCGCGCGTACCGCAGCCGCTTCGCGAGGGTGGAGCTTCCCGCCCCGGCTCGCGAGCCCGTCGAGCCCCGGCCCTGATGCGTGCGATGAACCCGAGCGCGGTGAGGCGCGGGCTGCCGAGGCGGCGCTCCGGCGCGCGCCCCACACTCCTCGCCTCGGCCACCGCCGCCTCGGGTCCGGCGCTCAGTGCCGCCGCCTCGGACGGTGCACCCGCTGAGGCCGGCGCCTGGTCGGCGCGCCCGGGATGGTGGACCGCCACCGGCGTGGCGATCGTGCCGGTGGGGCCGCAGGAGGGGCCACCGCGCGCCCTGCTGCGCCTGTCGGTGACCGGCGCAGCCCGGCTGCGCAGCGAGGGCGCGGTGGTGGCGGAGCTCCGGCGGACGGCGGCGGCGCAGGACCTCGATCGCATCCTGCCCGTCCGATGGTCCGAGGGCTGGCACGGCGGGTGGTGGTGGTGCCTCGACAGCTGGCTCGAGGGCGTCGACGCGGCGACCGCCCTCGCCGTCGACCCACGGCTGCGTGCGCCCGTCCTGCGGTCGGGCGCAGCAGCGGCCGCCATGTTGCACCGCGCCACGGCGGTCCCCATCCAGGTCGGGGATGCCGAGCTGCACGACTGGGTCGACCAGCACGTCGAGCTGCTCCAGTCGGTGCGCTTGCCGGTGCCGCGTGCCGCGGACCGCCTCGCCGCGCTCCAGGTGCGGCTGCGGCGGGGACTCGCCGGGCGCGAGGTGCGCGTCGGCTGGGCCCACGGCGACCTCTGGCGCGGGAACCTGCGGGTCGACCCGGCGACCGGCGCGGTCACCGGCCTCATCGACTGGGACTGCGCCGCACCCCGGCAGCTGCCGGCCCACGATCTGCTGCACCTGGTCCTCTACGGGCTCGCCGTCGATCGCGGCGTCGACCTCGGCACGGTGATCGTCGAGGTGCTGCGCACCCACCGCTGGCCGTCGGAGGTGGAGGCGGCCATCGCTCCCCAGCGGGCGGCATGGGGCGACGTCGAGGACGAGGACCTGCTGCTGCTCTACTGGCTGCGTCACGTCGGGCTGATCGCCGCCCAGCAGCGCGACTACATGGATCACTCACGGCTCGTCTGGCGCTGGCGGAACATCGCCCAGGTGCTGCTCGCGCTATGACAGCGATCGCAGCCGACGTCGTTCCTCGAGCCCGGCTCCTCGCGACGCCGGCGCCGCGAGGCGAGTGGCTCGACCTCCTCCAGCACGACCCGGAGGCGCTGCCCTTCCAGCATCCGAGCTGGACGGACGCCGCGATCGCCGTCTCCGGTGGACGGGACGCCAGCCGGCTGTACGAGCTGCCCGGTGGGCGGCACGCCGTGCTCCCGGCCGTCGCGCGTCCCGCGACCCGCCTCCCGGGGGGCGCGTTCCTCGCGCTGCTGTCCCAGCCCTACGGCTGGGGCGCAGGCGGCCTCGTCGCCGCGGGGGAGCAGACCGACGGCGACGCGGCGGCGGTGCTCGCCGATCTCGTCACCCTTCCCGCGCTGTCGCTCTCGGTGCATCCGACACCACGACGAGGTCGGGTCTGGGCTGGAACCGCCGCCGACGGCTGGGTGGTGAGCCCGCACACCGCTCACGTGCTCGACCTCGCGGGCGGGCTCGAGACGGTCTGGGAGCAGCGCTTCACGAGCAAGACCCGCCGAGCGATCCGCAAGGCCGAGCACGCGGCGGTGACGATCGAGTGCGACACCACCGGACGACTGGTGGGCGAGTTCGACCACCTCTACCGGCGCTCGGTCGAGCGATGGGCGGGGCAGCAGCACGAGCCCGTGTGGCTGGCGCAGGTCCGGGCCCGACGCCGGGACCCGGCGCGCAAGTTCGCGACCGTCGCGGCGCTCCTGGGCGACGCCTGCCGGTTCTGGATCGCCCGTGACGGTGCTGAGCCGGTCGCGGGCATCGTGACGCTCCAGCTGGGTGAGCACGTCGTCTACTGGCGCGGCGCCATGGACAAGGATCGCGCCACCCCGGTGCGCGCGAACGAGCTGCTCCATCGCACGGCGATCGAGTGGGCCATCGCCGACGGTGCGCGGCTGTACCACCTCGGCGACAGCGCGCCGGGCAGCGGGCTCGCGCGCTTCAAGGAGTCGCTCGGGGCCGTGCCGGTCGCGTACGGCACGCTCGGCCACGAACGCCTTCCGCTCGCCCGTGCCGACGCCGCGCTGCGGGGAGCGGTGAAGCGGGTTCTCCGGTTCAGGGACTGATCCGGCCGGCGACGCTAGACGACGTCCGACTGCGGCCCTGACCGGAGTCCGCGACGCCGGGGGAGGCGCATCGAGCGGAAGAGGCCCGGCAGCAGGACGGCGGCCACCACCGACTGCGTCACCAGCCAGGCCAGCGCGACCCCGGTGAGCCCCCAGGGGCGGGCGACGACGATCGCGAGACCCAGCGTCCCCGCCGTGCACACCGCCTGGACGACGAGGATGTGGCCGAGCCGGTTGCGGACCCGGGCGACGGCGATGCTCAGGACGATGACGGCGCGCGGCAGCAGCGAGATCATCACGAGGCGCATGCACATGGCCGCGTGGTCCGCATAGGCGGGGCCGTAGATCGACAGCAGCAGGTGGGCGAACACGAGCACCACCAGCGCCGCAGCGCCCTGCAACGCCAGCACCTGCGGCACCACACGGCGCAGGTGCTCGGCGAGGCGGCGGGAGTCGACCGCGGATTCGACGGTGAGCGCCTGCGCGAGGTTGATCGACACGAGATCGGCCGAGGTGGCGGTCGTCCAGACGATGTAGAAGTAGCCGTTCTCCGTGGCGCCGAGCTGGGCCGCGACGATCAGCGGAAGCACGGTGGTGCTTGCGATGTAGCAGACCTGGCCGCCGTAGTTGAAGGCGAGGAAGCGCCGCATCTCCCAGAGACCGCTCACGCCCGTGCCTTCCGCCACGCCGACGCGAACCTGCGCCGGTGCCCAGCGCCGGAACAGGGCGATGTTGACGGGGATCGATACCACCGCCGCCGCGAGGACCCAACCGGCGAAGACCCCCAGCTGCGGCAGCACGAGTGCGAAGGGCACGATGAGCGCGAGCTTGAGCACGCCGTACGCGCTGTTCTCCAGGGGGATCCACACCGAGCGGCGCAGCCCGATGATCGCGGAGTCCTGCAGGGCGAACACGGTCCAGACGACGGCGGCGCCGCAGAAGGCCGGCACGAACCACGGCGAGCGCCCCAGAAAGGCGAACTCGGGGGAGAGGCCGGGCGCCAGGAACGCGAAGGCGAGCCCGGCCACCGCGGCGACCAGCCCCGTCACGAGGTAGGCGCGGGCCAGCATGCCGCCGGCCCGCGCCCCCGCGACGGGGAGGTATCGCGGCAGGCCCAGTCCGATCCCGAGCTGGCCGAAGGACGAGATGAGCAGGAGCGCCGAGACCAGGGCGGACCCGAGGCCCACGTCCTCGGTGCGGTACAGCCGGGCCGCGACGACCCAGAAGGCGACGCCGAGCAGGGTGGTCAGGCCGACGTTCAGGACCAGGGCGTAGCCGTTCCGCAGCAGCGGTTCGTCCAGCCATCGCCGGAACGGGCCCGTGAGACCCCGTGCCCCCGTCACATCGCACGTCGACGGTGCGGCACCGACGCCCGCCGGGCTTCGGCCGGCTGGAACCTCGCCGACCGGAGGGGCCCTCCGCCGCGATCGTGCACGCCCCGGTTCGGCAGGCGGCTTCCGCGGCTCTCGATCCCCTCGAATTCAGCCAAGATGGCCATATCGTAACCGGGGGCACGTCGGCAGGGGTGAGGCGAGGGGAAACTGTGGGCGATTCACCGCACATCGCGGAGAGGCGCGCGTCCGCGGCCCGAACCACGACCCCGGCAGGCCCCGGCAACGGTCCGCATCCTGTCCAGGAGGCCGATCGATGAGCTCCGGGGACGTGACGCCCTCGAGCGCGGTCTCGGTGGAACTCGGAAGCGGGACGATGTTCTGGCCGGGCGGCGTCGAGCCGGTTCTGCCGGACGGAGCGCTCCAGGTGCTCCTCAGGGTCCACGGGTACCCGATCGGCATGTTCCGGGCCGACGCCGGGGGCGGCGCGCAGCTGCTCGAGTCGGCGCGGGAGTTCGCGTCAGCGCACCTGCGCCAGGAGCTGCTCGAGCACCTGTCCGGGGACGGCCCCACCGAAGGCGAGGACCTGCTCACACTGGCCTCCACCCTGGCCTGCCGGCGCCCCCTGGACGCGCACGAGGGGCCCCGGCCCCTCGTCACCGTGACGTTGCCCACGATCGGCGCCGTCGCGCACACCGTGGAGACCGTGCGGCGCGTCCTCGACAGCCCGTACACGAACCTCGAGGTCGTCGTCGTGGAGAACGCGCGCCGGGCCGGCGGCCTCGAATCCGCCCTGGTCGCGGAGTTCCCCGGCCGGCCCGTTCGATACTTCCACGAGCCGCAGCCCGGTGTGTCGTTCGCGCGGAACCGAGGGGCGCGTGAGGCGCGCGGCGAGATCGTCGTCTTCACCGACGACGACGTGATCCCGGACCCGACCTGGATCCCCGCGATCGTGCGCACGTTCACGGAGCACCCCGAGGCCGCCTGCGTGACCGGTGCCATCCTGCCGTTCGCGACGCAGACTCCGGCCCAGGCCTGGTTGGAGCAGTACGGCGGCTACAACAAGGGCTTCGCAGAACAGGTCTTCGACCGGCACGAGCACGCTCGCCCCACCCCGCTGTATCCGTATGACGCGGGCCAGTTCGGGTCGGGAGCGAACATGTCCATCCGGCGGGGACGCCTGAAGGCGATCGGTCCCTTCGCGATGGAACTGGGCGGCGGCACGCCCGCGGGGAGCGGCGAGGACCTGGAGATGCTGGGGCGGATCGTCATCTCCGGGCTGCAGCTCGTCTACCAGCCGGCCGCGCTCGTCTGGCATCAGCATCCCGCCGACTACCCGACGCTGCGCCGGAAGATGTACCGGTACGGCGCCGGCCTGTCCGCGACGGTCACACGGTGGTGCATCCGCGATCCGGCGACCGCCGTCGCGATCGCCCTGCGTCTCCCTGCGGGAGTCCGGCACGTGTTCGGTCCCGGGTCCCGGAAGAACCGCGGCAAGCGGAACGACTTCCCGAAGGACCTCACCCGGCGCGAGCGCCTCGGCATCGCCGCCGGCCCCGTGCTCTACGTCGTGAGCGTGCTCGTGATGCGGCGGCGCTCGGCCCGACGCGGGGCCTAGTCGATCAGGAGGGGGCCCTGCGGTCAGCACCGAGCGCCGGCGGGCTCAGTGCCAGCGTTCCCGCCACTGCTGATAGCCGCGTTCGGACCGGGCTGCCAGCCGATCCCAGACCAGTCGGCCGAGCTCGACGGCCACCAGTCCCGCGATCGCGAGCGCGAAGAACCTCGTCGTGCTCCTCATCACCCCAGCCTCCTCTCCGCGTCGCCGTCCACCGGTGCGCTGCACCGCTGGGGCGGACCGCATGATCCCGATCGACGCGCCGTGCGCGCCCAGCCGGCGGTAGCCGGAGCCGAGATCCGTCGCCTCGAGGACGGCCCGCCCGTCGTCGTTGTCGCCGACGGCGATCGCGGACCGCTGCTTCCGTCTCCGTGGCCGGTGCCGCTCACCGTTCGTCGGAGAGGGAGCCGTCCGCGGCGAGTATCGCCCCTGAACCTTCGGGGGGCATGGGTACAGCTCTGCACCGCCGCCGGCGGGTGGAGGAACCGCGGCGGGGCCGCCTCACTGCCGGCGCCTCCATCCCGAGCTCCGGAGGGCGAGCCGGATGGTCCCCGTGGCGCCCAGCAGTGCCACCGCGCCGGCGTACCAGGAGTACGGCAGGAGCACGCTGCGCGCGTCGAGGGGCCAGAACAGGCTGACCCCCGGGCCGGTCGCGAGGTCACGGATGAGGTGCAGGCCGACTCCCAGCGCGGCGGACCGCACGGCACGTCGCGCTGGTCGTGGCAGCAGCGCCGCGAGGGTCATCAGCGCGAGGGGGGCGACCGCCGAATGCGTGACCGGCCTACCGGAGGGCGCGACGGCCGTGAGGCCGAGATACAGCGGGACGTGATCGACATCGATGAGGACGGAGGAGGCGAGCGCGATCGTTCCCGGCAGGAGGCCCCATGACGACGCCGGGGCGAACGTGGTGAGGACGAGCGCCGACGTCGCGAGGTGGGCGGGCTCGTCGAGCATCGCGGTCAGCGGGATGTTCGGCTTCGCCAGGGGGATGAGGGCGTCGCAGGCGACCACGACGCCCGTCAGCAGCGCGGGCGCGACCGTCAGCGCGATGCCGAGCCGAGGCGTGAGCGGGAGCATGCCGCTGGTCTATCAGCAGCCGAGCTCGACGTGCAGGGGAAGGAGCGATGGGGTGAGTCGCATTGCAGCGGCAGTGCTCAGCCGTTCGCGATCCGACGACACAGACGGCCGGTCGAGCATTCTCGGATGCGAGGCGCGGCTTCCGAAAAGGGTGAAGCCTCTTGTCCCCCTTTCGGGGGACCCCCTATGCTGACGACCAGTTGATCCCGGCCTTCCCGATCACTCCATCCTCCAGAATCTGGACCCGTTCTGGAGCGTCCGACCTTTCGGTCTCCCTCAGGTGTCCGCCTTACTCAAGGAAGAGTGAGCTATGTCGGTGCGTGCCGTCGCTCAGCCCAAGGTGTCGATCGTCGTTCCGGCGAGGAACGAGGCTCGCAATCTGGAGGTGGTCCTCCCTCAGCTGCCCGAGGTGCACGAGGTGATCCTCGTCGACGGGCATTCGGTCGATGGGACGGTGGAGACGGCGGTGCGGTTGATGCCCTCGATCCACGTGGTCCAGCAGACCCGGCGGGGGAAGGGCAACGCCCTGGCCTGCGGGTTCGCCGAGGTGACAGGGGACATCGTCGTCATGCTGGACGCGGATGGCTCCGCGGACCCGCTCGAGATCCCGGCGTTCGTCTCGGCTCTGGTCGCGGGTGCCGATGTCGCCAAGGGGACCCGGTTCGCGCCGGGTGGGGGCAGTGAGGACATCACGCGCCTGCGGTCGGTCGGCAACTCGGGTCTGAACTTCGTGACGAACCTCCTCCTCGGGACGACGTACACCGATCTCTGCTACGGCTACAACGCCTTCTGGGCGGACATCCTCCCGCTGCTGCAGCTGCCGGCGGTCGATGCCCCGATGCGGCTCGGCGGGCAGATGCTGTGGGGCGACGGATTCGAGATCGAGACGGTCTTGAACTGTCGAATCGCATCCGCGGGATTGCGCGTGATCGAGGTCGGCAGTGTCGAGCGGATGCGGATCTACGGCAGGAGCAATCTCAATGCCGTCTCCGACGGCTTTCGGGTGCTGCGCACCATTTGGACCGAGAAGCAGCGGTGCGCCCACGCCGGTGTCAGCCGTGCTCAGGTGAACGCCAAATCGCACGCCACTGCGGCATGACGAATTCGATACGCGGTCGGTGCATGGTCCGATAGCGCCGTATTCCGACGCGATCCAAGGCCCCGGAAAGGGGCGATGCGACGCGGGCAGAGGACGTCGAGCCGCCCTTCTCGACGATCCGCTGTTCAGAGCGGGCCGCGCAGCTCAGCCCAGCAGCGCCCGCACCGCGGGCGGCAGCGCCGACTCCGGAACCGTGTACGTCTCCGCCGCGGCCGCTTCGCCCTCGACGGTGAAGTCGTAGACGAAGCCGTCCGGGCGTGGGGGAGCGGGAGCGGCAGCGGCCGGCTGACCCCGCAACGTGCCGAGGATCCGCTCCACCGCATCCGCATCCGTCACCTCGGTGGTGCGGGCGATCCCGGCGAAGCCCCCGGTGCGCGTCACGACGATGCGGGTCACGGCAGGGTGACGCCCACCTGCGTCCATGCGTCGGTCACCGCCTGCTGCTCCGCGCTTCCGTAGAGCCGGGCCGCCGTCGACACGGTGACGGCTGCGAACTCAGAGAACGTCGCGCTCGTGCGCAGCTCGCCGCCGGTGAGCGTGGCGTACCAGATGTGCCCGGCCTTGTCCCAGCTGTTGCCCCCGAGTCCGACCGCGGCGAGGTAGAACGCGTGGTTGGGGATGCCCGAGTTCGTGTGCACGCCGCCGTTGTCGCCGGTCGTGTGCACATAGCCCGACATGGTGCCCGGCTGAGGGTCCTTGCCGCCGAGCTGCGGATCGTCGTACGCGGTTCCCGGGGCCTTCATCGAGCGCAGCGCGACCCCGTTGATGTCGGCCGCGAGCAGTCCTGCGCCGATGAGCCAGTCCGCCTCCTCGGCGGTCTGCTTGAGGGTGTACTGCTTCACGATCGAGCCGAACACGTCGGAGACGGACTCGTTCAGCGCACCCGACTGGCCCTGGTAGGCGAGGTTCGCCGTCGCACCGGTCACGCCGTGGGTGAGCTCGTGGCCGATCACGTCGACCGAGATGGTGAAGCGGTTGAACAGCACCCCGTCCCCGTCGCCGAAGACCATCTGCCGGCCGTCCCAGTAGGCGTTGTCGTAGCGCTGCCCGAAGTGCACCGAGCCGATGAGGGTGAGCCCGTTGTCGTCGATCGAGTTCCGTCCGTAGACGTCCTGGTAGAGCGTCCACGTGTCGCCGAGCCCGTCGTAGGCCTCGTTCACCGCGACGTCCTGCGCCGCGGCCGTTCCTTCATCGCGCACGAGGTGGCCGGGAAGGTTCTCGGCGTTGCGGGCGTCGTAGACGCTGCGGTGCTCCCGCGGCGCGGCGGCGCCCTCGGGGGAGGGCTGCGGCGTGGTGGCGGCCCGGCTCGCGCCGAATCCGGCGGTCAGCGCGAGGGTGCTGTGGGCGGCCTCGCGGACGACGGCGTCGTCGTGCTGCGCGAGGGCCTCGAGGATGTAGGGCGGCACGATCCCGCAGCGGGCGGGTGAGTGGGGACGGTGGGCCATGGTCGCTCCTTCCACCGGCCGGCGCCGGTCGTCCTGGCACTGTAGGCGGCCGACCGGTGAGGAGGAAGCTGCCCCCGGAAGGTTCCGGGGGCCGCTTCCTCATCCGCGGCTACTTGGCCGCAGCCGCCGCGACGCCCGTCTTGCCGACCTTGTACTGGGTCGCGATCGACGCGGCGGGAAGCGCGGTGGGGTAGAGCGCGACCTCGTCGATCGACCCGGCGAAGTACTCCGTCCCGTTCCATGCAGGGCTCCCGCCCACATGCCAGTAGCCCGAGAGCTTCTGGCCGGAGGTGATCGCGGTGTTCGAGGCGACGAGCGCGCCGTCGATGTACAGCCTCATGCCGGTCGAACCGAGCGAGGACACCACCTCATGCCACCGGCCGTCGTTGTACGCCTTCGGACTGCCGATGATCCGCTTCCCGCCGTTCCAGACGCCGAAGTGCACCTGGCCCGTCGTGTCCATGTAGACGCCGCGGTCGAACCACTCGGAATCCCCGGTCGTGAGGTTGCTGAAGCCGAGGATCGAGCCGCCCTTCTTCGAGGTCGTCTTGAACCAGGCCTGTGCCGAGTACGTGTTCGGACCAGGCGTGTACCCGTCGAGCACCACCATGCCGGTCGGATCACCGCTGAACGTCGCAGCGCCGTTCCGGTCACCGGGTACGGCGCCGACGGTCCCGGTCCTCACGCCTGTGCCGGCGGTTCCGGGCACCCAACCGGCCCAGTCGTACGTCGGGCCGTTGCCTTCGGGCTCGCCGAACCGCCAGAAGTGGGAGGCACCCGCGGCCAGCACGGCCTTCGCATAGGCAGAGGGGCCCGCGGCGCCGACCACGGTCGAGACCGGGGCGCTCGTCACGTGGTTGCCGAACGGATCCGTCACCGTGACGACATAGCTCGGGGTGCTGCCCACCGGCAGGCCCGAGTCGACGAAGCCGAGGTACGGCCGGTTCCACCAGCCGTCGGAGGCCGTGGAGGTCGTGTAGACGGGGCTCGTGTCGCCGTCCCGGTACACCCGGTAGGTGAGCGTCTCGTTGTCGCTGTCCCATGCGGTCTCCCAGCCGACCCGCACGCCGGCGTCGGTCGTCGAGACCGCGGTCGGCGCCCAGTCGGCGCGCACCTGCGGGCCCTGAGCATTCGTGGCGACCGACGGGAGCGCGAACCGGACGAGTCCGGCCTGTCGCTTGCCGTTCACGCGCGGGAACTCTCCGCCGTAGAGCACGTACGCGCCCGCAGCGGTGACCGACCATGCGGCCTGGCTCATGCCGGTGATCGCGCCGGCTTGCAGGTCGGGGTACCAGGCGAGCAGCTTCGGTGCAGGCCTCCCGCTGAAGTCGGCGTATGAGCCGAACGGATTCTTCGACAGGGTCCCAGCCGCGGCGCTCGAGAACGCGAGTGCCCGCTGATGGATGCTGAGGTTCCCATCGCGGCGCGACTGCGGGAAGCCCCCCGGCACGTCCCCGCAGTAGTGGGCGTGCGAGGCCGTGTAGGCGACATCGCCCGCGACCGCGACCGAGTAGGTGTCGCCGTGGCAGTCCTCGAGCCAGGTGATCCTCCCGTCCGTCCAGCTCGCCCGGAAGGTGCCCTCGAAGTTGCCGGGGCTCCCGTAGGTGTACCCCGTGCCGTACACGCCGGTGCTGGTGCCGGTGAGGCTCAGGATGGAGGCGTTCACCCCGTAGTCCTGCACGACGGCGTTGACCGCGAACGGGAGCGCCTTGGCGCCCGTGGTCGTGTCGACCATCGCGAGCCCGCGCTGCTGGGTGCCGTCGACCTTCGAGAAGCTGCCGCCGAGCACGAGCTTCTTCGCGTCGGGCGAGATCGCGAGGGCCGCCACCCGGCCGTCGCTGATCGTGGGCCTCCAGGACTTCACCTTGCCGGTGGCCGCGTCGACCGCGGCGACCCGGCTGCGCGCGGTGCCGTTCACCGAGGTGAAGGAGCCACCGATGTAGAGCGTCGATCCGCTGAGGGCGAGCGCGTTCACGGTGGTGCTGGCGCGGGCGGTGAAGGCGGTGCGCACCTCACCGGTCGCAGCATCGAGCGCGACGACGCGGCTCTCGGCGCGGCCGTTCACCTGGGTGAACTCACCGCCCACGTACACGGTCGATCCGTCGGCCGAGGTCGCGATCGCCCGCACCTGTCCGTTGAGCCGCGGGGCGAACCCCGGCTGCAGCTCGCCGGTCGCGAGGTCGTAGGCGAGCAGGTCGCTGCGCGGCGTGCCGCCGGCGCCCGCCTTCACGCTGACGCCCGCGGGGTAGGCCTTCTGGAACGCGCCGCCCGCGAACACGACGCCACGGGAGACCGCCTGGGTCCAGACGACGCCGTCGACCTGCACGGTCGGCAGGGCGTCAGCGGTCACTGTGGTGGGCGTCGACGCGGAGATCGGAGCGCTGTCCGCGGAAGCCGCGGCCGGCACCGCGAGCGCGGCGCAGAGGGTGGTCGAGGTCGCGAGCAACGCGAGCACGCGCAGTCGCCGGGGGTGGGTCGGCAAGGAAGGGCACCTTCGGGGGTGGTGGAAAGCTCCCGCCGATCGGATTGGGTGATCCGACGGGGTACGACGGGACAGGGTGCTCGCACGATAACGGCGTGGCACCCCTCGGGTTCAGCCCCCGAACGGGGTGTGCGAGGGGCGCCCTGAGTGGGTCACGCGACCGGTTCCACAGAGGCGGTGTCCGGATCGTGATCCTGCGGGGGACGCGGCCGGGGGGCAGGAATCGCTACCGTCGGTGGTGGTCGTCGGATGGTCGTGGTGGAGCATCCGCGGCGGTGATGGTGGACGTGGCGCGACCGGTCGGCTGTGGTGGACGGCCGGCGCAGCCACTCCTCATCCCCGGTCGGAGAAGTCCCGTCGCCCGTCGTCCGGCCTGTTCCGCCGCGTGGAACGCACCTTCGCGACGACCATCGCCACGATGACGACGAGCAGGGCGACGACCACGATCAGGGCGGGAAGCAGAGCGACTCCTGGGGCTGGAGGACGGAAGAACCGGCCATCGGAGCCGTGGTTCGGGACTCGAGCGACGTCGCTCACCCCCGACGTTGCCAGAACTCCTTGGACAGGTGCAGGGATCTGACGCGTTCGGGCCCCGTTCCCCCAGGAAAGCGGGGGCGCTTCCTGCGCGGCGGGTATGGAGGTCCTGAGTCCGGGGGTCTCGGGGCCGCTCCTGGGTATCGTCGGCGCATGGGGGCGACCGGCGGCGGAGTGCTCGGGTTCCTGATCGGGCTCGTGCTCGCGGGGATCGTCGCCTTCGCGCTCGGGCGCTCGCTGATGCGGGTCACGAACACCACGAGCATCCGAGGGCTGGGCCGCTTCGTCTGGTCGGGGCTGCTGCCGGGCACCCGGCACGACGGGATCGCCGTGCAGCGATCCCTGGCCAAGCTCTTGAAGGAGTCCTACTCCGTGATGGCGTCCGGACGTCGAGTGGCCGCTGCAGCGATCGACATCCACGTGAGCCCGGAGGACTTCAGGCTGATCACCTCGTCGATCGGCACGGAGGCCGCCGTGAGCGACCTGACGGACTTCTACGTGTCCCACGCTCGCGACAACCAGTGGCACCTCGTCGCCGATCCGGTGATCACCTTGAAGCGTGACATCTCGTTGCGCGCCCGGCAGGCGTATGCGCAGCGGACGGTGCATCCGCCCGACCAGGAGGACGATCCCGTCACCGAGGACCTGCGGGCCGGGGAGCTGCGCGAGGCCGAGGCGCGGAGCCGGCCCCAGCCGGTCGACGAGCAGCGCACCGATGTGCTCCCCTCCGTGCCCGAGCCGGAGGAGCGGCCGTTCACGGGCGCGACCGAGGCGCTGCCGGCCGACCGCACCGAGGTGCTCGACGGCCTGGCGGCGCCCCCCGCCTCGCGCACGGAGGTGCTCGGCGACGGCGACCTGATCGTCGTCCACGGCACGGACGTGCGGATGGTGCCCCGGGAGAAGGGTCGCGCGACCATCGGCCGCGCCTCGCACTCGGACCTGATCATCGACCGACCGGGCGTCTCCCGGGACCACGCGCTCCTCGAGCTGCGGGGCGACGGCTGGTGGGTGGTACCCCGGGAGGCGAAGAACGGCACGCTGCTCGACGGCCGCCCGCTGCAGGGCCCGTCGCGGCTGCCGCCGGAGTCGACCCTCGGCCTCGGCACGCGGGTGAAGCTGAAGCTGACGGTGGAGCCGCTTCAGCGGTGAACGCCGGCGGCGGCCCTTGTCCGATCAGTCGACGCGCGGCCGGATGATCGGGATGGCGCCCGTGACCGCGTCGACGACGCGGGGACGGATGATCGGGATGGCGCCCGTCGCGATCTCCACCACCCGGTCGAAGGTGGCGAGCCGTCGCCGATTCGGCGACGGACGGCGGGGGCGTCGCTGGTTCGCGATCCGGACCGCCTGACCGAATGCCACGGCCACCGCGACGGACAGCACGATCCAGCCCAGGATCACGGCGGCCGTCAGAGCGATCCACGTCATGCCATCTGTCTAGTGGACCTCCGCCCCCGCAGCCGGAAGCGACACGTCGGTGTGCGCGTTCTCGCGCGGTCCGGCGTCGGGACCGGCGTCGCTGCGGAAGTGCGATCACGCCGCCGGCAGCGGTCGTGCTGCCGTCGGTGTGGGGGATCGCCCCGGGTGGCCTCGGATACTCCCACCGCGCCACGATCGGCGGCAGCCCACCTCCGCGCAGACCGCCCTCGCTCAGGTGCCGTCGAGCGCCCACGTGGTCGTGCTCGTCGCCGGCGGTGCCGACCCCGCCGCGCGCAGGATCGCCCTCGTCCAGGCGGTCGGGAAGGAGGTCCGGACCCTGAGGGTGCAGTCGCCCGACGCCGCGGTGCTGATCGTCGGCCCCACGTCGTCGGTGTCCGACGCCGCGCATCTCACCGCGGCGGGTCAGGCCGCGGTCGCGACGAGGATGATGCCGCTGCTCGCGGCCGCACTTCTGGGCTGACCCCTACCGGATCCTCAGGTCCGCCATCCGCGTCCCTCGGCCGAACCTGCTTGACTGCTCATCCGGCGCGCATTCGACGGGGGATCGGGTGCGCCGGGAAGAGGTACGGTGAGCGGGAACAGGTCGGCCTGGCGGAGCTTCCGCGCGCGCCGGCCGTTCGACCTCATCGCGATGCTGGCGATCGGGTTCGTCGTCGTGGCCGCAGCCCTCGTGCCCGCGATCACGGCGAACGTCGGGGGCACCGAGACCATCCGCGGTGACGTGTCGGCGTCCTCGCGCCCGGTCTCCTTCATCACCGTCGGGTTCTGGTCGCCGCAGAACGGCGTCATCTCGACGACCGCCACCGACTCCAACGGCCGATTCACGCTCGAGGTGCCCTCCAACGTGGACGGCTACGCGTACGCCGGCAGCGCCCCCGACTCCTACCAGGTCATCGACGAGGTCGGCGGGGCCGACTACGTGCGGGGGGTGATCGGCGCGACGGTCGACACCCCCGTCTCGGCGCCGCTCTACCAGGGCCGGACGGCTGCCACCGGCAAGAGCCTCGGCGGGGGCAAGGACCTCCACTTCCTGCTGGAGGCGCCCGGGCGCATCACCGGTACGACCCCGCTGCACGGTTCGGCGCTCCAGGCCGCGCAGCTCCGCCGCCTCGACGGGTCGGTGGTGCAGACGCTGCATCCCGACTCGGCCGGCCGGTTCACGTCCGGACCGGTGGCCCCGGGGACCTACGCGGTCGCGGTCGTGCCGAAGGCGCCGTATCTGCCCGAGGCGGTGCAGGCCGTCGTCACGGGCGCGTCCACCACCACCGTGACGGTCCCCGGCCCGCAGCGCGGCGGCACGATCCGCGGCGTGCTCATCGCCGAGGGCAAGCCGGTGACCGAGCCGGTCCCCGTGATCCTCAGCCGGGACGGGGAGCAGCTCGCCACGACGACCTCGACCAGGACAGGCGTGTACTCCTTCGGAGCGATCGCGAGCGGCACCTACACGGTGACGATCGGCCGGTACCCGGACTCCGGCAGCACGCGGTCGGTCACCGCGCAGCCGATCCCGATCGGCGGCCCAGGCGCGACCCCGAGCACCACACCCTCCGCCTCGCCGACGCCGGTGTCCTCGCCGTCCCCGACCACCTCGGTGGCCGGCGGCGGTACCGTCGCCCTCCAGCCCATTCCGAGGACCTCGGAGGAGTTCCTGCCGACGACCTCCCAGGCGTACATGCCGGACACGCTCGGCACCGTCGAGGTCGACGCCGCCCTGCAGGCGGCCGGACGGATCACCGGCACCGTGAGCGGCGTGGGCTCGGAGATCCCGGTGCAGGTCGTGGCCGAGGACGCCACCACGCGGCAGATCCTCCGCAGCACCGCTGCGTCGAGCACCGGGTCCTACTCGATCGGCGGACTGGAGCCGGGGACGAACTACCTGGTCTACGCGGTCAGCCGGCCTTCGGATCCCGCGGTGGCGACCTACGCCGCCGGCGCCGGCATCGCGACGCAGGGCGGTACGAAGATCGCACTGACCCTCGCCACCCCCGCATTGACCCTCACCGGCAGCATCAGCGGGGCGACCGGGGGTTCGGTCATCGTCGGCGACTCGGCCACCCTGCTTCGCAACGCCGTCGCCGATTCGACCGGTGGATACACGATCGGCGGCCTGGTGCCCGCCGCGTATCCCGTCACGGTCACGTCCCCCGGACGGCTCGCCTCGACCCCCGTCGCCGTCGACGTGACGACGTCGAAGGACCAGGACCTGCAGCCCGGCCCCAAGCCGGCCACCTACAAGGCCTGGTTCATCTCATCCGGCGCCGGCATCCCTCGCGTGGTCGGCTCCGCTGCCTCCACGGACGGCGGCGTCATGCAGATCACTCCTCCGGGTCGCAAGGGCCACGTCACGGTCGACGGGCTTCGCCCCGGCACCTACACGTACACGGCGGAGTCGTTCATCGGGCTCGCCCCGACGGGCGACGGACCCTGGTGGTTCGCGCCTCCGACCGGCAGTTTCCCCCTCCGAGACGGCGACACCACCGACGTCGGTCCCGTCGTGCTGCACGTCAGGTCGAAGTAGCCACCGCGGGGTGAGGCGACGCCCGGCCGACTCGGCTCAGTTGAGGACGTGCCTGCGCACAGCGCGCTCGCTGTAGCGGCCACCGCCGAACGGACGGTCGTGCTCCTCACGCTCATGGATGACGCTGCCGGTGACGAACGCGAGCACGAGCGCCGCGAGCACCCACAGCGTGAGGACGGTCAGCACGATCGCGAGCACCATGACGATCACACAACCGCGCCCTCTGAAACGTGACCTGTGAGCAGCCTTCGCTTCTTCTGAGAGCAGATGAGGGTCACTGCAGGAAGCGGACGACCTGCTCGGTGCGGTCGACCCCGCGCACCATCACGCGGACGTCCGTCAGGAGCTGCTGGTTCCGCCGGCCGTAGTAGGTCGGCGGCACGGCGATCGTGAGCTTCGGACCGGCGTAGACGGGATCGATGATCGTGCACGACACCGAGCCGAGATCGGATGCGATGCGGATGTCCGCCCATCTGTTGCCGGCGGTCACCGGCCGCATCAGGCGGACCGTCCCGTCGACGCGTTCGAAGTTGAACCCGGCGCCGCCGTTGCCGGTGGCGATGGAGTCGATGATCGTCACGTCGCGCACCTGCCAGAACGCGGCCCCCATGCTGAAGCGCTGGTCGTGGAACCAGCAGTGCTGCAGCGTCAGCTCGACGGAGTCGTTCGCACCGAAGCCTGTCGCGCCGACGTGCGCGCCGTCGACCTCGACCCGCTCGTACACCGACCCGGCGGTCAGGTAGTCGTTGATGCCGAAGGTCTCCCCGGGCGGCTTGCTGTCGTCGCCGGGGACCGCGACGACTCGGACGTCGCTCATCCGGAGGTTCCTCGAGCGCTGCAGCTGGATGCCGTTGTAGAGGTGCCCCTGGTCCGTGCCCTCGAGGGTGAAGCCGCTCAGACGCAGGCCGTCACCCGTGAGTCGCAGCAGCGAGAGGGCGTTCGTGTTCGGGAACCCGTGCGGGATGTCGCCGGCGTGGGTCGACGTGTGGGGGACCATCGCGAAGACGGTGCGCCCGACCCCGCTGCCCCGCAGCCCGCCGACCTGGGCGTCGAGATCGAGGCCGTTCTTCGTGTAGCCCGCGGACACGAAGTCCCGGAACGTGTACCGGCCGGGGAGGAACGACACCTGCTGCCGGTCCGCGAGCTCCAGGGCCGACCGGAGCGGTCCGTGGACGGCGAGGCGCTCGTACGGCACGACCCCGGAGCCGGACGGGCGGCCCGCGGCGGTCGGACGCCAGTACCCCGGGATCCGCACACCCTCGACGATCGATGTCACCGGTGCTGCTGACAGCGTCGGTATGGGCGCGGGAGCGGGTTGCGGCCGCGGGGACCCGGGCGCGGAGCGCCCGGGCAGGAGGGAGCAGCCGGCGAGCCCGCCGACACCGAGCGCGATCGCCGTGACGGCAGCGCGCCGGGTGATCGGGGGAAGCGGCTCCGGGGTCATGAGGGGACGCCCACGTCGCCCGCTCCCGCCGGCACCGTGGAGCGGGTCGCGAGCGCGGGGATGGTGGTCGAGTCGCTCACCGAACCCGTCACCGCGCTCACGGCGAGGCCGCCGTCCGCGCTGCGGACACGACCGACGAATCGCTCGCCGTGGCTCGCAGCCACCCGCTCGGCCAGCCAGACCGCGGCCTGCTCATGCATCCGGGGATGCGCGGGCCCGTCGACCTCGTCGAGCAGCAGCACGTTCACCCCGCGCCGCCGCGCATCGGCGATCGCCTCCAGCAGCGGCGGCTTGGCCAGGTTCGGTGCACGGATCTGGTCCCGCAGCGCTCCCTCGATCACGAGCAGCTCGCGTCGGTCGGCGTCCGTGAGCGGGTGTCCCTCCGCGATCGCGTGGAGCATCGGGCCGGCCTGCTCGAGCACCGCTTCCGCTGCGGCGCGCCGGGCGCCGGCCCGTGCGCTCGCTGCCCGCTCCTGTGCCCGGGTGCGGCGCTCGAGCGCCTGGTAGGCCGTGAAGGTGGCGGTCGCGCGGGCGAGGCTCCAGGCGAAGACCGTGCCGACGAGCAGCGTGCCCACGTGCCGGTCGACGAGTGCGACCCCAGGCACCCACCCCTGTCCGGTGAAGACGGACCAGCACACAGCGATGGTGGCGATGGCGAGCAGGGAGAGCCAGGCGGCGAGGTAGCGGCGGATCAGGGCGAAGCCCAGCAGGCTGATCGTGATCGCTCCCAGCTGCCACGCCTCGTACCCGGGAGGCGAGCCGTCGGTGGGCAGCGCGGTGATGCCGAGTGCAGCCGCGAGGACGAGCGCCGCACTCGAGACCGTCAGGGTCGCCGTGGACATCGTGCGATGCAGTGCGAGCACGCCTTGCGGGGCGCAGATCAGCGCGAGCTCGACGAAGTCCAGCCCGGTCATGCCCGCCGTGGTGCAGGCGAGCACGGCGTGCACGATCACGAACAGGGAGAAGTAGGCGAGTCGGCCGTCCAGCAGCGAGCGCAGGAACCGGCCCCAGCGGCCGTCCGGCAGGTGCCACGTGCCCGGCGCCGCGGCCATCAGCGCTCCTCCGGGCGGTAGCGCAGCTGGACCCTCGTGCCGACCCCGGGGGTGGAGACCACGACGGCCGAGCCGCCCGGAAGCGCCTCCATCCGGCCCCGGATGCTCTCAGAGATCCCGAGGCGGGAGGGCGGGACGCGGTCCGGTTCGAAGCCGACGCCGTCGTCGAGCACGTCGATCCGGGCGCCGCCCTCGCCGACCTGCACGTGCACCGTGCAGTTGCCGGCGCGCGCGTGCCGGACGGAGTTGCGCAGCGCCTCCTCGGTGGCGGCGGTGAGGGCCTCGACCGCGGCCGCGGGGATGAGCGGCGTGCCGCTCACCTCGTACCCGAACACGGCGTCGGGGGCGAGCTCCGTCGTGGTCGCCTGGATGGACCAGGCGAAGGCCTCCCCGTCGAGCTCGTCGCCGGGCTCGTCGCCGGCGACCAGCAGTCGCTGCAGCCCCTCGAGCGCGCGGGCAGCGTCGGCGCGGCGCAGCGTCTCGCTGCCCGGGACCGACCTGGCCGCCGCGAGGAGCGTCGCCAGCACCCGGTCGTGCACGAGGGCGTTGATGCGGCCCCGCTCGCGTTCCCGGGCGGCATCGGCGGCAGCGTTGCTGGCCGCTTCAGCGGCAGCAGCCTCCGCCAGGTCCGCCTCACGGACGCCGTGGAAGGTCATCACGCCGAGCGCGATGAACGTGATGCAGAAGAGGAAGACATAGAGGCCGTTCTGCACGCCGGTGAGCAGGCCATGACCGGGCGTCACGGCCCAGCGGTCGACGACGGTCAGGCCGGCGGCGCAGAAGGCGATGAGCACCGCCCAGACCGGCCGCACCGCGAGCAGGGACAGGATCACCGCCATCGACGCGACGTCGTCGATCCACGGTGCCCCGCCGCCCGGCACGGTCATCCCGCCGTCGAAGAGCGGCAGCGTGAGCTGGGCGAGCAGTGCTGTCGCAGCGCTGACGGCCGCCAGGCGACGCAGCACCCGGATCGGCGCGGCGAACGAGATCGCGCCCATCACCATCGGGGCGGCGAGCACACCGGCGATGACGGCCGTCGTCCACCAGACCGGGTAGTGAGGCGACTGGGTCCGGATGTCGCCGACGGCGAGCAGGCCGAAGATCACCGTGGCGGGCAGGAACCCGAGCGCGGTGACCCGCAGCACGCGCTCCTCGCCGGTCCGATCGGCGAGGGGGCGCAGGATGCGCAGCTGCCGCGGCAGCGCGGCGGGCGCGGGCCGAGTGCCGAGGGGGCCCTCGGCCTCGGCGGTCACTGCTCGTTCGGCGCGGGCAGGAAGCCGTCCTCGACGGCCCGCTTGTACAGGTCGACCTTCGTCACGGCAGGGCGCCCGGCGCGCGCGTACTTCGCCCGGATGCGGCGCACGTAGTCCTCGATCGTGCTCACCGCGATGCCGGCCTCCTCTGCCACCGTCTGCGCGGTGTTGCCGTTGGCGAAGAGCGCGAGCATCCGCTGCTCCTGCCGGCTCAGCTTCGCATCCGAGATCAGCGGGTCGTTCTCCACGGTCGAGGCCCATTCGGCGGTCATCACCGGCTGGCCGTACGCAGCGCGGAGCAGCGCGCTCGTGAGCGCCTGGAGCGGCTCGCTCTTGCGGACGATGCCGAGCACGGGCGTGCGAGCCACGGCGCGGAGCAGGTACGGGCTCTCGCCGCTCGTGAACGCGATCACGTTGCAGCCGGCGGCGGTGAGCCGCTGCACGTTGTTCGCGGGCGACGAGCCGTCTGCGAGCCGGAGGTCGAGCACCACGAGATGCAGGCGGCCTGCGGCGCGCGCGAAGAGGCCGTCGACGGTCGGCGCCGAGGCGACGAGCTCCAGCTCCCTGGTCGTGCGCAGCGCTGCGCGGACGGCGGTGGCGATGACCTCGTGGTCGTCGACGAGGCCCACACGAAGCGGGCTGATCGATGCGGGTGACAAGCGGGAACTCCTCGCCCTTGAAGGGGTGGATGCTGTCCGAAGGGTATCGAACGTCTGCCAGCATCCTGATCCGCGGCGTGGAGGGCTTGACATGCCGACACGGGAATTGCCAGAGGATCGTTGTCGAAGACCCTCGGAACCCGGGGCATCGAGGGGTTCGAGGTCGTCGCCTCCCCGGTCAGCCGACCGCTGTATCCCGTGCTATCGAGATTCGATAACGGTTCGCCGCGTGTCGCGCAGTCGTCGAGCCGTCCGGGCCCACGCTTGTCCCGTCGGGCGAGGCTGCCGTATGGGACCGGATGCCGACCCCGCCAGGGGAGCGGTCATGCGAGCGCACATCCGGGACGTCGTCGTCGTCGCCGTGCTGCTCGTCACCGGGGTCGCCGCGGTGCTGGCGTGGCAGCCGCTCGGTCGCTGGACCGCCCTGGTGATCGCGCTCGCGGGCGTGCTGCTCGCGGCGGGCGCGTACCGGGCGCGGCCGTCGGCGCTTCCGCTCTTCGGCACAGGAAGGCCGATGCTGTCCGACGAGCCCCGCGAGGAGCCGGACGAGACGGCTAGTACGCCCCGTCCTTCTTGAGCACCGCCCGGACGGTCTTCGCGAGGATCACGAAGTCCGTCGTGACCGACCAGTTCTCCACGTAGTAGAGGTCGAGCTTCACGCTCTCCTCCCACGA
This sequence comes from Amnibacterium sp., assembly GCF_036559085.1. Classification (GTDB taxonomy): domain Bacteria; phylum Actinomycetota; class Actinomycetes; order Actinomycetales; family Microbacteriaceae; genus Amnibacterium. The sequence continues at coordinate 43,396 of NZ_DATBTU010000028.1, forward strand.
CAGGTTGGACCGGCCGCTCACCTGCCAGAGCCCCGTGATGCCCGGTTTGATGAGCAGGCGCCGGTTGACACGGCCCTCGTATGCGGCCACCTCCCGAGGCAGGGGCGGGCGAGGGCCGATGAGGCTCATGCTCCCGTTCAGCACGTTGAACAGCTGGGGGAGCTCGTCGAGCGAGTAGCGGCGGATGAAGGCGCCGACGCGGGTGATGCGCGGATCGTCGCGCATCTTGAACAGCAGGCCCGATCCCTCGTTCGCCCGCTGCAGCTGCGCGAGCCGCGCCTCCGCGTCGACCACCATGCTGCGGAACTTGAACATCGTGAAGGTGGCGCCGGCGAGGCCGATGCGCTCCTGCCGGAACAGCACGGGGCCTGGGGAGTCGATCCGGACCGCCAGCGCCACGAGGGCCAGCACCGGGGAGAGCAGCAGGAACGCGAGGCCCGCCAGCCCGATGTCGAGGCCGCGCTTGATCGTGTGGTTGACGCCCGCGTACTGCGGGAGGTCGACGTGCAGCATCGGCAGCCCCTCGACGGGACGCATGTGGATGCGCGGGCCGGCCACGTCGGTGAGTCGGGAGACCAGGATCAGCTCGGTCTTCGAGTTCTCGAGCTGCCAGCCGAGGTCCTGGATCTGCCCGCGGCCGCCGGGGAGCTCGCCGGCGACGATGACCGCCCTGGTGTGGGTCGCGCGCACGGTGTCGGCGAGGCGGGCGAAGTCGACGAGCGGAACGGTGGTGCCGTCCACGGTGGCCGCCGCAGCGGAGAAGGCACCGTCGGTGAAGGCGACGCCCGCGGGCCGGTACCCGGCGTGGTGGTGCTTGAGCAGCTCGTGCGTGACGCGCGTGGCGTCGAGGTGGCTGCCGACCACGAAAGCGCTCGTGAGGCACAGGCCCTCGCGGCGCCGGGCGATCAGCCACGAGCGCCAGAAGAACCGCTCGGCGAGCAGGGCGACCAGCCCGACGGGCAGAGCGATGAGCAGGTACACGCGGGACGGGAGGACGTTGAAGAGCACGGCGACGACCGCGAGGAGGCCGAACGCGGCGAACGTCGCCTTCGCGACGCGCTGGTACTCGGTGTTCCCGGCGCCGAGATGCCGGATCTCGCTCGACCGGAACGCGACGAGCGAAGCGAGCCACAGGACGCCGAGCACGGCGGCGATGAGGCTGTTCGCCGCGAACGTCCGCAGGCCGTACGGGAGCGACTGGTCGAACCTCGCGTTGTAGGCGAACAGCACGGCGCCCCCGATGACCGCGGCGTCGGTGCCGAGGAGCGCCAGTCGGTAGCCCGTCCGCCAGCCGATCCGCTGCACCGGCACGGTGAGGTCGATCGCGGAGAGCGACGCGAAGGGCGTGCTGCCGCTCAGCCTGCCGTCGGGCAGGGCGTCGCCGAGGGCGCCTGATTCCATGGTTCCTTCGTCGCTCGGGTGCCGTGGGGACGGCGTGGCGTGGAAGAGCGCAGGCGTCGTTACAAGGCTCGGGGTGGTCCCATCGTGGGCGGCCGGGAACCGGCAGCACAACCAGGGATTCAGGGGGAAGCCGGTTTGAGGTGGCTCGTTACCTGATTGTAATTCCCAGGGAATCTCAGGCAAGAGGAGTCGGCGAGTCTGAGGCAAGACCGATGCTTCCCGGAGTATGGGCCCACCGCACGCTGATCGCCCGTCCGGCATCACTCGCGCGCCGGCGTCTCGCCCCCGCTTCGACCGTCGCTTCGTCGCCCGGGGCGCTCCTGCTTTAGCGTGTCCGACCATGGACACCCCACCCGTGCCCGCACGTCCGCGCCTCGTCGCCTTCGACCTCGACGACACCCTCGCCCCGTCGAAGGCGCCCCTGCCCGATCCCGTCCGCGACGCGCTCCGAGAGCTCCTCGCCGTCGCCGAGGTCTGCATCATCTCCGGCGGCCAGGTGGCGCAGTTCCGCACGCAGGTCGTCGACCGGCTCGGCGCGCTGCCCGACGCCCTGGCCGTGCGCCTGCACCTCATGCCCACGTGCGGCACCCAGTACTGGCGGCTGACGAGCGACGGACTCACCTGCATGTACGCCGAGGAGCTCTCGGACAACGAGAAGCAGCGCGCGATGCGCGCGGTCGAGGAGCAGGCGAAGCGCCTCGGCCTCTGGGCCGAGCGCACGTGGGGGCCGGCCCTCGAGGACCGCGGGTCGCAGATCACCTTCTCCGCGCTCGGGCAGGCCGCGCCGCTCGACGAGAAGAAGGCCTGGGACCCGACGGGGGAGAAGAAGAACCGTCTGCGCGCCGCCGTGCAGGACGAGCTCCCCGACCTCGAGGTGCGCAGCGGCGGCTCGACGTCCGTCGACATCACCCGCAAGGGCATCGACAAGGCGTACGGCATGCGGCGCCTCGCGCAGCTCACCGCGGTCCCGTTCGACGAGATGCTGTTCCTCGGTGACCGGCTCGATCCGGATGGCAACGACTACCCGGTGAAGGCGCTCGGCGTGCCGACTCGGGCCGTGACCGGCTGGGAGGAGACGGCCGGCGTCATCAACGACCTGGTGGCCGCCCTCCGCTGAGCCGCCCTCCGGTCCCGCCCCGTCCGTCCTTCATCCGCCGTTTTCAGGACTTCTGCGCCGACACGCGGCGCTCGCACCCTCATCGTCCTGAATACCTGCAGCCGATCCTGAAAACGGCGGATGGGAAGCGCGTCCGGGTATCGGATACGCGCGGGCCAGTCGGGGGAGAGGCGCCCGCTCGAGGGTGGCCTCGGGGAGTGTGTCGGTCGCCCGGGATCATCCGCGGGTCGAGCCCGGCTCCGGCAGCGGCCGGATCAGCTCCGGCCCGTTGTTCCGCACGCTGTTGGCGTCGCGGCTCACCTCGTAGTGCGTGAGCTCGTGCGCCACGTCGAGCGACTCCCGGTCGAGCAGCCGCACCAACTCGTCCGGCCCGAGGCGGTCCGACAGCCAGTCGTCGTACGCCGCGGGCGTCAGGCAGGCGGGCATCCGGTCGTGCACCTCCCCGGGCGCCACGTGGGCGTCGCGGGTGATGACGGCCATGGTCAGGTGCCAGCGGTCCGGGTCGTCGCGGTCGCGGGACGGATCCGCCCACGCGCTCACGAGGCCGGCCATCGCGAGCGCCGTGTCCGGGTCGTGGATGAAGTGCGGCTGCTTCCCGGTCGGGGTCACCACCCACTCGTAGTAGCCGAGCGCCGGCACGAGGCAGCGGGCCTGGGCGAACGCGCGCCGGAACATGCCGGACGTCGCGACCGTCTCGATCCGCGCGTTGATCGGCTGCGGCTTCGCCTTGAGGTCCTTGGCCCAGGACGGCAGGAAGCCCCACTGCACCTCGGGCATCCGGCGCTCGCCGTCGCGCTCGCGCACGACCGGCACGAGCGCGGTCGGCGCGACGTTGAAGTCGTCGGGCAGCGGATCGAAGCCGCCGAGCAGATCGGGCAGGAGGTCGTTCACGGCCTTGGTGACGACGTAGCGACCGCACATGTCCCTCATCCTGCCGCGATCGCCGGATGAGCAGGAGAGAGAAGAGGAGGTAGGGAGAAACGGGGTACAACCGGTCGGTTCGTCCCCCGCCCAACCCTGTATTCACCTGTCGTTCATTTCGCAAGGGGCTGTTCCGGCGGGGTACACGGGCGGTACCGTGCCTCCATCAGGCGAAGCGCTCGGCACCACCACCCCGGGTGCCCGCGGCCGCGACGACCAGTCCGTTCCCGCACCCCTGACGAATGCACTCGCGAAGGAGGGCCCCATGACGAGCCTCCCCGCCGCGTACGCCTCCGCGCCCCTCGGTGACCCCGCGGTGCAGTGGCGCGCGACGCAGAAGGACCTCTGGGTGGCCCGCCGCGACGGCCGACACCTCGGCACCGTCGAGCACGGCCGCCGCTACGTCGCCACCGACGCCGATGGGGAACCGATCGGGTCCTACTGCTCCCTCGAGCAGGCCATGGGCGCGGTGAGCAAGCAGTGCTCCGCCGCTCGCGCCGCCGCGCGACGGGCCCGCTCGTGGGGCGCGCTCGCCTTCGTCGCCACGGTCTCCGTCGCCGCGGCCACGATGCTCGGCGCGTACCAGCTGCTCCTGTTCTGAGCCGGTGCCCGGCCCTGTCGAAGGTCGCCCGAGGGGGCGCGGCCATAGGCTCGGCCCCATGACGTGGTTGGTCACCGGCGGCGCCGGCTACATCGGCGCGCACGTGGTCCGCGCCCTCCAGCAGGCGGGCCTCGACCCGGTCGTGATCGACGATCTGTCCAGCGGGCACCGCGGCTTCGTCCCGTCGGACGTCGAGCTCGTCCGGGGCTCCATCCTCTCCGGCGAGCTGCTCGCCGACGTCCTCCAGCGCCACGAAGTCGAAGGCGTGATGCACATCGCCGGCTTCAAGTACGCCGGCGTCTCCGTGCAGCGGCCCCTGCACACCTACGCGCAGAACGTCACGGGCACCGCGACCCTGCTCGGCGCGATGGCGGACGCGGGCGTCGACAAGATCGTCTTCTCCTCATCCGCCGCGGTCTACGGCACGCCGGATGTCGACCTCGTCACCGAGACGACGCCGAAGCACCCCGAGTCCCCGTACGGGGAGTCGAAGCTGATCGGCGAGTGGCTGCTCGCCGACCAGGCCCGGGCGGTCGGCCTGCACCACACGTCGCTGCGCTACTTCAACGTGGTCGGCTCCGGCAGCGACGACCTCTACGACACCAGCCCCCACAACCTCTTCCCCCTCGTCTTCGACGCGCTGCTCGAGGGCCGCACGCCGCAGATCAACGGGACCGACTACCCGACCCCCGACGGCACCTGCGTGCGCGACTACCTGCACGTGTCCGACCTCGCCCACTCCCATGTCGTCGCCGCGCAGCGGCTCGCGGCAGGCGAGCCGCTCGAGCCCGTGTACAACCTCGGGTCGGGCGACGGGGTGAGCGTGGGCGAGATCATGCGCGCGATCGGCGAGGTCACCGGCATCGACTTCACGCCGGAGGCCGCCCCGCGCCGGCCCGGCGACCCCGCGCGCATCGTCGCCTCCGGCGACCTCGCGGCCCGGGACCTCGAGTGGGCGATGCGCCACTCGCTGCGGGACATGGTGGCGAGCGCGTGGCGCGCTCGCGCCGCCGCCAAGGGCGACTGAACCGGCTCGACAGGCCCGGCCGACGCCGCTCCGGGCGGTGTCGCCTGCGCACGCCGCCATCGGCGTGTCCGATTGGACACGCGTTATCTGCTTGTGATATCAGCCATACCCCCGAATAGGGGTCGCCGGCATTTCCTGTACCCCTCGTTCAGGGGGGTGGGAAACCGTGCGGCAATTCGCAGGATTCGAACACGAATTCGAACGCGCATCCACGCTCGAAAAAATCTTTCCGACCCGGTTTGTGAACAACATGTTACACAGCGACTGTCGTTATCGGCGTGTCGTCAGCATTCGACCCATGGTTGAGAGTTAAGGACGGGGCCGCGATCCCTGTGACGACATGATCATGGAATCCCTGGTCAGCGCCGCGGCGACCAGCGTTCGCACAGGTCCTCTCAACCTTCGATCTGCCCTCGGGAGCCCGATCCCTCGGCGCGTCCATCCGGTCGGATGCGACACGCGGTGGCAAGGTTCGCGGCCTTGACGGGGCGGAAGCACATCTGTGTAATTAACCCCACGCTTTCGGGGCGCGGGGCCCTGGATGCATTCGAGAGGACGATCAGTCATGACCGTTTCCCCCTACCAGGCATCGGTGCCCGGCGACTGGTTCGTCGACCCCATCAACCTGGGCGTTCCCAGCGTGCGTCGTGTCACCGAGGACACCGACGACCCGCTGGCTTGGCAGGCCGACTCGCTCTGCGCGCAGACCGATCCTGAGGCCTTCTTCCCTGAGAAGGGTGGATCGACGCGCGAGGCGAAGAAGATCTGCGCCTCCTGCGAGGTCAAGTCCCAGTGCCTCGAGTACGCACTGTCGAACGACGAGCGCTTCGGGATCTGGGGCGGGCTCTCCGAGCGCGAGCGTCGGAAGCTCCGCAAGGTCGGCTGAGCCGCCGAGCACGCACATCACGGAAGGCCGCGCACCCGCGAGGGGCGCGGCCTTCGTGCTGCCCGGGCCTTCCCATCCGCCTGACTGGCTCATCCGCCGTTTTCAGGACTTCTCCGGCGCCACGCCGGCGCGGAGGGCCGATCGTCCTGAATACGGGTGGCGGATCCTGAAAACGGCGGATGGCACGCGGGGCGGCTGAACCGTCCTCCTTATGAAGGTGAGAGCCTCCGGCGGGTCGGGACGGCGTGTCGCCTGGCGCGCACCTACCGTGATCCGGTGCCGCTCTCTGTCACTGCGATCCTCGTCGCGGCGGACGGTGCGGACTACCTCCGTGAGACGCTCGACGCGATCACGCTGCAGAGCCGCCTTCCCGACCGGTTGGTGGTGGTGCAGCTCGGGAACAGCCCCGTGACCGCCAACATCATCGCGGCGGTGGAGCCGACCGTCCACGCGCACGTCAGCGCGCGCGCCGGCTTCGGCCTCGCGGTCGCCACCGGCGTGAAATCGGCCGGCATCGAGTCGTCGGACGACGAGTGGCTCTGGCTGCTGGCATCCGACAACGCCCCCGAGCCGCGCGCGCTCGAGCGGCTGCTCCAGGCCGTCGAGGCCGCCCCGTCGGTCGCGGTCGCGGGACCCAAGCAGATGCAGTGGGACGCCCCCGACTACCTCCACTCCTACGGCGAGACCATGACGCCGTTCGGCACGGCCGTCGAGCTCGCCGAGCCCGAGCTCGACCAGGCGCAGTACGACCGGCACAGCGACGTCATGGCCGTCGCGGCCGGCGGCATGTTCGTGCGCGAGACCTTGTGGCGACAGCTCGGCGGCTTCGACGCCGCGCTGCCCGCCGTCGACGACGCGCTCGACTTCTGCATCCGCACCCGGCTCGCGGGCCACCGCGTGCAGCTCGTGCCGAAGGCGCGCGTGCGATCCGCCGGCATCGAGGCGCCCGGCACCCGGCTGCTCGGGGCGTCGACCACCGAGGCCCGTCGCGTGCGGCTCCGCCGCGAGGCCCAGCTGCACCGGCGGCTCACCTACGCGCCCCTGCTGCTCGTGCCGGTGCACTGGCTGTCGATCCTGCCGCTCGGGGGGATGCGGGCGATCGGCCAGCTGCTCCGCAAGCGGCCCGGTTCCGCGCCGGCCGAGCTGCTCGCCGCGCTCGTCGTGGTCCTCACGTGCTTCCCCGGCGTCATCCGCGCCCGCTCCCGCATCGCCCGGATTCGGACGGTCGGCTGGGCGTCGATCGCGCCGCTCCGGCTGCCGTGGAAGGAGGTGCGGCACCGCCGCGCCCTGCTCCGCGACAACGGCCGGGGCCCGAGGCGCGAGCCGGTGCACTTCGCCAGCAGCGGGGGACTGGCCCTGACGATCGCCGTCGCGGCGGTCGGTGCGATCCTCTTCTTCCCGCTCATCGGCGCGACCGCGCTGTCGGGCGGCGGCCTGCTGCCCCTCGGCGGGCTCCACGACCTCTGGCGCGCGATCGGCTGGGGGCCGCACGCCCTCGGGCAGGGCTTCGAGGGCCCCGCGGATCCGTTCGCGCTCGTGCTCGCCGTGCTCGGCACCCTGACCTTCTGGCATCCGTCCGCCGCGGTCGTCGGCCTCTGGCTCGTCGCGCTGCCGGTCGCCGCGGCCGGCGGATGGCTGGCCACCACACGGTTCACGCGGCGGCGCAGCCTCCGCATCGTCGGCGGACTGCTCTGGACCGTCGCCCCGACCTTCCTCGCGGCGCTCGACACCGGCCGCATCGGGCCCGTGCTCGTGCACCTCGCGGCGCCCTTCGCGCTGCTCGCCGCCTTCCAGGTGCGGCGGTCGTGGTCCGCATCCGCGTCGCTCGCCCTGCTCGGCGCGCTGATGGCGGCCTGCTCGCCGTCGCTGCTGCCGCTGCTGGCGGCCGGCTGGGTCGCCGCGATCGTCGTCGCGGCCGTGCGCCGCACCCCGGATGCGAAGCATCGCCTGACCCGGATCCTCCCGCTCCCGCTGCCCACGATCGTGCTGTTCCTGCCGCTCGCCTACGAGCAGCTGCGCTACGGGAACCCGCTCGGCGTGCTCGCCGATCCCGGGCTGCCGCAGCTGTCCGCGGCCGCGCCCAGCCTGCTCGGGCTGCCGTCCTCGCTCTCCGCCGTGCTGCAGCTCGCCGCGGGCTGGCCCGACTGGCACGCCGCCGACTGGGAAGCGCTCGCGCAGCCCCTCGGTCTCGGCCCCACGGGCTCCGCGCTCCTCGTGCTCGCCCTCTGCCTCCCGCTCCTGCTGCTCGGCGCCGTCGGCCTGTTCTGGCCGCGCCGCAGCATGCCGATCCGGGTCGGCATCGCCGGCGTCGGTGGGCTGCTCGCCGCCGTGATCGCCACCCGGATCGAGGTCGCCGCGAGCGGCGCGACGCCGGTGCCCGGCTGGGCCGGCGCGGGGCTCAGCATCGCGTGGCTCGGGCTGCTCGAAGCCGCCGTCTGCGGGCTCGACCGGCTCGCGGCCGCCGGGGAGCTGCCGGTGAACGACCGGGTCGCCCGGCTGCTCGTTCACGCCCGTGCCGCATCCGCCGCCGTGATCGGCCTCACGGCGGTCGCCGCGATCGCCGCCGCCGTCTCTCCGCTGATGGTCGGCACGCTGCTCGGCACCTCGTCCGTCCAGGCGAGCGGTACGGCCACCGCGCCCGCGCTCGTCGCCGCCGAGGCCGCCTCCGCACCCGGCCTCGGGCTGCTGACCCTCACGCCGCAGCCCGACGGCGGCGTGCGCGAGCGGCTCTCCCGCGGTCAGGGGCAGACGCTCGAGCAGCAGAGCACCCTGCACAGCACCGCGGACTTCGGCGAGGGCGAGCAGCTCGCGGCCCTGTCCGCCGCGCTCGTGCAGCCGAACGGCGAGAACCTCCGCCCCCGTCTCGACCACCTCGCGATCGGCTACATCCTGCTCAGCCCCGGCGCGGGGGACGCCTCGAGCGTGTCGGCCGCGACGGATGCGCGCGCGGCCCTCGGCGGCAACCCGCTGTTCTCGGCGGTGTCGCGGTCGAGCGCCGGCACGCTCTACCGCTACGTCGACCTGCCTGCGGATGCCGGCCGCACCCCCGACTTCATCGGCCCATCGAACACGGCCCGCCCCATCGGCGTCGCGGTGCTCCTGCTCCAGCTCGTCGTGCTCGGCGCCTTCGCGCTGCTCGCGCTGCCGACCCGTCGCCTCGCGGTGCGGCTCCGGCCCGAGCCGCTGCAGCGCGCACCCCGCGCGGATGTCGCGAGCATCGGCTCGCGCAGGACCGGCGCTCCCGCGGGAGCGCTCACGCCGGAGCAGCGGATGGCCCGGGAGCTGGTGCGCACCGGCGCGATCCCCGCATCCGCGATCGAACGGCCGAAGCCGCGCGAGGAGGTGCCCGCATGGCGCTGACCTCCCGCCTCCTCGGCGCGTCCGGTGTCGTCATCGTCGGCGTCGTCGCCGCCGCCGTGTTCGGCCAGATCCCGGCGCTCGGCGCCGAGGACCACGCCATCGTCGCCACGCCCGCCTCCGCGGCGCAGCGCCTCGTGTGCCCGGGCTCGCCGGTCGCAGCCGGCGCGGCGGGGCAGAAGGCGAGCACGCTCTCCGCCGACGGATCCCCGTCGCGCCAGGTGGGTGTCTCGCCCGCCGGCCGGGTGGCCACCACCACGCTCGGCGGAGGCGCCGTGAAGGCTGGCAGCGGCACTCGTCCCCGGCTCCTCACGGCACCGGCCGCGGATGCGAAGCACGGGGCCATCGCGGGTGCGGAGTCCCAGGTGGTCACCACCGGCGACGCGGCCGGCCTCACCGCGACCGCCTGCACCGTGCCGGTCAACATCGCGTGGATCGCCGCCGGCGCCACGACCACCGGCCGCACCAGCGTGCTCACCCTCGCGAACGCATCGAGCGTGCCCGCACAGGTCGAGCTCGACGTCTGGACCGAGAACGGCCCCGTCGCGGCGGTGGGCCCCGGCCAGCTGCTCGTCGGTGCGCACAGCCGGCTCGCGGTGTCGCTCGCGAGCGTCGCCCCGGGCGCGGCCGGCACGGCGCTGCGGGTGGTCAGCACCGGCGGTCAGCTCGGCGTCGCACTCGAGCAGCGCGTGGTGCGCGGGCTCGAGTCCGGCGGCCTCGACCTCACCGGCCCCACGTCGGCGCCCGCGACCGAGCAGGTCCTCACCGGCCTGCGCATCGCGAACGCCTCGGCGGTCGCCGCCGCGTCGGCCGCAACCGGCTACGCGGACCTCCAGCCGGTGCTCCGCCTGCTCGCCCCCGGCACGACGGCCGCCGATGTGCGCATCAGCATCACCGGGACGACGGGTTCCGGCAAGCGGGTGCTCACGCACCGGATCGAGGGCGGCAAGGTGACCGACATCACCCTGCCCGGCCTCACCGACGGCACCTACTCGCTCGACGTCAGGAGCAGCCGCCCGGTCGTCGCCGGTGCGCGGGTCGCGACGGTGACGGATGCGTCGGGCTCCACCACGGACACCGGCAACGGCACCGGCACCGGCACGACGACCACCGGCACTGGCACCGCCGGAACCGCGACGGGCGGCACCACCGGCGCGACAGACGGAAGCGTGGCCGGCGGCACATCCACCGGCACCGACTCCGGGTTGCTCGGCACCGGCGGAACCACGACGAATGCCTCGAGCGGCATAAGCGGCTCCGGCGCAACGACCGCGACCGCCCGCGGGATCGACCTGGCCTGGATCGCCGCGGGGGATCCGCTCGGCAGCAGCGCCACGGTGGCGGTCGCGAGCGGTCCCGGAGCGACGCTCTCCTTCGCCAACCCGACGGACCACGAGGTGTCTGTGCGGCTCGCCCGCGTGAGCGGCTCGACGGTGAAGGTGCCGGCGCGCGGCACCGCAGCGACGACCGTGAAGGCCGGCATCGGCACGATCAGCGGGGCGAACGGCCTCCGCGCCGCCGTGAGCTACGCCGGCGCCGATGCACTGTCGGCCTACCCGGTCGCGCCCGCCGATCAGGCCGCGCACCCGGTCCGCGTCACGCACTGACCCCGCAGGCGAGCCCGCTGACGACGCTCGTCGTCATCGGGCTCGCGGCATATCCCATCCGCCGGGCACGATCGCGGCCCCCGAGATATACGTATGTCTGCAATCTCTCAGGTTCGCGCCCTGGCGCGTGGTCGGCGCCCGGCCGTACTGTTCGACCACGGCGCTCAGGTTCCTCATAACTCGATGCGCCGATCCGAGACCGGCCGGTCGCCCCACCCTCCGATTGATCGATGACGTTCAAGGAGTAGATCCATGCCGTTCTCCAGGAAGGCGTCGCGACGAGCGCGCCTCCTCACCCTCGTGACGGCGGTGACGCTGGCGACCGCCGGCGCGACCGCGTCCGCCGTGCCGGCCGTCGCCGCAACACCGGCGTCCGCCGTCCACGCAGGCCACGTGACCTACGTCGGCAGCAGCACCGCATCCGCCGTGCCGGCCGCCAAGGGGGCCGTGGCGCACCGATACACGTTGCCCGTCCTGGGCCGCCATGGCGCCCGCCCAGCCGCGCAAGCGCGCACGGCGACGGGCTCCCTACCGCACGTCGCCTCGAGCCCGAGGGTGGCCTCCTCGCCGGTTCGCGCCTTCGACGGCGTCAACGCCATCGACAACAGGGCCGCATCCGGATTCGATCTCGAGCCGCCGGACGAGGGGCTCGCCGCGGGCAACGGCTACGTCGTCAACTTCGTCAACGTCACCGGTCTGATCCAGAGCACGTCGGGTACGCGCCTCGTGAGGCCGTTCTACCTGAACACGTTCTTCCGCGAGACCGCCGCCGCGCACACGTCCGACCCGCGCGTCTTCTACGACGCCTCGTCGCACCGCTGGTTCGCGACGATCCTGGAGTACCAGGTCGACTCGAACCTCTTCTTCACGGAGTCGCACGTCGACGTCGCGACGAGCCGCACCAGCGACCCGCGAGGTGCCTGGAGCGTCTACAAGTTCGACACCACGAACCGCACCCACGCCGGCTGCCCGTGCCTCGCGGACTACCCGATCCTCGGCATCGACGCCTCGAACGTCTACGTGTCGACGAACGAGTTCACGGCGGACAGCTCGACCTTCAACGGCGCACAGCTGTACGCCATCGCGAAGTCGCAGCTCATCGCCGGGTCCTCGAGCCCGAGGATGGTCGACTACGAGAACCTCTCGTCGGGTGGTGTCCTCGGCTACCACGTGCAGCCGGCGAACACGTACGGCAGCCCTGGGGTCGAGTACCTGATGAGCTCGCTCGACCCGAACGGCACCTACGACAACCGGATCGCGGTCTGGGCTCTGACGAACCCGTCGGCGGTCGCGCGCGGCGGTATCCCGAACCTGTCGGCACGGATCGTCTCCTCGCAGGCGTACGCGCCGCCGCCGAACGCGCGGACGCCCGCGGGCCGCTGCACCGGTGACATCTGCGCCGCCGGCGGCGAGCCCACGACCGGCGTCGTCTCGGCGAACGACGACGCGATGCAGGAGGTGCAGTACATCAACGGCCAGCTCGTCGGTGCGCTGGACACCTCGGTGAACGTGGCCGGCGACGCCGGCGCGCGAGCCGGCGTGGCGTGGTTCGTGGTGAAGCCCTCGGTGAGCGGCGGCGTCGTGTCCTCGGCCACACACGTGGTGCGGCAGGGCTACATCGCGCAGCAGGGCGAGTACCTGCTGTTCCCGCACATCAACATGACGCCGAACGGTGCGATGGCCGTGGTCTTCGGACTCGGCGGCCCGAGCACCTACATGTCGGCCGCGTACGCGGCGGCAGCGCCAGGTGCCGGATTCGGGTCCGTGCATCTCGCCGGAGCCGGCGTCGCGCCGGACAACGGGTTCGTCGGGACCGCGCCCTTCGGCGGGGTGGCGCGCTGGGGTGACTACTCGAACGGGCAGATCATCCCCGGGACGAACACGCTGTGGCTCGCGACGCAGTACATCCCGAACAACGGTGACGGCAACGAGAACTGGGGCAACCGGATCCTCGAGCTGAACCTCGGTTGATCACCCGGATGGCGGGCCCTCGGCGACGGGGGCCCGCCATCCGCGCGTCCTGGGCAGGCGCGGCGGCATCAGAAGTGGTGGAACCGGTCGGGAGCGAGGTCCCACGGGTCCTTGCCGAGCAGCTCGGCGACGGCCTTGAAGACGCAGCTCTCCACGTACATCCGCTGGTGCGCCTCGTCGTCCACGTGCAGGTGGGAGAGCCGCTCGATCGGCAGCCGGTAGAGCACGACGCGGCGGGCGCCGCTGTCGACCCACCAGCGGTCGAGGCCGCTCGGCGTCACGGACCGCGGGATGCCGGCGATCTCGAACGAGACGTCGCCGAGGTCGTCGGGCCAGAGCCCGCGCAGGTAGTCGGCTGTCTCGGCGACCACCGACTCGAACGCCTCCGCACGGGTGCGCAGCACGGGCAGGTGCGGCCCGGTGACCGAGGAGCGCAGACCGCGACCGTGGCGGTTCCGGAAGCCGCCGCGAGCGGACGGCGCGTGCGACACGCGACGCGAGCGAGCCATCCCGGAATGGTACCCGCGCGGCTCCGCATCCCGTCGTGTCGCGACTCCTGCCGCATCCGATCGCGCGAAGCGGCTCGAATCGCGACGCGAAGCCGCTGAGGCTGAGGATCCGGGACGCGCCGGGCGGGTCGAGGGGCCGGGAGCGCGCGGCGTGCCTACCATGACCGCGCCATGGCAACGAAACGGCTCTGCTCGCGGGTGACCTGCCAGAAGCCGGCCGTCGCCACCTTGACCTACGTCTACGCCGACTCGATGGCCGTGCTCGGGCCGCTCAGCCTGAAGGCCGAGCCGCACAGCTACGACCTCTGCAGCGACCACGCCGACCGGCTCTCGGCGCCGAACGGCTGGTCCGTGATGCGGATCTCCGCGCCCGACGACGAGGACGACGCCCCGGCGCCCGAACCCGAGCGCAGCAAGGGCACCCTCTTCGGGCTCTGACGCCCCTCCGCCTCGCTGCTGTCACTGCGCAATCGACGGAGAAACCGTTCTTGGCGGACCGGGCCGTGCGGACCCGGGCCGGTTCGGCGCAGGAACTCCGTCGTTCGCGCAGCGGTCGGGCGGTGCACCCCGCGAGGTGCGGATGCGCAACAGCGGCGTCGCCAGCGGATGGAAGAATCGAGCGCATGAGTCTTCTGGAGACGTCCCTCGATACGGAGCCCGACAGTCCGACCCTCGAGTACCGGGTCGCCGACCTGGATCTCGCCGAGGCCGGGCGGCACCAGATCCGCCTCGCCGAGCAGGAGATGCCCGGCTTGATGGCACTCCGGGAGCGCTACGGCGCCACCCGGCCGCTCGCCGGGGCGCGCATCGCCGGCTCCCTCCACATGACGGTGCAGACCGCGGTGCTGATCGAGACCCTGACGGCCCTCGGCGCGCAGGTGCGCTGGGCGAGCTGCAACATCTTCTCGACGCAGGACGAGGCGGCCGCGGCGATCGTCGTCGGCCCCGACGGCACCCCCGCGCATCCGGCCGGCGTGCCGGTCTTCGCCTGGAAGGGCGAGTCGATCGAGGAGTACTGGGACTGCGCGGAGCGCATCTTCGACTGGACCGCGGAGGCTCGCGCGGAGGGCGGCGACTTCACCGGCCCGACGATGATCCTCGACGACGGCGGCGACGCCTCCCTGCTCGTGCACAAGGGCGTGGAGTTCGAGCGCGCCGGCGACGTGCCGGAGACGAAGGAGACCGACGGCGCCGAGTGGCGCGCGGTGCTCGACGTGCTCCGCCGGTCGATGGACCTCGACCCGGATCGCTGGCGCCGGATCGCCGCCGACATCCGCGGCGTCTCCGAGGAGACCACCACCGGCGTGCACCGCCTCTACGAGCTCGACCGCGACGGCACGCTGCTCTTCCCGGCGATCAACGTGAACGACTCGGTCACCAAGAGCAAGTTCGACAACCGGTACGGCATCCGCCACTCGCTCGTCGACGGCCTCAACCGCGCGACCGACGTGCTGATCGGCGGCAAGACCGCGTTCGTGGCCGGTTACGGCGACGTCGGCAAGGGCGCCGCGGATGCGCTGCGCGGCCAGGGCGCGCGCGTGATCATCGGCGAGATCGACCCGATCACGGCCCTGCAGGCGGCGATGGACGGCTACCAGGTCGCGCCGCTCGAGGACGTGCTCGGCCAGGTCGATCTCGTGATCACCGGCACGGGCAACACGAACGTCGTGCGGGTCGAGCACCTGCTCGGCCTGAAGCACCTCGCGATCGTGGCGAACGTGGGCCACTTCGACACCGAGATCGACATGGCGCGCCTCGAGTCGCTCGATGGCGCAGAGCGGATCCAGATCAAGCCGCAGGTGCACGAGTGGCGGCTGCCGAACGGCCGCAGCGTGATCGTGCTGTCGGAGGGGCGGCTGATGAACCTCGGCAACGCGACCGGGCATCCGTCGTTCGTGATGTCGATGAGCTTCACGAATCAGGTGCTCGCGCAGCTCGAGCTGTGGGCGTCGCCCGAGGCGTACCCGGTAAGTGTCGCGGTGCTGCCGAAGGTGCTCGACGAGGAGGTCGCCCGGCTGCACCTCGATGCCCTCGGCGCGAAGCTCACGCGGCTGACGGACGAGCAGGCCGCCTACCTCGGCGTCGACCCGTCCGGCCCCTACAAGTCGGACGCCTACCGCTACTGACCCCTCCGGGAGTTGCCACTTTCTGCGACCTTGGCCCAGTCAAGGTCGCAGAAGGTGGCAACAGCCGATGCTCGGCTCAGGCGGCGCGCTGCTCCGCCGGCCAGCCGTTCAGCAGGGTGAGCCCGCCGTCGGCGTGCACCAGCCGGACGGGGTGACCGGCCGAGCGCAGCATGGCGCCGGCGGCCGGCCCAAGCACGATGGCGGCGGTCGCGAACGTGCACGCCCGGACCGCCGAGGGCGCGGCGACGGATGCGGTGCGCCAGCCGGGCGTCGCAGGCCGGCCGGTCCTCGGATCGAGGATCGGATGCAGCCGCTCGTCCGGACGGCTGCGCCACTGGGCGCTCGCGGTGGCGAGCCCCCATCCGTCGCCGAGCGCCACCTGCGCCGCGGGGTCGCCGGGTCGGTCCTGCACGGTCACCTGCCATCCGCCGGCCGGCGCGGGGCCGCGCGCCGAGACGTCGCCGCCGAGGTTCACCAGGGCGCCGCAGCCGAATCGGTCGGCGATGGTCTCGGCGATCGCGTCCGCCGCGGCCGCCCTCGCGATGACGTCGAGGTCGAGGTCGACGCCGTCCGGCACCGTCAGCCGGGTGCCGTCCACGTGCACCCGCTCCCAGGCAGCCCTGGGCCGTGCGTTCGCTCGCAGGGGCCGGCCCCGGTCATGCACGAGGCGGATGCCGCCGTCCTCGGCGGTGTCCCGCTGTGGGGCACCGAGCGTCGGAACCACGGCGCCGCCCGTGAGCCGCGCGGCTTCCAGCGCCACCCGGACGAGCGCGGCGAGGACGGGGCTCACGTCCACGCCGGCCGAGGCCCGGTCGCGCAGGCGCGACAGCTCGGAGTCCGGCCGGAAGCGGTCGCAGGCGTCCGAGACGGCGGTCAGCCGGCGGACCGCAAGGGCGCATGCCGCATCCAGCGCTCGCGGATCGGTGACCAGCACCTCCGCGGTCGTGCCCGAGAGCGACCAGGTGCGCTTCGCGGCGGCGGTCACGATCCGCTCGATCCGGTCTGGCTCGCCCCGGTGCCGGCGCTCAGCCCGCTCGATGCGCTCGCGGTGCCGGAGTCCTCGCTCGAGCTGGTCGAGCTCGCGAGGCCGGAGTGATCGTTCGAGGTCGTCGTGCTCGTCGTGCCGGACACGGCCGAGCCCGTCCTCGCCGCCTCGAGCGCCTGATAGGTGCCGACGCCGACGAGTCCCGTCAGCGCGATGCCGGCCGCCGCGATCCACCTCGTCCACCGTCGTGCCGTCTGCCTGCCGAGCTCCCGTACGTCCATGACCGCCTCCCGACATCAGTGTCAGGACCGGGCCGATGCACTTCCTATGAGCCGCGGAAGCGGTGACGGTGAGGTCTCAGAGACCGCCAAGACGGCGTCAGCGGTCCGGGAACCCGTGGGGGTTGGCTTCGAGCACCTCCTCGAGCTCCTGGAACCGGTCGCGCTCGAGCATCAGCGCCGTGAACTCGCGGTCGCGGCGGATGGCCGTCACTGCCGCGAGCAGCAGCTCCGGATCGGTGTCGACGGCGGGGGCGACGAAGGGGGACGCGTCGGCTGCCAGCTCGCGTGCGAGTCGCGCCCGGCTCTCGGGCGTCATCCGCGGGGCCTGCACGAGGAAGGCGGTGATGCGGCGGCCCAGGCGGTCGGGCAGCCGCGCGACATCCGCGATCCGCGCCCACTCGGCGAGCGGCGCGGGAACGCCGAGCGTGTTCATCGGCGGCCGCGGCACCCGCTCGTGCTGGCTGACGGTGCCGGCGAGGAAGTCGCCGAGGCGCTTCGCGCGGCGGTTCAGCAGCCCGACCACCGCGGCGATGCTGCCGAGCGTGAAGACGAGCTCGACGATCCCGACGAGCGAGCGGATGAACGCGTGCCGGAAGCCGATGGATCCGCCGTCGTCCCGCACGACGCGCGCGCCGACGGCGAGCTTGCCGAGCGACCGGCCCCGGAGCGCGGTCTCGAGCACGGCCGGCGCGATGATGAAGGCCACCACGACGTCGACCACGACGAGCGCGGTGCCGATCGCGCCGTCCGCGTGCGTGGCGTCCGTCAGGCGGCTGATGCCGAACAGCAGCGCGAGGAACAGCACGACCTCGGCGGTCACGTCGATCATCGCGCCCGCGGCGCGGAGCACCCAGCTCGTCGAGCGCACCTCGAGGGCGACGGCCTCGCCGGTGACGATGCCCAGATCGTCGGGCGCGGCGCTGGTGCTCGGCATCCGGTCTCCTTCTCGCGTGCCGGATCAGCCTGCCGGTCCCGGCCGCGCCTGTCGAGGCGCCCCGCCATCCGCCGCCTACGCTTCCCTCGTGGACCTCGACGCGCTGCGCGCCGCCCGGGAGGGCGAGTGGCAGCGGCTCGACGTGCTGGCGAAGGGCCGGCTGGACGGCCGGGGAAGCGACGAGCTCATCCGTCGCTACCAGGATGCGGCCGCGGATCTGTCGACCGTGACGACGACCGCCGGCGCGGTGCCGCTCGCGGACCGGCTCTCCGTGTCGCTCTCGCGGGCGCGGATGCGGTTCACCGGCACGGGGGCGAACCTGCTGAGCCAGATCCCGCGCTTCTTCGTGCTGCAGCTGCCCGCCGCGTTCTACCGGCTGCGCTGGTGGACGCTCGCGATCGCGGTGGTGAGCGCGGTCGTCGCGGTCGCCTACGGCGCGTGGGCGGCGAACTCACCGCAGGTCATCGCGAGCTTCGGCGACAGCGGCTCGCTCAAGCAGCTCGTGAACCACGACTTCGTCAGCTACTACAGCGAGAACCCCGCCGCCTCGTTCACGAGCCAGGTGTGGACGAACAACGCCTTCATCGCCGCGCAG
>NZ_DATBTU010000029.1:0-12142 GCF_036559085.1 Amnibacterium sp.
GCGAAGACGCACCTCTCCAAGCTGCTGCAGCGCGTCGCCGAGGGCGAGACCATCCTGATCGCGCACGCCGGGCATCCCGTCGCGCAGCTCGCCCCTCTGCCTCCGGATGTGACGCCATCGCGACTCGGGTTCCTGGTCGGCGCCATCTCGGTCCCCGACGACTTCGACTCGATGTCCGCAGAGACCATCTCGTCGGACTTCCGGGGCGACTAGTGGCGGCCTACCTGGCGGACACGCACCTGCTGCTCTGGGCCGCGAGCGCTCCCCGCCGGCTTGGCAAGGCGGCGGCGGACATCATCGGCGACATCGGGAACGAGGTGCTCTTCAGCGCCGCATCGATCTGGGAGATCGCGATCAAGTCGTCGCTGGGACGCTCGGACTTCAGGGTCGACGCGGCCGTCTTCGCGGAGGCGCTGCGGACGAACGGGTTCACGGAGCTCCCGGTCCGGGCCGTCCACGCGGCCCGCGTCGCCACCCTCCCCGCGCTGCACGCGGATCCGTTCGACCGCATCCTGGTCGCCCAGGCGCAGTCCGAAGGCGTGACGCTGCTCACCCGGGACGAGGCGGTCGCCCAGTATCCCGGGCCGATCCGGCTCGTGTAGCGCCCGGCGGTCCGCTGCCGGGGAGGTCCCGGGTGACGCGGTGCCCGCTGGCGTCTCGTAACCCGGTCTCCTCATGGCGAGTTATCCACAGCCCTGCCTTCTCTCGAACGCATCTACGAAGGTCGCGATAAACTGGAGACATGGCAAGCGGCCCGGCAGAACCTCAGGACATGGGTCCGATACGGCATCGCGATGTGACGCCCTGGCTGGCCCGGTTCGAGCCCGCGGCAGAGCCGATCGCGGAGGACGCGAGCGACTACGAGCTGCTCGACGCGGTGGAGATGCTGCATCGCACGCAGGCCGCGCTCCACCTCGAGAGGGCAGGGCTTCTCGCGATGCTGTGGTCGCGTGCTCGGTCCGATAGTGAGGGCGATGAGGCGGTGCTGCGCGAGGTGGCGATGATCAGCGGGGTCTCGCAGGCCGCTGCCGAACGAATGCTCACGACCTCGCTGGTGCTGCAGCACGGGCTCGCGGCGACGCGGGAGCAGCTGGTCGACGGAACCCTGCCGTGGTCGCACGTGGAGGTCATCGCGGCCGGCGCGAAGCAGGTCGACGCGGCGGACGTGGATCGATTCGAGGCCGAAGCGATCCGGCTGGTCACCGGGGCGGGGATCGGTCAGGCGAAGGATCGGGTGCGTCAGCTGATCGACCGGATGAATCCGGATGGCATGGTCGAGCGGCACAAGGCGGCGCGCGCCGAGAGCGACGCCACGCTGGAGCCGGCGGCGAACGGGATGGCGTGGCTGCACCTGTACATCGCCGCGGTCGAGGCCGTCGCGATCCGTGATCGGCTGACGAGAGAAGCCATCGCCCTGCACGGTCGTGCCGGCGAGACGCGGTGCATCGGTGCGCTGCGGGCGGACGTCGCGATCGACCTGCTGCTGGCCGCGTTGCCGGCAGCGTCCGACTGCGATGACCAGGACCGGACGCGGCGCACCCGGAGCCCTCTCGGCATCGTGCCGCAGGTGCACGTGACCGTCCCGGTCATGACCCTCCTGGGTGAGTCGAACGAGCCCGGGCACCTCCGCGGCTACGGCCCCATCGACCCCGAGACCGCCCGCCGGCTGACCGCACAGGCACCCAGCCTCTTCCGGGTCCTCGTGGAGCCGGGCACCGACACGATCGTGCAGGTCGGGCGAGAGCACTACGAGGTGCCCATCGGGCTCCGACGGTTCCTGCAGCTCCGGGACGACCGGTGCCGGTTCCCGGGCTGCAGCCGCAACGCGGATCTCTGCGACATCGACCACACCACTCCGTGGGCAGGGGACGGCGAGACGAATGCGAACAACCTCGCGTGCCTCTGCCGGTTCCATCATCAGCTGAAGGAACGGGGCTGGTGCGCGGAGATCGACGACGACGGGGTGATGCACTGGACCTCGCCGTTCGGCAGGCGGCGTACGACCGTGCCTGTCGTCCGTCTCGCGGCCTGAGCCGTCGACGTCGACGGCCTTCGGCTCGCCCGAGCGTGTTTATTGGCTGAGTGCAACCTGTGCATTCGCGCATGCGACCCAACGGGTTCGCGGAGGGGTTCGAAGTCCTCGCACGTGGCGCTCCACCCAGGAGGGCCGCACTGCGATCAGGAGGACATCTCCCGTGAAGAAGAAGACAGCAGCGCTCCTCGCAGCGCCGGCCCTCGCGCTCGGTCTCACCGCGTTCAGCGCCGCCCCGGCGTTCGCCGACAGCGGCAGCACGTCGTACCAGGCCCAGCTCGGAGCGATCAACCACAGCGGCGCCTCCGGCTCCGTCACGGTCTCGGTGACCGGCGACCAGGCGCACGTGCACCTCACCGCGAGCGGGCTCGCCAAGACCTTCAACGGCGGCGCGTTCCCGCATGTCGCGCACATCCACATCAACGGGCAGCACATGTGCCCGACGCCGAGCGCCGACAAGAACGGCGACGGCGTCGTCTCGACCCCCGAGGCGCAGCCGGACTACGGGATGATCGGCAGCACGCTGTCGGCTTCCGGTGACACCAGCGCGAAGGCCGCGCTCGACGTGAAGGTCGCAGCCGGCACCGGCGGCAGCTTCACCTACGACCGCACCTTCACCGTGAACAGCGCGACCGCCAAGGCGCTGAAGGCGGGCACCGCCGTCGTCGTGGTGCACGGGCTCGACCCGGCCACGCTGAGCGCGAAGGCGCAGAAGGAGAAGAGCCCCCTCACCTCCTCGCTGCCGCTCGCCGCGACCGCGCCGGCACTCTGCGGTGCGCTGAACGCCTCGCAGATGTCGATGCCGAACGGTGCTGCGGCGACCGGCGGCGGCGCCGCCCCGATCGAGGGCGGCATGGTTGCCCTCGGCGGCGGTCTGCTGCTCGCGGCCGGCGGCACGCTCGTCGCCCGTCGTCGTCTCGCCCGCCAGGACGGCGCGCGCTGACCCGATGAGGAACCCCACCTCGCACCGTCGTCTCGGCCAGGTCCTGGCCGGGGCGGCGGTGCTCCTCGGGATCGGCGGCGCCGCCACCGTCGGCATCGGCCTGCAGGGGGCGCAGGGCGCGCCGAGCGGCTCGGCCGGCATCGCGACACCGACCGCATCCGCCGCGCCGACACATTCCGCCGCGCCGCAGCTCGCCGCCCCCAGCACGGCGCCTACGCCCACGCCGTCCGCGACCGCTTCGCCCCACCTCGCTCGCTCGGTGCCGACGCGGCTGCGGATCCCGTCCATCGGCGTGGACACCGCGCTGATGCAGCTCGGCCTGAACAAGGACGGCACCCTGCAGGTGCCGCCCTACGACAAGCACGCCCCCGCGGGCTGGTACCGCGGATCCCCGACGCCCGGCCAGATCGGGCCGTCCGTGATCGTCGGCCACGTCGACACGTACAAGGCCGGCCCGACCGTGTTCTACCGCCTCGCGCAGGTGCGGGCCGGCGCGACGATCACCGTGGACCGCAAGGACGGCACGACGGCGCACTTCGTCGTGGACCGGGTGGAGAACGTGCCGAAGGACCACTTCCCGCAGCTCGAGGTCTACGGCAACACCGATCGCGCCGAGCTGCGGCTGATCACGTGCGGCGGCGACTGGGACGCGGCCGCCCACGACTACGCCGACAACACGGTGGTGTTCGCCCACCTCGTCCCGTCGTCCTGACCGGATCGCCCGTGCATCTGCTTGTCAGCGGGTCGTGAGCACCAGGAGGAACTGACCGCCGCCGGGCTCGACCTTCGCGGCGACGCCGAGGTCGGGCGCGAGGCGCGACAGCCGGTCGACGAGCCACGTGCCCGCCTGCTCGGCGTCATCGCGGGTGGGACAGCGGGCCACGACCTCGCGGCCGCCCTTCCGCGAGAGGCGCTCGGCCGTCTCCACGATCGGCGCAGGCTCGATGACGAAGATGTCAGAGGGCCACGGGACGACCGCCTTCACCGCTCCCTTACGGGTGTTGCAGGCGCGGTGGGCGAGACGCTCGGGTGCGGGAGCGCCCTTCTTCGCCTTGGCGCTCGTGACGGCGTCGATGCTCGGTCCGCGGGGATCGTTGACGCTCATCGTCGGATCCACCGGCTTGTCGCACAGCCAGCAGCGCCAACCCGCGCGATCGCCAACCTCGGTGAGGGTGCTCATCCTGCGACGGTACGGGGTCGGGCCCGGGATCAGTGCCGGACGACATTCCGCCGCCGGTCGGTCCGGGCCGAGCGGACGGAGGCCGCCGATGCCAGCCGGGCATCAGCAGGCCGGGCGCGCCCCTACGGCAGCACGTGCTCGGAGGCCGCCCTCTCGATCTCCGCTGTCTGCTCATCGGCGAGCCTGCGCTCCGCCTCGACATTGATGTTCCGCGTGAACAGCCAGTAGAAGAACGCGGCCACCGGCAGCCCGATGAACAACGAGATGTCGACGCCACCCATCGCCTTCGAGACGGGGCCCTCGAAGAATCCGGCGACGTCGAAGAACGGGATCATCGCGGCGAACCCGAGGAGGTAGGCCACGATTCCCTGCCAGCCCCAGCGCCGGTAGATGCCGTTCGGCTTGAAGATCTCCGCGATCGCGTAATGCCCGCGGCGGACGATGAAGAAGTCCGTGAGGTTGACCGCGGTCCACGGGATGAACAGGTAGAGGATCAGCAGCAGGAAGTCGGTGAAGCCGCCGAGGAAGTTCGCCGAAGCGAAGAGCGCGAATCCGATCGAGATGGCAGCCGTCACCACGATCGTCGTGATGCGGATCACGAGCGTCGGCCGGATCTTCACGAAGCTGTCGATGGAGGAGATCAGCGTGAGTGAGCCCCCGTACATGTTCAGAGCCGTCACCGAGACGAGGCCGAGCGCCGCGATGATGAGCGCGATTGCGCCGAAGCCGGGGAACAGCAGGTCGGCCACGTGCTTGAGGTCGACGACGGTGTTCGAACCGATGTCCTTCGCGGACACGGCGATCCAGCTGCCGAGGAACATCACCCAGATGCCGCCGAGTGCGCTGCCCCAGAACGTCCACGCGAAGGTGTTGCGGGTCTTCACGGTCGGCGGCAGGTAGCGGGAGTAGTCGGACACGTAGATCGCCCAGGAGATCTGGTAGCCCGCCGCGACGCCGAGCTGGGCGAAGAACGGCACGGCGTTGAAATGGGTGAGGTCGAGCTGGGCGGCGGGCACGTGCAGGTGCACGACCGCCGACAGGGTGAGGAGCGCCAGCATCAGGATCGTGAGGATCATGAGGTACTTCTCGAACGAGTGGATGAGATCGTAGCCGACCAGTGCGATCGCGGCAGCCAGGATCGTCACCGCCCAGAGCCAGAGCGGATTCGACGCCTGCCCCGAGCTGATCGCGCCCCCGATCGACTCACCCGCGAGGATCGTGTTGAAGATGTTGAACCCGGCGTACTGCAGATAGGCGAACAGCCACACCAGCAGCGCCCCGACGTATCCGAACTGCGGTCGCGACTGGATCATCTGAGGCAGCCCCAACTGCGGGCCCTGCGACGAGTGCGCGGCCATGAAGATCGTCCCGATGAGGATCCCGAGGGCGATCGCGATGAACGACCAGATGAGGTTGCCGCCGCTGGTGATGCTGATCAGGCCGGTCGCGAGCGTCGCGATCTGGGCGTTGCTCATGAACCAGAGCGGCCCGATGCGGGACACCCTGCCGTGCCGCTCGCTGAGCGGCACGTAGTCGATCGAACGGACCTCGATACCCCGGGTCCGGGGGCTTGTCGTGGTGCTCATCGCGCGGCTCGTTCTCCTTCTGGGTTCCACCGGTTGGGGTCGATGCGTCCGTCGTAGAGCGGCAGCTCGAGCGGCGGATCCGTGTCCCGGAACTGGGTCCACATCCGGTTGACGCCGGCCGTGCCCCGTTCCCGGACGCGGGTGATCTGGTCGAGGTCGAGCAGGTCGCGCAGCACAGCGCGCTCGTCGTGCTCGACGGCGACGCGAACGAGGCCTTCGGGGTCGACGATGAGGCTGCGCCCCTCGCCGATCGGGCCGGCGCAGTTGACGCTGACCGTGAAGGTCTGGTTGACGATCGAGTTCGCCCGGGCCAGGAGAACCTCCTGCGCCCGGTCGGGCGTGGTGGTCTTCACGACGTTCAGCACGACTTCGGCGCCCATCCAGGCGAGGTGCCGCGTCACCTCGGGGAACCACGCGTCGTAGCAGATCGAGAGCCCGAACCGGCCGACACCGTCGAGGTCGACGGTCACGAACTCGGCGCCCGGCGTGTACGGCTCGTAGGGGCGCCACGGGAAGACCTTGCGGTAGCGGGCGCGAAGCGTGCCGTCGGGGGCGAAGACCACTGCCGTGTTGAACAGCTCGCCGGCCGGACCGCGCTCGCAGATGCTGCCCGGCAGCAACCAGATCCCCGCCGCTCGGGCGACGTCGCCGAGGCCGCGGACGAGCTCGGAGTCCAGCGAGCGGGCCGCGTCGTTCAGGAGCTCCACGTGATCGGCGTCACTCGAGGCGATCGTCTCGGTTCCGAAGAGATGCAGCTCGGGGTAGATGAGCAGGCTCGCGTCCTGCACGTCGCGCAGGACCTCCTCGGCGAACCCGTCGAGGTCGCCGCCGATCGGTCGGGGTCCCGCCTGCACCGCCGCGATCTGGACGAGCCGGGTCACGCGACTCCTTCGCCGAACAGGGTCAGCGGGACGGATCGGATCTCCGCCTCTGAGGCGCGAATCTAGGGCATCGCCGGATGCTGCCGCCAGGCGTTTTGCGAGAACGACGGGGGCGGGGGCTCAGCCGATCGAGCCCCACGTCTTCTCGGCGATCTGCACGATCTCGCGGAGTTTCGCCCACTGCTGGTCCTCGGTGAGCACGTTGCCCTCCTCGGTGGAGGCGAAGCCGCATTGGGGGCTGAGGGCGAGCTGCTCGAGCGGCGCGAACTCGGTGGCCTCGCGGATCCGCTGCTCGATCTGCGCCGGGTCCTCGAGGGTGCCGGACTTCGAGGTGATGAGGCCGAGCACGACCCGCTTGTCGCCCTCGGGCAGGAAGCGGAGGGGCTCGAAGCCGCCGGCGCGGTCCGTGTCGTACTCGAGGAAGTAGCCGTCGTAGTCACACACCTGGAGCAGTTGCCGAGCCACCGGCTCGTAGCCGCCGGAGGCGATCCAGGTCGAGCGGAAGTTGCCGCGGCAGACGTGCGTGGTGATCGTCATGTCGTCAGGGCGGTCGCGGAGCGCCTCGTTCAGCAGCTCCGCGTAGGCGTCGGCGAGGCCGTCGGTCTGGATGCCACGCTCATCGGCTCGCTGCCGCTCGACGTCCGAGCAGAGGTAGGCCCAGGCGGTGTCGTCGAACTGGAGGTAGCGGCAGCCGGCGTCGTAGAAGGCGCGGATGGCGTCGCGCCAGGTCGCGGCGAGGTCGGCGAAGAGGCTGTCGCGGTCGGGGTAGATGTCCCGGTCGACCGCGTGTGGCGCGAGGCGGAAGTGCATCACCGTCGGCGACGGGATGCACATCTTCGGCGTCACCGAGGTGTGGTCGCGGACGAACGCGAAGTGGCGCAGCATCGGGTGGTCGGCCGGGAAGCGCACGCGGTCCCGGATCTCGACGGCCAGCGGCGCGGGCGCGGCGCCCTGGAACGCCATGCCGCTCTGCCCCTCGACGATGTCGACGCCGTCGAGCATCCCGAAGAAGTCGAAGTGCCACCAGCCGCGGCGGAACTCGCCGTCGGTGACCGCCTGCAGTCCGACCTCCTCCTGCTTGCGGATGACGTCGAGGATCGCGTCGTCCTCGATCTGCGTGAGGCCGGCGGCGTCGAGCCGGCCCTCCGCGAGGGCGGTGCGGGCGTCGTGCACGGCCTGCGGGCGCAGGAAGCTGCCGACGATGTCGGCGCGGAACGGAGGCGGGGGAGTGGCCATGCGTCCTGTCTACAAGCCCTACGCGTCGAAGCGCGAACCGCCGGGCGTCGAGGCCTGCAGGATCAGCCCGTTGCCGTCCGGGTCCGTGAACTGCACGTACCGGCCCCACGGTGCCTGCTGCACGCCGCCCTCGATCGTGACGCCGTGCTCCTCGAGCCGCCGGGCTGACTCCTCGAGGTCGGGAGTCTCGAGCACGAGGCCCCGGACCGATCCGGCCGGCATCGAGTCGAACCAGGTCACCAGGGTGATCGCGGTCTCGGCGCCCGGCGGGCGGACGCGGACCCACCGCATCGCCGGCCCCATCCGCTGGTCGTCGATCAGCTCGAAGCCGAGCACGTCGACGTAGAAGTCGCGGGCACGGTCCTGGTCGGTGACGGGCACGGAGAAGAGCTGGACGTGGGAGACGGGCATGCGATCAGTCTGGCGGTTCGGTCCGACGAGGCGTCAGTCGCTGAACGCGACGGCGATGCCCCAGCGCACGCCGTCGGGCACGTCGACCGTCAGCTTCACCGGGCGGTCGCCGTTCGGGTAGCGGAAGGTCGCCATCGTCGGGACGCCGCCCTCCTGCGCGCCGGCGCGGCTCGCGTCCAGCACCCCCTGGGACTCGCTGCCGAGGCCCGCCCGGTAGGCGCTCCACCCGGCAGGGCCGGCGAACTGCGTGACGAGGAAGACGGTCGCGCGCCCCTGGTCGGCCGCCTTCGGCACGCCCTCCAGGGTCACGGATCCGGGTCCGCGGCCGTGGCGCTCGACGAGGAACAGCCGCGACACCCTGCCGAGCTGTGGGGCGGCGCGGTGGGTGACGAGGAAGGCGGCGATGCCCGCCGAGCCCCCGCTGCCGAGGTTCTGGAGGAACTCGGTGCGGGCGGCGTCGTCGACGGCGATCGTGCTCGGCGACGGCGGCGGATCGACGGGGCTCGCCTGGCCCCGCGGCTGCAGAGCGACCAGGGCGCCGAGGATCGCGACGGCACCGACGACGGCCGCGAGGATCGTGAGGGTTCGGCGGCGGTGCGGGCGGTCGGGGGCTGGGTCGGGTTCGCGCGCATCCGCCGGCTCGTCGGCCGATGCGGGAGCCGGCTGCGGCTGCCCCTCCGCTTCGAGGGCCGCGCGGTAGCGGGCGTGGTCCTGCTCGGTCGCATCCGCGTCGTAGAGACGACGGCGGAGCTCCTCGGCCGTCACGCCGTTCCCATCCGCGGCCTCCGACATCGGGGCAAGTCTGCACCGGGCGCGCAGCCCTGCCGCGCCGTCAGCGCTTCGCGGGTCTCGTGGAGCCGAGGAAGACGACGAGGAGCGTCCAGCGCAGGCCGCGCGGGGCGCCGATCGCGAGGTGCGTGGGCGGGGCGCCGGAGTAGCTGAAGAGCACGGGCGAGGGCACGGGGGAGCCGGCGAGGACGGTGCCCTGGGCGATGACCTCCTGGTACGACGTCCAGTCGCGACGGGTGGCGAGGCGGAGCGTGCGCCAGTCGATCGGCGACACCGCCGAGGACGAGAGCACCACGACGCCGCGGCCCCCGGAGAACCCCGCGGACGAGACGTCGAGCGGCACCCAGGCGTCGCCGACGCCCTCGAACTGCTGCGCCTGGGCGACGGTGCCGTCGATGGACACCGATTCGGCCGCCGGGGCGGCGACCACGGAGGCCTGCTGCACGATCGTCTGGCCGTCGCCGATGTCCTGCGGCGCCGCGGTGGTCGCGGGATGCGGCGTCGGCGTGGGCGTGATCGCGGTGTGTGGGCGGGCCGGGCTCGCCGCGGCGGCGACGCCCACGCCCACCCCGACGACCAGTAAGGGCGCGAGGGCGAACGCTGCGACGCGGATGGTGACGCGCCTGGGGCGCCGGGCGCGGATGGGAGGCGCTGCATCCGGCGCCGGTGCATCCGCTACCTGAGCGCCCGTGCCGGGGTGCTCGAGGCGGATGATCGAGTCGCGCACCTCGGCGTACCGGCGGAGGTCCTCCTCGCCGGCGCCGTCGCGGTAGAGCCGGCGGCGCAGCTCGTCGAGACGCTCCTGCGCCTGGACGGACTCCCGGGACCCGCTCACGTGGTCACTCTCCACCTGAGACCGCCTCGGCGCCATGGGGAGGACGATCCGAACCGAGCTCCTCGGGGCCGGGTCGCCCGAAGCGGACGAGCGCGGATCCGTTCCCGTCCAGCGGCCGCGTGGAATGCTGGATCCGCTGATGGGTACGGGGGACGGAGGACGGGGCGCGCGGCCCGGCACCGGCCTGCTGCTCGCCGCGATCGTGCTGCTCGGGTTCCAGCTGCGGAGCCCGCTCGTCGCGCTCGCGCCGATCGCATCCGCCGCGCAAGCCGGCTGGGACGTGAACTCGACCGCGTTCGGCCTGCTGACGAGCGTGCCGGTGCTCTGCTTCGGGCTCGCGACGCCCCTGGCGCTGTTCCTGCAGCGGCGGGTGGGCCTGGAGGCCTCGATCCTCGTCTGCCTCGGCGGGATCGTCGCCGCGACGGTGCTGCGCTCGATCGACGGGTTCGGCGTCGCGCTCGCCGCTGTGGTGCTGCTCGGGCTGTCGATCACGATCGGCAACGTGCTCGTGCCGACGATCATCCGCCGGGACGTGCCGCGGCGCGGGCGCCCGGCGGCGACCAGCGCGTACAGCGTGTCGGTCAACGTCGGCACCTGGCTGACGGCGCTGGGCACCGTGCCGCTGTCGGTGGTCTTCGGATGGCGCGTCGCCGCGGCCGCGTGGAGCGTCGCCGGCATCGCGACCGGCGTCGTCTGGATCGTGCTGCTGCAGCGTGCGCGGGCGTTACCGCAGCCGGTGCTGATGCGGCCGCCGCGCTATCGGCCGGACCGACTCGCGATCCTGCTCAGCCTCGGCTTCGCCTGCCAGGGCTTCAGCTACTACGGCGTGACCACGTGGCTGCCGACGCTGCTCGCGGATGAGCGCGGGTACAGCGCCGCGGTCGCCGGCACGGCCTCATCCGTGTTCCAGATCGCGGGGATCGTGGGGGCGATCGGGGTGCCGCTGCTGACGCTGCGCTTCTCGTCGCGCACGGTGCTGGCGATCATCGGACTGCTGTGGATCAGCCTGCCGGTCGGGCTGCTCGTGGCGCCCGAGCACTTCGTGCTGTTCGCGATCCTCGGCGGGGCCGGGCAGGGCGGTGGCTTCGCGGCGATCTTCACGATCATCGCGGAGGTCGGCGGCGACCTGCAGCGCACGACCGCGCTGTCCGCATTCGTGCAGACCATCGGCTACATCGTCGCCTCGGTCGCCCCGCCGGTGGTCGGCGCGGCGCACCAGCTGACCGGCGCCTGGACCGGCCCGATGGTCGTGGTGCTCGTCGCCACGGTCGGGTTCCTCGTGCTGAACCTGTCGGCGGCGACGCTGGCGGGGCGGCGGGAGGCCGGCTGAGGCCCGCGGTGATGGCCCCGCTGGTCATCCACAGGTGCTGGCACTTCGAACACGTGTTCGAATGTCGTGGTAGTCTTCCGGTGTGGATGCGGACGGCGAGGCCCTCGGAGAGGGTGCGGCACGGCGTCATAGGGACGTCGCTCCCTGGCTCGCCGCGCTGACGCCGGCCGAGGTGCTTCCGCTGCCTGCGGATGCGAGCGACTGGGAGCTGATGGACGCCGTCGAGGTGCTCCACCGCACCCGCGCCGCGCTCGACCTGGAGCGGGCCCGGGTGCTCGCTCGGATCTGGGGGCAGCAGCGCACCAGCGCCGACGACGAGGCAGTCCTGCGTGAGGTCGCGATGATCTCCGGGGTGTCGCTGGCGGCGGCGGAGCGGATGCTGTCGACGTCCCTCGCGCTGGAGCACGGTCTTGAGGCCACGAAGGAGAAGCTGCTCGACGGCACGCTGCCGTGGTCGCATGTCGAGGTGCTCGTCGATGGCGCGAAGCAGGTCGATGCCGAGTTCGTCGAGCAGTTCGAGGCGGAGGCGATCCGCCTGATCACCGGTGCCGGGATCGGGCAGGCGAAGGACCGCGTGCGCCGGCTCGTGGACCGGATGAACCCGGACGAGATGGTGGACCGGCACAAGAAGGCGGGTGCTGAGCGCGACGTGACCCTCGAGCCCGGAGCCAACGGCATGGCCTGGCTCCACATGTACCTCCCGGCCGTGGAGGCCGTCGCGATCCGTGACCGGCTGACCCGGGCGGCGATCGCCCTGCACGGTGAGGAGGGCGAGGACCGGTGCATCGGCCAGCTGCGTGCTGACGTCGCGATGGACCTGCTGCTGAACGTGCTGCCGGAGGCGACGGATTGGCAGGTCCTGGACCGGGACCGTCGCACCTGGGGTGCGCTCACGATCGTGCCGCAGGTGCACGTCACC
>NZ_DATBTU010000030.1:0-10693 GCF_036559085.1 Amnibacterium sp.
CAGAGGCCGGACCAGCACGGCAGCGGTCACGTGAAATCGGCGCGCTCGCCACCGGTCGTTGAGCGGCACCTGCTCGGCCCAGCCGTAGCCGGCGAGCACCATCATCACGCCGCCGTCGGGCCCGATGTTGCGCACCGGGTTCACGGACAGCCGGCCCTCGCGCTGGCCCATCGGGTCGCCGAGCGCCTTCGCCGTCAGCACCGTGGCCCCGCTGCCGATGACGACCCCGAGATACAACGCGGCGATGATGCCGAGCAGCAACGCCGGCTTGTTAAGTACGAAGAGC
This sequence comes from Amnibacterium sp., assembly GCF_036559085.1. GTDB lineage: Bacteria > Actinomycetota > Actinomycetes > Actinomycetales > Microbacteriaceae > Amnibacterium. The sequence goes on from NZ_DATBTU010000030.1 coordinate 287, forward strand.
ACGGCTAACGCGCCGGCCAGCGGGCCAGCAGTTCCCGAGCGAGCGCACGGTAGGCGCCGGCGCCGACGGAGCTGCTCGCGTACGACGTGATCGGCTCGCCGGCGGCCGTCGTCTCCGGGAATCGCACGGTGCGCGAGATCACCGTGTGGAAGACCTGCTCGGGAAACGCCTCGACCACGCGCTCGAGAACCTGACGGCCGTGCAGCGTCCGGCCGTCGTGCATGGTCGCGAGGATGCCGGCGAGTTCAAGCTTGTCGTTGAGCCTGTCATGCACTTTTTCGATGGTCTGCAGCAGCAACGCGACGCCGCGTAGCGCGAAGTACTCGCACTCCAGCGGCACGAGCACCCCATCAGCCGCGGACAGCGCGTTCACGGTCAGCAGGCCGAGGGAGGGCTGGCAGTCGATGAGGATGACGTCGTAGCGGTCGGAGACGCGACGCAGCACCCGCGCGAGGGTGTGCTCGCGGGCGACCTCGTTGACGAGGTGCACCTCCGCGGCCGACAGGTCGATGTTCGCGGGGATGATGTCGAGGCCCGGGATCTGGGTCTGCTGGATCGCGACCTGCGGGTCCCGCTCGGAGCCGAGCAGGAGCTCGTAGATCGTCGAGACGTCGTCGGTCTCGACCTTGAGGTTCGCGGACAGGGCGCCCTGCGGGTCGAAGTCGATGAGCAGCACCCGGCGGCCGTAGGTGGCGAGCGCCGCACCGAGGTTCACGGTCGTCGTGGTCTTGCCGACGCCGCCCTTCTGGTTGCAGAGGGCGATGACCCTGGCCGGTCCGTGGCCGCGCAGCTCCGGCGGGACCGGGAACTCGCGGCGCGGGCGACCCGTCGGGCCGAGGGGAAGGTCGACCTCGGTCGTGATCAGGGTGTCTTCGAGTGTGCTGGTGTTCGTCATCCCGACGTCCTTGCTCAAGCTGATGGCGCGAGTGGGTGGTGGCTCGTCCCGACGGTACCGACGGTGCCCCCCGATCGGGGGAGGCACGCCGCGCGCCGCGCGCTCCCCCGAGCGACACGCCGCACCGGGCGATCTCCCGGCGCCTTCCCGGCCGACGAGGCGCCTCCGGACGATCGGAGGTCGGCTCAGCGGGCGCGGGGGTGGGACGTCGTGTAGACGTCGCGGAGGCCGTCGATCGTCACCAGCGTGTAGAGCTGCGTCGTCGCCACGGAGGCGTGGCCCAGCAGCTCCTGGACGACGCGGACGTCCGCCCCGCCCTGCAGCAGATGGGTGGCGAAGCTGTGCCGGAAGGTGTGCGGCGAGACGTGCGCCGCGAGGTCCGCGCGCTCGGCGGCCGCCTGGATGGTGAGCCACGCGCTCTGCCGCGACATCCGGCTGCCGCGCGGCCCGAGGAACAGCGCCGGGGTGGCCGTGCCGCGGGCGGCGAACTCCGGCCGCACCCGGGTCAGGTAGGCGCCGACCGCGTTCCTGGCGTACCCGCCGACGGGGACGAGCCGCTGCTTGCCGCCCTTGCCGAGCACCCGCACGAACTCGCCGGTCGCGAGGTCGTCGACGTCGAGGCCGACCGCCTCGCTGACCCGGGTGCCGGTGGCGTAGAGCAGCTCGAGCAGCGCCTTGTCGCGGATGCGCACCGGATCGTCGCCGTCGGTGGCGGCGAGCAGCCGGCTCATCTCGTCGACGGTGATGGCCTTCGGCAGCCGCATCGGCAGCTTCGGCGGCGCGGTCGCGTGCGCGACGTCGTCGGCCACGATCCCGTCCTCGACGAGGAACCGGTGCAGGCCCCGGACGGTCGACAGCATCCGCGCCGCGCTCGAGGCCGCGGCCCCGGCGTCGCGCCGCATGGCGGCGAGGAACGCCGCGACGTCCGCCTCGGTCACCTCGGCCATGTCGGCGCGCCCGGCCGCGGCGAGGTGCTCGGCGTAGCGGGCGAGGTCGCGGCGGTAGGCGGCCAGCGTGTTGTCGGCGAGGCCGCGCTCGACCGCGACGTGCCGGAGGAACCGGCCGATCGCGGTCTCGGGCGTCAGGGGGTCGTCTCCGGGCGGTCGCCGGGCAGCACCCACGGTGCGCCGCCGAGGCGCGGGTGGCGGAGCCACGGCTCGTCGCCGGGCGCGAGCGTGTCCCAGCCGCGCGACCGGGCGGCCACGGCGGCGAGCGCCCCGACCGCGAGCGACGGGCTCTGCACCCGGCGGTGCAGGATCGCGTCGACGACGTCGTCGAGGGGCACCCAGCGCGTCTCGATGTCCGCCTCCTCGTCGTGGCGGGCGAACGCCGGCAGGGTCGAGATCCCGCGGGCGAGGTACACCCGGATGGTCTCGTCGCTGCCGCCGGGCGAGTTCTGGAAGTCGGCGAGCACGTTCCAGCGCTCGGCCGCGAGGTCCGCCTCCTCGCCGAGCTCGCGCTGCGCCGCGGTGAGTGCCGACTCGCCGGGCCCGTCGAGCAGCCCGGCTGGGATCTCCCAGACGCGCGCGTGGATCGGGTGCCGGTACTGCCGGATGAGCAGCGCGCGCTCCTCGTCGTCGAGCGCGAGCACCGCGACAGCGCCGGGGTGGTCGACGAGCTCTCGGACGATCGGCGTGCCGTCGTAGTCGAACCGCTCCCACGCGACGTTCCACACGCGGCCTTCGTGGATCATCCGCCGCTCGATCACGGGCCGGTGCTCGGGGACGTCCTCGATCCGCCCCTCCCCGGCCGGCTCACGCATCGATCGGGTCCAGCACGTCGTCGGCGGTCTCCTCGACACCGGCCGCGGCCTCGTCGTCGAAGAGGCGGCTGGCGCGCTGCCGGTCGAGGGCGGCGCCGATGAGGCCGCGGAAGAGCGGATGCGCCTTCGTCGGCCGGCTGCGCAGCTCGGGGTGCGCCTGCGTGCCGATGTAGTACGGGTGCACGTCGCGGGGCAGCTCGACGAACTCGACCAGGCGGTGGTCCGGCGACGTGCCGGAGAAGGCGAGGCCGGCGCCCGAGAGGCGCTCCCGGTAGTGGTTGTTCACCTCGTAGCGGTGGCGGTGCCGCTCGCTGACCTCGGCGCGCCCGTACAGGTCGCGGGCGAGGGAGCCCTCGTCCAGGTCGGCCCGGTAGAGGCCGAGGCGCATGGTGCCGCCGAGGTCGCCGCCGGAGAGGATCGCGACCTGCTCCGCCATCGTGGCGATCACGGGGAAGGGCGTGTCGGGATCGAACTCGGTGGACGAGGCGCCGGGCAGCCCGGCCTCGTTGCGCGCGTACTCGATGACCATGCACTGCAGGCCGAGGCACAGCCCGAGCGCGGGGATGCCGTTCTCGCGGGCGAACCGCAGCGCGCCGACCTTGCCCTCGATGCCCCGCACGCCGAAGCCGCCGGGGATGCAGATGCCGTCGACGTCGGCGAGGTGGCGGGAGGCGCCCTCGGGCGTCTCGCACTCGTCACTCGGGACCCAGCGCAGGTGCACCGAGGTCTCGTGGGCGAAGCCCCCTGCGCGCAGGGCCTCGGTCACCGACAGGTACGCGTCGGGCAGGTCGATGTACTTGCCGACGAGCCCGATGACGACCTCGTGCCGCGGCTCGTGCACGGCCTTCAGCACGGTGCTCCAGCGGGACCAGTCGACGTCGCCGGCTTCGAGGCCGAGCGCCTCCACGATGGTGTCGTCGAGGCCCTGGTCGTGCAGCATCTCGGGGATGTCGTAGATCGAGGGCGCGTCGGTCGCGTTGACGACGGCGTTCTCGTCGACGTCGCACATGAGCGCGATCTTCCGCTTGTTCGCCTCGGACACCGGGCGGTCGGAGCGGAGCACGAGCGCGTCGGGCTGGATGCCGATGGAGCGCAGCGCCGCGACCGAGTGCTGCGTCGGCTTCGACTTCTGCTCCCCCGACGTGTTCAGGTAGGGCACGAGGGACACGTGCACGAAGAAGACGTTGCGCCGGCCGAGCTCGTGGCGCACCTGCCGCGCCGCCTCGAGGAACGGCTGGCTCTCGATGTCGCCGACCGTGCCGCCGATCTCGGTGATGATCACGTCGGGCTGCGGGTCGTCGGACGCCTGCAGCCGCATCCGCCGCTTGATCTCGTCGGTGATGTGCGGGATGACCTGCACCGTGTCGCCGAGGTACTCCCCGCGCCGCTCCCTCGCGATCACCTGCGAGTAGATCTGCCCGGTCGTGACGTTCGCCGACTGGCTGAGGTTGATGTCGAGGAACCGCTCGTAGTGCCCGATGTCGAGGTCGGTCTCCGCGCCGTCGTCGGTGACGAACACCTCGCCGTGCTGGAACGGGTTCATCGTGCCCGGATCCACGTTCAGGTACGGGTCCAGCTTCTGCATGACGACCCGCAGCCCGCGGGAGGTCAGCAGGTTGCCGAGGCTCGCGGCCGTGAGGCCCTTGCCGAGCGAGGAGACGACGCCCCCCGTGACGAAGATGTGCTTCGTCGTCCTGTCAGATCCGCTCTGCCCATCCACCACGGGCTTCGATCATACGTGGCCCTCAGACGTCGTCGGCGAGGTCCAGCAGCTCCTGGGCGTGCGCGAGGGCGGAGTCGCTCGTCGTGAGCCCGGACAGCAGGCGCGCCATCTCGGCCACGCGCGCGTCGCCGACGAGCTGCTCGACGGTCGACACGGTGACCTCGCCGTCGGCGTCCTTCAGCACGCGGAGGTGGTTGGTGGCGAACGCGGCGACCTGGGCGAGGTGCGTGACGGCGATGACCTGCGACGACTTCGCGAGCCGGGCGAGCCGCCGCCCGACCTCGATCGCGGCCGCACCGCCGATACCCGCATCCACCTCGTCGAAGACGAATGTGGGCACGGGGTCGGATCCGGCGAGCACGACCTCGAGGGCGAGCATCACCCGCGACAGCTCGCCGCCGGAGGCGCCGCGGCCGATCGGGCGGGGCTCGGCCCCTGGGTAGGCGGAGAGCAGCAGCTGCACGGCGTCGCGGCCGGTGGAGGTGAGGTCGTCGCGGCTGCCGACGTCGACGAGGACCGCCGAGCTGCCCATGGCGAGGTCGCCGAGCTCGGCCGTGACCGCGGCACCCAGCCGCTCGGCGGCCTCGCGACGGGCGGCGGAGAGCCGGCTCGCGAGCTCCTCGGCGAGCCGCTCGTCCTCGGCGACCTGCGCCTCGAGCTCGTCGATGCGGTCCGTGTCGCCGTCGAGCTCGAGCAGGCGGCGGCTCCCCGAGTCGGCGTAGGCGAGCACCGCGTCGAGGTCGGGCCCGTACCGGCGCTGCAGCACCGCGAGCTCGTTGATCCGCTGCTGCACGACCTCGAGCCGTCCGGGCGCGTCGGGATCGAGCGCGGCGAGGTACGAGGCGAGCTCGGCGGATGCGTCGGCGGCGAGCGACGCGACCGTCGCGACGCTCTCGGCGATCGTCGCGAGCGCGGGGTCGAGGGGCGCGCTGCGCTCGAGCGCCCGGCGCGCCTCGACGAGCAGGGAGAGCGCGTCGAGCGCGCCGATGTCCTCGGCGGACAGGGCCTCGTGGGCGGTCGCCGCGGCGACCCGCAGCTCGTCCTGCGCGCCGAGCCGCTCGGCGAGGGCGGCGAGCTCGGCGTCCTCGCCGGGCTGCGGCGCGACGCCCTCGATCTCGGCGAGGGCCGCCCGGAGGTCCCCGGCCTCCGCGGCGCGGGCGTCGCGGTCGCCGGTGAGGTGCTCGAGCTCGGCACGGTCCGCCTGCCAGCGCCGCCACACCTGCCCGTAGTCGGCGAGCAGGTTGGTCACCGCCTCGCCGGCGAACCGGTCGAGCATCTCGCGCTGCGCGGCGGGCGACTTCAACCGCAGCTGCTCGGACTGGCCGTGCACGGCGACCAGCTCGCTGCCGAGGTCCTGCAGCACGCCCACGGGCACGGAACGGCCCGCGACGGCGACGCGGCTGCGGCCCTCCGCCGTCACGGTGCGGCTGACGAGCAGCTCGGCCCGCCCGTCGCCGATCGGCTCGAGCTCGCCGCCCGCCTCGGTGACGCGATCGGCGACGGGCCCGGTCTCGTCCACGAGCCAGCGCGCCTCCGCGACGGCGTTGCCGGCACCGCGTCGCAGCATCCCGGAGTCCGCCCGGCCGCCGAGCAGCAGCCCGAGGGCGGTGATCACCATCGTCTTGCCCGCGCCGGTCTCGCCGGTGAGCGCCGTGAACCCGGGGCCGAGCGGCAGCGTCGCCTGCTCGATCACGCCGATCCCCCGGATCGTGATCTCCTCGATCATGCTGCGGCCCTCACGAGGCCGGGCCGCGCCATCCCGCGACCGGGAGGTCGAACTTCCGCACGAGCCGGTCGGTGAACCGGTCCTCCGACCGGTGCAGCCGCGCGAGCCGGACCGGCGTCGGGGAGGCGCCCACCTCGACCCGGGCGCCGACGGCGAGGTCGAAGGTGCGGCGGCCGTCGCACCAGAGCACGCCCGTGCCGTTGGTGCGGTGGAGCACCTCGACCGCCAGCACGGAGGTCGGCGGCACGACGAGCGGGCGGGCGAAGAGCGCGTGGGCGGAGAGGGGCACCATCAGGATCGCGTCGAGGGTCGGCCACACCACCGGGCCGCCCGCGGAGAACGAGTAGGCGGTCGATCCCGTCGGCGTGGACATGACGACGCCGTCGCAGCCGAAGGTCGACAGCGGGCGGCCGTCGACCTCGATGACGACCTCGAGCATCCGCTCACGCGCGGCCTTCTCGACCGTCACCTCGTTCAGCGCCCAGTCGGTGTGCACGACGGTGGAGTCCTGAAGGACGCGAACCTCGATGGTGAGGCGCTCCTCGACGTCCCAGGCGCGGTCGACGACGCGGCGGATGGTGTCGCTCAGGTCCTCGCGCTCGGCCTCCGCGAGGAAGCCGACGTGACCGAGGTTCACCCCGAGCAGCGGCACGGTGGTGCCACGGACGATCTCGGCGCCGCGGAGGATCGTGCCGTCGCCGCCGAGGACCACGACGAGCTCGAGCTCCTCGACCTCGACGTCCGTGCCGAGCAGGGCCACGTCGCGGGCGTCGTCGCTGACGGCGGCCAGGTCGTGCCGCTCGCGCTCCATGGCGACGGGCGTCACGCCGCCGTCCTGCAGCAGGCGCAGCACCGTGCGGGCGGCCTCGAGCGTCTCCTGCCGACCGGTATGGGCGATCACCAGGACGTACCGACGCTCATCGCCCATGGTCTCCCCCTTCGACGGCACCGGCCGCGATGCGGATCCGGTCCTCCCATCCTCCTGGATCGGACCCGAGCGCGTGCCGCAGGTGCACGAGCGCCTCGCGGTTGCCGTGGGTGCCGGAGATCGGGGAGGGGATGAGCCCGACGGTGCCGAGGCCGGCTCGCGCAGCCGCCTCGAGTACGGTCCGGATGCCGTCGACGCGGTCGGCCGGGTCCGGCACGAGGCCGGCGCGCACGCGGAGCCGCCCGACCTCGAACTGCGGCTTGACCAGGCAGATCGCGTCGCCGCCCGGCTCGAGCACGGCCGCGATCGGCGGCAGCACGTGGACGAGGGAGATGAAGGACAGGTCGGCGACGACCAGCGACGGCCGCTCTGTCGTGCCCGCGAGCTCGGCCAGCCGACCGGGGGTGAGGTCGCGGGCGTTCTCCCCCTCCACGACCACCACGCGCGGGTCCTCGCGCAGCTCGGGGGCGAGCTGGTCGTGGCCCACGTCGAGCGCGATCACCGGGCCCGCGCCGCGCTCGAGCAGCACCCCGGTGAAGCCGCCGGTGGAGGCGCCGAGGTCGAGGGCGAGCCGGCCGGTGGGATCGATGGCGAAGGCGTCGAGCGCGGCCTCGAGCTTGAACGCGGCTCGGCTGACGGGCTGGGCGCCGGCGATCTCGAGCATCGCGTCGTCCGCGACCTTGACCGATGCCCGGGTGACGACGGCGCCGTCGACGCGCACGTCGCCGGCCGCGATCGCCCGGGACGCGGCCGTGCGGGAGCGCGCGAGGCCCCGCTCCACCAGGGCGATGTCGAGCCGGGTGTCGCTCACGGACGCCCGGGGACCGCCTCGAGCCGCGCGAGCAGCTCGGCGTGGACCTCGAGGTAGGCGCCGGCGCGATCGGCCGCCGGCAGCGCCTCGATGGCGGCCAGCGGGAGCGCGGGAGCGGTGTCGTCATCCACGGCAGCGAGACTAGCGAGCGGCCAGGACGGCGTCCGGCACGTCGAGTGCGTAGGCGGAGGCGTCTGCGCCCCACACGGCGGCGGCCGCGGCGCGGAGCACGTCGATCCCCTCGCCGCCGCGGACGACCTCGATCCGGCGGCCGTCGATCCGGACGACCGCGTCGCCGGAGCGGAAGCCGCCGGATGCCGAGCGCACCTCGGGGTACGGCTCGCTCAGGCCGGTGAGGTCGGCGAGCAGGAACGGGGGACGCGCCCGCTCGGGCGCGGCGAGCACCTCACGCGGACCGTCGATGCCGGTCAGCACGAGGGCCGAGGGCATGCCGGCGGCGTTCGCGCCCGCGATGTCGGTGTCGAGCCGGTCGCCCACGAAGAACGGGCGCTCGGCACAGAAGCGCTCGACCGCGGTCTCGAACAGGGGCGTCTCGGGCTTCCCGGCGACGAGGGGCAGCCGCCCGACGGCGGCGTGCACGGCGGAGACGAGGGTGCCGTTGCCGGGCGCGATGCCGCGTTCCACCGGGATGGTCCAGTCGGTGTTCGTGGCGACCCAGAGCCGGTCTGGGTCCGCGAGGGCGAAGGACGCCTCGGCGAGATCCGACCAGCCGAGCTCGGGCGCGAAGCCCTGCACGACCGCGTCCGGGGCGTCGTCGGCGGAGCGGACGACCTCGAAGCCGGCTTCCTGAACGACGGCGACGAGGCCGTCGCCGCCGATCACGAGCACGCGGGCGTGCGCAGGGAGGCGGTCGGCGAGCAGCCGCACGGCGGCCTGCGGCGAGGTGACGACCTGGTCCGTCTCGACATCGAGGCCGAAGCCGCGCAGCTGGTCGGCGACGGTGTCGGGGCGGCGTGAGGCGTTGTTCGTGATGTACCCGATCCGCAGCCCGTCGCCCCGGAGCCGCTGCAGCGTCTCCACGGCGTTCGGGATCGCGGCCTTGCCCCGGTAGACGACGCCGTCGAGGTCGAGCAGCAGGACGTCGGCGCCCTCGATCGGTACGCGTCCCGGGCGGCGGCCCAGCCTCACCGGTCCTGCTCGCCCGGCTCGGCGTCGGCGGCGGGCTCGCCCGGCGTGGGCTCGTCGGCCGGAGCCGCATCCTCGGCCGGCGCCGACTCCGGTGCCTCGAGCACCTCGTCGACGACCTCGACCGAGGTGGACTCCTCGTCCACCTCGTCGAGCAGCGTGGCGGCTCGGGCGGCGCGACGGTTCCAGCGCTCGGCCTCCTCCGCCTCGCCGAGGTCCTCGTGCACGGCGGCGAAGGCGAGGAACAGCTCGGGCGACCAGGGGTGCACGTGGGTGAGGTCCACCGGCGCGCGCTCGAGCTCGTCGAGGGCGCCGCGCGGGTCCCCCTGGTCGAGCCGGGCACCGGACATCGCGATCGCGAGGCCGACCTTCGCCTCGAGCGGGAGGTTCTCGCGGTCCACCGATCGGCCGAGCTCGAGGGCGCGGTCGGGACGGCCGATGCCGCGCTCGCTGTCGACCATCAGGGCGATCTGGTCGTCGGATCCGGAGATCCGGCGGAAGGTGCGCAGCTCCCGGAGCGCGAGCGCGAAGTCGCCGATCGCATAGGCGGTGATCGCCAGGCTCTCGCGGACGATCGCGATGCGTCCGGCACGGCCGGCAGCCGCGAGCGCGTGCTTGTGGGCGAGCTGCGGGTCGTCGTCGATGAGCCGGGCCGCCATCACCAGGTGCCGCGCCACCTCGTCCGCGTTCTCCTTGGTGAGCGTCTTCAGCTCGATGCGCGCCGCGCGATCGAGGTCGCCGGGGCGCACGTCCTCGGGGACCGGCGGATCGTCGCGGCGGGGCCGGGCGTCGTCACGGTGGGCGGGCGGACGCTCCGTGCGACGGGCGTCGCGCGGGCCGGCGGCGTGACGGCTGCGGTCGCCGGGCGCGCGCACGACGGGCCGGCCCGCGTCCCTGGTGCTGTCGCGGCGCGGGCGTTCACCGGTGCGGTCGCCGCGCTCGGGGCGCAGCGGCCGGTCCGAGCGGTCGGCGCGGCGCGGACGATCGGTCCCGCCCTGCTGGCCTGGGCGGTACGGCCGGTCGGAGCGACCGGCCTGGTCCGACCGTCGAGGACGCTCAGTGCCGCCCTGGGGCGAACGATCCGAGCGGCGCGGACCGTCGGAGCGGCCCGGCTGATCGGAGCGCGGCGCACGGTTCGGGCGGTCCCCGCGTGCGGCGTCCCGGGGCCGGCCGTCGCGCTGCTCACGGCGCGGACGATCCGGCTGGTCCCCTCGGGGTCGATCCGGCGTGCGGTCGTCGTCGTCGGCCACGCCCGATCCTTCCTCTGGGTCCGGAAAATGAGACGAGGCCATCTTCGGGTGAAGATGGCCTCGTCTGCAAAGGGAGTCCGGCGGTGTCCTACTCTCCCACGGGGTCTCCCCCGCAGTACCATCGGCGCTGAGAGTCTTAGCTTCCGGGTTCGGAATGTGACCGGGC
>NZ_DATBTU010000031.1:0-17195 GCF_036559085.1 Amnibacterium sp.
CACCGCGAAGACGCTGCTGAAGGTCAACCAGGTCACCGGCTTCGACTGCATGGGCTGCGCGTGGCCGGATCCCGCGCACCGCCGGCACACCGCGGAGTTCTGCGAGAACGGCGCGAAGGCCGTCGCCGAGGAGGCCACCACGCGGCGCGTGCCGCCGGCGTTCTTCGCCGCGCACCCCGTCGCGGAGCTCGAGGACTGGGACGACTTCGCACTCGGCAAGCAGGGCCGCCTCACCCATCCGATGCTGCTCGAGGCGGGTGACACCCACTACCGCCCGGTGTCGTGGGAGCGGGCCTTCGACGTGATCGCCGACGAGCTCGACGCCCTCGACAGCCCCGACGAGGCCGTGTTCTACACCTCGGGCCGCACCTCGAACGAGGCGGCCTTCCTCTACCAGCTGTTCGCCCGCGCGCTCGGCACGAACAATCTGCCCGACTGCTCGAACATGTGCCACGAGTCGAGCGGCGCCGCCCTCGGCGAGACGATCGGCATCGGCAAGGGCTCCGTCACGCTCGTCGACATCGAGACCGCCGGCCTCATCCTGATCGCCGGGCAGAACCCGGGCACGAACCATCCGCGGATGCTCACCTCGCTCGAGAAGGCGAAGAAGCAGGGCGCCGTGATCGTCGCGGTGAACCCGCTGCGCGAGGCCGGCCTGCTGCACTTCGACAACCCGCAGACGGTGAAGGGGATGGTGTTCCGCGGCACGGACCTCGCCGACACGTTCCTGCAGATCAAGCTCGGCGGCGATCAGGCGCTGTTCCAGGCGCTCGGCAAGGTGCTCATCGAGCTGGACGCGCAGCGCGGCGGCGACGTGCTCGACCACGACTTCATCGAGCACTACACGCAGGGCTTCGCGGCCTACCGGGACGCGATGGCGGCGCTCGACTGGGCCGACGTGGAGGAGGCGACCGGGCTGACCCGGAAGCAGATCCGCAAGGTCGCCGAGCTGATGGCCGCCTCGAAGGGCAACATCGTCTGCTGGGCGATGGGGCTCACCCAGCACAAGCACTCGGTCGCGATGCTCCGTGACGTCGTGAACCTGCTGCTGCTGCGCGGCGACATCGGCAAGCCGGGCGCGGGCCTCTGCCCGGTGCGCGGCCACTCGAACGTGCAGGGCGACCGCACGATGGGCATCTGGGAGCAGATGCCGGCGGCCTTCCACGACAAGCTCGACGCGGAGTTCTCCTTCTCCTCACCCCGAGAGCACGGCGTGGACACGGTCGGCGCCATCCGCGGGATGCGGGACGGCACGATCAAGGTGTTCTTCGGGATGGGCGGCAACTTCGCGAAGGCCACGCCCGACACGGCCGCGACCGAGGCGGCGATGCGCTCGCTGCGGCTCACCGTGCAGGTGTCGACGAAGCTGAACCGCTCCCACATCGTCACGGGCAAGCGCGCCCTCATCCTGCCGACGCTCGGCCGCACGGAGAAGGACGTGCAGGCCACCGGGCCGCAGATGGTCACCGTCGAGGACTCGATGAGCATGGTGCACGAGTCCCAGGGCAGCCTGAAGCCCGCGAGCAAGCACCTCCGCAGCGAGGTCGCGATCGTCGCGGGCCTCGCCGAGCGGGTGCTGCGCGGCCGCCCCGACACGGCGAAGGTCGACTGGCGCGGACTCGCGGGCGACTACCGGCGCATCCGGACCCACATCGAGCACGTGATCCCGGGCTTCGACGCCTACGAGGAGAAGCTCGGGATGCCGGGCGGGTTCGTGCTGCCGCACGGCCCGCGCGACAGCCGCTCCTTCTCGACCGACACCGGCAAGGCGAAGTTCACGGTGAACGAGCTCGAGTACCCGAAGGTGCCGGAGGGGCGGCTGATCCTGCAGACGCTGCGCGCCCACGACCAGTACAACACCACGATCTACGGCAAGGACGACCGGTACCGCGGCATCCACGGCGGCCGCAAGGTGGTGCTGGTGAACGCGAAGGACCTCGCGGCGCGCGGCCTCGCCGACGGCGACCTCGTCGACCTCGTGTCGGAGGCGCCGGACGGCTCGGAGCGGCGCGCGGAGGGCTGGCGCACGGTCGCGTACAACACGCCCGTCGGATGCGCGGCGGCCTACTACCCGGAGACGAACGTGCTCGTGCCGCTCGACTCGGTGGCGGACACGAGCAACACCCCGACGTCGAAGAGCCTCACCATCCGCCTGGAGCGCGCCGCGGTCACCGCGAACGCCGGGGAGCCCGTCCCCGCCTGATTCCGTCGCAGCGCGACGGGCACACTGCGCGATCGACGGAGTTCCTGCGCCGAAGGCCCATGGATCGGCATGACCTGGTCCCCTGCGCGCGGTTCCTCCGTCGATTGCGCAGCGGTTCGGGTCACCAGGGAAGCGGGATGCAGCGGATCGGCGCGCCCGCTGGGGCGCCGCCGGGCGGGACGACGGCGAGCACGTCGGCCGCCGCGAGGCCGCGGAGCATGTTCGGGCGGACCGCGGCGGCCCGCGTGAGGCCCGCGGATGCGCGTCGCGCCGGGAGCACCGAGGTGCCGCCGGGCCAGCCGGGCAGCTCCTCCCCGGCAGGCGCCGTCGGCAGCGGCTCCGCCGTCGCGCCGGTGAGTCCCGCGAGCAGTGGCGGCAGGAACGACAGCAGCACGACCACCGCGGCGAGCGGGTTGCCGGGCAGTGCGAGCAGCGGCCGCCCGTCGTCGAGCCGGACGAGCAGCGCCGGATGCCCCGGCCGCATCGCGACGCCCTCGAACACCGTCTCGGCGCCGCAGACCGCGAGGGCCTCGCGGAGGCGGTCGGCGCCGGAGCGGCCGGTACCGCCGACCGTCACGACCACATCCGCGGTGCTGCTACGGATCGCCGCCGCGATCGCAGCCGGGTCGTCGCCGCAGCGCAGCGTCGTCGCCGCGGCTGCGCCGAGGCCCGTGACCGCGGCGGGGATCATGGTGCCGAACGCGTCCCGCACCCGGCCCGGCCCGGGCATCCCCGAGAGCACCACCTCGTCGCCGGTGAGCACCGCCGTGACCGCGGGCGCCCGCCGCGCGCGCACCTCGTCGAGGCCGGCGACCGCGAGCATCGCGAGGTGCGCCGGGCTGAGGCGGGTGCCCGCGGTGACGAGCACGCTGCCGGCGTCCGCCTCCTCGCCCTCGCGGCGGATGTGCGCGCCCGGTCTCGGTGCATCGGCGGTGAGCGTCCCGTCCTGCACGGATCCGCGCTCGACGGGCACCACCGCCGTGGCCTCGGGCGGCACCGCGCCACCCGTCACGACCACCGCCGCGCCGCCATCCCGCAGCACCGCGCCGGTGGGGACGAGCCGCCAGGGTCCCCCGCCACGGACCACCCAGCCGTCCATCGCGGAGGAGTCGTAGTGGGGGAGCGGCCCGGGTGCGCGCACGTCGGCCGCCGGCGCCGCATGGCGTGCGACGGCCAGGCGGAGCGTCGCGACGGGCAGCGGGGCGAAGGCGTGCAGCGCGGCATCCCGCGCCGCGTCCCAGTCGAGGTCGCCGGTCACCGCGGGACGGCGGCCCTCGCCGTCGCGATCGCCGCCGCGACGTCCTCCGCGGAGCCGCCCGCGCGTCCGGCGGCGTAGCCCGCGAGGAAGGTGGTGATCGGCGCAGCCGGCCGGACGACGTTGTGCGCCGCGACCCCCGCCAGCCCGAGGATCGCGTCGCGGACGGGCGGCACGTCGTCGAGCCCGTAGGCGATGCACAGGGTGGTCCACCACTCATCGAGCCGGACCTCGACGTCGTCGTCGCTCATGCGTTCCTCCTCGCCACGGATCCCGTCACCGTACGACGGCGCGGATGTGAGGACGGGCGGTTCCGGGCGTTCCGGGCGTCCGATGACGCCCATCCGTGTCCGAAACGGCCCGTCGGTCAGCGGGGCAGCGTCGCCGTGCCGCCCTCGGCCGCCGCGACCGCATCGCCGACCTGCAGCGACCACGAGCCGTCCGGGCCGCTCGCGACCACCGCGTCGTCCGTCGTCTCGACCGTGAAGGTCGCGTCGCCCACCCGCACCGTGCGGGTGCCGGCGGCGCCGGGGAACGCGCGCAGGGTGAGGCCGTCGAGGTGGTCCGTGTCGGGCCGGTCCTCGCGTGCGCCCATCGGCAGCACCGCACCCTCGCGCACGTACAGCGGCAGGGACTCGAAGCCGTGGCGCTCGCGACGCCAGCCGCCGCCCGTCACCCGCTCACCCGTGAGCAGCGAGGTCCAGGTGCCTGCCGGCAGGTAGAGCTCGACCTCGCCCGACTCCGTGAAGACCGGCGCGACGAGCAGGTCCGGGCCGAGCAGGTACTGCCGGTCGAGGTAGGCGCTGGTCGGGTCGTCCGGGAACGCCAGGACCATCGGCCGCATCACGGGCAGCCCGGAGGCCGCCGCCTCGCGCCCGGCCTCGATCAGGTAGGGCGCGAGCCGGTTCTTCAGCTTCGCGAAGCGGCGCGTGACCCGCACGGCGCTGCCCTCGGCGTCCTCGTCGTCGTCGAACAGCCACGGCACCCGGTACGAGTCGGAGCCGTGGAACCGGCTGTGGCTCGACAGCAGCCCGAACGGCGTCCAGCGCTTGAAGACCGCCGCATCCGGCGTCCCCTCGAAGCCGCCGATGTCGTGGCTCCAGAACCCGAAGCCGGACAGCGAGAGCGACAGGCCGGCGCGCAGCGTCTCCGCCATCGAGCTGAAGGTCGACGTCGAGTCGCCGCCCCAGTGCACCGGGTGCTTCTGACCGCCCGCGGTCGCCGAGCGGGCGAAGAGCACGGCCTCGCCCGGCCGCTCCTGCTCGAGCAGCTCGTGCACCGCCGCGTTGTAGCGCTCGGTGTAGAGGTTGTGCATCCGGGCCGGATCCGACCCGTCCGCGTAGACGACGTCGAGGGGGATGCGCTCGCCGAAGTCGGTCTTCAGCGCGTCGACGCCCTGCCGCAGCACCGCGCGGAGCTTCTCCTGGAACCACGCGACGGCGTCGTCGTTCGTGAAGTCGACGATCCCCATCCCGGCCTGCCAGAGGTCCCACTGCCACACGCTGCCGTCCGGCCGCTTCAGGAGGTAGCCGGCCTCGGCCGCCTCCGCGAAGAGGGCCGCGCGCTGCGCGATGTAGGGGTTCGTCCAGACCGACACCTTCAGCCCGCGGTCGTGCAGGCGCCGGATCATCCCCTCGGGGTCCGGGAAGACGCGCGCGTCCCAGGTGAAGTCCGACCAGTCGAACTCGCGCATCCAGAAGCAGTCGAAATGGAAGGCCGACAGCGGCAGGTCGCGGTCGCGCATCCCGTCGAGGAAGGAGTCGACCGTCGCCTCGTCGTAGTCGGTGGTGAAGCTCGTGCTGAGCCACGGCCCGTAGCTCCACGCCGGCACCTCCGCCGGGCGGCCGGTGAGCGCGGTGTAGCGCTCGAGGATCGCCGCCGGCGTCGATCCGGCGATCACGAAGTACTCGAGCGACTCGCCGGGCACCGAGAACTGCACCCGCTGCACGGCCTCGGAGCCGACCTCGAAGGACACGTGCCCCGGCTCGTTCACGAAGACGCCGTACCCGCGGTCGGTCAGATAGAACGGCACGTTCTTGTAGGCCTGCTCGCTGGAGGTGCCGCCGTCGGCGTTCCAGACCTCCACCGTCTGGCCGTTCTTGATCAGCGGTCCGAAGCGCTCGCCGAGCCCGTACACGTGGGTGCCGACGCCGAGGTCGAGCTGCTCGTGCACGTAGCTGCCGGCGATCGGCACGCCGACGGGGGGCCGGTCGACGACCGCGTCCGGGGCGAGCCGGACCCACGCCTGCGACTTCGCGCCGCTGCCGGTGAGCGGCACGCCCCCGGCCGAGAACTCGAGGTTCCAGGGGGCGCCGCGCGTGACGCGTGCCTCGAGGTCGCCGCTGCGGACGACCGCCGAGCCTCCCTCCGCGTCGAGCCGCACCTCGCCGCTGCCGTCCGCGGGTGCCACATCGAAGCGGAGCGGCTCCCCACCGCCGGCGTGGTGCACGATCCGGACGCGGATGACGCCGGGCAGATGCGGCGCGACCGTCACGGTGAGCACCGGCAGATTCAGGGTGTCGCCCCGGGTGGCGATGACCTTCGTCGGCGCGGTCACCACCAGGGCGTCGTCGGATCGCTCGAGGTCGTAGGCCTCGCGCCCGTAGTGCGCGGTGACGCCCGGGCGCAGCAGCCAGAAGCCGTCCGTGAACCGCATGATCCTCCGCTCGCGGCCCGCCTCCCTCGGAGCGGATGAGAAGCGGCCGCGAGTCACTCTGCCAGACGCCGGAGGGGGCTTCGGGGGATTTGTTGTTACTCAATCGTTATTAGTACTGGCCGAACTGTGACTGGGTATTTGCCTAGAGTTCGGGGGTTCCTCGGCGTCGAGGAATGCGCGCGGGTCCGTCCTGGCGCCGACAGAAAACAGGTGACGAAGCCTTGAAGAAAACTCTCCTCGGGGTCGCGACGGTCGTCGCAACCTCGACCCTCCTCCTCGCCGGCTGTTCGGCCGGTGGCTCCGGTTCCTCGAGCAGCTCCAGCTCCAGCAGCGGCGGCAACGTGAAGGCCGTCTCGAAGCGCGCCTGCGTGATCCTCCCCGACACCGAGTCCTCCCCCCGCTGGGAGAACGGCGACCGCCCCGCCCTGAACAAGGCGCTCACCGACGCCGGATTCACCGCCGACATCCAGAACGCCCACAACAGCACGACCCAGTACGCGACCATCGCGGCCGCGCAGCTCAGCAAGGGCTGCGGCGTCATGCTGCTCGTCGACCTCAACGGCGCCGGCGCGCAGGTGCTCACCAAGGCCCACGCGCAGGGCGTCCCGGTCATCGCGTACGACCGCCCGATCGCCGGCGCCGACTACTACGTCTCCTTCGACAACACGAAGGTCGGCAACCTCGAGGGTCAGATGATCGTCGACGGCCTCAAGGCCGAGAAGAAGGACCCCAAGACGGCGAAGGTCGTCTGCATGTCCGGTGACCCGACCGACGGCAACGCGGCGTTCTTCCTCAAGGGCGCGACGGACACCATGTCCGCCGCCGGCATCAAGTGCGCCTTCTCCCCGAAGGGCACCTGGGACGCGACGAAGTCCGGCACCGAGTTCGCGCAGGCGTACACGGCCCTGAAGGGCAACATCGACGCGGTCTGGACCGCCAACGACGCGAACAACGCGGCCGTCATCACGGTGCTCGACAAGTACAAGAAGGTCGTCCCGACCTCCGGCCAGGACGCGTCGATCCCGGGTCTGCAGAACATCCTGCTCGGCAAGCAGACCGGCACGGTCTACAAGCCGTACCAGCTCGAGGCCGGCCAGGCGTCGCAGGTGGCCATCGACCTGCTGAAGGGTCAGAAGCCCAGCGCCCCGACGACGCAGGACGGTGTCCCCGCGTTCCTCGAGACGCCGATCAACACCACGGCTTCCGGCGTCGAGAAGGTCGTGCAGGACGGCAACGCCACGGCAGCCGCGATCTGCACGGGCAACGTCGCGGCCGCTTGCGCCAAGTACGGCGTCAAGTAGTCCGTCAGGAACCCCGGCCTGCGGGTCCCGTCGCACCCTATTCAGGTGTGGCGGGGCCCGCAGGCTTCCCGTATGTTCGCGACCGCGCCGAACGGCACGGGATCGGAAGGAGTGGGCATGGTCGCCCCGATCATCGAACTGAGAGACATCCGCAAGAGCTTCGGACCCGTGGACGTGCTGAAGGGGGTGAACCTCAAGATCTACCCCGGTGAGGTCAGCGCCCTCGTCGGCGACAACGGTGCCGGCAAGTCGACCCTGATCAAGGGGCTCGCCGGTGTGCAGCCCTACGACTCCGGCGAGATGGTCGTCGAGGGCCAGGTCGTGTCCCTCAGCACCCCGACGCAGGCGTCGAAGCTCGGCATCGAGGTCGTCTACCAGGACCTCGCGCTCTGCGAGAACCTCGACATCGTCCAGAACATGTTCCTCGGCCGCGAGGAGGTCCACCAGGGCACCCTCAGCAACGGCGAGATGGAGAAGCACGCGTCCGCGACCCTCGGATCCCTGTCCGTCCGCACCATGAAGTCGGTGCGGCAGAAGGTGTCGTCCCTGTCCGGTGGCCAGCGGCAGACCGTCGCCATCGCCCGCGCGGTGCTGCAGAAGGCGAAGGTCGTCATCCTCGACGAGCCGACCGCCGCGCTCGGCGTCGCCCAGACGGAGCAGGTGCTGAACCTGGTCCGTCGACTCGCCGACCAGGGCGTCGGCGTGCTCATCATCAGCCACAACATCGCCGACGTCTTCCAGGTCGCCGACCACATCAACGTGCTCTACCTGGGCACCATGGTCGCCGAGCTGAAGACGAAGGAGACGACCAACAACGACGTCATCGGATACATCACCGGCCTGAAGTCGTCCGAGCCGAACCTGCAGGGAGCAGCGCGATGACCGCGACGGACAACAAGGTCCCGGATCCGGAGCTCGCCACCGCGATCGACACCGCAGGCGGTGCGACCCCTCCTGGGATCGCGACCGGCTACGAGGGGTCGATCCAGGACCAGGTCCGCGCCTACATCTCCCGGGTGCGCTCGGGTGAGATGGGGATGCTGCCGGCCATCGGCGGTTTCATCGTGCTCTGCATCCTGTTCCAGTTCCTGACCTCTGGCGACTTCCTCGGGCTCCTGAACGTCGCGAACCTGATCACGCAGACCGCGTTCCTCGCGATGCTGGCCGTCGCGCTCGTGTTCGTGATCCTCATCGCGGAGATCGACCTGTCCGCCGGCGTCACGGCAGGTGTCGGCATGGCCGTGTTCGTGCAGCTCAACGATGCGATGAAGATCTCCTGGCCGATCGCGCTGCTGGTGTCCCTCGTCGTCGGCGTCGTCATCGGCCTGTTCATCGGCTACTTCGTGGCGAAGGTCGGCATCCCGTCGTTCGTCGTCACCCTGGGTCTGTTCCTCGGCTTCCAGGGCCTGCAGCTCATCCTGCTCGGCAACGGGAACTCGTACCGGATCACGGATCCCTCGATCCTCGCGATCGAGAACAGCAACATGCCGGCCTGGGCCGGCTGGGCGATGTGGGCGGTGATCGTGCTCGTCTCGCTCGGCAGCGCGTTCTACGACCGCAGCCGCCGGCTCCGTGCCGGCGTGCCGGTGCGCGCGCTCAGCCTGCTGTTCATCCGCGTCGGCATCATCGCGATCGTCGTCGGCGTGCTCGTGTACCTGCTGAACCAGGACCGCTCGGTGTCGGTCGTCTCGGTGTCCGGTGTGCCGATCGTCGTCCCGATCGTCGTCGCCATCCTCTGGATCGCGACGCAGGTGCTCGACCGCACCCGCTGGGGTCTGCACCTCTACGCCGTGGGTGGCAACCCCGAGGCCGCGAGGCGCGCGGGCATCAACGTCGCGGCGATCCGCATCTCCGCGTTCGTGCTCTGCTCGACCCTCGCCGTGCTCTCCGGCCTCTTCCAGGCCAGCGAGGTCGGCGTCGTCGGATCGAGCTTCGGCCAGACCGACGTCCTGAACGGCGTCGCGGCGGCGGTCGTCGGTGGCGTCAGCCTCTTCGGTGGCCGCGGCCGCCTGATGCAGGGCGTGGTCGGTGCGCTCGTGATCACCGCGATCACCAACGGCCTCGGCCTGCTCAGCCTGCCCGGCGGCGTGAACCTGCTGATCACCGGCGGCGTGCTGATCCTCGCCGCGACGGTCGACGCCGTCTCCCGCAAGCGGGCCGGCGCGTCCCTCGCGCGCGTCTAGCGCGGCTCCGCAGCACCGCGAGGCCCGGGTCGACGTCGTCGGCCCGGGCCTCGCGGCGTGCTGCCCGATAGGGTCGGGCCGGTGAGCACCGGAGGCGAGGTGCGGCTGCTCGGGGCCGCGGACGTGCGGCGCCTGGCGGATGCGCTCGACGTCGCGCCGACGAAGAGGCTCGGCCAGAACTTCGTCCACGACGGCAACACGGTGCGCCGCATCGTGCGGCTCGCGGAGGTCGCGCCGGGCGAGACCGTGCTCGAGATCGGGCCGGGCCTCGGATCGCTGACCCTCGGCCTGCTCGAGGCGGGTGCCCACGTGATCGCGGTCGAGCTCGACCGCCGCCTCGCCGAGGCGCTGCCGGGCACGGTCGCCGACCTCGCGCCGGGCGCTGCCGGATCGCTCACGGTCGTGGCCGGTGACGCGCTCCGGGTCCCCGTGCCGGGCGAGCCCGTGCGGCTCGTCGCGAACCTGCCCTACAACGTCTCGGTGCCGGTGCTGCTCCGGCTCCTCGCCGACGTGCCCTCGCTCGCCACCGCGGTGGTGATGGTGCAGGCCGAGGTGGGGGAGCGGCTCGCGGCGCCCCCGGGATCGAAGGTCTACGGCTCACCGAGCGTGAAGGCGGCCTGGTACGGGCGGTGCGCGATCGCCGGCACCGTGGGCCGCAGCGTCTTCTGGCCGGTCCCGAACGTCGACTCGGTGCTCGTGCGCTTCGACCGCGGGCCGGTCCGCGGGGACGCCGCGGCCCGGGACCGCGTGTTCCGGCTGGTCGACGCCGCGTTCGCCCAGCGCCGCAAGACCCTGCGGCAGGCGCTCGGCTCCGCGGTGGGCGGTCCGGCCGCCGCGGATGCGCTCCTCACCGCCGCCGGCATCGATCCATCCGAGCGGGGCGAGCGGCTGTCGGTCGACGACTTCGTGGCGCTCGCGGCGGCCGCCGAACCGGTGCTGCCGTAGGCATCAGCCACGAGCACCTCGGCAGGCCACGAGCGCTTCGGCAGGCTCCTGGTGAACGAGGGGCCTGCTCGAGCGCGGACGGCCTGCTGAGGTGCTCCCGTTCGCAGGGGGTGACCTCGGCGAGCACGGCCTGGCGCTGCGTCTCGGTCGCGCTGCTCGCGAGCATCGACCTGCACCCACCGATGAGCGACCAGGGGAACCGTGCGCTGCCGCCGGAGCGGTCCGGCGGATCGGGCATCAGGGATCTGAGGGATGCTCCCGCGTCGCACGACCGCCGTCGTCGAGGGCGCTCATCCGGCATCCCGCGGCGCTTCGCTAGGTTGGGCGGGTGACTTCCGCCCGGCACGTCGTGCAGGCGAAGGCGCCAGGCAAGATCAACCTCTTCATGCGCGTCGGGGCCGCGCTGCCGGACGGGTACCACGACGTCGCGACCGCGTACCAGGCGGTCGGGCTCTTCGAGGAGCTGCGCGCCGAGGCCGACGACGAGCTCAGCCTGACCTTCACGGGGCCGATCGCGACGGACGGCCTGCCGACCGACGGCCGGAACATCGTGATCCGGGCCGCGCATCTGCTGCAGGCGCGCACCGGCCATCGGCGGGGCGCGCGGATGCAGGTGCTGAAGCGGGTGCCGATCGCGGGCGGCATGGGCGGCGGATCCGCGGATGCCGCGGCCGCCCTGGTCGCGCTCGACGCCCTGTGGGGGCTCGGCCTGCCGCGCGAGGAGCTGCTCGAGCTCGGCGCGGAGCTCGGTGCGGATGTGCCCTTCGCGCTCACCGGGGGCACCGCGATCGGCACCGGCCGGGGCGACGAGCTGAGCCCCGCGCTCGCCAAAGGCACCTTCCAGTGGATCATCGCGCTCGCGGACGCGGGGCTGTCGACGCCCGAGGTGTACGCCGCGCTCGACGCGCACCGGCTGCGGCACGCGGCGGACATCCTGCCCGTCGGTGCGCCCTCCATCGATCCCGCGGTCTTCGCGGCGCTGCGGGCCGGTGACCCGCACATGCTCGCCGAGTCGCTGCACAACGACCTGCAGGCGGCGGCGCTGCACCTCCGGCCGGAGCTCGGCGAGGTGCTCGAGCTCGGGGAGCGCAACGGTGCGCTCGCCGGCGTGGTCTCCGGATCCGGTCCGTCGATCGCGTTCCTCACCGCGGACCTCGACTCGGCGCTGTCGTTGCAGATCGCACTGTCCGCCGCCCGGCTCACCGTGCTGCGCGTGACCGGCCCGGCGCACGGCGCCCGCGTCATCTCCTAGCGCGAGCGCCCGGTTCCGGCGCGCGGCCTGGGCGGCCCGGAACACGGCGGCGCCCCGCCGTCCGCTCCTGCTGTGGGGGAGCGGACGCCGGGGCGCCGTCGTGCTGTGGTGTTCCGGCCCGTCAGGCCGTCGGTGGTGCGACGAGGATCACTTGGCGGTGATCTTCGCGATGCCGACCTTGAGCTGGTCGGTCACCGCGGTGGTGCCGAACGTCTTGTCCAGCAGGGCCGCCGCGTCGGTCGAGATGTACACCGTGGTGCCCTCGAGCACCGCGTTGCCTGCGGCGTCCTTGTAGAGCGGCTTCAGGGTGGTGCCGTCGAGGCGGAACAGGTCCGCGCCCTTGACGACCGACTTGCCGTTCAGCGACACGTCGCCTGAGAGGTGGGAGTTGCTGCCCGGGTCGATGACGAAGTTGGTCAGCTCGACCTTCTTGCCGCCGGCGGACAGCGAGATGCCGGAACCCATGTGGTCGACCTCGCCCTGCACGTACGGGCGGTAGGACTTCGTGGGGTCGAAGTACTTCACGTTGCCGCCCGTGATCGGGAAGGTGAGGACGCCCGCCTTCGAGAGGGTGGCCGTGCCGACGACACCCGGGGTGAGCTTGAGGCTCGTGAGGGCCTTCAGGAAGCCCGCGTCGAGCGTGACCTGGGTGTGGACGCCGGTGAGCGACGGGATCTCGGCGACCGGGGTCGGCGTGGCGGCGGGCGCCGGAGCGGCCGACGAGGCGGCGCTGGAGCTGGACGAGCTCGCGGCCGGCGTGGAGGAGTTCGGCTCGGAGCAACCCGCGAGAGCGGCGACCACGAGACCGGCGGACAGCGCCGCGACGGCGCCCTTGGTGCTGATACGCATGTGACTTCTTTTCCGTTCCGGCCGGGCGAGCTGGCCGGTGGCGGTTCCACCGTGCTCGTCCCGACTCGATGTGAGCAGGTGCACTGGGTTCGGTGACCTGCCCGGATCGGATGGGTGCGGTCAGGCCGCTCTCAGGAACCGGGGTGCCCCCCGCGCCGCCCGGCGGCGCACCAGGCCGACCACGACGACGAGGACGAGGACCGCGCAGAGCTCCGCTCGGAACAGGGGCAGGGGGACCCCTGCGCGGGCTCCGATCAGCACGAGCGGCAGCGCGAACCACTCCCAGCGACCGGCTGCCGCAGCGAAGGCGGTGAGCAGCAGCGCGTACCAGGGGAAGCGAGGGCTGATCAGCAGCAGCGCCGACCCGATCATGACGGCCTGACCGGCCCATGGTGCGGCGGGATCCGCCTTGATCAGGACGAGCACGGTGACGACCGCGAGCAGCAGGGCCGAGGTCGGCGTGACGAGCGGAGGCGGAACGATCAACGAGACGAGGACGGAGCGGGTCCCGTTGTCGTAGCCCTCCTCGTTCAGGTAACCCGGCAGATAGCCGAGCACCCGGCTCCCGCTGGCGACGACATGCGGCAGGTACACCACGACGACGGTGCCGGCCGCGGCACCGAGGAGGCGGACGGGGGACCGGCGCAGCAGCGGCGGCACGACGAGCACCGGCAGGACCTTCGTCGTGATCGCGGCGCCGAGCAGGACGCCTCCGCGGATCGTGGCCCCTCGCAGCGCGAGCACCGTGCCGGCGACCGCGAGCAGGGTCGCGAGACCGTCGACGTGGGCGTTCGTCACCGCCTCCGAGGCGACCAGAGGGCACCAGGCGAACCAGGCGGCCCTCCGCGGATCATCCCCCGACCGCCGCAGTGTGACGAGCAGCACGGCGGTCGTGCCGAGCACGGTGAGCAGCCCGAGCACCTGCATGGGCCCGTACGCCACCGTGGGCGCGACGAGGAAGCGCACCGCCGCGAAGGCCGCCTCGGCCACCGGCGGATAGATCGTGGGCACGAGCGGCCGGTTGATGGCGGTGCAGATCATGCCGCTCGCACCGACCTGCGTCGTCCGGTGCACGGCGGAGTCCGGGCAGCGCAGCGCGCCGCCGCTCGGGGCCTGCACCGCGGGGAACAGCCAGTCGGGCCGGAGCGGCCTGAGCGCGGCATCGGCGGGGACGTAGCGATAGGGGGAGATCCCGGCGTCCTGCACGATGCCGTCCCACGCGTAGCGTGCGCTGTCGGTGCTCGTATCCGGAGGGCCGGCAAGGGCTGCCACACCGATGACGACCGCCCCGCCGATCACAAGGGCGGGCACGATCCGGTTCGGGACCGAGCGCAGCAGGACGACGGCGGCCGCGAACAGCAGCCAGGCGGCTCCCTCGGCGATCAGCCACCCGGGCCAGTCCGGTTGGAGCACGATGCCGGCTCCGGCGACCAGCCAGGTGACCGCCGACAGCGCGAGGACCGTCACGACGACGGACACGGTCCGTGCGGGGGCGTCCGTCACGGACGCCATCCTGGCATCCGGCGGCGCATCGACCGGCGGCGCCGCGGCCCGTCGTCCGGCTCGGCCGCTCCGAAGACCGGTCATGGATGCACGCGAGAGGACCGCCGGCCTCGAGCGCGGCCTCGAGCGCACGTTCGCGCTCGCGCGGTCGTCGCTCGCGAGCGGCGCCCGGCATCCGCGGACCGCCGTGGTGCTCGGCCGGCTGCTCGGCGCCGGGTTCCTGCTGTGCTTCGTGACCGGCCTCTACAGCCACTACCTGCAGGACCCGCTGCCCTGGATGGGCTTCCCCAGCCGGCCGGAGTGGCTGTACCGGGTCAGCCAGGGCGTGCACATCACCGCCGGGATCGCCTGCATCCCCCTGCTGCTCGGGAAGCTGTACACGGTCTTCCCGCTGCTGTTCAGGTGGCCGCCCGCGCGTACGCTCGCCGGCGTGCTCGAGCGCGCCTCGATCGCGCTGTTCGTCGCATCGTCGCTCGTGCAGCTCGCCATCGGCCTGGTCAACACCTTCCAGTGGTACCCGTGGACCTTCTCCTTCCGGGCGGTGCACTTCGCGCTCTCCTGGGTGATCGTGGCCTCGCTGGCGATCCACATCGGCGTGAAGCTGCCGGTGATCGCGCGCTGGTGGCGTCGCCGGGACTCGATCGGACCGGACGGTGAGCTGCGGCCCGTCGGGTCCGGCGAGGGCGAGCTCGGCGCCCGTCCGCGGGCCGGGGGCGTGACCGGTGGGGTGCAGCGGTGGATCGAGAAGGCGCCGCCCGCACCGGATGCGGTGAGCCGGCGCACCGTGCTCGGTGCCGTCGGCGTCGCGGCCGGCGCCGCCGTGGTGCTGACGGCGGGGCAGAGCCTGCCGCTGCTCGCGCCCCTGAACGTCTTCGCGCCCCGCCAGCAGCGGCTCGGCCCGCAGGCGCTGCCGGTGAACAAGACCGCGCGCGCCGCGGGCGTGATCGGCAAGGCCACCGACGCCGGCTGGACCCTGACGGTCCGCGCCGGGGATCGCAGCCGCACCTTCTCCCGCGCCGAGCTGCTCGCGATGCCGCAGACGTCGGTCACCCTCCCGATCGCCTGCGTGGAGGGCTGGAGCGTGTCCGCCGACTGGCGAGGCGTCGCGTTCCGCGACCTCGCCGCCCTCGTCGGCGCATCCGGCCGGGACTTCACCGTGCGAAGCCTCCAGCACGGTGCCTACGCCGTCACGATGCTCCAGGCGGACTTCGTCGACGACCCGCTCACGCTCGTCGCGCTGCAGCTGAACGGGGCGCCGCTCGACCTCGACCACGGCTACCCGGCCCGGCTCATCGCCCCCGCCCGGCCGGGCGTGCTGCAGACGAAGTGGCTCGCCTCGCTGGAGGCGCGATGAACCGCGGCATCCGCGTCGCCCGGATCGTGCTGATCGCCTTCGGGGTGCTCGGCCTCGCCGTCGGCGCCGCGTTCCTCGTGGCGACCGTGCGGCCGAAGGGGCTCACCGGCCTCGCAGTGTGGCTCGTGGCCGCGATCGTGCTGCACGACGGGATCCTCGCGCCGGTGGCGTTCCTCGCGAACCGGCTCCTGCGCGGCGTCGGCCGGCGGGTGCCGGCCGCGGTGCTCGCCGTGCTGCAGGTCACCGTCGTCGTCGGCGTGGTGATGACCCTGATCGTGCTGCCGGAGATCCGCGCCAAGCAGCTCGGGCCCCGGAACCCCTCGGTCCTGCCGTTCGACTACGGACTCCGGCTCGCCCTGCTCTGGGCCGTGCTGGCCCTGCTCTCGGCGGCGGTCTGCGCGCTGCTCATGGTGCGGTCGCAGCGGATCCGAGGGTCGACGCGGTAGGCCGGATGCCCGCGGTGCCGTCCGTGCACCGGGGGGAGGAGCGGTCGTGCGCAGATCGATGGTCCTGGTCGCGCTGCTGACTTTGCCGCTGACGGCATCCGCACTGACGGGATGCGCCGAGCAGCACGCCGCCGCGCCGCCGCCCAGCGCCGCCACCCAGCCACCGGTGCCGACGTCGATGCCGACATCGAGCGCGCCCGCCTCGCCGACGCCGACGCCGAGCGGCACCGCGGGGCTCGTGCGGCTCACCGTGCATCAGGGCACGCCGCCGGCCGGCGTGCGGCGGGGGCCCGCGTGGGAGCCGGTGTCCACGCCGATCGCGACGTCGACCTCGGTGCGGATCGCCTGGACGGACTCGCCCTCGCCGGGCTGCGGCGCGGTGCGGGACGTGTACGTGCGCGAGACGTCGTCCTCGGTCGTGATCGACCTCGTGCGAGGCACCCGCACCCCCGGCATCATGTGCCCCGCGATCCTCGTGCCACGGCGGGCCGAGGTGCCGCTGCCGTCCGCGCTCGGCTCCCGGGTGCTGCAGCAGGACGCGGCGTCCGCCGGGGTGCAGATCGCTCCGGCACCCACGACGGCGCCGACCGCGACGGCGGGCTGAGCTCAGGCGGTGCGCACCAGGCGGGTGAACCGGCGGCCGCCCGCGGTCCAGGCGCCGGCGGGGCGGAAGCCCTCGGCGGCCTCGAGCAGCGGCACCTCGCCGACCTCCGCCCAGGCGAACGCCTCGCTCTCGGTGCCGAGGTCGTCGACGAGGGTGCTGAGCGAGACGGTGTCGCGGTGCGGATCCGCGTGGGTCTCCACGACGAGCGCGCCGCCGATCGCGAGCAGCTCGCGGCAGCGGGCGAGCAGCCCCGCCACGTCACCGCCGATCCCGACGTTGCCGTCGAGCAGCAGGGCGCCGGACCAGCTCCCTTCGTGCGGCAGCCGGGCGAAGACGGAGCGGTGCAGCACCGGCAGGCCGGCGTCGCGGCAGTGCTCCACCGCGGCGGCGGAGACGTCGACCCCGAGGGCGGCGAGGCCGGCGTCGAGGGCTGCGCGCACCATGCGCCCCGGCCCGCAGCCGATGTCGAGCACCGGGCCCGCGAGTCCGATGAGCGTGGTGAGGTCCGCGGCGTCCGGGTCGTCGGCCCAGCGCTCGGCCGCCATGCGTCGCCGGCCTTCGCCGGAGACGAGGTAGAGGGCGCGGTCGCCTCGGAGCGCCGCGGCCCAGGGCTCGCCGCCGCCCTGCCCGAACCAGCCGGCGCC
>NZ_DATBTU010000032.1:0-69642 GCF_036559085.1 Amnibacterium sp.
GTAGAGCCAGTACGCGAAGGCGTTCAGCCGCGGGAACGCGACATCCGGAGCACCGATCTGCAGCGGCATCAGCACGTTCGTGAACCCCGCGAACAGCGGCGTCGCGAACATCAGCAGCATGATCGTGCCGTGCATCGTGAAGAGCTGGTTGTAGATCTCCGGCGTCGGCACGAGATGGAGGTCCGGGGCGGCCAGCTGCGCCCGGATCACCAGCGCCAGCACGCCGCCGATCAGGAAGTAGACGAACGACGTGATCAGGTAGAGGTACCCGATCTTCTTGTGGTCGGTGGTCGTGATCCACTCGACGACCACGTTCCCCTTGCGGCCCGGCCCCGCCGGCCGGATCGTCGGCTCGCTCTCCCACGGGCCTCGCAGCTCGGCCTCGCCGATTCCCCGCTCAGTGACGGTCATCCCTGGTCCTCCTGCCGGTACTGCTCGGCGTGCTGCGCGAGCCGCATGCCGTGTCCCGGAGCGGCCGGGTCCGGGGCGAGTGCGCCGTCGACGACCGGCAGCAGGCCGTCGAAGAGCGCGGTGTCGACCCGCAGGTGGTCGACGAAGTACTCGAGGTGCCGCGCGTTCGGGGTGGCGGCGGCCACGTGCACGGTCAGGTGCTGCCCGCAGTGCCCCGACACCTGCAGGCCGTGCAGGCCCGCGTACGCGGCCGCCTGCAGCCAGGCCGAGTAGCCGCCGCAGCGGGTGACGTCGAGCTGCAGGCACGCGACGGCGCCGGCCTCGACGAGCGCCGCGGCGTCGCTCGGCCGCCACACGTACTCCCCCGCGGCCACATCGGCGAGCGCGGCGGCACGCACCCTCGCCATCTGCTCGGGGTAGTCCGACGAGACCGGCTCCTCGAACCAGATCACGCCGTACTCGCGGAAGGCGTGCTCGGCCCGGATGGCCTCCCCGACGCTGTAGCCGCCGTTCGCGTCGACGAAGAGGCCGACGGCGTCCCCGACCGTGCGCCGGGCGAGCGCGATCCGCTCCAGGTCGCGGAGCGGATGGGCGCCCCACGACGCGCCGATCTTGATCTTCACGTTCCGGATGCCGAGCTCGAGCCAGCCGCGCAGCTCGTCCACGGTGCGCTCGTCTGGGTAGTCGGTGAACCCGCCGCTGCCGTAGACGGGGACGGCGTCATGGGCGCGGCCGATCAGGCCGGCGATGGAGCGGCCCAGGCGTCGGGCCTTCAGGTCCCAGAGCGCGATGTCGACGGCGGAGATCGCGGAGGCGACCACGCCCGTGGCGCCCATGTTGCGAGTCGCGGCGAGCATCCGGTGCCGCAGCCGCGGGAGGTCGTCCGCGTCCTCCCCCTCCAGCAGCGGGGCGAGCACGCGGGAGACGATCTGCGCCGCGCGGGGGTCGGTGTAGGACCAGCCGAGGCCGGACTCGCCGCCGGCCTCGGCCGTGACCGTCACCACGGTCGTCGCGTCCCAGGCGGCGGTGCCGTCGGTCTCCGGCATCGCGGTGGGTACGGTGAACACCGCCGTCCGCAGCGCGCGCAGCGTGCCCGTCATCGTCGTCAGTCGCGGTTCTGGTCGGCGCCGTGGCCGATGTGGAGCGCACCCCTCACGCGGTCGATGCCCTCGTGCGCGAGCGCCTCGGCCGAGTCGACGAGGGTGGGGACCTCGTGCGGGTCGCCCTTCAGCATCGCCTTGATCATGTTGTTGCGGTACTCCGAGGTGATCTTCGCGGGCAGCGGAGGCGCGTTGCGGGTCACGTAGTCGTCGATCACGGTGACCCCGCGGTGCGCGAGCGCCGCCTCGATCGCCGCGGCCGCGAAGTCGTCGTCCTTCACGCGGATGCCCTTGAAGCCGAGCAGCTCCGCCCACCCGGCGTAGTCGACGCTCTCCACGTCCTGCGACCCCTCCCAGACCGGGTTGCCGTCCTCGGTGCGCATCTCCCAGGAGACCTGGGCGAGGTCGTCGTTGTGCAGCACGATGACGATGAACTGCGGGTTCGACCACGTGTGCATGTACTTCTTGATGGTGATGAGCTCGTTCATCCCGAGCATCTGGAAGGCGCCGTCGCCGATCGTGCAGATCACGGTGCGCTCCGGGAACGCGAACTTCGCGGCCTCCGCGTAGGGCATCGCCGCGAGCATCGTGGCCAGCCGGCCGGACAGGTCGCCCTTCATCCCCCGGCGCAGGCGGATGTGGTGCCCGTACCAGTCGGCCGTGGTGCCGGCGTCGCAGGTGACGATCGCGTTCTCGGGAAGCCGGGTGTTCAGCTCGTGGAAGATCCGCCGCGGGTTGCCGCCGTCCGGGAAGGACTGCATCGCCTGGTCGAGCATCTCGCGCTCCCAGCCGGACCACTCCCCCTCGATCTTCTCCTGCCAGGACCGGTCGGTCTTCCTCTCCAGCATCGGGATGAGCGCGGTGAGCGTCGCCTTCACGTCGCCCCACAGGTTCACCTCGGTGGGGTAGCGCAAGCCGAGCTGCTCCGGCCGCAGGTCGACCTGGATCCCCCGCGCCTGCCCGGTCTTCGGCAGGAACTCGCCGTACGGGTAGTTGGTGCCGAGCATCAGCAACGTGTCGCAGTCCTGCATCTGGTGGAGGCTCGGCAGGGAGCCGAGGAGGCCGACCTGCTGCGTGTGGAACGGCACGTCGGACGGCACGACCTCCTTGCCGCGGAGGGCGGTGATGATGCCGGCGCCGGCGAGCGTGGCGGCCTCGATCACCTCGTCGGTCGCGCCCACGGCGCCGTGCCCGACGAGGAAGGTGACCCGCTCGCCGGCGTTGATGATGTCGGCGGCACGGCGGATCTCGTCGAGCGGCGGCGTGATGCCGACCTCGGCGGGCGCGTCGCTCGTTCGGGCGATCCAGTGGGCGGCGGTGGGCTCGACGGCCTTCATCGCCTGCACGTCGTGCGGGAACACGATCACGCACGGCTGCTTGCGGGCGATGGCCGTGCGGAACGCGGTGTCGATGACCGCCTGCGCTTGGGCCGGCGAGACGATGGTCTGCACGTACGCGGCGACGTCTGCGAACGTGCGCTCCAGGTTGTTCTCCTGCTGCGAGAACGTGCCGAGCGCATCGAGACCCTGCTGCCCCACGATCGCGACCACCGGCTGGTTGTCCATCTTCGCGTCGTAGAGCCCGTTCAGCATGTGGAACGCGCCCGGGCTGGAGGTCGCCATGCACACGCCCACCTCGCCCGTGAACTTCGCGTGCGCGGTCGCCATGAGCGCGCAGATCTCCTCGTGGGTGGGCCGGATGTAGTCGAGGCCCTCGCCGCGGCGGTCGGCCTTGCCGAGCGCGCCGTCGAGCTCGCCGATGCCGTCGCCGGGGAAGGCGAAGACCCGGCTCACCCCCCAGTCCTTCAGCCGCTGGATCAGAAAATCGCTGACCGTGTTCTTCGCCATCGTCTTCCCTCCGGTGTCGATCGACGCCCTGCTCGGACCGCTGGACGCTAGGGCGGGAACCTTCCCGGCTCGCCCCCGCGCGCTCGGTGCTTGCTGCACGCCGCAAACCACTTGCCATTGTGCAAACAATTCTCGGAACCAGGTGGGAACGGACCGAAGGACGCCGTGGGTTGCCACTTCCGGCCCTCGAACACGCGCTTCGAGGGCCAGAAGCGGCAACCCACGAGAGGCGGGTGCGTTCCGACGTCGGCGAGCGGGCGTCAGCGGGCGGCGAGGGCCTTCGGGCGCGGTGCGCGCGGGCGTCGCTGGCACACGGGGCAGAGGTGGCTCGAGCGGTTCATGAACGCCTCGCGCACGATGGGCGTGCCGCACCGGGGGCAGGGCTTCCCCTGCTGTCCGTAGGCGTTCAGCCGCTGCGAGAAGTATCCGGATGCGCCGTTCACGTTGACGTACTGGGCGTCGAAGCTGGTGCCGCCGTCGGCGAGGGCGCGCTCCAGCACGAGCCGCAGCTCGGCGAGCAGCCGGATCGCGGCGGCCCGCGGGAGGCGGTCGGTCGGCGCCTCGTAGTGCAGCTGCGCGGCCCAGAGCGCCTCGTCGGCGTAGATGTTGCCGACACCCGAGATGAGCGTCTGGTCGAGCAGCGCGCGCTTCACCCCGGTGCGCCGCGCACGGAGGCGGCGGAGGAAGTCGGCGTCGTCGAACGCGGGATCGAGCGGGTCGCGCGCGATGTGCGCCACCTGCGAGGGCACGACCGGCTCGTCGTCGCCGAGGCCGCCCGGCGCACCGTCGTCGGTCGGGACGAGCCGATCGATCGCGAGCGATCCGAAGATCCGCTGGTCGACGAACGCGACCGTGATCGGCCCGAAGGCGGGGTTCTCGAGCACGAGGCGCACGCGGAGCAGGCGGTCCGCATCCGCGTCCTCGGTGCGCAGCAGCATCTGGCCGCTCATGCCGAGGTGGGCGAGCACGGCTTCCGCGGGCCCGTCGTCGAGCGGGAGCCAGAGGAACTTGCCGCGACGGACGGCGCTGCGGATGCGGCGCCCCGCGAGCCGCTCCTCGAAGTCGGCGACGCCCTGCGGGTGCCGCTTCAGCGAGCGCGGCTCCACGACCTCCACGCCCGCGATGCGGGCGCCCGCGACGACGGGCTCGAGGCCGGCGCGGACGACCTCGACCTCGGGCAGCTCAGGCACGGTCCGGGGTCGCGCCCTCGGTCAGGTGCTGGAACGCGGCCCAGGCCGCTGCGGTCTCGGCCTGCTTCTTGCTCGTGCCCTCGCCGGTGGCGACGGCGAGATCGCCGACGGTGACGGTGGCTGTGAACACCCGCGAGTGCCCGGGGCCGGCGCCCTCCACCGCGTAGACGGGCGCGTCGGCACCGCGACGCGCGGCGACCTCCTGGAGCGCGGTCTTCGGATCGATCACCGCGCCGAAGCGGGTGGGATCATCCGCGAGCGGCGCGACGAGCCGCAGCACGAGCGCCTCGGCCGCCTCACTGCCCACGGCGAGGAAAGCGGCGCCGATCAGGGCTTCCACGGTGTCGGCGAGGATCGAGGCCTTCGCCTCGCCTCCGGTGCGCACCTCGCCGCGGCCGAGCCGGATGTGCCGGCCGAGCGCCATCCCCTCGGCGATCCGGGCGAGGGCCACGGTCGACACGAGCGCGGAGCGGCGCTTCGCGAGCTGCCCCTCCGCCTCGTCCGGGTACCGCTCGTAGAGCATCGCCGTGACGGCGCGGCCGAGCACGCTGTCGCCGAGGAACTCGAGTCGCTCGTTGTCGGGGACGCCGTGCTCGTAGGCGTAGGAGCGGTGCGTGAGCGCGAGCTCGAGCAGCGCGGGATCGATGTCGACCCCGAGCTGCTCGGTCAGGCTCGGTGCGGGCGCGTCAGCGCCGGGCACGTCAGGCGTCGGCGACCCGGCGGCCCTTGTACTCGAGGTACAGCGGCACGCCGTCGGAGCCCTCGACCACGCGGGCGCGGTGGGGCAGGGAGTACACGACCTTGCCGTTCTCGATCGTCTTGACCAGCGTGGGGGCCTCGGCCTTCCACTGCGAGCGGCGCGCGTGGGTGTTCGCGCGGGACTTGCGGCGCTTCGGAACCGCCATGGCTATCTCTCTTCTCTGTCGTCTGCGGCCGTGAAGCCCTGGAGTGCCGCCCAGCGGGCGTCCACGGACTTCGGGGCATCCGCCGTGATCAGGCTGATGCCGGGGCCGAGGTCGAGGTCCTGGCAGCCGTCGACGCATTCGGGCTGGAAGGGCAGTGCCAGCACCACCGCGTCCCGCACCACCGGCTCGAGGTCGAGCGTGTCGCCCTCGAGGGCATGGTCGAACGGCTCGTCTGAAGGATACGCGAAAAGCTCCGCGAACTCGACATCGATGGGCAGCGACACCGGCGCGAGGCAGCGGGCGCACTCGCCGTCGGCCTGCGTGTGCACCGAGCCGGATGCGAGGACGCCCTCGTGCAGCGACTCGAGCTTCAGGTCGATGTCGAGCCCGGTGCCCTCGGCGACGGCGACGAGGCCCTCACCGAGGTGCTCGGGAGCCGCGAACTCGAGGTGCCGCTCGCGCATGTCGCCCGGGTGGCGGATGAGGTCGCGCACGTTCTGCACGTAGGGGTTGCGGGCGATCACGAAGGGAGATTTTACGCCGCTCACATGCTGAGCCTGTGCGGGCGCCGGGGCACACCGAAGTCATCGCGCCGTTCCGGAGTTCCTGCGCGACACGCCGCGCCAGGCGCTCCGGCGGCGGCGTGTCGTCCGGTTTCTCCGGAACGGCGCGATGAACGCGGCGAGGGTCAGCGGCTACGGCAGGACGGCGTCGAGGATCGCGACCCCGCGCCGGACCTCCTCATCCGTCACGATGCACGGCGGCACGACGTGGATGCGGTTGTCCTGCACGAAGGGCAGCAGCCCTTCGGCCATCAGGTGCCGCTTGATCCCGGCCATGTCGGCGGCCGGCAGCGGCTCACGCGTCGCACGGTCGGCGACGAGCTCGAGCGCCCAGAAGACACCGAGGCCGCGCACCTCGCCGATCACCCGGTGGCGCTCGGCGAGCGCGTGGAGGGCCGGGCCGAGCACATCGGCGCCGATGCGGGCGGCGTTGTCGATGATCCCCTCCTCCCGCATCGCGTCGATCGAGGCGACGATCGAGGCCATCGCGAGTGGATGCCCGCTGTAGGTGAGCCCTCCGGGGAACACGCGGGTGTCGAACTCCGCGGCGATCGCGGGCGGGATCAGCACGCCGCCCGCGGGGACGTAGCCGGAGTTGACGCCCTTCGCGAAGGTGACGAGGTCCGGGACGACCCCGTCCGGGTTCAGCTGCGGGTTCTGGAAGGCGAACCAGTCCCCCGTACGACCGAAGCCCGCCATCACCTCGTCGAGGATGAGCACGATGCCGTAGCGGTCGGCGATCGCGCGGAGGCCGGCGAGCCAGCCGGGCGGCGGCACGAGCACGCCCGCGGTGCCCGGCACGGTCTCGACGAGCAGCGCCGCGATCGTGCCCGGCCCCTCGGCCTGGACGATCCGCTCGAGGGCGTGCAGCGCGCGCTCGGCCTCCTGCTCCGGCGACGTCGACCAGAACTCGCTCCGGTACGGGTAGGGCCCGAAGAAGTGCACGTGGCCGCGGGCGTACTCGTTCGGCATGCGCCGCCAGTCCCCCGTCGCGACGATCGCCGCGCCGGTGTTCCCATGGTACGAGCGGTAGGCGGAGAGCACCTTGTCGCGACCGGTCGTCAGGCGCGCGAGGCGGATGGCGTTCTCGTTCGCATCCGCACCGCCGTTGGTGAAGAACACGGCCGAGAACGGGTCGCCAGCGACCTCGAGGATCCGCTCGGCGGCGAGCCCCCGGGTGCGGTTCGCGTGCGCCGGGGCGACGGTCGGCAGCAGCGCCGCCTGCTCCTGGATCGCGGCGACGACCTTCGGATGCGTGTGGCCGATGTTCGTGTTGACGAGCTGGCTCGAGAAGTCGAGGTAGCGCTTCCCGTCCTCGTCCCAGACCTCGGATCCGGACGCGCCGGCGATCACGAACGGGGCGAGCGAGCCCTGCGCACTCCAGGAGTGGAACACGTGCCGATCGAGGTCGAGCGTGGTCGCGGCGTCCGCATCCGTCAGCGTCATGGTTCCTCCAGGGTCGGGCTCCAGTGTGGCCGATCGCGGGCGCCGGGTCAGGAGGCGGCGAGCACCGGGTCGCGAAGTGCGGGGATGACCGTCTCGCCGTATCGGCGGAGGGTCTCCTCCTTGTCGTCGTGCTGCAGGTAGATCGCGAACTGATCCACGCCGAGGGCCTTCAGGCGCTGCAGCCGCTCGATGTGGTCGGCGACGGGGCCGAGCACGCAGAACCGGTCGACGATCTTGTCGGGCACGAACGCCGTGTGCGTGTTCCCCGCGCGCCCGTGCTCGTTGTAGTCGTAGGACTCCCGGCCCGCGACGTAGTCGGTGAGCGCCGTCGGGACCGCGCCGCTGGTGCCGTACTTCGCGACGATGTCCGCGACGTGGTTGCCGACCATGCCGCCGAACCATCGGGTCTGCTCGCGGGCGTGCGCGAGGGCCGCCTCGCCGCCGTCGGTGACGTACGCCGGGGCGGCGACGCAGATCGTGATGGCGTCCGGATCCCTGCCGGCCGCGCTCGCCGCGGCCCGCACCGTCGCGATCATCCACTCGGCGATGTCGAGGTCGGCGAGCTGCAGCACGAAGCCGTCCGCCACCTCGCCCGCGAGCTTGAGCGCCAGCGGCCCGTACGCCGCCACCCAGACCTCGAGCTCGGAGCCGACGCTCCAGGGGAAGCGGATGGTCGCGCCCCGGTACTCGACCGAGCGCGAGTTGCCGAGCTCACGGATGACGTGGATCGCCTCGCGGAGCGTGGCGAGGCTCGCGGGCGCGCCGTTCGTCACGCGCACGGCGGAGTCGCCACGGCCGATCGCGCACACCGTGCGGTTGCCGTACATCTCGTTCAGGGTCGCGAAGACGCTCGCCGTGACGGTCCAGTCACGGGTGCTCGGGTTCGTCACGAAGGGGCCGACCTTGACGCGCTTCGTCTCGTTCAGGATCGCGGAGTGGATGACGTACGGCTCCTGCCAGAGCAGGTGCGAGTCGAAGGTCCAGACGTGGCTGAAGCCGAACTGCTCGGCGAGCCTCGCGAGGTGCACGGAGCGGGAGGCGGGCGGGTTGGTCTGCAGGACCACGCCGAAGTCCATGGCCGTCAGACCAGGTACTGCGACAGGCCGCGCTTGACGTA
Organism: Amnibacterium sp.; assembly: GCF_036559085.1. Classification (GTDB taxonomy): domain Bacteria; phylum Actinomycetota; class Actinomycetes; order Actinomycetales; family Microbacteriaceae; genus Amnibacterium. Next base: position 8,580 of record NZ_DATBTU010000032.1, read on the forward strand.
GACCCCGTCGCCCTTCGCGCCGAGGTACGCGCCGCCGTCGACGATCACCTTCCCGCGGGAGAGCACGGTGTCGACGTGGCCGTCGATCTCCCGCCCCTCCCACGCCGAGTAGTCCATGTTCATGTGGTGGGTCTTCCCGATCCCGATGCTCGTGCGGCCCTTCGGGTCGTACACGACGACGTCGCCGTCGGCGCCAGGCTGCAGCACGCCCTTGCGGCCGTACATCCCGAACATCCGGGCCGGGGTCGTGGCGGTGACCTCCACCCAGCGCTCGAGCGAGATGCGCCCCTCGACGACGCCCTGGTAGAGCAGGTCCATCCGGTGCTCGACCGAGCCGATGCCGTTCGGGATCTTCGAGAAGTCGCCGAGGCCGAGGTCCTTCTGGCCCTTCATGCAGAACGGGCAGTGGTCCGTCGAGACCATCTGCAGGTCGTTCGTGCGCAGCGCCTGCCACATGTGGTCCTGGTGGCCCTCGGCGCGGCTGCGGAGCGGGGTGGAGCAGACCCACTTCGCGCCCTCGAAGCCGGGCGCCCCGAGCTGCTCCTCGACCGAGAGGTAGAGGTACTGCGGGCAGGTCTCGCCGAAGACGTTGCTGCCGCGGTCGCGCGCCGCGGCGATCTGCTCGACGGCCTGCTTGGCGGAGACGTGCACGATGTAGAGGGGGGCGCCGGTGAGGTCGGCGATCATGATCGCCCGGTGCGTGGCCTCCTCCTCGGTCTGCCACGGTCTGGTGAGCCCGTGGTGGAGCGGCGCGGTGTTCCCCGCGGCGACCGCCTGCTCGACGAGCACGTCGATGACGCTGCCGTTCTCGGCGTGCATCATCATCAGCGCCCCGTTGCTCGCGCCCTTCTGGAAGGCGCGGAGGATCTGCCCGTCGTCGGACAGGAAGACGCCCTTGTAGGCCATGAAGAGCTTGAAGCTCGTCACGCCCTCCGCGATCAGCTCGTCCATCGCCGTCAGCGACTCCGGCTGGATGTCGGACAGGATCTGGTGGAAGCCGTAGTCGATCGCGCAGCTGCCATCCGCCTTCTCGTGCCAGGCGGCGAACCGGTCGAGGACGCGCTCGTGCGGGTACTGGACGACGAAGTCGACGATGGTCGTCGTGCCGCCCCAGGCGGCAGCGCGGGTGCCGGTCTCGAAGGTGTCCGAGGCGAAGGTGCCGCCGAACGGCATCTCCATGTGGGTGTGCGCGTCGACGCCGCCCGGGATCACGTACTTGCCGGCCGCGTCGATCACCCGATCGACGTGGGCCGCCACGTCGAAGCCGAGCAGCGTCGATCCGGGCGCGAGCACCGCGGCGATCGTCTCCCCGTCGATCAGCACGTCCGCCTTGGAGGAGCCGGTCGCGTTCACGACCGTGCCGCCTGCGATCAGGGTCCTGGTCATCCGGTCCTCCTCCTCGGCGCTTGCGATCAGGGCGCGGCGATCGCCGTGTAGGAGTCGGGGCGGCGATCGCGGAAGAACTGCCAGGCGTTGCGGACCTCGCGGATGAGATCGAGGTCCAGGTCCCGGATCACGACCTCCTCCTCCGCGGTGCTGCCGCGGTCGCCGACGAAGTCCCCCCGCGGATCGACGAACTGGCTCGTGCCGTAGAAGGGAACGGCCTTGTCGCCGAACTCGTTCGTCTCGCTGCCCACGCGGTTCGGCGCCGCGATGAAGTAGCCGTTCGCGGCGGCCGCGGCGGCCTGCTCGAGATCCCAGAGCCGGTTGGAGAGCCCGGGCTTCGTGGCGTTCGGGTTGAACACGATCTGCGCGCCGTTCAGCGCGAGCTCCCGCCAGCCCTCGGGGAAGTGCCGGTCGTAGCAGATGTAGACGCCGATCGCGCCGACGGCCGTGCGGAACACCGGGTAACCGAGGTTGCCGGGGCGGAAGTAGAACTTCTCCCAGAAGCTGTCGAGGTTCGGGATGTGGTTCTTCCGGTAGCTCCCGAGCACGCGGCCGTCCGCGTCGACGACGACGGCGGTGTTGTAGTAGACGCCGGGCTGCGCCTCCTCGTAGATGGGCAGCACCATCACCATGCCGAGCTCGGCGGCGAGCGCCGCGAACCGCTGCACGGTCGGCCCGTCCACGGGCTCCGCGTAGGCGTAGTACCTCGCGTCCTCGACGATGCCGAAGTACGGGCCGGTGAAGAGCTCCTGGAAGCAGATCACCTGCGCGCCCTCCGCCGCGGCGGACCGCGCGAAGCCCTCGTGCTTGTCGAGCATCGACGCCTGGTCGCCGGTCCAGGTCGTCTGGGTGATCGCTGCGCGGACGACGCTCATCGGGTGGTACCTCCAGCCATCGGTTCCTCCCGGACCCGCAGCGGCGGGTGAGGCCCATCGTGGCACTCGGCAGCGCCCGGGACCACTGTCGGGCGCCGCTGCCCGCTGGTACCGTCCCGCCATGACCCCGCAGCGCATCCAGGAGCTCGCGTTCCTGCGGCGCGCCCGCGACCTGATGGACCGCGAGTACGCCCTGCCGCTCGACGTCGTGACGATGGCGCAGCACGCCGCGATGTCGCCCGCGCACTTCTCGCGCCGCTTCAAGGACGCCTACGGGGAGACACCGTACGGCTACCTCATGACGCGGCGCGTGGAGCGCGCGATGGCGCTGCTCCGCGCCGGCGCGAGCGTCACCGAGGCGTGCATGGCCGTGGGATGTACTTCGCTCGGGTCGTTCAGCTCGCGGTTCACGGAGCTCGTCGGCGAGACGCCGTCCGCGTACCGGGCCCGCTCGCATCCGGCGGTCGAGGCGATGCCGAGCTGCGTCGCGAAGGTGCTCACCCGGCCGCGCCGTTCGCGGACGCCATCCGCACAGCGGTAGGGATCCGCCGCCGGTCCCGAAGCCGTGCGTCGCAGATCGAGCAGGATTCGAGAAGCACCGGTGACCTGCCGCTCCTAGCGTCGCTGCCATGAACGTCGCACTCCAGTACTGCAACGTCACGGTCAACGACCCCGACGAGTCCCTCCCCTTCTACCGCGACGGCCTCGGGCTCGAAGTCGTGAACGACGTCTCCTCCGGCGGCCACCGCTGGGTCACCCTCGGCAGCGACGCCCAGCCGGGTCTCGGCATCGTGCTCTCCGACCCGCACGCGGGCCGCTCGCAGGCCGACGGCGACGCCTTGCAGGAGCTGCTCGTCAAGGGCGCCCTCGGGCCGATCGTCTTCGCAACCGCCGACCTCGACGGCGCCTTCGAGCGCATCCGCGCCGCCGGCGCCGAGGTGCTGCAGGAGCCCATCGACCAGCCGTGGGGCCCGCGCGACTGCGCCTTCCGCGACCCGTCGGGCAACACGGTGCGCATCAGCCAGACGGCCTGAGGTCGCAGGCGGGTTCCGTAGGGTTGGCGGGTGCCCGCTCCCCGCATCGTCGTGCTCGCCGGTGGCGTCGGAGGGGCCAAGTTCGTCCGCGGTCTGCGGCAGCACTGCCGCACGGTCTGGCCAGACGGGCAGGGCGGCACCACCGCCCTGATCACCGTCGTCGTGAACACCGGCGACGACCTCTGGCTCGCCGGCCTGCGCATCACGCCCGACCTCGACTCCCTGCTCTACGCGCTCGCCGGCGTGAACGACACGGCTCGCGGATGGGGCAGGGCCGGCGAGTCCGAGCGGGTGAGCGGCGAGCTCACCGCCTACGGCGTCGGCTGGCCGTGGTTCACCCTCGGCGACCTCGACCTCGGCACCCACATCGCCCGCACCGCACTGCTCAAGCAGGGGCTGCCGCTGTCGGCGGTCGTCGAGCGCCTGTCAGCGCGTTGGCCGCTCGGCGTGCGGCTCGTCCCCGCCACGGACGACGAGGTCGAGACGCACGTGCTCGTGCACGAGGACGGCGAGGCGCGCGAGCTGCACTTCGAGGAGTGGTGGGTCCGCACCCGGGCCAAGCTGGCCGCCGAGCGGTTCGTGCAGGCCGGCGCCGAGAGCGCGCAGCCCGCGCCCGCGGTCGCCCCGGCGCTCGCGGCGGCGGACGTGGTGCTGCTCGCGCCCTCGAACCCGGTGGTGTCGATCGGCACGATCCTCGGCGTCCCCGGACTGCGCGACGCGCTGCTCGCGACGCCGGCCCCGATCATCGGGGTCTCCCCCATCATCGGCGGCTCCGCGGTGCGCGGGATGGCCGACGCCTGCCTCAAGGCGATCGGCGTCGCCACGAGCGCGGATGCGGTCGGGCGCCACTACGGCGCCCGGTCCTCGGGAGGCCTGCTCGACGGCTGGCTCGTCGACCGCTCCGACGCCGCGGTGGTCGAAGGGCTGACCGCCGACGGCATCCCGTCGCGCGCGGTCCCCCTCTGGATGCACGACGACACGGCGTCGGCCGCGATCGCCGCGGAGGCCCTCGCCCTCGCCGAGCGCTGACCCACCCGCCCCCTCACCTTCGAGGTGAGTTGCCACTTCCGGCCCTCTAAGCGCCCCTTCAAGGGCCAGAAGTGGCAAGTCACCGGGTGGTCAGGTGGTCAGGACCTCAGTCGGCGGTGCGCATCCACCGCAGTCCGTAGGCCGGCAGCATGCCGTCCGCGTCGAGCTCGTCGCCGAGCAGCAGCTCCGCGTCCTGCAGCGCCTCGGGCAGCGGCCGCGGCCCCGCGGCGAGGTTGTGCGCCGCCACCACCTCGTCGTACCGGAAGACCACGAGCGCGGGATCGGCGTCGAGCCGCTCGACCTGCGGCGACGCGATGCCGGGGTGCTCGCGCCACAAGCGGGTGAGCGCGCGGGTCAGGTGCAGCAGGCTGCCCGGATCCCGCTCCTGGTCGGCGACGTTCACCCGCCCGATGCCGTAGGGCCCGTCGGTGACGAGGTGAGCGGCCTCACCCTCGCGGCTCGTCGAGAAGCCGCCACCCGGCTCCGGCGACCACTGCATCGGCAGCCGCACGGCCGCCCGCCCCTCGAGCGAGAGGTCGTCGCCCGTGCCGATCTCCTGGCCGGCGACGAGCAGCGGGGCGCCCGGCAGTGCGAACAGCAGGCTCAGGGTCATCCGCGTGCGGGCTGAGTGCTCCATCATCGGCGCCCATCCGCGCCGGATGCCGCGCCCGTAGATCCGCTCGTCCTCCCTCGGCGCGAAGACGCCGAACACCCGGTCGCGGTCCTCGTCGGAGAGGTGCGACAGGTTCAGCTCGTCGAGGTTGCGGAGGAACTGCCGCCAGGCGCCGTGCTTCACGGCGTCGTCGTGCCGGGCGACGGCCGCGCAGAGCGGTCCGGCGTCCTCGATCGCGAGGGAGTGCAGAAGCGCGTTGTTCGGCAGGAAGGCGAGCAGCTGATCGATGCGCCCCTTGTCGAAGTAGGTGGGCAGCTGCTCGGGCGGGAGGTCGACCTCGCCGAGCAGCGCGACCTCCGGGGCCCGCTTCCTCAGGTAGCGGTGGAGGTCGTCGAGCCGCTTCCCGGCGTTCGCCTGGTCTCCGGGCAGGCCGATGTCGGCGAAGAGCAGGCCGGCGGCGTCGATCCGGAACGCGTCGGCGCCGAGCGCGATCCAGAAGTCGAGGATGCCCTTCACCTGCTCCCAGACGGCATCGGAGGCGATCCGCAGGTCCGGCTCGAAGTCGTAGAACTGGTGGCGGTAGAAGGCGCGGGCCCGCTCGGACCACGACCAGATGCCGCCCGTATGCGGTTCGCCCGGGAAGGCGCTCTGCGACTCGCTGTCGGGCGGCTCGGTCTCGCTCCAGATGTAGTACTCGCGGAACCGGCTGCGCGGATCCGACTCGGCCGCCTGGAACCACGGATGCCGGTTCGAGGTGTGGTGCAGCACCATGTCGAGCAGCAGCCGGATGCCGCGCGCGTGGGCCTGCTCGGCGAGCAGCCGGAAGTCGTCGAGCGTCCCCATGCGCGGGTCGACGCCGAGCTGGTTCGTCACGTCGTAGCCGTTGTCGCGCCGCTCGCTCGGGTAGAACGGCAGCAGCCAGATGCAGTCCGTGCCGAGGTCCTTGATGTGGTCGAGGCGGGACGCGAGGCCCTTCAGGTCGCCGTTCCCGTCGGCGTCGGAGTCCTGGTAGCGCAGCACGTCGACGCCGTAGATCACGGCCCGGTGGATCCAGTCGGGCGATCCGGGCGAGTCACCCGGTCCCTGCTCCTGACGCGGGTCCTCGTGACGCTCCTCGGTCATCGCGCCAGTGTCCCGCATCCGGCTGCGCAGCCAGGAGACTCTGAGCGCATGCACGGAAGCGCTGGTCAGCGCTCGATCGGGCGCGATCCGGTCGCCGACGGGAGGGCGCCCCGTGGGTCAGGCGGTCTGCCGGACCGACGAGCGCTGCGACGGCGCCAGGCCGAGCAGCGCCGAGGTGTGCCGCCCGACGCCGAGGCGGATGGCCGCCTGCAGGTCCTCCGGGGTGTCGACATCGCGGCGGAGCCCCTCGGGCGCGCGGAGCATCCGGTGCCCCAGCTCGCGATGCCGCCGGGCGGAGCCGACGCCGAACGCCGGGATGAGCGGGACGCCGGGTTCGGCGGTGATCATGACGGTGCCGCTGCCCGTCGCGTCCGGCACGACGCCGAGCGGCAGCTCCTCCGCGGCGGCGAGGGTGTCCTCGAGGTCCTCGGAGGTGAGCGCCGGCAGGTCGCCGAGGAGCACGGCCTGGCCGTACTCGGGCCACGACTCCTGGGCGTATCGAAGCCCGTCGGCGATCGCGTTGTTCAGGCCCGGCACCCGCTGCGTGCGCACGGTGACGGCGACCGGCAGGCCGAGGTCCTCGACGAGCGCGGGGTCGTCGGTCATCACGAGGATCATCCGCACCCGGGCCACACCGGCGACCGCGTCGAGCGTGTCGCGGGCGATCGCCTCGGCCACCGCGGCGCGGTCGGCACGCGGGTGCAGCCGCGTCTTGGCATCCGCGAACCGCTTGATCGGTACGAGCACGACCCAATCGATCACGGCGCGTCTCCCCTCTCGTTGTCTCCGAGCCAACCCGTGGACTCCCGCGATCCTTCCGCGTAGCCGTCACGGTATCCGTCGGCATAGGCCTCGTCGGTCCCGCGCCGGAACATGTCCTCGGGGCCGACCCGTACCAGGCTGCGGGCCCCGGGTCCGTCCTCGTCGGTGACGAACGCGCCGAGCCCGCGCACGACGGCCACCGGACGGTTCGCGGTCTTGCCCTTGACGAGGTCGGCCATGGACGCGATCTCGTCCGCGACGGCCACCACGGTGACATCCATCCGCCTGCCGGTCGCATCCGGGGTGCCGCGCAGGTCGTCGACGACCGAGACGCCGGCGGCGCCGATCGCGACATCGATCTGACCGGTGCGCCAGGGGCGGCCGAGCGTGTCGGTGACGACCACGCCGAGGCGCACCCCGAAGCGCTCGGCGAGGCCGGCGCGCAGACGGGCGGCGGATGCGTCGGGATCCTCCGGGAGGAGCAGCACCGTGCCCTCGGCGACGTTGCTCGCGTCGACGCCGGCGGCGGCGCCGACGATGCCGAGGCGGTTCTCGACGATGCGGGTGAGCGCGCCGGTCGGCTGGCGGCGGGTCGCGACGACCCGGACGGTCTCGTCGGTGATCGCCTGCTCGCGGTCGTCCGCACGCACCGCGCGGCCCTCCGCCTTCGAGACGATCTTGCTCGAGACGACCACGAGGTCGCCGTCCTCGAGCGCGCCGACGGCATCCGCGACCAGCGCGACGAGGTCCGTGCCGACCTCGACCTCGGGGATGCCGTCGGGCGCGAAGGCGCTGATCATGGCCCCATCCTTCCACCGCGGGGCGACGGCCTCCGGCGAGCGGGCTGGGCGCTCAGGCGCGGGCGGCGATACGGAGCGAGCGCTCCGCGAGCTCGCGCAGGTGCTCGTGCAGCCGCACCACGCCCGCGGCGTCCGCGTCGAGCAGCGCCGCCGCGTCGTCCGGGTCCTGCCGCTGGAACCAGCCGCCGATGGTGATGCCGTGCTCCGGGCGCTCGACGACCTCGATCGCGTCGCCCTGCCGGATGACGCCGGCGCGCACCACGCGGAAGTAGGCACCGGGGGCGCCGTGCTCGCGGAAGCGGTCCTGCCAGCCGGTCAGCCCCATCCGCCGCTCGAAGGTGCCGCAGGGCGTGCGAGGTGCCGTGGCCTCGAGCAGCAGCTGCTCGCCGACACGCCACCGCTCGCCGATGACCGCGCCGGTCACGTCGACGCCGCGGGTGGTGACGTTCTCTCCGAACAGGCCGGGCGGCACGTCGCGGCCCAGCTCTCGGGCGAAGAAGGCGGCGTCCTCCTCGGCGTAGGCGTAGACGGCCTGGTCGACGCCCCCGTGGTGCTCCCGGCTCGCCTGCACGTCCGCGAACAGCCCGTACTTCGACACCCGCACGGCCGTCGTGACGGGCCGCTTGTCGATGCCGGTGACCCCGTTGCCGCGGTCGGGCAGCAGGGCGTGGACGCGGCACACGGCGGCGAGCAGCCCCGTCACGAGGCGGGCCGTCCGCCGGGCTGCAGCACCTCGGCGACGGCCTTCGGCACGTACGGGGCGATGTCCCCGCCGAGCGACGCGACCTGCCGCACGAGCGAGCTGGAGACGTGGCTCGTGCCCGGGTCGCCGATGAGGAACAGCGTCTCGATGCCGGCGAGGTCGCGGTTCACCATCGCCATCGGCGTCTCGTACTCGGTGTCGGTGGCCGAGCGGATGCCCTTCACGAGCACCTGCGCCCCCACCTCGACGCAGTAGTCGACGAGCAGGCCGACGCTCCACGAGTCGACGACCACGTCGCCCTCGATGCCGGCGTCGGCGATCGCCTGCTGGAGCAGCGCGACGCGCTGCGTGAACGGCAGCAGCGCGGCCTTGCCGGGGTTGTGCGTGACGACGACGTGCAGCCGGTCGAAGAGCGGCGCCGCGCGGCGCACGATGTCGAGATGCCCCAGTGTGACCGGGTCGAAGGAACCGGGGATCACGGCGACGCGGGGCATGATGCGCTCAGGCTACCTGGGGATCCGGTCAGCTCTTGTCGAGGAACGCGCGGGCGTCCTCGTCGCTGCTGCGCTCGATCGCTGCGCGGAGCGCCGGATAGGCCTCGAGGGACGGATCCGCCTCGAGCAGGCCGGCCGCCGCGTCGCGGGCGGCCTCGATGATGTCGCCGTCGCGGGTGACCCGCAGCAGCTTCAGCTGCGATCGCGCCCCCGACTGGCTGGCGCCGAGCACGTCGCCCTCGCGCCGCAGCTCGAGGTCCGCCTGGGCGAGCGCGAAGCCGTCCGTCGTCGCAGCGACCGTGGTGACCCGCTCGTGCCCGAGCGTGCCCTCCGGGGCGCCGGTGACGAGCAGGCAGAGGCCCGGCAGGCCGCCGCGTCCGACGCGGCCGCGCAGCTGGTGCAGCTGCGAGACCCCGAAGCGGTCGGCGTCGAGCACGATCATGAAGGTGGCGTTCGCGACGTCCACGCCGACCTCGACGACCGTGGTCGCGACGAGCACGTCGATGCCGCCGGCGGCGAACTCCCGCATGACGCGGTCCTTCTCCTCGCCGGTCATCCGCCCGGTGAGCGCCTCGATGCGCCTTCCCGCGAGCGCCGGGTGCACCCGCAGCTCCTGCAACGTGGCCGCGACCGTGGCCATGGGCCGGGCGTCGTCGGGCTCGAGCAGGTCGATGTCGGCGTCCTCCGGCGACGGGGCCGCGTCGTCGCCGCCGATCGCCGGGCAGAGCACGTAGCCCTGCCGGCCGCGGCCGATCTCATCCCCCGCGCGCCGCCACACGTTCGGCATCCAGTGCGGCTTCTCCGCGAGCGGCACCACGTGCGTCTCGATGGGCGCGCGTCCCTTCGGCAGGTGCCGGATGGTGGAGGTCTCGAGGTCGCCGAAGACCGTCATCGCGACGGTGCGCGGGATCGGGGTCGCGGTCATCACCAGGGTGTGCGGGGCGGATCCCTTGCGTCGCAGCACCTCGCGCTGCTCGACGCCGAACCGGTGCTGCTCGTCCACGACGACGAGGCCGAGGTCGTAGAACTCGGTCGACTCGGACAGCAGAGCGTGGGTGCCGACGACGATGCGCGCCTGCCCTGTGACGAGCCGCAGGGCCGCCCGCCGCCGCTCGGCCGCAGGCAGCTGCCCCGTGACGAGCGTGGGCATCAGCTCCGCGGCGAGGTCGGGCCCGAGGGTCGCCACGATCGAGCGCAGATGCTGCGCGGCGAGCACCTCGGTGGGCGCGAGCAGCGCGGACTGGCCGCCGCTCTCCGCGACGGCGAGCATCGCCCGCAGGGCGACGAGCGTCTTGCCGGACGCGACCTCGCCCTGCAGCAGCCGGTGCATCGGCACCTGCCCGGCGAGGTCCTCCGCGATCTCGGTGCCGACGAGCTTCTGGTCGTCGGTGAGCTCGAACGGCAGGGCCGCGTCGAACCGGGCGAGCAGGCCATCCGGCTGCGGCGTGCGCGGCGTCGCGGCGAACATCGCCCGGATCGCGCGGCGCTGCAGCAGCGCCGTCTGCAGCAGGAAGGCCTCGTGGTAGCGCAGGGTGCGCTTCGCCTGCATCCAGTCGCCGTCGTGCTGCGGCTGGTGGATGCGGCGCAGCGCCGGCTCGTAGCCCATCAGCTTCGCGGTGCGGCAGATCTCGAGCGGCATCGGGTCCTCGATGCCGGCGATGTTCTCGAGTGCGAGCGCGACCGCCTTGCGGATGTTCCAGGTGTCGATCGCGGCCGACGCCGGGTAGATCGGGATCGGCACCTCGTGCCACGCCTTCGCGCCCTCGGGGTCGGTCTCGGGGTCGGGCGGCTCGTCGCCGCTGCCGTCGAAGAGCTCGTAGCGCGGATGCGTGAGCTCGCGCATGCCCTTGTAGAAGCGGACGCGGCCGCTGAACATCCCGCGCACGCCGGGCTTCAGCGCGCCCGACTTCGACGGGTCGACCCGGAACGGCTGGTTGAAGAAGACGAGGGTGAGCGTGCCGGACCCGTCGGAGATGAGCACCTCCTGGCGGCTGCCGCGCCGGTTCATCATCGAGCGCGAGCCGGCGCGGAGCACGTCGGCCACGACCGTCACCTCGGTCTCGAGCGGCAGCGCGTCCAGCCGGGTGAGTTCGCCGCGCTTCTGGTAGCGCCGCGGGTAGTGGGTGACGAGGTCGCCGACGGTGTGCAGGTCGAGGGCGCGGCCGAGCGCCTTCGCCGTGCGGTCGCCCAGCACGCCGGCCAGCTTCTGATCCAGCGGCCCCGGCATGCCCTCATGCTAGGAGCGACCACCGACCTCCCGTCATACCCCGCCCGTGCATCGCGCCGTTCGGCGCGATCGGCGGGAGACGGGAGGATGGTGCGCATGCCTCGGATCATCAGCGGATGGGCGGGGTCGCTGCAGCTGCGGACGCCGACGTCCGGCACGCGGCCGACGAGCGACCGGGTGCGTGAGGCGCTGTTCTCGACGCTCGAGGCTCGGGACGCGGTGCAGGGCGCCCACGTGCTCGACCTGTTCGCCGGATCCGGCGCGCTCGCGTTCGAGGCCCTCTCCCGCGGTGCGGTGAGCGCGGTGCTCGTGGACAGGAGCAACGGGGCGGCCACGGCGCTGCGGCAGAACCTCGCCCTGCTGCGCCGGGCCGCGCCGCAGCCGCTCGACGTGCGGATCGTGGTGCGCCCGGTCGCGGGCTACCTCGCGACGCCGGCCGGTCCCCCGCCGACGCTCGTGTTCCTCGATCCGCCCTACGACCTGCCCGACGCCGCCGTGCTGGACGCCCTCGCCGCGCTCGTCGTCGTCGCGCCCGGCGCGCTGCTCGTGCTCGAGCGATCCGCCCGCGACGCCCTGCCCGGGCTGCCGGAGGGCGTGCGGCTCGACCGGACCCGCACCTACGGCGACACCGCGGTGCACCTGCTCGAGGTCGCGCCCGCGCGCGCCGACGACTCGCGCTGACCTGGCCGGCTCCCCCCACCCGGGAGTTGCCACTCGTGGCGACTTCTGGCGCCGAGAAGTCGCCACCAGTGGCAACCCCGCGCATCGGCGACGTTCCGGGTGGCAGCCGCCGGTCGCCTAGATCGAGCCCCAGCGCTGGCCGAACATCGCGTAGGCGACGATCCGCTCGTACCGGAGGGTCGAGCCCGGCAGCATCTCGTTCTCGTCGAACTCGAAGGGCAGCAGCGCGGTCTCCGCCCAGCGGAACAACGCCCGCGCGACGTCGCCGCGATCGCCCGCCTGCTCAGCCTCGGGCTGGGCGAGGCCGAGGGCGACGGTCGCCGCGAGCGCCCGGAGCTCGACGAGCACCCTGGCCTCCGCGACGAGCCCGGTACGGCGGCGGCCGGTTCCGGTGAGCGGCCAGAACTCGGGCAGGAGCTCGGTGAGCCCGCGCTCGACGAGGTCCGCCTCCCGCAGCTCGGCCCGGAACCGCGCCTCCTCCGCCAGGGTGGGCACGATGATCGGACCGCGGCCGGTCAGGATCAGCTGCAGGTCGGCGATCCGCGCGCGCAGCCGGCGGAGGTGGTTGGACACGACGGCGTCGCGCGTTCCGGCTCGCATGCCAGCGACCATAACGCCGGCCGCCTGACGCCCCGGCCCGTCAGGCTGGGAAGGTGCCGATGCCGCCGTACCGGTCCCCGAGCTCGGTATGCGCCCATCGGTAGAGCGCGACAGCGGCGGCGAGGTCCTGCTCCTCGCCCGGGGTGAGGCGGTCGGGCCGCTCCTCGAGGCGCAGCGCGAGCACGGCGGCCGTGCTGCGGATGTCCGCGAGCACGGCGCGATCCTCGTCCAGCCTGGGACGCCGCAGCGGCCGGTCCTCGAGCCCCCACGCCTCCGGCAGCAGCACCGCCAATCCGCGCTCGATCGCGGCGAGCGTCTCGTCCCGGCGGAGCAGCGCCTCGCGCTCGTCGGCGGACGGCAGCCGGTCGAGCGCGGCGACCACGGCGCTGCGCGCGCCGCGGATCCGCGCCAGGTGGTCGCCGATCACGTCCGCGCGCGCTCCGCGACTCCCCGCCACCATCAGTCCCGGTACGCGGCGAACGAGTCCCAGCCGAGGGCACCGGCGGTCGGCACGCCGCCGTCCACGAGCACCGCCGGGGCGCCCGCGGCGACGACGCCGATCGACCTGAAGGGCGCGGGCAGCGCCGCGTCCTCGGGGAAGCAGGCGAGCAGCCCGTGGTCCTCGCCGCCGGTGAGCACCACGGTGAGCGCGGTTGCGGCGTCGGTGCCGAGCGCCTGCGCCACCGCGGCGACGTCCGCGCCGAGCGCGACCGAGTCGAGATCGAGCACGACGCCGCTCGCGCGCGCGATCCTCGAGGCGTCGAGCAGCAGGCCGTCGGAGACGTCCAGCATCGCGGTGGCGCCGGCAGCCGCGGCCGCCGGCCCCGCGGCGAGCGGCGGGGACGGCGCGAGCTGCTCCGCCAGCAGCTCGGCGCGGCTCGCGCGGAGGTGCGCGACGGCATCCGCATCCGGCGCGTCGAGCAGGAGGCGGAGCGCGGCGGCCGATCGGCCGAGCGCGCCGGCGTAGGCGACGACGTCGCCGGGCCGTGCGCCGCTGCGCCGCACGGGCGCCGCGCCGTCGAGGGAGCCGACCGCGGTGACCGCGAGGGTGAGGGTCGGCGACAGGGTGAGGTCGCCGCCGACCACGGCGCAGCCGGGCGCGAGTGCGGTGCAGGCGTCGGCGAAGCCGTCCGCGATCCCCTCGAGCACGGCGACCGGCGTCTCGGCGGGCACGGTGAGCGCGACGAGCAGGCCGGTGGGGCGCGCGCCCATCGCGGCGACGTCGGCGAGGTTCGTGGCGGCGGCCTTGAACCCGAGGTCGTGCGGCGTCGAGAAGGCGAGCCGGAAGTCGGGGCCCTCCACCATCACGTCCGTGGTGAGCACGACGCGGCCGTCGGGCGCCGCGACCACCGCGGCGTCGTCGCCGGGCCCGAGCAGGGTGCCGGGCGACGTGGGCAGGCGGGCGAGGATGCGGGCGAGGGCGGCCGCCTCCCCCACGTCGCCGATGCGGTCGGCGGTCACGGCGTCGGCGAAGGGCTCGGGAGGGACGGCGCCGTGCACTTCCGGTCCGTGGTCGGCATCGCGGCGGACACGGCGTCGGAGATCGGGGGCAGGGCGTCGTTCTCCGTCGCATGCTTCGGGTCGATCACGACCTGGGTGGCGGGCGTGCGGCCGAACGTCGTCCAGACCTCGCGGGCCGCGGATCCGGTCCCCGCGTCCACGCGGATCCAGTCGACCTTCGAGACGGTGAAGCACGGATCGGTCGTCGGGCCTGGCGGCGTGACCCCGCAGCGCAGCTGCACGCCCTCGGGGTCGCCCCACGCGGCGGTGCCCTGCGAGTCCGTCTCCCGCTTCGGCAGCGCCCCGAGCGTCGACGGCAGCCGCACGATGAGGGCGGCGCAGGCGGTCGTCGTCGCCGCGGGCGCAGGCGGCACCGAGATCGTCGGCGCGCACCCCGCGAGCGCGAGCGCCGCACCGGCCGCCGCGAGCACGGCGAGAGGCCGACGGGTCATCGCGCCTGTTCGATCAGATCGGTGATGAGGTCGGGATACGCGACGCCCGACTGCTGCCAGCACCTCGGGAACATCGAGATCGGCGTGAAGCCCGGCATCGTGTTGATCTCGTTGACGACGAAGCCCTCGCCGGTGAGGAACACGTCCACGCGGGCCAGGCCGCGGCCGTCGATCGCCTCGAACGCCCGCACGGCGAGCCGTTCGAGGTCGGCCCGCTCGCCGTCCTGGAGGTCGGCGGGGCAGATGAGGTCGACGCCATCGGCGCCGAGGTACTTCGCGGCGAAGTCGTAGAAGGGGCGGCCGGTGACGACCACCTCGCCGACCGCCGAGACCCGCACGCCGCTGCGGCCGCGCGCGCCGAGCACGCCGATCTCGAGCTCGCGGCCCTGCATCCCGCGCTCGACGAGCACGCGGCTGTCCTCCGCGAACGCGGTGTCCAGGGCGGCGTCGAGCTCCTCGGGCGCATCGATCCGGGTGACCCCGACCGAGGAGCCCGCCCGGGCGGGCTTCACGAAGGCGGGCAGCCCGAGGCCCGCCACGCGGCGGCGCAGCCACGCGTCGTCGCCGGCGCGGTCCGCCTCGGTCAGGGTGATCCACGGCGCGACGGGCACGCCGGCGGCCTCGAGCACGGTCTTCGTGAAGTGCTTGTCCATCCCGAGGGCGGATGCGAGCACGCCGTTGCCGACATAGGGCAGCCCGACGAGCTCGAGGAGCCCCTGGATCGTCCCGTCCTCGCCGAAGGGCCCGTGCAGGATCGGGAACACGACGTCGACGTCGCCGAGCGAGGAGACGGATCCGTCGGCGGCCTGCACCGTCAACTCGCGGGTGGCCGTGGACTCCGGCCAGCGCACGCGGCTGCCGTCGTCGCGCACCTCGGGCATCGCCTTCGGGTCGAGCGCGAAGGCCGCCGGGTCGTCGCGCTCGAGCACGAACGCCCCGTCGCGGGTCACGCCGACGGGCACGACGTCGTAGCGGTCCCGGTCGATCGCGGCGAGCACGCCGCCCGCGGTCGCGCAGCTGATCACGTGCTCGCTGGAACGACCGCCGAAGACGACCGCGACGCGCGTCCGGGAATCCGTCACCGCTCGAGCGTACCCAGGGCGACCTGTCCCTCCCCCGCTCCCGTGGCGAGGCCGCCGTATTCAGGACCGGCCGACCGTATTCAGGACGATCGGGCCTGCAGCGCGGCGTGTCGGGCGAGAAGTCCTGAAGACGGCGGATGGGGCCTGGCTACTCGCCCTCGGGCACCGCCTCGCCCGCGACGTGCGGGGCGATGTCGCGGGGGTCGAGGGTGCCGGCGATCACGTCGGCGACCTGCTGCGCGATCGGCATGGCGACGCCGCGGCTGGCGGCGAGGTCGAGCACCGGCTGCAGCGACGTGAGGCCCTCCGCCACCTGGTCCATGGTGCGGAGCACGTCGTCGACGCTGTAGCCCTGCCCGAGCAGTCGCCCGGCGCGGTTGTTCCGCGACAGCGGCGACTCGCTCGTGGCGATCAGGTCGCCGAGGCCCGCCAGGCCGGCGAGGGTCTCGGGCTGCGCACCGAACGCGACGGCGAACGCGGTCATCTCGGCCAGGCCGCGGGTGAGGATCGACGCCTTCGTGTTGTCGCCGTAGCCGACGCCGACGACGATGCCGGTGGCCACGGCGATGAGGTTCTTCAGCACGCCGCCGAACTCGGTGCCGATCACGTCGGTGTTCGTGAAGGTGCGGAAGTACTTGTTCGCCGCGGCCAGCGCCACGACCTCCGCCGTCTCCTGCATCGTCGAGGCGACCACCGCCGCGGTCGGCTGGCCTCGGGCGATCTCGGTCGCGAGGTTCGGCCCGGACACCACGGCGATCCGCTCGTCGGGCACCTCGAGGCCCTCGCGGAGCACCTCGCTCATCCGCAGGCCGGTGCCGTTCTCCACGCCCTTCATCAGGCTGACGACGACGGCGTCGGGCGGCAGGCCGCGGCGGACGTCGGCGAGCACGCCGCGGAGCGACTGGCTCGGCACGGAGAGGAACACGATCGAGGCGCCTGAGAGCACGGCGTCGAGGTCGCTGCCGACGCGGATGCTCTCCGGCAGCAGGATGCCGGGCAGGTAGTCGTCGTTGCGGTGGCGCCGGGTGATCGCCTCGGCGAGCACCGGGCGGCGGGCCCAGAGCGCCACGTCGTTGGCGGCGTCGGCGAGCACCTTCGCGAAGGTGGTGCCCCAGCTGCCGGCGCCGAGCACCGCGACCGTGGCCATCAGAACCGGCCGGTCTCGGTCTGCCCGTGCTTCGCGGGGTCCCAGCGGTCCGCGGGGGCCGTCTCGCCCCGCAGCTGCTCGAGCAGACCGGTCACGGAGGCCATGATCGCAGCGGTCGCCGCCTGCAGGGCCGCCGGATCGGTGGCGCGCCCCTCCCACGGGGACAGGTCGACGGGGTCGCCGAACGCGACCTCGATCCGGGCACGCGGCCGCAGGTGGATCCGCTTCGAGTAGATCGGCATCAGCTGCTGCGTGCCCCAGTGCGCCACCGGCACGACGGGGATGCCGAGGTCGAGGGCGAGCCGCGCCGCGCCGGTCTTGCCGCGCATCGGCCAGAGCGCCGGATCGCGGGTCAGCGAGCCCTCCGGGTAGACGATCACGCAGTGGCCCTCGGCGACGATCCGCTTCGCCGCATCGATCGGCACGGCGCCGCGCTGCAGGCCCCCGCGCTCGACCGGGATCTGGCCGACGCCGCGCAGCAGCGAGCCGATGATCGGGACCTGGAACAGCGACGCCTTCGCCATGAACCGCGGCGCGCGGCCGAGCCGCCACACGGCGACCGCGATCACGAGCGGGTCGATGTTCGAGTTGTGGTTCGGGGTGAGGATGAACGGCCCGGTCGCCGGGAGCCTCTCCGGCGACCGGATGGTCAGGTGCGAGGTGCCGCGGATGAACGGCACCGCGATGGCACCGAGGACCCACCAGAGCGACGGCCGGAGCTTCTCCTGCCGCGGCCGGTCAGCCATCGACCGTGAAACGCGCCCCCAGCGCCCGGAGCTTGCCCTCGAAGTTCTCGTACCCCCGGCTGATGATCCCGACGTTCCGCACGGTCGAGGTGCCCTCGGCCGTCATCGCGGCGATCAGGTGCGAGAAGCCGCCCCGCAGGTCCGGCACCTCGATGTCGGCGCCGTGCAGCGGCGTCGGGCCCGTGATCACGGCGGCCTGCTCGAGGTCGCGGCGCGGCACGCGGCGGTGCGGGGCCGCGAAGCCGCGCGGGTGCACGCGGATGTCCGCACCCATCTTCTGCAGCGCCTCGGTGAAGCCGAACCGGTTCTCGTACACGGTCTCGTGCACGGTGGAGACGCCCTCGGCCTGCGTGAGCGCCACGACGAGCGGCTGCTGCCAGTCCGTCATGAAGCCGGGGTGCACATCCGTCTCGATCACGACCGGCTTCAGCGGCCCACCCGGGTGCCAGAAGCGGATGCCGTGCTCCTCGATGTCGAACGCGCCGCCGACCTTCCGGAAGATGTTCAGGAACGTCATCATGTGCTCCTGCTTCGCGCCGTGCACGAACACATCGCCGTGCGTGGCGAGCGCCGCGGAGGCCCAGCTGGCGGCCTCGTTGCGGTCGAAGATCGCGCGGTGCGTGTAGCCGCGGAGCTCGTCGACGCCCTCGATGAGGATGACGCGGTTCGGCTCGACCGAGATGATCGCGCCCATCTTCTGCAGGATCGCGATGAGATCCATGATCTCGGGCTCGATCGCGGCGTTCCGGAGCTCGGTGACGCCCTTGGCCCGCACGGCCGTGAGGAGCGTCTGCTCCGTCGCACCGACGCTCGGGTACGGCAGGTGCACGTGCGCGCCGTGCAGGCCGTTCGGCGCGGACAGGCGGATGCCGGTCGGCAGCTTCTCGACGACGGCGCCGAAGTTGCGGAGCGCGTCGAGGTGGAAGTTGATCGGCCGGTCGCCGATGCGGCAGCCCCCGAGGTCGGGGATGAACGCCTCGCCGAGCTGGTGGAGCAGCGGACCGCAGAACAGGATCGGGATGCGCGAGGAGCCCGCGTGCGCATCGATCTCCCGCATGTGCGCGCTGCGCACGTTGCCGGCGTCGAGCAGCAGCTCGCCGGACTCGACGCCCGGCTTCACCGTGACGCCGTGGATCTCGAGCAGGCCGCGGACGACGCGCACGTCGCTGATGTCCGGAACGTCGCGCAGCACGCTGACGCCCTCGGACAGCAGCGAGGCGACCATGGCCTTGGTGACGAGGTTCTTCGCCCCGCGGACGTCGACCTCGCCCTGGAGGGGCTTGCCGCCCTCGATGGTGATCCGGTCGAAGGTCAGTCCGACGCTCGCGCCTGCGCGCTGCGCCTCGGTGATGAGATTGCTCAACGGTCCCCTACTGGCAGTGTTGTGGGCCGCCATGCTTCGCGGCCCGCTTCGAAGGCGGTGATGCGCGCCTCATCGCGCAGGGTCAGCCCGATGTCGTCGAGGCCCTCCAGGAGCCTCCAGCGAGTGTAGGCATCGATCTCGAACGGGATCGAGGTCCCCGAGATGGTGACGGTCGACGTCGTGAGATCGACGGTAGCCGCGATCCCCGGATCCGCTTCGATCGCGGCCCAGCATGTCTCGACCTGCTCCTCGGTGATCACCCCGGTGAGCAGTCCCTGCTTGCCGCTGTTGCCGCGGAAGATGTCGCCGAACCGCGGGCTGAACACGGCGCGGAAGCCGTAGTCGCGCAGCGCCCAGACCGCGTGCTCGCGGCTCGAGCCGGTGCCGAAGTCGGGGCCGGCGAAGAGGATCGAGCCGGCCGTGTAGGCCGGGTCGTTCAGCACGAAGCCGGGGTCCTGGCGCAGGTGCGCGAAGAGCGCGTCCTCGAAGCCGGTCTTCGTGACCCGCTTCAGGTAGACGGCCGGGATGATCTGGTCGGTGTCGACCGCGGACCGCTTCAGCGGGACCGCGACGCCGGTGTGCGTGGTGAACGGTTCCATCAGACCAACGCCTCCGCATCCACATCCGACTGGCTGGACGGCCGAAGGACGTCGGAAGGAGCACTGAGGGTGCCGCGGATGGCGGTGGCCGCCGCGACGAGCGGCGAGACGAGGTGCGTGCGGCCGCCCTTACCCTGCCGGCCCTCGAAGTTGCGGTTGCTCGTGGAGGCGCAGCGCTCCCCCGGCGCGAGCTGGTCGGGGTTCATCCCGAGGCACATCGAGCACCCGGCGAAGCGCCACTCGGCGCCGAAGTCGGTGAAGACCTTGTCGAGGCCCTCGGCCTCAGCCTCGAGCCGCACGCGGGCGCTGCCCGGCACGACCATGACGCGCACGCCGTCGGCCTTCTTGCGGCCCTTCACG
This sequence comes from Amnibacterium sp., assembly GCF_036559085.1. GTDB lineage: Bacteria > Actinomycetota > Actinomycetes > Actinomycetales > Microbacteriaceae > Amnibacterium. The sequence goes on from NZ_DATBTU010000032.1 coordinate 28,155, forward strand.
ATGGAGGCGAACGCGCGGAGGTCCTCGATCCGGCTGTTCGTGCAGGACCCCATGAACACCGCGTCGACCGCGATGTCCTTCATCGGGGTGCCGGGGGCGAGGTCCATGTACTCCAGCGCGCGCTCCGCGGAGTCGCGGGCCTGCGGATCCGTCATCGTCGCCGGGTCGGGGACCGAGCCCGCGAGCGTCACGCCCTGGCCCGGGTTCGTGCCCCAGGTGACGAACGGCTCGAGCTCGTCCGCGTCGAGGAAGACCTCGGCGTCGAAGACGGCGTCGTCGTCGGTGACGAGGGTGCGCCAGTAGGCCACCGCGTCGTCCCAGTCCTCGCCCTTCGGCGCGTGCGGCCGGCCCTTCAGGTAGGCGAACGTCGTCTCGTCGGGGGCGACCATGCCGGCGCGGGCGCCCGCCTCGATCGACATGTTGCAGATGGTCATCCGCCCCTCCATGGAGAGGGCGCGGATGGCGCTGCCGCGGTACTCGAGCACGTAGCCCTGGCCACCGTTGGTGCCGATCTTCGCGATGACGGCCAGGATGACGTCCTTCGCCGTGACGCCCGGCTTCAGGGTGCCCTCGACGGTGATCGCCATGGTCTTGAACGGCTTCAGCGGCAGCGTCTGGGTGGCGAGCACGTGCTCGACCTCGCTCGTGCCGATCCCGAACGCCATCGCACCGAACGCCCCGTGCGTGGAGGTGTGCGAGTCGCCGCAGACGACGGTGATGCCCGGCTGCGTGAGGCCGAGCTGGGGGCCGACGATGTGCACGATGCCCTGCTCGACGTCGCCGAGCGAGTGCAGGCGGATGCCGAACTCCTTCGCGTTGCGGCGGAGCGTCTCGATCTGGGTGCGGCTCGTGATGTCCGCGATCGGCTTGTCGATGTCGATCGTCGGGGTGTTGTGGTCCTCCGTCGCGATCGTGAGATCGGGGCGGCGAACCGGGCGGCCCTCGGCGCGGAGGCCGTCGAACGCCTGCGGGCTGGTGACCTCGTGCACGAGGTGCAGGTCGATGTAGACGAGGTCGGGCGCCCCGTCCTCACCCCGCTTGACGAGGTGGGCGGCCCACACCTTCTCGGCGAGGGTCTTCGGCGCGTGGTCGTCCGCGCCGGGCTGGGGCGCGGGTGTCGTCTCGGTCATGCATGTCCTCCGGAGGGATGGCGGTGAGGTGTCCCCGGCATCGAGCGACCTCCGCGACGAGGGAGCCGGTGGTTCAGACCTCGTCGCGGCAGGGAAGGAGGAGCACGCCGCGAAGCATGGACGCGAGATTACCACCGCGCTCCGGCACGGCTGCGATCCGGGTCAGCGCACGTTCTCGCTGAGTCGGCTCACGACGAGCGCCGGCACGAGCGCCGCGAGGTCCGCGTGCACGGCGAGCGCCTCGCTGACGTCCTGCACGGCGTCGCCCGGTTCCACGGCTCGGACGGGCCTGCCCTCGATGCGTCGCATCTCGGCGTCCCAGGTGGTCCAGGCGTCGAGGAGCATCGCCATCGGCTCGTCCTTCAGCACCTCCTCGATCTCGCCGGACACGGTCGCGATGAGGCCGCCGACATCGAGGTGGTCGCCGCGGTGGGCGCGGATGCGCTGGTCGGCGAGCTGGGCGAGCGGGCGCCACGCGTCGGTCGCGAGCAGGGCCGCCGGGTGCCGCGGGAAGTGCACGGCGGAGGGCGGTCCGCCGACCACCTTGCCGTTCCGGCCACGCCCGAAGAGCCGCATGGAACGGATGCTACGTCTCCCGGATGACGACATGCGTGGCGAGGATCCGGATCCGTTCCGCCGCCGTCCGTCACCGGCCGAGGCGCTGCTCGACTGAGCCCTGCCGCTCATCGCGCCGTTCCGGAGATCCTGGGCGACACGCCGCGTCCGGCGTCTCCGGCGCGGCGTGTCGCGAGGTTTCTCCGGAACCGCGCGATGAAGGGGCGGCGGCGGTCAGCCGATGCGCTCGCGGCGGATGGCGACGAGGCTCGCGAGCGTCGCGACCGACATCGAGACCACGATGACCGCGAGCGACGCGCCCGTGCCGATGTCGGGCACGCCGTCGAGGTGCTCCCCGCCGTTCAGGAACGGCAGCGAGTTGTCGTGCAGGGCGTGCAGCACGAGCTTCACGCCGATGAAGGCGAGGATGAACGCGATCCCGTACTTGAGGAAGCGCAGCCGCTCGACGAGGTCACCGAGCAGGAAGTAGAGCTGCCGCAGCCCCATCAGGGCGAAGACGTTCGCGGTGAACACGATGAAGGCGCTCTCGGTGATCCCGAAGATCGCCGGGATCGAGTCGAGGGCGAACAGCACGTCGGTGCTGCCGATCGAGACGAGCACGATGAGGATCGGGGTCCACATCCGCCGGCCGTCGATGGTGGTGCGGAGGTGCCCCTCGTCGTACTGGTCGGTCACTGCGATGTGCCGCCGCAGGAAGGTGACGAGCCGCCCGTTCTGCGCGTCGCCGTGCTCGGAGCCGAACGCCTGCGTGATCGCCGTGTAGATCAGGAAGGCGCCGAAGAGGTAGAAGATCCAGCTGAACGAGACGATGAGCTGAGCGCCGATCAGGATGAAGATCCCGCGGAGGATCAGCGCCAGGACGATGCCGATCATCAGCACCTCCTGCTGGTGCTTCCGCGGCACGGCGAAGCCGCCCATGATCACGATGAAGACGAACAGGTTGTCGATCGACAGCGAGTACTCGGTCAGCCAGCCGGCGACGAACTCGGTCGCGTGGTCAGGGCCGGCGACGACCCACATGGCCGCCGCGAAGACGAGCGCGAGCAGGACGTAGAACCCGACCCAGAGGGCGCACTCCTTCACCGACGGCACGCGCGGGCGGGCGTACGCGAGCGCGATGTCGGCCCCGAGCACGAGCACCAGGACGGCGATCGAGCCGATCACGAACGGGAGGGGGATGATCACTGGCGAGACCTCTTACGAGTCGTCGGGCGGCATGCTGCAGCGCCGAACGTCTCTCCCCATCCGAAACGGATGCCGCGCGGCCGGGCCCGCTGCGGAGCGGAACCGTGATGACGACCTGCGCGAAGCCCGGGATACTCCCCTTCGTCCCGCGAAGCCTATCGGCCGGGGCCGCCGCGTGCCGTGGCGGCCGCCGTCTCAGAAGCGCATCACGTGAAGTAGGCGATGAGCTGCGAGAGGAGCAGCGCGCCGCCCACGAGGATGAGGACGACGCCGGCGAACAGCAGCCCTCCACGCGTCGCCAGCGCCTGCCGGGTCGCGCCCGTCTGGTACACGATGATCGAGATGCCGAACCCGATCACCAGCAGCGACAGCACGAGGTAGAGCAGGACGACCGGGTTGTCGTTGGAGTTCACCCCCGAAGTGTTGCGGGAACGGACTCGAAGTTCCAGGACGTTCGCCGAGTGTCGGGCCGGTGCGGCCTGAAGGGTCTGGCTCGAGGGCGACCATCGGGGACGAGGAGGAGACATGACGGACGCCATCACCGTGCGGGACGATCCGGCCGCCCACCGCTACCGGATCGCGGTCGACGGGCACGACGCGGGGTTCTCGACCTACCGGCGCATGCCGGGGCGCGTGACCTTCCTGCACACCATCATCGACCCGGCGTTCGAGGGCCGCGGGCTGGGCAGCCGGCTCGCCCACGCCGCCCTCGACGACGTCGCGGGCCGGGGCGAGCAGGTGGTGCCGCTCTGCCCGTTCATCCGCGCCTGGATCGAGCGGCACCCCGACTACCAGCACCTCGTCGCGCCCGCGGACTGACCGGATCCGAACCGGCCTCCCACCCGCCGTCTGCTGTCCGCTCGGACAGCTGCTGCCACTGAAACGCCGACAGTTGTCGGCACGGACAGCAGACACGGGTGGGGGCCGCGGTCAGGATCCCCCGCCGAGGGCCGTCGCGACCTCGGCGACGCGGTCGGCGACGAGCGCCTCCTCGCCCTCGCCCGCGGCGGCCGAGAGGTCGACGCCGATCACGCCGTCGATGCGGAGCAGCCGTTCCGCGGTCGCCACCGCCGCGGCGACGCCGTCGGCCGGCAGCGGGTCGCCGCCGGATCCGGGCAGGAAGGCCGCGAGCCGCCCCCGGGCGGCCTCGGAGACCGCGACCGGCACGCTGACGACGAAGCGCAGCGACGGCGTGAGCACGCGGGCGGCGTCGACGAACCGCTCGACCTCGTCGGCGGATCCGTGGTTCACGAAGCAGACGGTGGCGCCGGCGGCGGCCTTCGACGCGACGCGGGCCGGGCGCGTGGCGACGGGCGGTACCGAGGCCGACTCGGCGACCGCCACGATCATCCCCCGGCCGGCGGCAAGCGCCGCGAGCCGGGTCGAGTCGAGGTCGAAGACCGCCGCGGCATCCGCGCGGTCGCCGAGCGACGGATGGTCGCCGGTCAGGCAGAGCACCATCGGCACCCCGACCGCGGCGAGGCCCTGCAGCTCGCCCTCGAGCGCGACGCGGTTGCGGTCGCGGCAGGCGAGCCCCACGATCGGGCGCACGCCCTCCTGCAGCAGCAGCGTCGCCCGGAGCACGGGCGGCAGCTGCACCCGCTCCCAGGGCGCGTCGCCGAGCAGCGCCGCATCGACGGCGCCGGCGAGCCGGGCCGCGGCCTCCTGCTGTCCGGCGACGTCCGCGCGCGCCACGAGCTCCGCGATCACGATCGGGCGCCGCTCGGCGACAGCGAGCAGCTGCTCGGCGGCGACGGATGCGGGCGCCTCGGCGGGCGGCGGCCCGGAGAAGGCGGGCACGCCGAGGTCGAGGAACACGCACCGGCGGTCGCCGAGCTCGCACGCGCCGTCCTGATGCACCCCCTGGCACGGCCCGTAGACCATCCGCTTCGGGCAGACGTCGACCACGCTGCTCATGACGCTGCGGTCGTGGTCAGCCGACGGGGAACCAGCCCTCGGGCGGCTCCTCCTTGCCGGACTGCGCGAGCCACTGGTCGGCCTGCTCCTGCAGCGCGCCGATCACCCGGAAGATCTGCTCCGCGGGAAGGCGCACGCGGGCGGCGACCCGTGCCGACACCACCGGCACCGGCTCGCCGTCGGGGCCGACCTGCTGCGACGGCGGCGCCGTGAGCGACAGGAAGTCGAGCACGAAGCTCGTGGGGTTGTGCCAGACCGCGGCGAAGTCGGCGAAGACGCCGATCTCCTGCTCCGGAGGCAGGTTGACGGCGATCTGCGGGGGCTGCTGCGGTGCGTCGGTCACGCGGGCGACGCTACGCGGGCCGGTCGCCCTCCGCACCTGCACCGGACGCCGGGTCGGATGCGCGCACGACCAGGGTCCGCGTCCATCCGCCCGATAGCCTCATTCCGTGGAGCTCGCGGTCTACGCGGTGCTCGCGGTCGCGGTGATCGTCGCCGTGGCGGCCTTCGCACCGCGCCTCGGCGTCGCGGCGCCGCTCGTCCTCGTGCTGGTCGGCGTGGCGATCTCGTTCCTGCCGGGGCTGCCGCTGGTGGAGGTGCCCCACGAGCTGATCCTGGACGGCGCGCTGCCGCCGATCCTCTACGCGGCGGCGCTCAGCCTCCCCCTCGCGGACTTCCGGCGGAACGTGCTGCCGATCGCGAGCCTGGCCGTGATCCTCGTGCTGATCACGGCCTTCGGCACCGGGTTCCTGCTGTTCGCGCTCCTCCCGAAGCTGGCGCTGGCTCCGGCGATCGCGCTCGGCGCGGTCATCAGCCCGCCGGATGCGGTCGCGGCCACCTCGATCGGCAGGCGGCTCGGCCTGCCGCCCCGCCTGCTCACCGTGCTCGAGGGCGAGGGGCTCGTCAACGACGCGACGGCCCTCGTGCTCCTGCGGTCGGCCACCGCGGCCGCGGCCGGCACCCTGCTGACGCCCGTCGCCCTCGGCCGCGACCTCGTGCTCGCGACGGTGACCGGGATCGCGATCGGGCTCGCCGCGGGCTTCGTCACCATGGCCGCGCGCACGCGCCTCGACGATCCGGTGCTCGACACCGCCGTCTCCCTCGCGGTCCCCTTCGTGGCCTTCGTGCCCGCCCAGTTCTTCGGCGCCTCAGGGGTGCTCGCCGTCGTGACGGCCGGGCTCTACGCGAGCCACCGGGCCCCCTCCGCCCTCTCCCCGCAGGCCCGGATCAGCGATCGGCTGAACTGGCGCACGATCCAGTTCCTGCTCGAGAACGGCGTGTTCCTGCTCATCGGCCTCGAGCTGCGCTCGCTGGTGCACGACGTCCATCCGGAGGTCCTCGGCTTCGGCCCCACGATCGCCGTGGCCCTCGCGGCCACCCTCGCGCTCGTGGGCATCCGGCTGATCTGGATGGTGCCGCTCGTCCTCGCGCTGCGCGCCCGAGCCGCCCTCGCCGAACGCGCCCTGCTCCGCCAGTGGCTGGCGATCGACCACTCCCGGCGCGCCCGCAGGGGGCGCCTCGCGACGCGGTACTGGCGCCGCGCCGAGCGCGCCTACCCGCGCCGCCGCGCCGACCTCGAGGAGCTGCGCCGCGACGACGTCACCGCGCGCGGCGGCCTGGTGCTCGGCTGGGCCGGGATGCGCGGCGTCGTCACGTTGGCGGCCGCCCAGTCGCTGCCGCTGGACACCCCCTACTACCCGCAGCTCGTGCTGATCGCCTGCATCGTCGCGGTGCTCACCCTCCTCGTGCAGGGCGGATCCCTGCCCTCGGTGATCCGCCGGCTCGGGGTGCGCGGGACGGATGCGGTCGACGACCAGCGCGAGCTGGCCGCGCTGCTCGACGAGCTCGGCTACGCCGGGCTGATCGCGCTCGACGACGCCGCGGCCGAGCTGGACGGCGTCGACGAGATCGACCCCGACGTGCTCGAGCGCGTGCGGCGCACGTCGTTCCTCCGCGCCGAGGCGGCATGGGAGCGCTCCCGTGGTCCAGGGATCCCCTTGGAGGAGACGCCGAACCGGCTCTACCGGCGGCTGCGGCTCGCGGTCGTGCAGGCGGAGCGTGAGCGGCTGCTCGAGGCGCGGCGGCACGGCGAGTACACCTCGCATGCCCTGCTGCAGGCGCAGTCGCTGCTCGACGTGGAGGAGTCGCGGCTCCGGCCCCCGCGCTGACCTGCAGCGCAGGACCCGACTGTCAGTCGGCGATCGCGATGCGCCGCTCGAGCGCCTCCGCCGTCTCGAGCACCGGCCCGACGGCCTCGTCCGGCACCACCACGAGCTCGTGCACGCCGTCGTCCTCGCTCTCGAGCGAGAGCAGGCGCGCGCCGTGCTCGGCGAGCACCCGGTCGGCCTCGCGGATGGCGTCGGCCAGGTCGTCGGTGTCGTTCACGGCACCGAGGTCGGGCTGCAGCCGGAACACCCGCGGCAGCTGCGCGAGCGCGTCGGCGAGCTCCATCCCGGTGTCCTCGGCCTCGAGCGACGCGAGCGCCCCGGCGTCGTCGAGCCCGGTGAGGAGGGCGTCCCAGGGGTCGCCCTCCGGGTCCTCGAGGGCCGCCTGCACGGACGGCCAGAGCAGCTCGTCGTCGTCCAGCAGCCCGCACAACCGTTCCCACAGCGCCTCGTCGTCCATCCGTCCCATTCTCGCCGAGGCGGCTGCCGGGACCGTGGAAGCGACGCTCAGGCGACGGGGTGCAGCACCGCCTGCAGGGCCGCCGCCAGCTCCCCGAGCGCCTGCGGCACCGCACGGCAGAAGTGCGGGAAGGCCAGGAAGCCGTGCGGCATGCCCCAGTAGGTCGTCGCCCGCACCGACACCCCCGCCGCCTCGAGCGCGGCGGCGTAGCGCAGCCCGTCGTCGCGGATGGGGTCGTGCTCGGCGACCTGCACGAGGGCGGGCGGCAGGCCGGTGAGGTCGTCGGCGAGCAGCGGCGAGGCGTACGGATGCGTGGGGTCCTGGCCACCGAGGTAGTGGTCGCGGAAGGCGAGGACGTCACGCTTCGTGAGGATCGGCGCATCCGCGTTCTCGTCGATCGAGGGGCTGCTCGCAGTGAGATCGGTCGCCGGGTAGAGCAGGCCCTGGAACGCGATGCGGGGGCCCGACCGGTCGCGGGCCATGAGCGCGACGACGGCGGCGAGGTTGCCGCCCGCGCTGTCGCCGACCACCGCGATGTGCTCGGGGTCGGCGCCCCACTCCGCGGCCCGCGCGGCCACGTCGACGAGCGCCGCGTAGCAGTCCTCGGCCGCGGCCGGGAACCGGTTCACCGGGGCCAGCCGGTACGCGACCGAGACGACCACGCAGCGAGCCTCGGCCGCGATGCTCCCGGCCAGGTGGTCGTGGCTGTTCAGGTCGCCGGTGGTCCAGCCGCCGCCGTGGAAGAGGAGCACGAGCGGCAGGCTCCCGGCGGTGCGTCCTGGGCGGTACGCGCGGATGGGCAGCTCCCCCGCCGCGCCGGCGGCCGTCCCCTCGCGCGTCGCGACGCCCTTGACCCGGCCGCCGATCACGAGGTCGGTCAGCGGGCTGTGCGTCACGGAGCGCTGCTGCATCCGGAGGACGTCCTCCTCGGACTGCTCGGCGACCGCCAGGCGGCCGAGCAGGCGGGCGAGGACCTTCACGCGCAGGTCCAGGTCGGCCATGTCGCTCCCTCGCGTCGTCGTGCGCCCGCCGGATCGTATCGCCCGCGTGCCGGGCGTCTCCGGGGCGAGGGCGGCTCAGTGCTTCGGGAAGGCCTTGCCGGGGTTGAGCAGGCGGCGCGGGTCCAGCGCGGTCTTGATCGCCTCATGCATCTCGAGCACCCGGGCGCCGAGCTCGTCGTGGGCGCCCGCCAGCTTCAGCAGGCCCACACCGTGCTCCCCCGCGACGGTGCCGCCGAGCGCGAGGCAGTCGTCGATGATCCGAGCGAACGCCGCCTGCGCCCGCGACTCCGCCGCCGCGTCGTCGGGCGTCGCGATGATCAGCGGATGCAGGTTGCCGTCGCCGGCATGGGCGATGTTCGCGATCACCACGTCGTGCTCGGCCGCGGCGGCCTGGATGCGGGAGAGCATCTCGGGCACCGCGCCACGCGGCACGCAGACGTCCTCGGTCAGCACCGGACCGAGCCGCTCGAGCGCCGGGTACGCGAGCCGCCGCGCGCGGAACAGGCGCTCGACCGCATCCGGATCCTCGGCGGTCCGCACGTCCGTGCCGCCCGCTGCCCGGAACAGCCCCGCCATCGCCTCGGCGAGCGCCGCGCCGGCCTCCCCGACCTGGTCCACCTTGCCGAGCAGCATCGCCTCGGCGTCGTGCGGCAGCCCGAGCCCCTGCCACTCGTCGACGGCGGCGAGGCAGGTGCGGTCGACGAGCTCGAGCGCGGCCGGCAGGATCCCGGCGCGCGAGACGGCCGCGACCGCCTCCCCCGCCGCGCGCAGCGACGGGAAGGTGCCGATCACCGCGCGCTCCTCGCGGCCCGCGAGCGGCAGCAGCTTCAGGGTCAGCTCGGTGATGATCCCGAGGGTGCCCTCCGACCCGACCATGAGCGAGGTGAGGTCGTAGCCGACCGTGCCCTTCGCGGTGCGGCGCCCCAGCCGCACGATCGAGCCGTCGGCGAGCACCACCGTGAGCCCCAGCACGTAGTCGCCCGTGACGCCGTACTTCACGCAGCAGATGCCGCCGGCGTTCGTCGCCGCGTTGCCGCCGACCGTCGACAACGACGAGCTCGCCGGGTCGGGCGGGTACCAGAGCCCTTCGACCGCGACCGCGGCCCGCAGGTCGTCGTTGACGACCCCGGCCTCGCACTCGACGATCCGCTCGTCCGCGTCGATCCGCAGCACCGCGCGCATGTCCTCGAGGGACAGCACGAGGCAGCGGTCGACGGCGTTCGCTCCCCCGGAGAGGCCCGTACCCCCGCCGCGCGGCACGACCCGGACGTCGTGCTCGGCCGCGACCCGGACCACCGCCGCGACCTCCTCGGTCGTCGCCGCGCACACGACGGCCAGCGGCGGCACGAAGGGCGCCCACTCCGCGTCGTCGTGGGCGTATCGCTCGAGCGACGCCTGGTCGGTGAGCAGTCGCCCCCGGGTGACCACCCGCCGCAGGCCGCGCGTGAAGACGTCCTCGGTGAAGAGCTCTGGCAGCCCGTGCGGTGCGGCGGTCGTCATCCTGCTCCCTCCTCGGGGCGGTCCCCTCGATCGTAGGAGGGGCCGGATGAGGGGCTGCTCGCCGGCCCTCGGGCCGCCGCTCCGGCGCGGCACCGCCGCCGCACGACACGCCGCAGCCACACTCCCACTCGTGACGATGACGGAGACCACGGTCGCCCGCTGGCTGACCGTCGCGGTCGGCGGCGGCAGCGCCGAGGACAGGCCGGTCAGCCGGCACCGGCTCGTGGTGCGGGTGCTCGCGCTCGCGCTGCTCGTGGCCGGCGTGGTGATGCTCTGCGGCGGTCTCGTCGCGCAGCGGCTCGCGGATGCGCAGGCGGTCAGCACCGCCAGCCGGCGGGCCGAGATCCTCGCGCTCGACGTGGGTCAGCCGGCCCTCCAGGACGGTCTCGTGGACGGCAGCGCGAGCGCGGTCGCGAGCCTCGATCGCGTCGTCCGCGCGCACGTGCTCGGCCCCGGGATCGCGCGGGTGAAGGTCTGGAACCAGGCCGGCCGGATCGTCTACTCCGACGAGCCGCGCCTGATCGGCCGCACCTTCGGCCTCGGCGACGAGGAGGAGCACGCGCTCCTGCACGGCGGGACGCACGCGGACATCTCCGACCTCGCCGCGCCGGAGAACGTCTACGACCGGTCCAACGGCCCGCTGCTCGAGGTCGACCGCAGCGTGCACACCCCAGACGGCACGCGCCTGCTGTTCGAGGTCTACTTCACGTACGACGACGTCCGGGCCGACGCGGGCCGGATCTGGCTCGGCTTCGCCGCGGTCACCGGCGTCAGCCTGCTGCTCCTGCTCGCCGGCCTCGTGCCGGTGATCCGCAGCCTGCTCCGCGCGCTCGACCGCGGCCGGCAGCAGCGCGAGATGCTCCTGCTCCGCGCGCTCGACGCATCCGACGCCGAGCGGCGGCGGATCGCTGCGCTGCTGCACGACGGGCCGGTGCAGGACCTCGTCGGCGCGGGCTACCACCTCGGTGCTGCGAGCAGCGCGGTGGGTGGCACGGATGCGGCCGACATCCTCGACACCGCCGAGACGACCGTGCGTGGCACGGTGCAGAGCCTGCGGGCGCTGCTCGTCGACATCTACCCGCCGGCGCTCGACCGGGCCGGGCTCGGGGCGGGACTCGAGGACCTCGCCGCCGGCGCCCGCACCCGCGGCGTGCCCGTCTCCGTCGTCGTCGACCCGCGCGTCTCGCTCTCCGCCGAGGGCGACCGCGTCGTCTTCCGCGTCGCCCGCGAGGCCATCACGAACGGGATGAAGCACGGCGCCGGCGCCCCCATCTCGGTCGGCCTGGCCGACGAGGGCGGCGCCACCGTGCTCACCGTGCACGACGACGGCCCCGGCTTCGACGCCGAGACGCTGCTCGCGAAGCCGCGGAACGCCCACTTCGGGCTGCGTCTCCTCCGCGACGCGGTCAGCGAGGGCGGCGTGCAGGCCGAGCTGTCGCTGCGCAGCGCGCCCGGCGAGGGCACGACCTGGCGGCTCACCATCCGCGAGTAGGCGCCGCCGGGGCCGACATGGGCGGTTTCGGGCACCTGCGGGCGTCATCGGACGCCCGTTCCGCCCGAAACGGCCCGTCCGTGCGCGCGGCCCGGCGGCTCAGTCGTCGGATGCGGGGTCGCGGCTCACGCGGCCGCTGAGGTGCTGGATCGCCACCTCGTCGCCCGTGGCGGCGGCCCTCCAGGCCCAGTCGTCCGCCTCCGCGTGGCGGCCCTGCTCGGCGAGCACGACGGCGAGGTTCCAGGCGGCGTACGTGTCGCCGAGGTCCACCGCCCGGCGGTAGAGCGCCTCCGCCGCTGCGAGGTCGCCATGCTCGCTCAGCACGTTGCCGAGCGGCAGCATGCAGACCACCTCACCCGCCTCCACGCCGGCACGCAGCACCTCGAGGCCTTCGACAGGCCGGCCGGTGACGCGGAGCAGCGCCGCGAGATCCGCTCGGGCGCTCGGATAGGCCTGCATCCCCGCGCGAAGCATCGTCTCGGCGCTGACGTCGTTCCAGTGCTCCCAGCGCCAGTGCCCGGCGACACCCTCGGCTTCGGCGCCCTCGTCGCCCTCGAGCACCTCGGCCGCCGCGATCATCAGCTGCACGGCGCGGCCGACGTTCCCGCGGTCGTGCTCGATCCAGGCGGCGTCGGTGTAGCCGGCGGGGAAGCCCAGCTCCCACATCCGCTCGCACACCTCGAGCGCCATGTCGATCTCGCCGGCTGCCTCGAGCGCCTCGGCGTAGTGCCGCCCGGTGAGCCCGTCCTGCGCCTCCAGCCAGGCGTCGCGGAACGCACGCAGGTCCTCGGCCTCCCCCACGCATCCGATGCTAGGTCCGGGCGCGGGCGGGTCGGTCAGGCGTGCCGGATGCGGCTGCCGAGCCGGCGGCGCCGCCACTAGCGTCGAGGCGGGAGGCACCGATGGCATTCGTCTGCAGCGCGACCTGGGTCGCGAAGGAGGGCAGCGTCGACGTGGTCCGCGACGCGCTGCTGCAGCTGACGGCGGCGAGCCGGCAGGAGCCGGGCAACCGCTTCTACCAGCCGTACCAGGATCCGCAGGAGCCGACCGTCTTCCGCATCTTCGAGGTCTACGACGACGAGGACGCGTTCCGGACGCACGGCGCATCCGACCACTTCCGGCGCTGGGCGCTCGAGACCGCCATCCCGCAGCTCGAGTCGCGCGAGCGGGCCCTCTCGGTCACCCTCGACCCCTGACCCTGTCGTGCTCGGGGTCGGGGTCGGGCGGATGGGAGCGCGGCGGCGTCAGCGGGCGCCGAGGGTGTCCAGCTCGGCGATGTCCTCGGCGGAGAGCTCGAAGTCGACCTCGGCGTTCTCGCGGATGCGGGAAGGCGTCGTCGACTTCGGCAGCGGCAGCACGTCCTTCTCGAGCAGGTAGCGGATGCTCACCTGCGCCACCGACTTGCCGAGCCGCTTCGCGATCGCGGCGATGTCCTCGTCGTCGAGCAGCTCGCCGGTGGCCAGCGGCGAGTAGCCCTCGACGAGCACGTCGTGCTGCTTGCACCAGGCGGTCGTCGGACCCTGCGTGTTGCCGACGAACCAGCGGATCTGGTTGGCGTGCGGAACCACGTCGGTGGCCGCGGTGAGGGACTCGAGGTCGTCGACGTCGAAGTTGCTGACGCCGATCGAGCGGGTGCGGCCCTGCTCGTAGAGCTCCTCGAAGACCTTCCAGACCTCGATGTTGCCGGCGCGATGGTCGGTGCCGATCGCGGTCCAGGGCCAGGGCGCGTGGATGAGGTACAGGTCCACGGGACCGAGGTCGAGCGCGCTCGAGGAGCGCTCGAACGCGCGCCGGGCGCCGGCCGCGTCCTTGATCTCCGCGGGGCACTTCGTCGTGATGAACAGCTCGTCGCGGTCGACGCCGCTGTCCTTGACGGCGCGGCCGACGCTCTCCTCGTTGCCGTACGCGAGCGCCGTGTCGATGTGGCGGTAGCCCACCTCGAGCGCCGTGCGGACGGAGTCGTAGGCCTCCGGGCCGTTCGGGATCTGCCACGTGCCGAACCCGATCTTCGGGATCTCCACCCCGTTCGCCATCCGGAACGTGTCGGTCAGTGCGCTCATCGTGAACTCCTCCTCGGTCGCCGTTCCCGGCGTGCTGCCCCGACTCTTCCAGCCCCGCCTGGGGAGCGGATCAAGCCCCGGTACTCCCCCGGGAGGACGGCCGGGTACTTCCGCAGCCGGTCGCGCACCGCGGCGCATCGGAGGAGGCTGGGGGCCGACTCGAAGGAGAACGAACGATGACCACGATCACCGCACCGAACCGCCTCCAGCGCCGATCCCGGGAGGCGCTCAGCACGCTCGGCCTGCAGTTCCTGCTCGGGATGGGCGCGAACCTCATCGGGACACCGTCGGAGAACACCGGAGCCGGCCGCGTCGCGGCGGGGGTGGTGCTCGGCCTCCACGTGCTCATCGGCGTCGGGCTGATCGTGGTCGCGATCCGGCTGCTCGCAGTGGCACGCGCCGACGGGGTCGGCCGCACCGAGGCGCTCTGGGGGCTCGTGCTCGTCGTGGTCACGTTCCTGATCGGCCTGGCGACGACGCTGACCGGCAGCGAGTGGCTGTCGTTCCTGATGGCGGTCGGATTCACCGCGTCGGCGGCGCTCTACGTCCGCACCCTCCTGCTCGGCAGCGCCCGCGGCTAGGGAGAACCGCGCGTCCGCGCCGGTCGTCAGGAGCTGGTCAGCGTCTCGCCGCTGCGCCGCCGGCCGGCGGGCCGCCGCGCAGCACGTGTCGCGCGGGCGGCCCGTGCCGGCTTCGGTTGCCGGGGCGCGGCCTTCGCCAGCCCGACGACCATCCACATCAGCGCGGCGAGCGCGAGATAGGGCCCGACCAGCGGGAGGGCGTCGACGGCGCAGAGCAGCAGAGAGCTGACCAGCACCCACCAGCCCCGGCGCAGCCCGAGGTAGACCAGCGGCGCCGGCTCGCGCGAGGCGTCGTCCGTCTCGGAGGTCGTGGGCGCAGTGGTCACGGGATCGACTCCATCGGTGCTGTCTGGACGAACGACGAGCGGAAGCAGAACGGAGAGCCCGAACCACCCGAGCACGCGCTGCGCACGCCTGATGACCGGCCGATCGCCAGGCTCACTCTGGCAGGTCTCCAGCGGTTTCTCATCGATCTCACCCGGAACCGGGGGCACCGATGGGGCGCGAGACGGAACCGGCGCGGCATCCGCGCCGTCGGCTCCAGGCTACGGCCGCACCCGGGGCTTGCGGCAAGGCCCCGATCGTGGCCCAGACTCCTCCGCTGCACACCAGCGAGGAGGGTCGCATGGCCGATCAGCAGGAGAAGGACCACGACGTGGTCATCGCCGGGGCGGGGCCGACGGGGATGATGCTCGCGGCCGAGCTCGTGCTCGCCGGCGTCGACGTGCTCGTCGTCGATCCGCGGGATCCGCTGGAGTACGCGGGCTCCCGCGCCGGCGGGCTGCACGCCCGCACCATCGAGGTGCTCGAGCAGCGCGGTGTCGCCGACCGCTTCCTCGCGGGCGGCACCCCGGCGCAGGTCGTCACCTTCGCCGGCACGCCGCTCGACATCAGCGACTTCCCGAGCCGCCACCCCTACGGCCTCGCGCTCTGGCAGGACCGGTTCGACGCGCTCCTCCGCGACTGGGTCGGCGAGCTCGGCGTCCCGATCAGCCGCGGATCCGCTGTCGGCGGCTTCGAGCAGGACGCCCTCGGCGTCGACGTGGTCCTCACGCATGGCGAGCGGCTGCGGTGCGCCTACCTCGTCGGCTGCGACGGCGGCCGCAGCGCCGTCCGCAGAGCGGCGGGCATCGACTTCCCCGGCTGGCCGGCGTCGACCAGCCTGCTGCTCGCCGAGGTGGAGATGGACGGCGACCCCGAGTTCGGCTACCGCCGCGACCGCTACGGCGTGCATGCGCTCGGCCCGATCGAGGGCGGCCGCGTGCGCGTCGTGCTCCGCGAGGAGACAGTAAGCACGCGGTCCGAGGTGACGCTCGAGGACCTCCGCCGCGTCCTCATCGGCGCCCGCGGCTCGGACTACGGCCTGCGCAGCGCCTCCTGGCTCTCGCGGTTCACGGATGCGACCCGGCAGGCGGCGACCTACCGGAGCGGCAGGGTGCTGCTCGCCGGTGACGCCGCGCACATCCACTTCCCGGTCGGCGGGCAGGGACTCAACCTCGGGGTGCAGGACGCGGTGAACCTCGGCTGGAAGCTCGCGCAGGTGGTCCGCGGCGTCTCCCCCGGCACGCTGCTCGACAGCTACGAGGCGGAGCGGCACCCCGTCGCCGCGCTGGTGCTGCGCACCACGATGGCGCAGACCCCGCTCACCCGCGCCGACGACCGGCTCGACGCCCTCCGCGACGTCATCGCCGACCTGCTCAGGGCGGACGAGGCCCGAAAGCGCATGGCCGGGCTGATGTCGGGGCTCGACATCCGCTACGACCTCGGCGGCGGGCATCCGCTGGTCGGGCGGCGGATGCCGGACCTCGACCTCGAGACGGCCGACGGCGCCGTGCGGATGTCGTCCCTGCTGCACGAGGCGAGGCCCGTGCTCGTCGACCTGACCGGGACGGTGCGGATCGGCGGATGGGCCGACCGCGTCCGCCTGGTCGGCGCGTCGACGGCCGGACCGTGGGACCTGCCCGTCATCGGGACGGTCCCGGCGCCGGCGGCGGTGCTCATCCGCCCCGACGGCTACGTCGCGTGGGCCGGCGAACCCGGGGATCCGGGGCTCGAAGCGGCGCTCGGCCGCTGGTTCGGGCCGGCCGCGGAGGTCGCGGCAGCGTTCAGCGCGTCGGGACGAGCAGGGCGCCGCGGCGGCCGACCGCCCACACGGTGAGCGCGAACCCGAGGATCACGCAGCCGCCGATCATCACGGCGGTCCATCCGCCGGCCTGCCAGAGCACCGACGCGAGCGCCGAGCCGAGCGCTCCCCCAAGGAAGTTCCCGGTCACGTAGGCGGTGTTGAGGCGGCTGCGCGCCGCGGGGTCGACCGCGAACAGCCGCGTCTGGTTCAGCACGTTGCCCGCCTGCACCGCCACATCGAGCAGCACGATCGCGATCAGCAGCACCACGATGGATTCGCGTCCGATCCACGCGAGCACGAGCGACAGCAGCGCGAGCATGAGCGCCGCGCCGACCACCGGGATGGACCAGCCGCGGTCGTGCAGGCGCCCGGCCCGCTGGGCGGCAAGGGCACCGGCGAGGCCGGCGAGCCCGACCAGGCCGATCCCCGTCACGGAGTAGGAGAACGGCGGCGAGCTCAGCAGGAAGGTGAGGGCCGTCCAGAAGAGGGTGAAGACGCCGAATCCGCTGGCGCTCAGCAGCAGCGTCGGGACCACGGCGCGATGCCGCCGGATCGCGCTGAACACGGAGGCGAGCAGCGATCCGTACTGCAGGTGCGCCCGCGGCGGGAGGGTCGGTACGGCGCGAGCGAGCACCGCCGCGAGGATCACGGCGACGGCCGCGGCGATCACGTAGACGGCCCGCCAGCCGAACGCATCCGCGATCAGGCCGCTCACCGTGCGGGACAGCAGGATCCCGATCAGCAGCCCGGAGGCGACGGTGCCGACGACCCGGCCGCGCTGCGCCGGATCCGCGAGGTCGCCGGCCAGCGGCGTGAGCAGCTGGCCCGCGATCGTCGTGAGCCCGACGAGCACGAGAGCCGCCAGCAGCACGGCGAAGGTCGGGGCGATCGACGCGATCGCCAGCGCGACCGCCGAGCCGAGCAGGATCACCGGGATGAGGCGCCGGCGGTTCAGCACGTCCCCGAGCGGCACGAGCAGGAAGATCCCGGCCGCGTACCCGAGCTGGGTGACCGTGACGAGCAGGCCGGCGGCCCCGGTGGACACGTGCATCGAGGCCGCGATGTCCTCGAGCAGCGGCTGCGCCCAGTAGAGGTTGCCGACGGCAGCCCCACCCGCGACCGCGAAGAGGAGCGTCAGCCCCCGGCTGATGCCGGGCGGCGGTGCGGTCGTGTCGCTGATGGCTGCTCCGTCATTCCCCCGGGGCGGTACGCCCGCGGTCCATACCGGTGACCAGGATGACGGATCGGACCTGCGCGGAGGAACGCACCAGCAGAGCACCCCTCGCGATCCGGCCCTGGACTCGAGCGAGGCGACCGGCGCAGGACACCGATCAGGGGTCCGCGGGCACCGTCACCGCTCCGCCGGCATCCGCCTCCGTCGACTCCTCCGCCGCGTCGCGACGTCGGATCCTTCGCGGCAGCCGCTCGAGGAGCACCACCCCGGCGAGCGCAGCCGGCACCAGCAGGTAGGCCCCCGCGGACAGGAGCAGGGCCGCGACCACGATCGTGGCGATCAGGGCGAGCCACCAGCCCCGACTGCCTGCGCGGAGCAGCACGAGCCCGGACGCGAGCGCCAGCAGATACACCGGGATCTGGGAGCCCGCGCAGACGCGGACGAACCAGCTCGCGTCCACCGGGACGATCGACGCGAGCACCAGGCCCGCGACCGCGACCGCCGCCGGCGCGGCGAGGGCGAGCCGTTCGCGGCCGGTGGCGCTCAGCCGCGGCGTCGGTGGCAGCAGCGAGCGGCCGAGCTCACGGAAGCTCGTCATGTAGGCCACGGCGGATGCGAGGGCCAGCACCACGGCGAGCAGCGCCGCGACGCTCGTCGCCGGCGCCCCGAGCGCATCGCGCAGCATCGCCGAGACGGGGGCGTTCGTGCCGCCCGCGAACGGCCCGAGCACGAGCAGCTCCGGCAGGGCGACCGCCGCGTACAGCAGCACCACGACCGCCAGTGAGATCGCGATCACCCGGGGCAGGCGCCGCTGCGGATCACGCAGCAGCGGGGTGAAGTTCGTCGACGCCTCCCAGCCCATCAGCACCCACGCGACGGTGAGCGCGGCCGGCACGATCGCGAGGCCGCCGTGCGGGGCCAGGGTGCCGAGGTGCGCGGGCCGCCAGTGCGGGATCGACACCAGCGCCGCTCCGAGGATGAGCACCGTGAGTGCGATCGCGAGGACGAGGGTCAGCGCGCTGCTGGAGCCGCCGCGAGCCAGGACGATCACCGTCGCCAGCGCCACGATGACCCAGGCGACGACGACGGTCGTTCCGCGACCCCCGCCGGTCGCCGCCGACACGTAGGAGCCGCCGATGAGGCCCAGCGCCGTCGCGCCGATCGGCACGCCGACGTAGAACCAGGCGGCGACGATCCGCCCGACGAGGTCCCCGAACGCGAGCGCGGCGTAGCGCTGCAACCCGACGCTCGCGGTCGCCGGCCGCTGGACCGATGCGCGGTGGATGTCGACGAAGGCGAACGCCGCGGGCACGGAGACGAGCAGGAGCGCCCCGACCGCGACGAGCGACAGCGGTCCCGCGATCTGCGCCGCCGCCGCGGGCAGCGTGAGGATGCCGGGACCGATCACCGCGGACACGTACAGCGCCACGCCGCTCACGGTGCCGAGGCCCTTCACGGGCGCGGCGATCGAGTCGGCGATGAGGGGCTCCTGCGTGCTCGCCGGCGACGGGACGACGGGCGTCTGCGGCACGGCCCAGACTACTTCCGCGCCGTGGAGGGCATCGGCCGGGCGGCGCTCGATCCGCGACTCCGCGCGTCCGGATCCTGCCAGCGGCCGCGTGAGCCGCACGTGCCTCTCAGGCGGCGACGAAGGGCACGAGGGCTGCCGCGGCCGCGGTCGGCGAGACGTCGTGGGTCTCGTTCGGCAGCAGCTCGAACCGGCCGCCGGTCGCCTCGGCGACCGACCTGGCCCCGTACTGCAGGAACGCGGGTGAGCCGCCACCGGCCAGGGCGAGCACCTCGGCGCGCAGCCCGTGGAGGCCCGGCACGCGACTGTCGCCCATCGCCGCGTCGTCGTAGGCGAGCGTCGGCGCGAGGGCCTCCATCCCGGCCCAGCCCGGCGAGTGCCGTACCCCGGCCACCGCCTCCGGCGGCATGCCGACCCGGCGGAGGAAGGCCCCCACGGCGGCGCCTCGGTCGCCGGAACCGAGCGCCTCCGTCAGCTCGGCGGTGTAGGCCGCCGCGCCTGCCACGGCCGGCTCCGGCATGAAGGGCGGCTCGTAGACCGCGACCCGGGTGACGGCATCGAGGGCCGCGGCGGCGCGCAGCGCGAGCGCCCCACCGGAGGAGATGCCGAAGAGCGCGATCGGTCCCCCGACGGCCTCGGCGAGCGCGGCGAGGTCCTCGATCTCGCGCTCGACGGCGAACGGCGCGGCGTCGCCGGAGGCGCCCCGTCCACGCCGGTCGTAGAGCACGACCCGCAGGTCGTCGCCGATCGCCGCGGCGATGCCGCGCATCGGGCCGCCGTCACGGAAGCACATCGCCCCGTCGACGAGCACGAGCGTCGGCCCGGTTCCGTGGACCTCGTAGGCGATCGGTGTGCCGTCGGTGGATCGGACGGTCTCGGTCATGGGTGCTCCTGTCGGACGGGGTCGTGCTGCAGCAGGCGCTCGAGCGTGTCGAGCGCGCGGCCGAGGCCGGACTCGATGCCGTACCGGATGGCCCGGTCCCGGTCGAGGGCGGACTGGTGGCGGATGTGGATGGTGAGCCGGGTGGCGTGGGCGCCGTCGGGCGCGTCCGCGAGCTCGACGCGGACGTTCGCGTGCGGCCGGTCGTCGGTCACGGCGCCGGACGCATCCGATGAGGACTCGAAGTAGGTGAGCGAGGTCGGTGGCGTGATCTCGCCGTAGACCGCCCGCGCCCAGAACTCCTCGCCGGTGCGCACGCCGCGGAGCAGGTAGTGCCAGACGCCGCCGGGACGGAAGTCGACTGTGCAGTGGACGACCGGGAAGTCCGGCGGACCCCACCAGAGCGCGAGCTCGTCCGCATCCGAGAACGCGCGGAACACCCGTGGCACCGGCGCGGGCAGCCGGCGCACGACGTCGAGTCCGTGCGGCAGCCGGATGACTCGGGCGGCGCTCACGCCTGCTCGTCCCGCAGCCGCGCTTCGAGGCGGTCGAGGCTGCCGGTCCAGAGCGACTCGTACTGGTCGACCCACTCGCGAAGCCGGGCGAACGCCGCGCTCTCCAGATGGCAGCGGCGCCACTGCGCCTCGCGGTGCCGGGAGACGAGCCCCGCGCCCTCGAGCACCGTCAGGTGCTTGGACACCGACGGTATGGCGACCTGCAGCCGATCGGCCAAGTCGGTCACGGTCGCGTCGCCCGCCCGCAGCTGCTCGACGAGCCGTCGCCGGGTCGGATCCGCCAGGGCGAGGAAGACGAAGCCGAGCTCGTCGTATTTTCCTCGCTCGGAAACTTCCATCTCAGGAAAGTAGCGCCTCGGCGAGGACTCCGGCAAGGGCCGGCTCGTGCGGACTCAGGCCACCTGCCCCGGCGGATCCCCGGCCTGATGCAGGCGGTGCCGTTGCATCCGATGCCGAGGCGACGGCGCACCACGCCACCGTCTCGGGACCAGGTACGGCGCCCCGCCGTGCACCCGGATCTCCCACTCGTCGCTGGAGTGGATCCGGTGATGGTGGAACGAGCAGAGGAGCACCCCGTTCTCGACATCGGTCGTTCCGTCGTCGCGGGCGACCCAGGCGATGTGATGCGCCTCGGTCCAGGCGACCGGCGCGGAGCAGCCGGGCCAGGCGCATCCCCCATCCCGGACGGCGAGCGCGCGGCGTTGCGCACGGGTGAAGAGCCGCTTCGCGTGGCTCAGGTGGAGCACCTCCCCCTCGCCGCCCGTCACGGCGAGCCGGGTCGAGCCCGAGCACTGGAGTCGCCGCACGGTGGGGATGGCGATGCGCCCCGCGATGCCGTCGGCCCACCCGCAGCCCCGGCCCGCTTCGAGGTCGTCGGCCTTCACGACGACGATCACCTCCGCTGGGCTCGACGCCGGGGAAGCGGCCTCGTCGTCGGACGCGCGGAGGCCCGCCCGGATGATGTCGATCAGCGTGTCGTGGTCGAACTGTGCGCGGCTTCGCTGGTCGTCGGCGGCCTCGTGCCACTCGCTGTCGTCCTCGCAGTCGTCGGCGGGCTGCCGCACCCACTGGACACCGCGCCGTCCCGAGTTCAGCGCCGCCCTCAGCAGCGCGGTGACCTCGGTCTCGGTCTTCAGGATCGTGACCGTGATGCCGTCGGCGCTCTCCCGGCCCATCTTCGCGCTGCGGTTCACATGCGCGGCGTCCTCGGCCGGCTTCGCCCCGTCGGGATCGAGCGCGGCCTGCCAGACCTCGGCCTGCACGCGCAGGAGATCGGCGGACATCGACCGCGCCGACTCGACGAGCGCGGCCTCGGCGACCTGCAGGTCCTCGGCATCCGCGCGGCGCGCGACCGCGCCGAGCGCGTCGACGATCACGCGGGCCGCGTCCACCCCGATCGCGCCCGCCTCCAGGGCGGCGGCCACGTGGGCCCAGCGGCCGGGCAGCTCCTCCCCCAGCAGCGACAGGCGCGAGCGGAGCCGGAGCCCAAGCGCGGTGCGCCGCTTGGCCTCGCGGGTGCTGATCCGCAGCTCCTGGGCGAGCAGGTCGACGGCGTCCCGCTGCCCCTCCCGCTTCGCGAGCGAGGCCTCACCGATCTGCTCCCGGGACCGCCACGCGATCTCGCCCGCGAGTGCTGTTCTGCGTGCGTCGGCGAGGCGTCCGATGCGCTCCCAGGCCTCGATCTCATCGAGCAGTCGACTGTCGTCCAGCGCCACGGGACGGCATGGCACGGCGCCGAGCGCGGTGGCCTCCGCCACAAGCCGGTCCGCCATCTCCATGCGCACATCGTGACATCACCCACCGACAGCCCCTGGCGTCCAAGAACCGCTCGCGACCAGGGAAACGTTGTCCAAGGACCACCCGTCCCAAGGGGCCTGTGGAGGAGAGGATCCCGCGCGGACATGCGGAACACCGAGCGACGCGAAGACCTGCTCAGTACCCCTGCGGCCAGCTGAACGCCGCGGGCGCGACCGGCGCGCTGCCATCCGTCGTGACGACGACGTCGATGTCCTCGTGGCTCTTCAGCACGATCTCGCGCGGGTCGCCCGTGTACGGCTTCTGATCCACGAACACCGTGAGGCGCACGCCGTCCTTGCCGTCCACGTACGGGCCGACCGCCCCCGGCGAGAGCCGGACGCCCCACTCCGCGAACGCCTGGTCGAGGTGGAACGTCGTCACGACCGGCGACTCCACGTGCAGGATCCCGCTCGTGTCATGGGTGTGCAGCGACGAGAGCCGCCCGGCCTTCTCGTCGATCCCCATGTCGGCCGGCACGGCGACGGGCTTGCCGTCGACGGTGATGGTGAGGTGCTGGTGGATGTGGAGGGCGGTCCCCTCGGCCGTCAGCATCGTCAGGCCGGCGGAGGACACCGCCGAGCTGACGTCCGTCGGGAGCGCCCATGGCGGCGGCGCGGTGCTGCCCGCCGCGGCCGACGTCGCCGCGGTGTGGTCGGCCGTGAGCGCGTCGTGCTTCGCCTGCGCGGCGGCGTCGGCGGACGCGACGCTCCCGATGACGATCGCGGCCGCTCCCCCGAGCACCACGACGGCCGCCGCGGCGATGATGATCGCCCGGTTGCGGCGCCGTCTGCGGGCGGCCGCTGCACGCTCAGCAGCGGCTTTCGCGCGCGCCGCAGCCCGGACGTCGGAGCTCGTGGCCATGCGCCCGAGTCTGGCGGACCGCATCCGTCCTCCCGGCCCGCGGGCCCGATTCATAGCGAAGCGATGCCTTGGCAGGCGCCGGGCGGTCGGTGCGCCCTCCGGCGACGCGCCGTGGTCTCCGCCCGCTTCGGGTGAGGGTCTGGACGGCGGGCTCCCCGTCCGGCAAGGTCGCGCATGACCTCGGCGGCGGCGTCGCGGATGGGAAGGGCAGGACCATGGCGGACGCTCGGCGGTTCCCCAACTGGGTGTTCGGGCACGGCGAGGAGCCGGACCCGCGCTTCACGCTCGCGAACGAGCGCACCTTCCTGGCCTGGACGCGGACCGCGCTCGCCCTCGTCGCCGGTGGCGTGGCGCTGGAGGCCCTCGCCCTCCCGATCCAGCCGGGCCTGCTCTCCGCATCCGCCGACATCCTGCTGGTGCTCGGCCTCGTGATCGCCCCGATGGCATGGTTGCGCTGGGCGCTCACCGAGCGCGCGGCGCGGGAAGGACGCCCGCTCCCCGGCGCGTCCCCGTCCGCGCTGCTGGCCGTGGGGATGACCGTCGTCGCCGTCCTGCTCACCGTCGGCACGCTGCTGTGACGACCGAGAAGGGGCCCTGGGACCCGGGTCTCCAGCCCGAACGCACGGCGCTCGCATGGCGGCGCAGCGTGCTCTCGCTCCTCATCGGCAGCGCGGCGGCGATCCGGATCCTCCCGCCCGTCGTCGGCCTCTGGTCGCTCTCGATCGGCATCACGGGGGTGCTCGTCTCCTCGGCGCTGTGGGTGGCGAGCGCGGAGCGGGTGCGGCGGGAGGATCACGCGTTGCGCGCCGGGACCTCGCTTCCCGGAGGCCTGCTGCTCGCGCTGCTCGCGGCGACCGTCATGGCTGCGGCCGCCGCGGGCATCGCGATCTCCGTGCTCTTCCCGCGCTGAGCGGAGCGGTCAGGCGGACGTCACGACGACGTGCTCGTTCGGCACCGTGTGCGTCATCGTCAGCCCCTCGACGTTCCGCGGGCCGTTGTTCCCCAGGTTCTTCAGCCGGGCGAGCTCGTCCTCGGAGAGGGTCTGGCTCGCCAGCGGCGGCAGGTCCTTCACCTCGTCGAGCGAGATGCCGAGGCCCTCGCCGACGCGGCGGCCCAGCTCGTCCCCCACCAGGTAGAAGTGCCACAGCATCCGCTCCTGCACCGGCCGGGCGGCCTGCGAGATCAGGGTGACGAAGTTCTGGACCAGATCGTCCTGCTCCCACGGCTCCATCAGCAGGTAGCGCTGCCCGGCCTGGGTGTAGTCGTCCGTGCGCGGGATCCGCTTGCGGGTGAGCCGCCCGGTGATCTCCGGCCCCTGCTCGTCGTGCTGGGCAGCGGTCGCCTCGCGGAGGCCGCCGGTGATCGACGGCTCGTAGTTGACGTGGGCGTTCTCGCCGGCACGGTCGACGCGGTAGGCCATCGGGCCGCCCTGCTGGTTGGTGCGCACGTCGGCGTTCTTCGCCTGGTTCACCGGCAGCTGCAGGTAGTTCGGCCCGACGCGGTAGCGCTGGGTGTCGCTGTAGGAGAAGGTGCGGCCGACGAGCATCTTGTCGTCGGAGAAGTCGAGCCCGTCGACGAGCACGCCGGTGCCGAAGGAGATCTGCTCGTTCTCGGTGAAGAAGTCCGAGACGTTCCGGTCCAGCACCATCCGCCCGATGGTCCGCGGCGGGAAGTCGTTCTCCGGCCACACCTTGGTGTCGTCGAGCGGATCGAAGTCGAGCTCGGGATGCTCGTCGTCGCTCATCAGCTGCACCTGGAGCTCCCACGCCGGGAAGTCGCCGCGCTCGATCGACTCGTACAGGTCGCGGGAGGCGTGCCCGAGGTCGCCGCCCTGCACGACGGCGGCGTCCTTCTCGGTGAGGCTCTTCACCCCGGCCTTCGGGATCCAGTGGTACTTCACGAGCCGCGTCTCACCCTCGGCGTTCACCCACTTGTAGGTGTTCACCCCGAACCCCTGCATGGTGCGGTAGTTCGCGGGGATGCCGCGCGGGCTGAAGAGGTTCACCAGCATGTGCATCGCCTCCGGCGTCTGCGACATGAAGTCGAAGATCCGGGCCGGCTCCTGCCGGAACGTCACGGGGTCCGGCTTCAGCGCGTGGATGACATCCGGGAACTTGATCGCGTCGCGGATGAAGAAGACCGCGAGGTTGTTGCCGACGAGGTCCCAGTTGCCGTCCTCGCTGTAGAACTTCACTGCGAAGCCGCGCGGGTCGCGCGCCGCCTCGGAGGAGTCGCGGCCGCCGATGACCGAGGAGAAGCGGATGGCGACGTCCGTGCGCTTGCCCGCCTCCTGGAAGAGCTTGGCTCGGGTGTACTTCGCGATGGGCTCGTCGCCGACCATGCCGGTCGCCTCGAACCAGCCGAACGCGACGGCGCCGCGCGCGTGCACCACGCGCTCCGGGATCCGCTCGCGGTCGAAGTGGCTGATCTTCTCGAGGAAGTGGTAGTTCTCGAGGGTCGCCGGCCCCCGCGCGCCGATCGTCTTCTGGTTCTGGTTGTCGGAGACCGGGTGCCCCTGCCGGTCGGTGAGCACGGGACGGTCGTCCCCGCGGTCGGATTCCTGTGATGCGACGTCGGTCACACGTTCCCCTTGCTTCTCGTCGGCTGCGGCTTCGACCCGACGAGCCCACGCAACGAGAGCCGGCACAGGCCGGCAGCACGACGGAGGGCTCCCCAGGACTCCGCCGAAGCACGCTAACCCAGCCCCCATCCGAGCCTCCTCGGAGGCGGGCGTCGCCCTGGTGAGCGTCCCGAACGCGCGAGTCGCCACTGCTCGCCCTTGAAGTGCGCGCTCCAGGGCCAGAAGGGGCAACTGACGAACTGCTCAGGGCTTGTGGTCGTACTCGCGGCTCACGCAGCGACGGCGACGTCCAGCGGCTCGAAGGGCATGTGGTCGAGCTCTCCGCCGCGGTGCACGACGACCGCGCTGTGCGCGGGGATCTCCTCCCAGGCTCCGGGGAGATCGGCGACGGGCTCGGAGACGATCAGCCGGTCGCCCGGCTTCAGCAGCGTCACCCGCGCGTTGTCGGGGTAGAGGCGCTGCATCGCGTCCGCGTCCGTCGAGATGAAGAGGCTGCGCGCCGCACCTTCCGTCGCGTAGCGGATGCCCCAGAGGTCCTCGCCGTTCGAGATGCCGAAGGTCCCCTGCACCATCCCGGTCCTGCCGTGCCGGCGTCCGGTGGCCTCGATGAACCCGATCGTGCGCTCCATCGCGGCGATCGGATCCTCCATGAGGCCGTTCGTCAGCGCGAGGTAGAACAGCACCTCGGTGTCAGTCGATCCCTGCACGTCCGCGAAGTGGTCCGGATCGATCGCCATCATCAGGTCGCGCCGGATCAGGTGCATGTCGGCGACGTACCCGTTGTGGACGAGCAGCCAGTCGTCCTTCCGGAACGGGTGGCAGTTCGTCTCCTGCACGGGCGAGCCGATCGCCGCCCGCACGTGGGCCAGGAACAGCGGTGACTGCACATGCGCGGCGAGCTCCCGGAGGTTCGGGTCCGACCACGCCGGCGAGATGCTGCGGTACAGCCCCGGGCCCTCGCCGGTGCCGTACCAGCCGAGGCCGAAGCCGTCCCCGTTCGTGGTCTCGGCTCCGAGCTTCGAGTGGAGGCTCTGGTCGACGATCCCGTGCTGCGTCTTGAACACCAGCTCCTCGATCAGCACCGGCTGCCCGATCCAACCCATCCAACGGCACATGGCTTCGCTCCCTCGTCGCGTGGTTCGCTCGCCGTCCACGCTGCCCACGACGCTCACCCGTCGCATCGCACGACGGGGATGACATCGCACGGTTCCGTCGCGCCCGTGACCGGCGCCGGGGTGAGAATGGGCTGAGCGCACCTCGACCGATCGGCGGCTGATTCGATGAGTGATTGGGTCGGCGGCCTGCCGCCTGCCGCGCACGATCGGGTCGAGCGGCAGCGGCGGAGCGGCACGGCGTCGTCGCTCTTCTCCGCGCCGGCCGCGGCTGCGGCACGCAGCGCCGGTCTCGCCCCCGTCGGCGAGGTCTTCGGCTGCCTCGTCATGCACCTGGGCTGGTCGAACAACGGCTGCGGCTGGTACGGCGGCATGGGCGGCTGGGGCGCCCAGCGCATGTTCGGCGCCGTCTCGCCCGTCCACTCGACCGCACGTCGTGGCTCCGCCGCCGGGTTCGGGCCCTACGTGCAGGCGTTCGACGCCGGCTGGCACGGCGCGCGCGACCGGATGCTCGCCGAGGCGCAGGCGCTCGGCGCCGACGGCGTCGTCGACGTGCACGTCACGCGGTCCCACCTCGGTTCGGGCGCGTGGGAGTTCGCGGCGCTCGGCACCGCCGTGCGCGCGGTGGACCCTGCGCTCGCACCCGCGCGGGACGCATCCGGCGCCGTCTGGTCGGCCGGCCTGTCGGCCGAGGACTGCGCCGCCGCGATCCTCTCGGGCCGGGTGCCGGCGCGCATGGTCTTCGGCATGGCGGTCGCGACGAAGCACGAGGACTACCAGATGAAGCAGCAGCGGATCAGCTGGTCGAACCAGGAGGTCGACGGGCTCACCGCGCTGCTCCAGACCGCCCGGCACGACGCCCGGGTGGTGATCAGCGCCCGCGCGGCCCGCAGCGGCGGCGACCTCGTGATCAAGGGGATGCACGTGCGCGAGTTCGAGACGCCGTGCGGTCAGAACGAGAGCGACGTCCACGTGGAGGCCGCCGTCGAGGGCACGGTCCTGGTTCCCGGGCCCACCAGGCCGTTCCGCCGCGGCGAGCTCCCCAGCGCCTCCCGCGTCGTCCCGATCATGTCCATGGCCGACCTCCGCCGCTTCTGAGCGACGCCGCGCACCACGACCCAGCACCGAAGGAACGAGCCAGATGAGCGACTACACGCCTCCCCCGCCGCCCGGGGACCTGTCGCAGGTCACCCTCCCCGGGGATGCGAGCAAGCGTCTCGCCGAGGGCCGGCGCCTGTTCACATCCGACCTCTCGGTGAACGAGTTCCTGCTCGTGCGTCAGGCGGGGTTCCGGCCGGTGGGCCTCGTGCTCGGCTCGAGCGTGTACCACGTCGGTCTGCAGGTGGGGCGCTGGAGCAAGAACATGGAGCTCGACAAGCTCAGCCAGGCGATGTACCACGCCCGCGAGCTCGCGATGACCCGCATGGAGGCCGAGGCGGATCAGCTCGGCGCGGACGGCATCGTGGGCGTCCGCCTCGAGATCGAGTTCAAGGAGTACGGCAACGATCTGGCCGAGTTCGTCGCGATCGGCACCGCCGTCGTCGCGGACGAGGCGCCGCCGACCGGCACGTGGCGCAACAGCCGCGGCCTGCCCTTCACCTCCGACCTCTCGGGGCAGGACTTCTGGACGCTGATCCAGGCGGGGTACGCCCCGCTGGGCCTGGTGATGGGCAGCTGCGTCTACCACATCGCCCACCAGGGCATCCTCTCGACGATGAGCAACATCGGCGCCAACGTGGAGATCCCGCAGTTCACGGAGGCGTTGTACGACGCCCGGGAGCTCGCGATGGGGCGGATGCAGACGGAGGCCGAGTACCTCGCAGCGGAGGGGATCGTCGGCGTGCAGCTGCTGTCCCTGCCGCACCGCTGGGGCGGCCACACGACCGAGTTCTTCGCGATCGGGACCGCCGTGCGGCCGCTGCGCGACGACCACGTGATCGCGACGCCGAGCCTCGTGCTGCCGCTCACGGACGCCGGTCGATGAGCTCGCTCGGCCCGATCGATCCCAGCGGCGACCCGCAGGAGCTGCTGGAGCGGCTGGCGGACCGCATCCGGGAAGCGCTCCCGACGAGGACGGATGCGGTGGAGGTCGTGCGCGACCGGTCGCTCGGCGACCGGCTCGCGGGGAGGCCCGGCCGCGTCTCGTCGCTGCGCGTCAGCCGCGGCGACACGGCGATGACCATCACGCGCCAGGGACCGGGCCTGGCCGCCGAGTCCGCCCGCGTGGTCGGCGGCGTCGTGATCGCCCGGAAGGCCCTGACGGTCGGCGAGTGGCTCACCGCCATCAGCGGACAGGTGGCGGCCCTCGCCGCCGACGCGGCGGGCGACGCCTCCGCCGCATCCACCGCGCTCGCCGAGCTCGGGCTCCAGCCGGCCGGCGCCGATCTCGTGGTGCCCGACCAGGACGTCGCCGCCGCCCTGCGGACCCTGCCCGCCCGGGTCTCCGGCCGCCTGCCGGACGCCGCGGTCCAGGCCGTGCAGCGGATCGTCGGGCTGCTGCTCGACACCCTCCCCCGCGTCGCCGACCGCCCCGAGCAGGAGGTGCTCGTTCGGCGCACCGCGACGATCTACCTCCCCGAGACGCTGCGCGCCTACGCGGCCCTGCCGGCGGACTGGGCGGCCACCCACCGCCTGTCGAACGGCCGCACCGCCGCCGACGCGCTGCTCGCGCAGCTCGCCGACCTCGAGACCGCCGCCGGCCGGATGCGCGACGCAGCGATCGCCGACGACGCCGACGCGCTGCTCGTGAACGGGCGCTTCCTGGCCGACCGGTTCGCGATCTCCAGCCTCGACCTGGACGGCTGAGCGGCCTCAGGCCGACGTGCCGCCCGGGTGCTCCGACGCGTGCGACCGCTCCAGGTACTGCTGCGACCGGGCGACCTGCGCCTCGAGCGCGGAGACCGTCTGGGCCATGTTCTCGACGGCCTTCGCCTTGTAGGCGTCGATCGCGTCCATCGTCGCGAACACGTCGTCGAACGCGTGCTGCAGCGTCTCGACGCTGATCCCGGACGTCGAGGACTGCTCCTGGACCCCCGCCGACTGCTGCTTCAGCAGCTCGCTGGTGCGGCCGATCATCGAGCTCGTCGCGTCGTTCAGGGCGTTGATCTGATCGAGCACGAGGCGCTGGTTGCCGAGCGCCTGCGCCACGACGACCGCGGTCCGCAGCGCCGACACCGTGGTCGTCTGCGCCCGCTCGACGCCCTTGATCAGCTCGAGGTTGTTCTTCCGGATCATGTCGAGGGCCAGGTAGCCCTGCACGGACACCGCGATCTGGGTGACGAGGTCCTGGCGGCGCTGACGGATGGGGAACAGCGCGTCGGACGTGAGCACGTCGGCGGCCCGTGGATCCGTCGTCCGCACCTGCGCGATCCGCTCGGCGAGCGCGTCGTCGAGGGCCGTCGCCAGGCTGGTGTACTCCGCGAGCCGGCCCATCGTCGCCCAGAGGTTCGCCCGCTCCTGCTCGATGGCGGCGTTGTCGCGGCGGAGCTCGTCCTGCCCGGACGTGAGGGCGTCGATGATCGCGTTCAGCTGCGTCTGGGCGGACTGGTAGCGCTGGAAGTAGTGCGCGAGCTTCTTCCCGCCGGGGATCATGCCGACCAGCTTGCGCACGCCGGTGAGATCGGCCCGAGCCGGATCGAGCTCGGTGATCGTCACGCGCAGGTCCTGCAGTGTCCGGGCGACGCGGACCTGCGGATCGCCCGCCGGCCCACGGCCCTGCGCTGCGGCGAGGGAGCTCGACGGGCGCTCCAGCATCCGGTTGCTCACCTGCGCGGAGGCGCGGATCTCCTCCGCGCCCATCCGGACGAGGTCGTCCACCTTCTTCGCGAAGGCGGGGCTCTGCGGCTGCTCGGCCGCCAAGGAGGCGACGAACTCCTGCCCCCGCTTCGCCAGCTCGGTCCGCTTCTCCGCCGGCACGGCCACGAGGCCGACGGCCTGCTCGGGCTGCACCTCGGGCACCGCCGCCGGTGCCGCGAGCACCACCGCGTCGGGCGCCTCGCCCTCGGGCGGGGTCAACGGCTGGCTCAGATCGAGTTCGGACACGGACCTTCTCCTTCGGCCGAGGGGCGCGGCGGTGCGCGCTTCAGCATAGGAGCGCAGCCCCGACGGCCGGTCGGTACCCTGAGGTAAGGCTTACCTCACCTCAGGAGACCTCGGATATGAACTTCGGCACCACCCTCGCGCTCGGCGCGGTCGCGGGCGGCACGATCGTGCTCGGCCTGCCGATCGGACGGCTCAAGGCTCCGGCCGAGGCGGCGCGGGTCGTGCTCTGCGCAGCAGCGGTGGGGGTGCTGCTCTTCCTGGTCTGGGACGTCCTGTCCGCGGCGTGGGCGCCGATCGAGGCCGAGCTGACGAACGGTGCGGGCGGCGGTGCGCTCGCCGGGTTGAGCGTGCTCTTCGTCCTCGGCATCAGCACCGGGCTGCTGTCCGTCGTCGCCTACGAACGGTTCCTCAGCCGCCGCCGGGCGGCCGCGGGGGCCGGCGTCACCTCGAGCAGGTCGCTGGCCACGCTCGTCGCGGTCGGGATCGGCGTGCACAACCTCGCCGAGGGCCTGGCGATCGGGCAGTCGGCCGCATCCGGCGCGCTCGGCCTCGCCGCGGTGCTCGTGATCGGGTTCGCGCTGCACAACGCCACCGAGGGGTTCGGCATCGTCGCGCCGCTCGCCGCCGACGCGCAGCGACCCTCATGGGGCTTCCTGCTCCTGCTCGGCGCCATCGCCGGCACGCCCACGTTCATCGGCACCGCGATCGGCTGGGCCTACGCCACCCCGGTGCTCAGCGTGCTGTTCCTCTCGCT
Source organism: Amnibacterium sp. (assembly GCF_036559085.1). Taxonomy (GTDB): domain Bacteria; phylum Actinomycetota; class Actinomycetes; order Actinomycetales; family Microbacteriaceae; genus Amnibacterium. Next base: position 59,590 of record NZ_DATBTU010000032.1, read on the forward strand.
GGCGGCCGGATCGATCCTCTACGTGATCATCCAGCTGCTCGGCATCGTCGCCCGGGCGCACCGCAGCGACCTGGTCGCCTACGGCGTGCTCGCCGGGCTCTTCGCCGGCTTCGCCACGGACGCGATCGTCACCCTCGGCGGCGCCTGACGCCACCGACGGACGAGCGCCGGCCCACGGAGCGCCGACGCGGTCACCGCGGGCGTCAGGCCTCGTCGGTCCTGCGGTGGAACCGGACGACCGGGATCGTGCGGGTGGTCTTCTGCTCGTAGTCCCGGAAGCCCGGGGCGGCCTCCTTGAAGCGCTCCCAGGCCTCGTCGCGCTCGCCGCCCTGCAGGACCTCCGCGCGCACGGGCACCATGCCGTCGTCAGGCGTCTCGATCTGCACATCGGGGTGGGCGACGAGGTTGTGGTACCAGGCGGGGTTGTCGGGCGCGCCGGCCTTCGAGGCCGCGACGAGCCAGGCATCCGCGCCATCACGGACGGCCCGCGCGGGTGCGATCCGCTGCTCGCCGCTCTTCGCACCGATGTGGTGGATGAGCACGAGGTCGCGCCCGAACCGTTGCACCGTGCCGTTGTTCGCACGGAACTCCGCGATCACCTGGTCGTTCCAACTCGAGGGGCTGCTCGCCATCCGCCGATCTCCTTCGCTCAGGACAGATGGATTCTGACGCACTCCACGGGAGCTCCCGGCACCGACGGCCGAACCCTCATGCTGCACGCTTCGATCCGCGGGCACGGAGTCGCTGGGAGATGAAGAGGGCGGCGCGGTCCACGGCGTCGTCGGCCTCGTCGAGCATCCCGATGAAGGCGGGGTACACGTGCGGCACGTCGGCGACGACATCGAGGACGACGTCGACCCCCGCGTCCCGAGCGCGATCCGCGAGGCGCACCGAGTCGTCGAGGAGCAGCTCGTTGGTCCCGACCTGCAGCAGGATCGGCGGGAACCCGGTCAGGTCGGCGAGCACAGCCGGCGCCAGGAGGGGCTGGGCAGGGTCCTGGCCGTCGAGGTACATCTGCCCCGTGCGAGCCATCCCCTCACGGGTGAAGAGCGGGTCGATCCCCTCCTTCGTCGTCATGGAGTCCCCGGTGCGCGTGTGATCGAGCCCCGGTGAGAACGCCACGATCCCAGCCGGGAGGGGAAGCCCGTCCCCCTTCGCGGCGAGCGCCGTGGTGACCGCCAGTCCGCCGCCGGCCGAATCCCCCGCGATCAGGATCGTCTCCGGCGCGATGCCCTGGACGAGCAGGTCCCGGTACGCCGCGAGGCAGTCGTCCAAGCCGGCCGGGAACGGGTGCTCCGGCGCGAGCCGGTAGTCGAGGGAGACGGCCCGCACCCCCGTCCGCTCGACCAGGTGCGCCGTCAGCGCCATGGCGGTCTCCGGGGACCCGAGCGAGAACGAGCCGCCGTGGAAGTAGAGGATGGTGCCCGAGCGTGCTCCATCGAGCGGCTCGACGAGCACCGCCGGTCGCCCGCCGAGCTCCGTCGCCGTCCGGACGACCCCTGAGGGCACGGGGAACCGGGCCATGAAGCGGGCGAATCCTGCGCGCATCTGGTCGACCGACGTGGGGCCGCTCGCCTGGGGCGCCGCTCGCAGCCGGTCGTCCAGCGCTCGTCGTTGCTCGATCGTCATCGTTCTCCTCTCGGCCTTTTGCATGCCGTGGCATGCATCTCGTAGACTGTATGCCATGGCATACGACGAGGCGACCGAGCCGATCGTGCAGCTCTTCGACGACCTCGTACGCTGCGAGACCCGCCTCTACAACGCGCTCGGCGAGAGCCTCCGCACGGAGCACGGGCTCGCGATGAGCCAGTTCGAGCTCCTGCGCTACTTCCGAGACCACCCCGACTCGCGGGTCGCCGAGGTCGCCGCGAACTTCGCGGCAGGAATCGGGGCGATCAGCAAGGGGGTCGATCGATTGGAGCTCCGCGGCTGGATCGCTCGGCGCCCCAACCCGGCCGACGGCCGCTCATCGCTCGTCAGCCTGACGGAGGCCGGCTCGCACCTCGTGGCCCAAGCCGAGGGCACCTTCCGAGATCGCCTCGCGGATCTGCTCACCTCCGTGCTCGGCCCGATCGGGATCGGGGCGACCGGGAAAGCGCTCTCCGCCTTGCGCGCGGCGTTGGAGAGGGATCGCGTGGGCCTGCCGGTCGGATGACGGCGCCCCCGAAGACGTCGATCGCCCTGACCGACCCGTTCGCCCGGTCGCGTCGCCGCGTGTCGTCGACAGCGGGCGGCCGGTGGCGGCGAGGATCTGAGGGATCAGGGCACTCGCCCAGGGCACGTCTGATAGGCCGGCGAAGGAGCCGCGATGTTCCGCATCATCAAGCCCGACTACGGCGTGCCGCTCACCATCCGCTTCGCCGCTCCGTTCCCGGCCGCTCGCGCTGCATCGGAGCGGAGTGTCGTGCCGAACCGGCCCGAGCGCCGCCGGCGCGTCCCGAGCTTCGACCGCGCAGTCGAGCGCTCCGCGGAGCTCATGACCGAATCCTCGAATCCTCGGGTACTCGAAGACACCGGTCGCTGAGCCACTGCGTCACCTCGGACGACCGGCTGCGACACGTCGAGCCTGCTCGGTCACGCGATCGTCCAGGGGTCTGAGCTGCACGGCTCCGTGTCGCCGTTCGAGCGCGAGCCCGATCAGATGATCGGCGAGCGCGGGGTTCTTCGGGAGCAGGGCGCCGTGCAGGTAGGTGCCGAAGACGTTCCTGCTCCGCGCCCCCTCGGTGTGGTCCGTGCCGTTGTTGCCCATCCCGCGGCCGACTCGGGCGAGCGGCTGAGCGTCGGTGCCGAGGGTCGTGCGCCCGCTGTGGTTCTCGTAGCCGATCAGGTCGCCGAAGGCCCCGCTGTGGGCGACGACGTTGCCGATCAGGCGCCCCGACCCGGCCGTCGTCTCGAGGTCGAGGACTCCGACGCCCCTGAGCACACGGCCGTCGCTGGTGCGGAACGCGTGGCCGAACAGCTGGTACAGGCCGCAGACGACCAGCATCGGCACCCCGTCGTCGGCCATCGCGCGGAGATCGGTGCCGCGTGACAGCAGGTCGGATTCGACGAGGTCCTGGCCGCTGTCCTGCCCCCCACCACCGACCACGAGGTCGAGCCGGTCGGGGAGAGCGTCCCCGCGGTTCACCTCGACGACCTCCGCCTCGTAGCCACGCCAGCGGAGCCGCTGGGCGAGGGCGAGCACGTTCCCGTGGTCGCCGTAGATGTTCATCTCCCGCGCGTACAGGTGCGCGATCCGGACGGGATCGGTCACCGGTCGATCCCGTCGAGGGTGGCGACCGTCGCCAGGTGACGGCGGAGCTGCAGCATGGCCGTGTACGTGCAGAACGCCCTGATCGGCCGCCCCTCGGAGGTCGCCACGAGGTGATCGAGCGCCTCGCCCGGGTCTCCGACGATCTGCGGAGGCTCGATGTCGTCGTAGCGGAGCCGGAGGGCCATCTCGGCGGCCCGCGTCCCGGTGACCACGGCCACCCCCGTCCCGCGGAGCGGAGAGAAGTCCACGTCCCAGAGCCACGACACGTCGCGGCTGTCGTTGTCGTGGTCGTTGATCGCGATCATGGTCGTGCAGCCCTCCGGCGCGTAGGACTCGAGCGCGAGCCGGAAGCCGATGGGGTTCTTCACCAGCACGAGCTCGACGATCGTGCCCCCCACCTCGACCGTCTCGCCCCTCCCGAATGCGGGCGTGACGGTGGAGAGGGTCCGCAGCAGGGCGGCCTCATCGACGGCTTCGCCGAGCACCGCTCGGACCAGGGCGATGGCTGCCGCGGCGTTCAGCATGTTGTAGCCGCCGGTCAGGCGGAGGTCGACCGTCCTCGATCGGCCGTCGAACTCGAAGGTCGCGGCGGCGCCCTCGATGGCGGTCAGCACCACATCCGCAGCGATGTCGCTCCGGTCGAGCCGGCCGCCGGCGGTGTGGAGCTCGTCATCGCCCGGGAAGCGATCGACGAGGGCGTCCGCGGTCCCGAAGTAGCGGACCGGGGTGTCGCGCAGGGCGCCGGCGATCGCCGCGACGCGCCGGTCCTCCCGGTTGAGCACCACCGCCCCGGTGGTGCGCCCCGCGATCGCGCCGAGCATCCTGGCCGTGCTGTCGATCTCACCGAATCGGTCGAGCTGGTCGCGGAACACGTTCAGCAGCAGCGCGAACCGCGGCGGCACCTGCTCGGCGAACCGGACGCCGTGGGCCTCGTCCAGCTCCAGGACCGCGACGTCGGCTCGAAGCCGGCCGCGGGAGTCGACCTGACCGAGCAGCGCGGAAGCCACCCCGCGGGAGTAGTTGCTGCCGCTCGGGTTGGTGAAGACGGCGAGGCCCTGGCCTCGGAGCAGCTCGGCGACGAGGCGCGTGGTCGTCGTCTTCCCGTTGGTCCCGGAGACGACCACCACGCCGAGCGGGAGCGCTCCGAGGGCTCGGCTCACGAAGCCGGGGTCCAGCTTCTCCACGATCAGGCCGGGAAGCGCGGTGCCGCCCCCGCGGAGCCTCGTGACGAACCGCGCGCCCCGTCCGACGGCGACGGTCAGGGCGCCCCGGGCGACCGGCGCCCGACCTGGACGACTCCGGAATGCGGCCACGACAGGAGACACTCGAGCTCCTTTCGAGCGGGTCGGCACGGAGCACGACCGGTACGGCGACGCTAGACGCCGGATGAGCAAGAAATGGCGGAGAGAGAGGCGATGGCCCTTCCTCGGGCGGCGGCGCCTGCTCAGCGGCCGGTCATGGACGCGAGGATTCCTCGGACATCCCGCTGCTGCAGCCGGAAGGCGGCCCGGTCCGCGTCGAGGAAGCGCGTCTCGCGCAGCCGTCCTCCCGCCGCGTCGACGCTGTCCGCGACGTCGACCGGCAGCACCTCCCCCAGATGCTCGGCGATCCAGTGCCGGCTCTCCCGGTCGATCGCGTTCCACCACGTCGGTATCCGCATGCGCCCTCCCCCTTCGGCTCGTCACTCTCCGACGCAGGCCTGAGACCGAGGTCGGAGGATCCTCCAGAGCCACTATGACGCCGGGCGGATGGAAGCCGGCCGCGCCGTCGGGGTGGCGGCCTTCGTATCGAGCCCTCAGCGATCGCTGAGCGGAGTCCTCGGGTGGCCCTTCCCACCGCGGACCAGCATGGCGCCGCCGATCCGCTCCCGAGACTCCCTCGGGAGGACGGTGCTCAGGGCAGCAGGGCGGCGAGACCGCACACCAGGATCACGGCCGTGAGTGCTGCCGCGTCCGGCGCGCCGAGGCGCACCGGCACCCGGGCCAGGACCGGCCTCCCCCCGCGGGCGGCCGTCGCCGTGCCGATCTCCGCTGCGCGGCGCACAGAGACGGCCAGCAGCGTCACCCCCAGGTCGGCCCAGTCGCGGAGAGCCCTTCGCGCCGCCCGGATCCCGCGATCGGACGGCGGCCGCCGCACCCGCTGCACGGCAGCGATGATCCGGATCTCATCGAGGAGGAGGGGCAGGGTGCGCAGGCTGATCCCCACGGCGGCCGCCCATGTGTCGACGGGCAGGCCGAGGCGGCTCAGTGGTCGGCCGATGACGGCGAGGGCCGGCGGGATCTCATCGACGGGCGTCGTCCAGCCGAGCATGAGGCCGAGGCCGAGCACGCCGAACGAGATCGCGAGCGCTTGGACGTAGAGGCCGAGCCCTGCACCGAGCAGCGACACCGCCGCGCCGACCGCCAGGAGCAACCAGAACCAGAGCGGTGGGACGGGCACCACCGAGGGTGGGATGCGTGCCGCCGCGGCCGACGCGACGAGGACCACCGTGAGGGCTGCGACGGCGCCCCAGCCCGGCAGGGCGAGGCAGGTGACCGTGATGACCAGCAGCACGACGACCTTCGTGCCGGCCCACATCCGATGCAAGGGTGTTCGGCGCGGAAGCGTGCGCAGCAGGAGGTCGCCCCAGTCGGCGGATCGGCGCCTCACCGCAGGATGCCCTGTCGGAGTGAGATCACCCGGGGGCACAGCCGGTCCGCGCCGACGACGTCGTGCGTGATCAACACGATCGCCATCGCCTGGGCTTCGCGGATGCGCAGCAGGGTCTCGACGAGAGCGTCCCGGCTGGCGGGATCGAGGCCCGCGAAGGGCTCGTCGAGGATCAGCGCTCGCGGCCTGCGGACGAGGATGCCGGCGAGCGCGACGCGCTTCAGCTGGCCACCGCTCAGGGCGTCGACCGGACGCCGGGCGAGTGCTGGGTCGAGATCGACGAGCGCCAGAGCCCGCTGGGCGAACTCGACCCGCTCGGCCTCGGACGCGAAGCCCCGCGCGGCGGCGGAGGCGATCTCCGCGTCGACCGTCGGACGCTGGACCTGGAGCCGCGAGTGCTGGAACGCGATGCTCACCGCGCCCACCTGCTGGTCGACCGGACGGCCGTCGAGTGTGCAGGTACCGGACGACGGGACGAGCAGGCCGGCCAGCAGCCAGGCGAGGGTGCTCTTGCCGCTGCCGTTGCCGCCCTCGACCCGGACCCCCTCGCCGGCGGCGACCTCCATCGAGACGTTCCGCAGCGCACGATGCGCCCAGGGGGTTCCGGGGGCGTAGGTGTAGCTGAGGTCTCTGGCCTCGAGGACCGCCGGTGAATCGGGCTGCGGGGCCGGCCCGCGCTCGACCGGTCGAGTCGGGCGATCGGGAGCAGCCGGCGGGGCGTCCCGCACGACACGGCCGGCAGCGAGCACGATGTGCCGGTCCGCCTGCCGCGCTTCCGCTTCGAAATGGGTCACGTGGACGACGGTGATGCCGTGCCGCCGCGGAAGCCCTGCCAGCAGACCGATGATGCCGTCCCGTCCCGCGCTGTCGACCATGGCCGTCGACTCGTCGGACAGGAGCAGCGCCGGCCGTCGGACGATCGCCGCAGCGATCGCGAGTCGCTGCAGCTGGCCACCTGAGAGGGCCGAGGTGGAACGGTGCTCCAACCCCGACAGCCCGACCTCCGCCAGTGCCGCTGGAACATCGAGCGGGTGGCCGTCCGGGAGGCCCCAGGCGAGGTCTTCCGTCACCGTCATGCCGAGCACCTGGGTCTCCGGGCGCTGCAGCACCAATGCCGTTCCGCCGACCCGACCAAGCCCTATCGGGCCCGGGCGTTCGACCCGTCCTCGGGTCACCGGCGCACCTGCCAGGGCGTGCAGCAGGGTCGACTTCCCGGATCCGTTCGCCCCCGTCACGACGACGAAGGATCCCGGGCTGATGTCCAGGCGCTCGATCGCCAACGCCGGCGCCGACGCCGACGGGTAGTGGACCTCGATCGCGTTCAGCGACACCGGCAGCGGCGCGGGCGGCGGCCACTCCGCCTCACGCGTCCGCCCCCCGATCCCGTCGGCGCGATCCGGGGCGAGACGCGCGACCGCCGCGATCAGGAGCCGCCAGGTCACCAGCATCCCGCCGACCGCGGCGATCGTCGCCGCGACCGGGACCCAGACCCACCAGGTGCCCACGAGCAGATCGATCACGCCGCGCAGGTACTCGGCCGCAGGGCTCAGCACGGGGATCCCGTGGAGCGCGACCGTGACACCGGCCGCCAGGTGCGTGACGCTGCCCAGGGCGAGCTCGCGCAGCGGCGCGAACAGAACCAGCACCGCGTCTGCTGCGATGCCGACGAGCGGGCCCAGGACCAGTGCGCAGCCCAGCACCGTCCAACCACCGCGCCTGCGGGCCTTCACCCAACCGACGGCGCCACCGATGAGCGCGCACCCGCACACGGTGAGGAGCCCGCCGAGGCCGACGAGCAGCAGCGCGACGGTGGCACCGGCGATCGCTCCCGTGACCACGGCGCGAGCGCGATGCTGCACGGCCAGCACAGCGAACGGGATGGTGGCGAGCAGCTCCAGGACGCCCACGTGAGGGAGCACCTTGCCGACCGCGACGGTCGCCGCGGCCAGGCCACCGAGCAGGCCGGCGGCCCCGAACTCAGCGGAGCTGAGCTCTGCGGGAGCGACCCGCCAGGCGACGAACGGGGTCCTCGGTGCAGACATGTCGCGTGCGAGCCTGCCCCTCACGATCTGAGATAGGACTCAGGCCGGCGAAGCAGCGGCCTTCCTTCGAAGGATGCCCACGCATGTGTCGGTCACGCCGGTGAAGGACACCTGGTCGGTCAGGACCCCCCTCAAGCCGGCGCTCCTGATCCGACTCGACTGCCCTGCTCCGGTTCGCACCGGGGGCTGAGCGACGCGCGTCTCGGGCGAGCGTCATCCGTACGTGGGCGACGAGGGCAGCCCGAAGAACTCCTGGAGGGTCTCGGTGCCCGTCCGATGCAGCTCGGAGGCGAGGGAAGCGCCGACATACCGGAAGTGCCATGGCTCGAACAGGATTCCGGTGAGCGACTCACGGTTCTTCGGATAGCTGAGGGTGAACCCGTGGCGCCAGGCGTTCGCGGCGAGCCATCTGCCCTCCGGAGTGGTCGCCATCTTGGCGTCGAAGTCGACCTCGGGCCTCGTCGAGGAGCCGATGTCGATCGCCCAGCCGGTCTGGTGCTCGCTGTAGCCGGGCCGCATGTCGATGGTGTTCGCGTACGCTGCGCCGCTCTGCGCCGTGTCCTGCGAGAGGATCTTCTTCTGGCTGACGTACGAGCGGTAGGTGCTCGTGGAGACGAGGGTGACGCCCTCGGCCTTCGCGGCGGCGAACATGTGTTCGACGGCGGCCGCTGCCTCCCGTCGCAGCAGGGGCGGATTCGTGTGGAGCACCTTCGGGGCGACGAGATCCGACGGGACGTACGTGATCGGATGCAGCGGCCGACGCTTGTCCACGACCACCCAGACGCTCGATGGATCGTCGATCGAGTACAACGTCTTGTCGAACCTCGGCGTCGGCGTCGGCGTAGGCGTTCGCGTCGAAGCGGACCCCTGCGTGGTCCCGGTCTGGGCCGGCGCAGCCGGCCGTCCTCCGACCGTCGCGCAGCCCGCAAGTCCGGCGACCGCGATCGCGGCCGGTAGGGCGAGCAGTTCCCGTCTCGACAGCGCCATGTGCAGCACCGTACGGACCGGGATCTGAGACGGTTCGAAGGGAGGGCTCTGCCGGCACGCTCCCCTCCACCGTCGAGGCCCGGTCCTCCTCGAAGACCGCACAGGATCACGGCGATGAGGGCGGCCGCGCACCGGCACCATCGCTCCACGTGCGGTGCCGACACCACGCCCTCGGCGCCACGTTCCGCCGCGCTACGAACAGGGACGCGGGCGCGGCTCAGTACGCGATGCGACCGGTCCGGTCGTGGAACTCGCCCGTCGGGCCGGATCGATCGACCATCGCCAGCGCGACGGTGGCGTCGGTGCCCTCGGTCACGGTCTGGTGGCCGATGTGCCGGTTGAGGTCGGTCGCGGTGTAGCCGGGGTCGGTGGCGTTGACGCGCATCTCCGGGAGGTCCTTCGCGTACTGCACCGTCAGCGTGATGACCGCCGCCTTCGACGAGGCGTAGGGCACGGCCGTGATGGGGAACTCGTCGTGGGACGGGTCCAGCAGGTACCGCGGCCAGCCCACGCCGGATGCGACGTTGACGATCACGGGGTTCGGGGAGCGGCGCAGCAGCGGCAGCGCCGCCTGCGTGACGCGCACGATGCCGAACACGTTCGTGTCGAAGGTCCTCAGCATCACCTCGGCGTTCAGCTCGGCCACCGTGCGGGCACCGCCGATGATGCCGGCGTTGTTGACGAGCACGTCCAGCTCCGGCAGCCGGGCGAGGGCCGCGTCCACCGACGCCTGGTCGGTGACGTCGAGCTGAACGGCGTGAGCGCCGAGGGCCCGGACGGCGTCGCCGGAGGCGAGGTCGCGCATGCCGGCGTACACCGTGTGCCCGGCCTGGATGAGGCGGCGGGCGGTCTCGAGGCCGAGGCCCTTGTTCCCGCCGGTGATGAGTGTCGTTGTCATGCCTCCACCGTCCCCCGACGGCGATGGCGGTCCCTATGCACCGCTGGTACCACCTGCGACCGATCCGCCCGCGGGACGATGGGGTCATGGACGAGTTCGCCGACGTGCTGCGCACCTGGCGCGACCGCATGCGACCGGAGGAGGCGGGCCTCCCCGCCGGGCCGGGGCGCCGGGCGCCGGGGCTGCGGAGGGAGGAGCTGGCCGCGCTGGCGGGCGTGAGCGTG